>CACZNH010000001.1 GCA_902782465.1 uncultured Bacteroidales bacterium
CCCACCTCTTCCCATTCCGAACAGAGAAGTTAAGCCTCACCACGCCGATGGTACTGCGAAAGTGGGAGAGTAGGTAACCGCCCCCTAAGAGAGGTAATGTCAGCAATGATGTTGCCTCTCGTTTTTTTATAGCCGCTATAGCAACTATAGTAACTATAGCCGCTATAGAAGCTATAGTTGCTATAGGGTAGGGTGGATTTTTGATTTTTTTGTGGGGGTGGACATTTTTTAGTATCTTAGCGACCGCAATTCACCCGTAATAATAACCAGAATTACAATAAGATGAAAATCAATCGTTTAATGCAGGCTTTACTGCTGCTTTCATTGCTTGTTCCCGCTAGAATGACGGCCTATGAAACCGTTTATTCTCCCGACCGCAACATCTGTGTGAACATGGACGTAAAGGACGGTGTGCCGATGTATAACGTCCTCTATAAGGGTAAGCAGGTCATTCGGGACAGTCGTTTGGGACTTGACCTTGTCAGCGCCAAGGGAAGCGGTAAGGGCACCAATTTTAATAACAAGGTTTCTATTGGCCGCAACTCGATGCAGGAAGGCTTCGACATCATGAAGACTGACTACTCGTCGTTTGATGAGACCTGGACGCCCGTGTGGGGTGAGGAAAGCAGCATCCGCAACCACTACAACGAGATGAAGGTGTCGCTCATCCAGGACGAGTTTGGCCGCTATATTGTCGTGAAATTCAGGGTCTATAACGATGGCGTGGGATTCCGCTATGAGTTCCCCGAGCAGGACAACCTCACCTATTTTGTCATCAAGGAGGAACACACCCAGTTCGCCATGCCCGGTGACATTACCGCTTGGTGGATTGGTGGCGACTATGACACCCAGGAGTATGAGTACACCCGCTCGCGGTTGAGCGAAATCAGGAACATCTTCTCCAGCCGCATCACCGCAAACGAGTCGCAGCAGCAGTTCAGCGTGACGGGTGTCCAGACCTCGCTGCTGCTCAAGACCGATGACGGCATCTACATGAACCTGCATGAGGCGCAGCTGGTGGATTATCCCTGCATGCATCTCAACCTTGATGACAAGAACATGGTGTTTGAGTCATGGCTCACACCCGACGCCCAGGGCCGCAAGGGTTACATGCAGACCCCTTGCACCACGCCGTGGCGCACCATCATGATTGTTGATGACCCCCGTGACATGCTGGCTTCACGCCTCATCCTCAACCTGAACGAGCCGTGTAAGATTGAGGACACGTCATGGATTAAGCCCGTCAAGTATGTGGGCGTGTGGTGGGAAATGATTTCCGGCATGAGCACATGGCACTATACTGACGAAGTGTCTTCGGTGAACCTGGGATTAACTGACTATAGCAAACTCAAGCCCAACGGCAAGCATGGCGCCAACAATGAGAATGTGAAGCGCTACATCGACTTTGCTGCCGAGAACGGCTTCGACCAGGTGCTCGTCGAAGGCTGGAATGAAGGTTGGGAAGACTGGTACGGCAACAGCAAGGACTATGTGTTTGACTTCATAACGCCCTATCCCGACTTTGACATCAAGATGCTCAACGACTATGCCCACAGCAAGGGCATCCGCTTGATGATGCACCACGAGACCTCGGCGAGCACGCGCAACTATGAGCGCCACCTCGAGGAGGCTTACACGATGATGAACAAGTATGGCTACAATTCGGTCAAGAGCGGCTATGTAGCCGACATCTTGCCGCGAGGCGAGAACCACTACAGCCAGTGGATCATCAACCACTACCAGTACTGCGTCGAGCAGGCTGCCAAGCACCACATCATGGTCAATGCACACGAGGCAGTGCGTCCCACCGGCTTGTGCCGCACCTGGCCCAACCTGATTGGCAACGAGAGTGCCCGTGGCACCGAGTATCAGGCCTTTGGTGGCACGACGCCAGGCCACACGGCTATCCTGCCGTTCACACGTCTGCAGGGCGGCCCGATGGATTACACGCCTGGCATCTTCGAGATGGACCTCTCCAAGTTTGCCCCCGAGAACGAGTCCAAATGCCTCTCGACCATCTGCGGCCAGCTGGCGCTCTACGTGACGCTCTACAGCCCCTTGCAGATGGCTGCAGACCTGCCCGAGAACTATGCCCGCTTCATGGACGCCTTCCAGTTCATCAAGGACGTGCCCGTGGATTGGCAGCGCTCTGTTTATCTTGAAGCTGCCCCGATGGAGTACATCACCATCGCCCGCAAGGACAAGAACAGCGACGCATGGTACCTGGGCGGCGTGACCGACACCAAACCCCATGACAGCGTCGTCAAGCTCGACTTCCTGGACAAGGGCCGCAAGTATGAGGCTACCATCTATGCCGACGCCAAGGATGCCGACTACAAGGCCAATCCGCAGGCCTATGTCATCACCAAGAAGAAGGTCACTGCCAAGAGCGTGCTGAAGCTCCACAGTGCTCCCGGCGGCGGTTTTGCCGTTAGCATCAAGCCCCTGTAATGAAACTACAGATTACGCGAATGTAGCTAATTGGCATCCGCGTTCAATTTTCTTGAATTTGACTAACGCATTGGGCGGGAAATTAAGCAATTATAGTTATAATTCTAATTTATAATTTGCTTAATTTCCCGTGCTGTAGCACGGTTATGTTATCGAATCAGATTTATGACACACCGCCACTGTGCTAAAAAAAGAATGGGCAAGCAACCGAAGTTACTCACCCAAATCCTCTCTCCACTGCGGTGCGTACGTGACTCGAACACGCGACCCCCTGCGTGACAGGCAGGTATTCTAACCAACTGAACTAACGCACCAACATGTGACTGCTAAGGAGCATTTCTTTTCCAAAGCGACTGCAAAGGTACTGCAAGTTTTTGAACTGACAAAGGATCTTGCGAGAAATTTTTCAAAAAAATATCACACCATCTTTTAATTAACTGATAAACAATGCAATAGAAAAATCATCTATTGATGTGAATCAGCTCATCAGATGATGTGATATTGAAAAATGAAGCAGGTTATTCTATAGTCTTTCCTTCTCGCTGCTGCCTGCGCCGGTGCCCTTGTATTTGCTCTGGGCGGCATTGAACTTGTAGCGGACAGTGAATTCCACCTCTCGCGAGTCAGTACGGGAATTCTGCCACAGGGTGCGTGCTCCGTAGTTCAACCGGACTTGGTCCTGCGAATTCAACAGGTTATGACCTTTAACCATCACCGACAGGTGGTCCCCGAGGAACGATTTGGTAACGCTCAGGTCAAGACGATATCTGGCCTTAGTGAGTGATATATTCTCCTGATCCCCCTTACTGGTAAAAGAGAAATCGGCACTGGCTGTTAGGGTGGGAGCCAACCTGAAGTTGTTGTTGAACTGTGCAATCCAGATGGGGCGCTCGGGGCTGATGACACCAGCGGGTGAAGGTATCTTGATCCATTCCTTCATCATGCCCATCGTGAGAGAGGGCTGATAGAGGCCGAATCGTGGACTGAGTGTTACCATCAGCATCACGGCATCCTCGTTATCGACATTCTCGCGGTAGAGCCATGTTATCGACTCGCTGCCAGGAACCTCGCGACCCACGTTGACAATCTGGTCATCGGTGTGTTTATAGTTCAGCATCAAGGTTATCCAGCGGTACATGGCCATGAGCGAGGCTTCGTGACGGATCGATGGCTTGAGCAGGGGGTTGCCGCTCTGCCACGTGAAACGGTTGGCATAGGTTACGCTACTGCTCAATTCATGGTAGTAGGGTCGCTTGATCTTCGCCGCGTAGTTCGCTATGAGCTGCACTGGTCCGGCTGCAGCCATAAATCCCACACTGGGGAATAGATGATGGTAACTGCGGCTCTGCTCGGCGATGCGTACGCCCTGATTGTAGTAATTGGTTGTCACGTTCTCGTTGCGCAGTCCGACCTTCATTTGGCCAAAGGGCAACGGACGGGCATACTCAGCAAACAGGATGTAGTTGTTTTCGCGTTGCTCGGTGAACGACGTGGGCACGATTTGCTCGAGGTTAATGTACTCGTCGTTGCGTCGAGTGTGGTCAAACTCGGTGCCCACTTCCAAATTGCCGCCCCACAGGTTCCACGAGAGCACGAGTTTGGTTGCGCATAGCTGGTTGCGCACGACGCTATAGCTCGTTACCGTGCGGCTCTGCTGCTCCTGACTCACCTCATCATTATAATGCGTCTCGCGGTTTTTGAAGAAGACATAGTCGGTATTGAAATCGATGGAAGTTTTGCCCACCTTACCATTGTAATAGGCATTGAGTGTGTGAGGCATATTGTGCTTGGTGGACTCGTATAGGCTGTTGTCCAGGTGGTCATAGAACTGGCCATTGGCAATTACATCGGCTGTGAACGTGCCACTGGTGCGGTCCAGGAAATAAGCCTTTGTGTCATAACGGAAACCTGCCGAATGGTTGTCGTTGAAGATGTAGTTGGTGCCGATTGAAGTATAGAGCGAGTTGTAGTGGGATTTGATATCCATCAGCTCGTCCATATGCCACAGGGTATCGGCTTTTACGTCAAGGATGACATCATCGTCTTGCTTGCTGCGGCCGTCGTTGTACCACACGCTGCCGAACACATCAAGCCCCTTGTGGCGGTAGTTCCAATTTGTGCCTAAGTCCAGGTCAGGACGCTCGGCCGCATAATAGGAAGCCTGGGTGTTGAAACTGAAGCCTTCGCCCTGGGGCCGCTTGGTCTTGATGAGGATGACCGACTCGACCGTCGCGTCATACTTGGCACCGGGGCTGGTAATCAGTTCCACGCTCTGGATGTCCTCGCTGCTGATTTGGTCCAGCTCGGTCTGATTTTGGAGCTTGCGGCCGTTGATGTAGATGAGCGGCGTACCCTTGCCGAAGACCTCGATGCCGTCCTTCTTGCGCTGCACGCCCGGCAGATTCTCGAGCACAGCCTTGGCGGTGCCCACCTTACTCAATAGGGTGTTTTCCACCTCTGTCTTGAGACCCTCGGCCGTCAGTTTGAAGGCAGGGCGCTGGCCCTTGACCACAACCTCGCCAAGCATGGTAGCCTCGGGTTCCAGCGCGATGGTGCCCAAGTCGCTGCCAGCTGCATTAAGCACCAGCGTTTTGTAACCCAGATAGGATATCTTGATGAGGGGTCTTGCGGTGTCGCATGTAAGCATGAAGTGGCCATTGGCATCGGTCGTCGTACCCACGATAAACGTGCTGTCGTTGGCATTGAGCAGCACCACGTTGGCAAAGGGAACCGGAGCCTGTGTCTCATCGACCACGCGGCCAGTAAACGTCTCGGCAACAGCCGTCACCACGGCCAGCATCGCCATCATGAGAGTAAAAAAGTTTCTTTTCATCTTGTTATCGTTTTTAGTGAGTTTTGTCTGTCTGAGGGCAAAATTATCCCGCCCTTTTCCCTAAAGACGCACACTAAAGGGTGAAAGGTTGCAACCCGTCACCCTCAAGCCGTCACTTTCACCCTTTAGTGTGTTAATTAATGGTCGAGGCAGAGCCTCGACACGGGGGACCTGTGGGAATAACGGGTGACCTGTGGGACTCATGGAACCTGTGGGATTAATCCCTGGTTCACCATGCCACGGCTCTGCCGTAGCCATTTTCTCTCTGTTTGCTTGTCTGAATATAGAAAGATTTGTATCTTTGCTTTATGGATTGGGAACAATTTCAAAACAACAAACAATGGGCTGGTGATTTAAAACCATCAATGAAGCGTCGTCGCATTGGCCACGATTATCAAGGGCGATGCATATACATGATTACTCTGGTTGTTAAAGAACGTCAGCCGTTGCTTGGCATCATTACAGGCAATGGTGAAACAGAACCCGCAGTTTTGGAACCCAGTCCATTGGGACTTGCTGTCATCCAGGCCTTGAAAAGCATCCCACAATTTTATCCTGCCATCGAGATTTGGACTCACCAACTGATGCCTGACCACCTTCATGCCATTATATTCGTGAAAGAACCGATTCCGGTTCATCTTGGTAAAATCATCAATGGCTTCAAGGTGGGATGCAATCGTGTTTTTCGCCAATACAAGGAGCAGGGTATTATCCAAAGTGATGAATTGGGTTTATGGGAGGATGGATATAATGACATTATCCTTGACCGCCAGGGCCAATTACAAAACATGAAGGACTATATACTCGATAACCCTCGCAGGTTTGCCATCAAGCGTTTCCATCCTGATTTATTCCGGGTTCAACGCAATATCCAAATCGGAAACCTCACCTTTGCGGCTCTCGGTAATATTTTCCTATTGGAAGCCCCTGTCCTGTTACAAGTTCAATGCACTCGCAAACTCACTGACGAACAAATCAAGAATACCTGCAATCATTTCCTGTCGCAGTCAATGAATGGAGCTATACTAGTTTCACCAAGCATCAGTCCTGGCGAGAGAGCCGTAATGAAGGCTGCATTTGAATTGGGATATCCCGTCATCATCCTTCAGGAGAATGGTTTTGCACCTCTTGCCAAACCAGGTGGCCGCCGCTTTGATGCTTGTGCTGCTGGCCGTCTGCTCATGTTGGCCCCATGGGAGCATCACAACGACAGGAAAACCATCAGCCGAGACCAATGCCTAACCCTGAACGATATGGCTAGGACTATCTGTTCTAAAAACCAGACGTGAATGGTCGAGGCAGAGCCTCGACACGGGGGACCTGTGGGAATGACGGGGAGCCTGTGGGACTCATGGAACCTGTGGGATTAATCCCTGGTTCACCATGCCACGGCTCTGCCGCGGCCATTAGCAATAAATTCGCTAGCCTGCCAGCTGCAGTAAGGAAAACCGTAACGCTGAAAGACAGCGTTACGGTGAGGTGGTGTGGTTTTTCACGTGTTGCGCTCGGGGCGCGGGACAACATATTATTAATCAATCAACAGTGTTGTATTTAATAATAAACATCATTTTCTATACTTGATAGACGCGGCTCATGCCGTCGGGCTCCATCGGGGCGATGTGCTGGTTCAGGAGCACGAGGTAGAAGCGTGGAAGGCGTTGCAGGGGTGGGTGAGCCTCGATGTGGCGGGCTATCTTGAGGCGGGCAGCCTGGCGCAGGTCCTCGTCGTCACAAGGCTGTAACTGTTCCTTCTCGACAAAGGCAATCTGCCAGAATGCCATATAGCCGATGACGTAACGCTCTACAGCCTCTTCCACCTGCTCGCCGCGGGCGAGTTGGCCTAGGCTGAAACTGTTACTCTCACACAGGGCGACCACCGCCCACGACAAATCGATATATCTGATTTCCTGTTTCATAATCTGTTCTTTTCCTCATTGCCGGCACCAGTGCCTTTATACTTGTTGCGGGTCCAGTTGAAATGATAGCGCACGGTCAACTCGGCATAGCGAGTCTCATTGGTACGGTGTTGCCACAGGGTCAGTTGGCCAAACCATACCAGCACGTCCTGGTGGTTGCGGTGCAGCAGGTCATGACCTGCAACCTTGACCGACAGGCGTTCGTTAAAAAATGTCTTTGTCAAGCCGATGTACAGGTCAATCTGATGGCTGCGGATGCTGATGTTCTCGCTGTCGCCCTTGCCCTGCCAGTCAAGGTTGAGCGATCCCGTCAGGGAAGACGTGAACTTGAAGTTGTTGTTCCACTGGGCACTGAAGACGGGCCTTGACGGACTATACAAGCCGTCAGGCATGGGAATCTTCATCCATTCCTTCATCATGCCGACCGTGAGCTGCGGATTCCAGATTCCAATGTGCGGCGCAGCGGTCAGGCTGAGGGTCAACACGTCCTTTTTATCGATATTCTCCTGAATGATGAGCGTGGTGGACTCATGCCCCTCGACCTGTCGTCCCAGCTGCACGACCACATCCTTGAGGTGGGAATAGCTCACGTTAAGGGAAAGAAATTTCCAGGTGGCATCCAGCGATACATTATTGATGATGGTGGGTTTCAGGAACGGGTTGCCCGACTGCCAGGTGAAGCGGTTGGAATAGTATGTTTGGTTGCTGAGTTCAAAATAGGTTGGGCGGCAAATCTTCATCGCATAGCCCAGCAAGGTGTTGACATTACCCACCTGAGTTGACAATGACAAACTTGGGAACAAATGATTCTCGTGGCGGCTTTGTCCATCGATGTGAATGCCTTGGCTGTAATAGTCGGTGGTGACATACTCGTCACGCAAGCCACCGCTCACTTGTCCGATAGGTGTCAACTGGTTGTATTCAACAAAAGCGCTGTAGTTGCGCTCCTTGACCTCGGTGTAACTTGACGGGACAATCAGCTCGGGATTGATGTAGTCATCATTGCGGTGGGTGTAGTCTACCTCGCTGCCCACCGACAGGTTGCCGCCCCACAATGGCCATGAAAGCACGAGTTTGCCGGCAAACAGCTCATTTCTCACGGTATTGGTGCTGGTCACTGTGCGGTTATCCCACTCCTGGCTCTCCTCAAAGTTCCACTCATTGGAGCGGTTCTTGGTGAAATAGTAGTCAGCATTGAAATCGATGTTGGTCTTGCCCACCTCGCCGTCATAGTAGAGGTTGAGCGAGTGCGGCATGTTGTGGCGTGTCTTTTCCTTATTGTTGGTCATCAGGTTATCGTAGAAACTGCCGTTTGCGGTCACATCGGCAGCAAAAAAGCCTTTGTTGTCATCGTAAAGGCGCATGTTGCTGTTGTATTGCATGCCCACCGTGTGCTTGTCGTTGAACTGGTAATTGGCTCCCAAAACGAGGCGCAAGATGTTATAATTGCCTTGACTACGGCCGTGGTTGTCTTGATGCCACACGGTGTCGGCGGCAACGTCTTGGGTGATGCGGTATTTCTGCAGCCAGCCGTTCTCAAAGTCACTGATGGTGCCAAAGACGTCCAGTCCCCGATGGCGGTAGTTCCACATGAAGGCATTATAGGTGCGCGACATCTCGCCCTGGAAGAAACTACTCCTCAGGTGTCCGCCCCAACCCTCGCCCAGTTTTTTACGGGTCTTGATGCGGATGACGCTCTGTACCGACGCGTCATACTTTGCTCCAGGGTTGGTAATGACCTCGATGCTTGTGATATCCTGTGATTTCAACTCATTGAGTTCCGACGCGTCGCGCATCAGGCGGCTGTTGATGTATATGAGCGGCTTACCCTTGCCGAAGACCTCAATGCCGCCATCCTTGCTCAAGATTCCGGGCACATTTCTCAAGACATCCTCGGCTGTACCTAACTGGCTCAGGATAGACCCGTCAACCATCGTGAGAAGGCCTTCTTTGCCTAGTTTATGGGCTGGACGATGTCCTTTAACCACGACCTCATCGAGCAGTGTCGCGTCAGGTCCCATAACGATGTCACCGATGTTTTCCGTGGTTACATCAAGAAATCGCGTCTTGTAGCCAACGCTTGAAATCTTCAATATACCGACAGGGCGATTGGTGCTGACGGCAAAAGTGCCGTCATCGGCCGATAGCGTTCCTTGCACGAAAGTCGAGTCGGCAGGGTTCAGTAACACCACGTTGGCATAGGCCAACGGCAATCGTTTCTCGTCGAGCACACGACCCGTGATGGTGGAGGCCGAGGAGGCCAGTGCCACCAGCAAGGTCATCATCATCACAATGAATAAAGTTATCTTTTTCATTTTTTTGTCCTTTAAATTGTTTCTCGACGGCAAAAGTATCGTGGTGCCATCACTATAGACACGCACTAAAGGGTGAAAAGTTGCAGGCGTGAGCGGGTGATACCGCACTTTCACACTTTAGGGTGTTAATTTGTCTTGCCGTGCGTGATGATGTCTTAACGGTAAGTGTTTTTAAGTCTTGATGTTTGCGGGAATGGGGTGATTGCGGTATATTTGCGTCAATAAAACGATAAACTTATGGCTAAAGTTGAGGATTTCTTTACATTGACCAATAGGGTCGATGGGGTGGGCGAGGAGCGTTACTGTCACCTCGACCCGATGATTCGCGCCATCGATGCGATGGCCAATGCGACCTACCAGAGCATCTATGTGATTGACTACTTCAAACAGGGTTTCCTACATGTGGCGAGCAATCCGCTGTTCCTGTGCGGCCACACAGCCGAGGAGGTGCGCCAGATGGGTTACCGCTTCTATATCGACCATGTGCCCGCCGACGAGCAGTTGATGCTCACCGAGGTCAACGAAGTGGGCTTCAAGCGGTTTAACGAGACGCCGATTGAGGTGCGCGACCGCTGCTTCATGAGCTATGACTTCCACATCGTGAACGAGAGCAGTCGCTTTTTGGTCAACCACAAGATTACGCCGTTTGCCCTTGCCGATGATGGCCGTGCCTGGCTGGCGCTGTGCGTCGTGTCCCTGTCGGCCCACAACTCACCCGGCCATGTCGAGTTCCGCCGCAAGGGCGAGCCTGCCTATTGGGAATATGACTTCGCCAGCCACAACTGGCAGGAGCACGAAATCGTCACGCTGCGCCCGCAGGAAAAGCAGGTGCTCATCCTCTCGGCCCAAGGCTACACCGTGCCGCAGATTGCCGACAAGATGTGCCGTGCGCTGGACACCGTCAAGACCTACAAGCGTGCGCTGTTTGAGCGATTGGGCGTGCGCAGCATCACCGAGGCCTTGACCGTCGCCACCAATCAGGGCTTATTGTAATTTTCACTGTCGAAATTTCCATGGTACACAAAAACATTGTATCTTTGTGGCTATAGTGAAATTACAATCATTTTTTGTTATGCAATATTGGATAAATCATAATGGTGTGCAGTCGGGACCCGTGGAACTTGAGGCGCTCAAGGATATGGGCCTCACGTCGGCGGCCTACGTGTGGCGTGAGGGAATGGCCGACTGGGTGAAGATTACCCAGATGCCCGAGTTGCAGGGAATGTATGAAATGGTGGCACAGCCTCAGGCGGCAGCCCCGCAGCCCGCAGGGGCAGCTGCACCCCAGCAGCCCCAGGTGGTCACCGGCGACCCCATTGGCGGGCAGCAGCAATATGGCCCTGTCCAGCCCTCTGAACCCTGCCCTCCCACCAATATGGTGTGGGCTGTTCTCGCAACGATATTTTGCTGCATCCCGCTCGGCATCGTGGGTATCGTCTATGCCAACAAGGTGAGCAAGTGTTACCTGGCAGGCGACATTGAGGGAGCCAAGCGCGCCAGCGAGACGGGTGCCTGGTGGTGCATCGCCGCAATTACCATCGGTGTCATCTGGAGGCCCCTCATGTTCTGCATGTCGGGAGGAGCCTGATGGCGTTGACCCATGCGGCGCACGTTAGTTGTCTTGATTGTCATCGCCGTGCTGCTGGTGCTCGGCATCATCTATTATGCCTTGGACCCGACGTCATCGGCGCTGTTCCCACGTTGTGGCTTTCTGGAACTCACAGGCTATAAATGCCCCGGCTGTGGCAGCCAGCGTGCCATCCACGCATTGCTCAACGGCGATGTGGTGGCGGCATTCAAGTACAACGCCATGCTCTTCATCTCGATACCTTGGCTGGCGATATGCATCTATGCCGAGACGCAGCGGTTGAAAAATCCCGTTCGCTATGCCCGCCTGCACAGCGCGACGCTTATCTGGCTTTTCCTGTTCGCGGTGCTGCTCTGGTGGCTGTTGCGCAATGTCTTTAACTGGTGAGCTTTTAGGCTTTAGGCGTTAGGCTTTAGGCATTAGGCGTTAGGTTTTAGGTGACGAAAAATTAACATAACATAAACGATGAAACAATATCTAGACTTAATCAAGCATGTGATGGAGCACGGTGTGGACAAGGAAGACCGCACCGGGACGGGCACGCGCAGCGTGTTCGGCTACCAGTTGCGCTGTAACCTTGCCGACGGTTTCCCGCTGTTGACGACCAAGAAGGTCCACCTCAAGTCCATCATCTATGAGCTGCTGTGGTTCCTGCGCGGCGACACCAACGTGCGCTGGCTGCAGGAGCATGGTGTGCGCATCTGGAACGAGTGGGCCGACGAGAACGGTGACCTGGGTCCCGTGTATGGCAGCCAGTGGCGAGCCTGGCCCGACGGCCAAGGCGGCACCATCGACCAGATTGCACAGGTCATAGACCAGATAAAAAACAGCCCCGACAGCCGCCGCATCATGGTGAGCGCGTGGAATGTCGCCGAGGTCCCCACGATGAAGCTGCCGCCGTGCCACTCGCTGTTCCAGTTCTATGTGGCACAGGGCAAGCTGAGCCTGCAGCTGTACCAGCGCAGCGCCGACCTGTTCCTGGGCGTGCCCTTTAATATTGCGTCCTACGCCCTGTTGTTGATGATGGTGGCGCATGTCACGGGCCTGGAGCCGGGTGAGTTCATCCACACCTTTGGCGACGCGCACATCTATCGCAACCATTTCGACCAGATACGCGAGCAACTCTCCCGCGAGCCGCGTCCGCTGCCGCGCATGGTGCTCAATCCCGAGGTCAAGAGCATCGACGACTACAAGTATGAGGACTTCACCCTCGAGGGCTACGACCCCTGGCCTGCCATCAAGGGCGTGGTGTCGGTATAAAGCGCTTTCAGCGCTGTGTATGGTGTATTGGTGGGCTTTCGTCCGCGTGTATGGTGCATGGAATTAACTAAGACGCAAGATTTTGCGTCTCTACTAAGGACTAAAAACTAAGGACTAAAAACTGAAATGAAATGTGTTCATGCTATAGTGGCTGTTGCGAGTGACTGGGCCATCGGGCGCCAGGGCAAGTTGTTGTGCCACCTGCCGGCCGATATGAAGCACTTCAAGGAGGTGACGATGGGACATAGCATCCTGATGGGGCGTAAGACCTTTGAGTCGTTCCCGCGCCGTCCCTTGCCCGGTCGCCAGAATATAGTCATCACCCGCAATCCCCAGTGGCATTATCCTGGGGTGACGGTGGCCCACAGTGTGGAGGAAGCCATTGCCGCTGCCCAGACGCCTGACATCTTCATCATCGGTGGCGCTGACGTATATGAGCAGACGTTGCCGTTGGTCGAGGTGCTGCATCTCACCATCATCCATGCCCGCTGGGCGAGTGCCGACACCTATTTCCCCGCCCTGGACATGAACGAATGGCAGGAGGTGGAGCGTGAGCACCACGTGAGCGACCACCGCAATGCCTACGAGTTTGATTTCATCACATTAAAACGAGCAAGCTCGTGCATAAAGGATAAAGATTAAAGAGTAGCAAGCTCGTTAAACATTAATCATTAAACATTATGCACGGCGATAGCCGTTCAAGACCGAAGACTGAAATGAAATTTTTCCTCATAGCCGGTGAAGCCTCGGGCGACCTGCATGCCGCCCACCTGATGGCATCGCTCAAGCAGCGCGACCCGCAAGCTGAGTTCCGCTTCCTGGGCGGCGACCTCATGGCCGAGCAGGCAGGCGCTCAGCCCATCATCCACTATCGCGACATGGCCTATATGGGCTTTATGGATGTGGTCAAGCACTTGGGGAAAATCCTCGGATTCCTGGGTACCGCGCGACGTGCTGTTGACGAGTGGCAGCCCGATGCGCTGATTCTGGTCGATTACCCCTCCTTTAACCTCAAGGTTGCCAAATATGCCCATAACATGGGCATTCCCGTGCATTATTTCATTTCGCCCAAGGTGTGGGTGTGGAAGGAGTGGCGTGTCAAGGACATCCGCCGCTACGTGGACCACATGTACAGCATCCTGCCCTTTGAGCCCGACTGGTACCGGGAGCGGGACTACAAGGCGACCTATGTGGGCAATCCTACCGTTCAGGAGGTGGCTCAGGCGAGCCAGGATTTCCCCGCTTTCGATGGTTTCATCGCACAAAACAGCCTCTCTGACCGTCCCATCATCGCCCTCGTGCCCGGCTCACGCGTGCGCGAAATCCGTGATAACCTGCCACTCATGCTCGAGGCAGCAGCCCGCCATCCCGAGTATCAGGCCGTGATTGCCGGCGCCCCCAGCATCAATGATGACCTCTACCGCGAGGTCATGGGTGACAAAGCCGTTCCAGTGCTGCGTGACCAGACCTATCCGCTCGTGCACCATGCCCGCGTGGCGCTGGTGACCTCGGGCACTGCGACCCTCGAGACGGCTCTGCTGGGCGCACCGCAGGTCGCCTGTTACCGCTTCAACGGCAGCAAGTGGTCCTATAAGTTCTACCGACGTCTGCTAAAGGGAAATTACGTCACCTTGCCCAACCTCATCACCGACGAGCCCGTTATCCCCGAGTTGCTGATGCACCTGTGTACCGTCGATAGCATCGACAGCCACCTGTCAAAATTGCTCGACGACACTCCCGAGCGTGCGGCCATGCTCGACGGTTACCGCCGCCTCGCCGACCGCTTGGGCACCAAAGTGTGCACCGACGAAGCCGCAAAACTCATCGTCAAATCAGTAACGCCTACAAACTAATCGCTTTAACCCTGTTCTCGAAGGCGTCACGGTCACCGATGGCGCCGTTCTTGATTTTTGCGCGATAGTTATAGATGGTGTTGACCGAGTAGTGCAGGAACTCGGCGATGCGGCTGCTGTCCTCGATGCCCAGGCGGATGAGGGCGAAGATGCGCACGTCGGTATTGAGTGTGCCGGGGTCGGGTAGGGTGATGCGGCACTCGGGGCGTAGCAGCGCGTTGAAATCGTCCACAAAGTTTGGGAACAGGTGCAGGAAGGTGCTGTCGAACATGTCGTAGAGTTCCGTCAGGTTCTTGTCGCGCAACTCACTGTCGCTGGTGAACTTGTGCAGGGCGTTCAGGTCCTTGCTCTTGACCATCTTGTTCACCTGCTTGCGCATCTCGTCCAAGCGGTCGATATAGAAGGAACACAGGTGGATAAATCGTCCCACATACTCATCCTTGACGCGGTTAGACTCGCCCAACTTCAGGTTGGTCTCGCTCAGCTGGCTGTTCAGGTCGCTCAGCTGGCTGTTGAGCTGTGCCAACTGCGTATTGCTGTCACTCAGTTCATTACGGGCACGGGCGAGTTTCTTGCGTTGGCTGTTGCTGTAGAACAGGATGCCCGTCAGCAGCGCTGCCAGCAGGGTAGCCACCACGGCCAGCACACCCAGCAGGCGGTTGGCGCGCTTGAGTGATGCCTCATAGTTGTCGCTGATGGCGGTCAGCACGGGCGAAATCTGATTGTTGCGTTTCACGGTATTGAACCGGTTGGCACACTGCCAGGCAAAGTGGATGTAGCGGTAAGCACGGTCGATGTCGCCGTCACCCATGAGCAGGTTGGCCAATTCCCACATCGCGCCCTGGTCCATCACTGCATTCTCAACGTCGGCCAACGCCGATTGCGTGACCCAGTAACGAGCCTGCACCGAGTCGCCCAGCAACGCATAGTCCAGATAGCGGTAAAAGGCCACGATGGCATAGGGGTGAGTCCCTTTCTTCACCCGCTTGAGGCGTATGTCACTATAGCGCAAGGCTCCCTCGCCGTCACCGGCGGCAAAGCGGTCCAGCTCCTTGATTTGCAGGGTCTCGTCGTCGTTCATCGAGAGATTGGTGGTATCGATTAGACTGTAGTAGCGGTCAGCCTGGGCATAGTATTGCCCCTGCAGGCTCGGTACATTGCAGTAATAGCCCAGTTCGCGGTTCAGGTGTGCAAAGGTATTGTAATACAGGCGTCGGTTGTTGGAATTGTCGATGCGTTTCTCGTCGATGGATTCCAGCACGTCCCTTGCCTCGTGGTACATGCCCGACTCGGTACACTGGAAGGCCAGCAACATTCGGCACTCGTCGGCGCGGGTGAGGTCTCCCATCCGTTCGGCGAGTTCGATGCATCTGCTGATGTAATGGATGGCGGAATCGCTCATATAAGGCTTGTATTCCTCGTACAGGCTGTGGCACATCTCGTATTGCACCTTGTTGTCATCGGTGACCTCAAGAGCGGTCTTGTACTTGTTGATGCGGGCCTCGCGCTGTTGTACAAAGCGCTCGGTTTGCTCGATGGCTTGGTCCAGCTTGCGGTACTCCTGCTCCAAGTCGATGGTTGCCGCTGCCTGCAGCGAAAATGCCAGTAGCAGGGCCGTTATCATTATATTTCTCATAGCCTCAATACGGTTTATCACTTGATTTGGCAAAAGTAAGGGTAAAATCGCGAAAAAGCAACAAAAAGTAAGAAATCTTCGATGAAACCGTTGCTTTTGCTATGATTTAATGATTTCGGTAGGACTACATTTTAACCACTTTTTAACGATTGGATAATTTTTGTAAAACTCTGATATTCGATGTTTTATAAATTTTAAGTGGATAATTTCATCCACTTTTTTGTTTTTGGTTGGCGCAACACATTTTATTATAATATATTTTTGCGACGTGACTTGTGACTATTGAATGAATAACCAATCAATATTTTTATCAACCAATATCAAATGTAACATGAAAGAGAAGAGATTACTTTCACTGTTGTTGACAGTTATGCTGGCAATAGCAGCATTTGCACAGAATCAGACCTTCACGGGCAAGATCGTTGACCCCAACGGTGAGCCTGTGATTGGTGCTACGATTGTGCAAAAGGGTACGTCGAACACGGTTGCATCCGACTTCGACGGCAGTTTCTCCATCAACGCACCCGCAGGTGCCGAGTTGGAAATCAGTTATGTGGGCTATGGTAAGCAGACCGTGCTTGCCGGCAACAACATGGAAATCGTCATGACCGAGGACAGCGAGCTGCTCAACGAGGTGGTCGTTATCGGTTATGGTGTGCAGAAGAAGAGTGTTGTGACGGCCTCTATCGCCAAGGTCAGCTCTGAGGACCTGGCTGGCAAGACACGCCTGCGTGCCGAGGATGCCCTGAAGGGTATGGCCGCTGGTGTCAATGTCACCTCTTCGTCGGGTCAGCCCGGTTCGCAGTCGATGATTCGCATCCGCGGTATCGGCACCATCAACAACTCCAATCCTCTTTACATCATTGACGGCATGCCCACCGACCAGTATGGTATGGAGAGTGTGAACCCCAATGACATCGAGAGCATTGAGGTGCTGAAGGATGCTGCCTCGGGCGCCATCTACGGTGCACGTGCTGCCAACGGTGTCATCCTGGTGACCACCAAGAAGGGCAAGATGGGTAAGGCTGCCATCAACTACACCTTCTCCTATGGCTGGCAGAGCGCCTGGAGAAAGCGTTCGGTAACCGGTGCCACCGACTATGCCATCCTGCAGAACGAGCGCCGCGTCCAGAACGGCCTGTCTCCCCTGTATCAGGATCCTTACAACCTGACCGACGCCAACGGTGACAAGGTCGTTGGCTTCGGTACCAACTGGCAGGACCTTATCTTCAACGACAACGCGCCCATCATGCAGCATGACGTGAGCGTGAGCGGTGCCTCCGAGAAGGTGAACTACTACCTGTCGCTGGGTTACTTTGACCAGGACGGTATCGTGGGCGGTAACTTCGGCCAGTCCAACTATGACCGTCTGACCATCCGCTCCAACAACCAGTTCAACCTGCTGGATGCCTCCAAGGAGCGCAACTTCCTCAACAGGATTGACCTGGGCGCTAACCTTTCTTATATGCGCGTGCACAGCACTGGCATCGAGGCCAACTCCACTTGGGGCTCACCCCTGGGTTCGGCCCTGTACCTGGCTCCCACGCTGCCCGTTACCCTGAGGGGTGCCGTGGCACAGGATATGATTGACCGCTACAGCGCCTATGACCTGTATCGTGACGAGAACGGTGATCCCTACACCATCCCCGGCTACATCGGCAGCTATCAGGAGCAGAACAACCCCATCGCCATGATGCACGGCAATCCCAACAAGAACTGGAGTCACAAGTTCATGCCCAAGTTCTCGATTGACCTGCAGCTGTGGGACGCTCTGAAGTACCACTTCACCTACAGCGCCGAGCTCTCTTTCTGGGGCTACAGCGGTGCCACCCTGCAGGAGTACTACCTGTCGGGTAACAACAATGCCGACCACACCTCGGCTGTATCCTTCAAGGGCAATAACAACACCTGGCAGGTTGAGAACACGGTGACCTACGACAAGGTCTTCGGCAAGCACACCATCGGCGTCGTGCTCGGCCAGAGTGCCCTGAAGTTCAAAGGCGACGAGCTGGGCGGTTCGCACTGGTATCTCGTGAATCCCGACAAGCCCAGCATCAACTACACCACTGGTGGTGACCTGGAACTCACGACCGATGCCGACGGCAAGGTTACGGGTGCCAAGAGCCTCGTGGGTGTTTGGGGTGGTCCCTACACCGAGCACAGGCTGTCATCACTGTTTGCCCGTGTAAGTTACAACTACGACGAGCGCTACATGTTCCAGGCTACCGTACGTCGCGACGGTTCGAGCCGCTTCGGTTCCAACCACAAGTACGGTATCTTCCCCTCATTCTCGGTGGGCTGGAATATCATGAACGAGGCGTTCATGGAGAATACCCGCGACTGGCTGAATAACCTGAAGCTGCGCTTCAGCTGGGGTAAGAACGGTAATGACAACATCGGCGACTTTGCTTACACCACGCTGACCGCAATGGGCGGCTCCAGCAACTACTACTACGGTCAGACCGCTGCCATGGTTTACGGCTCCAAGGCCAACCGCCTGGCTAACGAGGACCTGAAGTGGGAGGAGAGCGAGCAGACCGACTTCGGTATCGACTTCGGCTTCTGGAACAACAAGCTGACCTTCAGTGTCGATTACTATATCAAGAAGACCAACGGCATGATTATCGAGATGCCCATCCCCAGCTACGTGGGCGAGGCCCGTCCTCTGGCCAACGTGGGTGATATGGAGAACAGCGGTGTCGAGTTTGAGCTGGGTTACCGCTGGAACATCGCCGATGCCCACTTTGCCATCAAGGGCAACGCTTCCTATCTGAAGAACAAGCTGAAAAACCTGGGTAACGACACCGGCTTCCTGAATTACGGCATCTCGCAGTTCAGCGACGGTGGCACGCGTGCCGAGAACGGCCAGCCCTTCCCCTTCTTCTACGGCTACAAGACCGACGGCATCCTGCAGAACAAGGCCGAGGCCGACGCCTACAACGCCAAGTACGGCACCACCTCCAATCCTGGTGACTTCCGCTTTGTGGACACCAACGGTGACAACCGCATCAACAGCGACGACCGCACCAACATCGGTAACGGTGTACCCGACTGGACCTTCGGTCTCAACTTCGACTTTGACTGGAAGGGCTTTGACCTGGGCGTATTCTTCCAGGGCGTTCACGGTGCCGACATCTTCGACGCCACCTATCGCCAGGACATCGCCTCGGGTAACTATCCCACTTGGGTACTCCAGCGCTGGACCGGCGAGGGCACCAGCAACACCGTGCCCACCCTGGGCGACTCCAAGAACTGGGTTTGCAGCGACATGTACATCCAGGACGGCAGCTACCTGCGTCTGAAGAACATCACACTGGGTTACACCCTGCCTAGCAGCATCACCAGGAAGATTTGTATCGACCGCTTCCGCATCTTCGGCCGTGCCGAGAACCTCTTCACGTGGACCAAGTACTGGGGCTTCGATCCTGAGATCGGTTCCGGTGCCACCAGCATGGGTGTTGACTATGGTGTATATCCCCAGGCCCGCACCTTTACTATCGGGTTTAACATTTCACTTTAACATCCTAAAAGAATTATCAATATGAAAAAGCATATTTTAATCATAGCAGGCGTGTTTGCAGTGGCTTTTGCCCTGACTTCCTGCAGCGACGATTTTCTTGAGGTGAAGAACCCGACGGGTGAGCCCCTCGAGGAATATTACACCGACGAGACGACCCTCAACGAGGCCCTCACTGCTGCCTATGCTCCTCTGCACTGGCCCGACTGGGACAATGCAGCCTATAATGACCTCACCATCGACGGTGAAATCATGGGTGACGACTTCTGGGTAGGTGGATCGGACAACACCGACAACCAGCACTGGCACCGTCTGTTCAACTTCGAGGCCGACGGCAACAACACCCTCGCTACCCTGTGGGGCGACTTCTACAGCGGCATCAAGCGTTGCAACGATGCCATCAAGTATGCCTCTTGGGAAACCAGCGCCAGCGAGAGCTTCCGCCGCTCCATGGAGATGCAGGCTCGCCTGTTGCGCGTGTACTATTATAATATCCTGTGGCACTACTACGGCAACGTGCCCTTCTATCTGGAGAACCTCTCACAGCCTTACACTGCTCCGCAGTTGACCGCCGACGAGATTTACAACCTGCTGTTGCCCGAACTCGAGGAGATTATCGCCTCGGGCGTGCTGCCCATGCGCTGGCCTGCTGCCGAGAGCGGCCGCGTGAGCCAGGCATTTGCCTACATGCTCTTTGCCGAGATGGTAATGTACCAGAACGACGCTTCACGCTATGCAACGGCTCTGGGTTACATGAAGCAGATTATCGGCGACTCCAGCTATTCGCTCAATCCCAGCTTCAGTGACCTGTGGCAGGAGAGTGGCGAGTGGTGCTCCGAGAGCATCTTCGAGATCAACTACAACGACGACCAGGCCCAGCGTGACTGGGGTGGTGCTGCCATCAATGCCGGTGGTACCGTATTCCCCACCTTGTGCTCACCCAACGGTTGGGGCGGCGGCGAAGGCTGGGACAGCGGCAATGACGGCTGGGGCTTCCTGCCCATGCGTGTCGAGACCTACAACATGTATGCCGAGGGTGACCTGCGTCGCGACGTTACCTGCTGGGACGTGCGTGGCTACAGCTACACCGAGCGTTATCAGGACACCCACATCTGGCACGGCAAGTATCGCCCCCAGAGTGCCAACAACCAGGATTGCCCGACGTCCAAGAACCTGAACTATAACAACAACAAGCGCATCTATCGCTATGCCGAGACCCTGCTCAACGCAGCCGAGCTGCTGCTGCAGACCGGAGGCAGTGCTGCCGAGGCCGCTGGCTATGTGAACCAGGTTCGCAATCGTGCAGGTCTGAACAGCCTCACCACCGTTACCATCGACGACATCTTCAACGAGCGTCACCTGGAATTCTGCGGCGAGGGCAAGCGCTACTTTGACCTGGTGCGTGCCGAGGGCAT
This sequence comes from uncultured Bacteroidales bacterium, assembly GCA_902782465.1. GTDB lineage: Bacteria > Bacteroidota > Bacteroidia > Bacteroidales > Muribaculaceae > Sodaliphilus. The sequence continues at coordinate 20,785 of CACZNH010000001.1, forward strand.
CTCGGGCGCAACCCAGAAGGCTTCGACCGTTCTCGTCCCCGACAGCTACGGCTATCGTACCAACTCATGGACTCCCAGCAAGAAGTACATTCCTCTGGCACAGAGCGAGCTTGATGCTGACCCCACATTGAAGCAGAACAATTATTGATTCATTAATCATTGAGAAACTATGATAACCAAGATATTTAACAAGGTGAAAGCTGGAGCATTCCTCATGCTCCTGCCCCTTACCGCTGTGCTCTTTACCGCCTGCTCGCCCGAGGATTTCGAGGGTGCGGACATCAACGGCATTCCCACAGTCAGCGGTGTGGATTTCCAGATTTCTGTCGATCAGGAGACTAACCAGATGATTGCCAGCTACACGCCGCAGCCTGGCACCTATCCCGTATGGATTCTCGACGGTACGTCCTACTCCACCCTTCCCGAGGTGGGTTACAAGAATGCCGAGGCCGGCACTCACACCATCGAGCTGCGCATCGGTAACCGCAACGGCATCAGCCAGACCGGTATCAAGAAAGAGTACACCTTCAACGAGAGCAAGATTGACTACTCCAACGACTTCCGTCGCATTTGCGAGAAGGAGTGGCGCTTTGACCACAAGGAACCCGCCCACCTGGCTTGCGGCCCTGCCGGCACCGCTGGCACCGGTTGGTGGTCGGCTCAGCCTGACGAGAAGAAGGACTTCGGTATGTATGACGACCGCATCAGCTTCACCGCCGAGAACCGCAAGGGCGGCACCTATAGCTACAGTGCCGGTGAAGATGGCCTGACCTATGTCAACGCCGGTACCACCAAGTGGGGCCATCAGGATGCTGACTGGGATGCCACCATCGGTGACCAGACCAGTAGCTGGAGCTTTGAGGAGTATGACTGGAAGGATGCTGACGGCAACGTGAGCAAGCAGACCTATATCCAGCTTGCCCCCAACACCGTCTTCCCGTACATCAGCTCTGATGCCCAGTACGAGAATCCCAAGTTCCGCATCGAGACCTTGACTGCCAAGAAGATGGTTCTCGTCTATGACGCTCCCGACGGCGGCATCGCATGGCGCTTCATCTTCACCAGCGAGGAAGAGGAGAAGGGCTTCACCGGTTTCGATCCCAACAGCGACTTCAACTTGTGGAAGAACGTGGATTACAGCATGTTCTTCTGGTACGCTCCCGGATGGAACCAGATTGCTGACCCGGACTTTGAGGCCAATGGCAATGACTATACCGTATTCCTGCCCGAGGCTACTACCGACCAGTGGCAGGCTCAGATGGCCTTCAAGACCACCAACATCTCGACCACGTCAAGCAAGAACTACGACTTCTCGTGCATCCTCAACAGTGACAAGGACATCAATGGTGTGACCGTGAAGCTTGTGATGGACGGTGACGACAACGTCTTCTACTTCGCTGACCGTGTTGACCTGAAGGCAGGCCAGGATTACATCTTCTGGAAGAGCGACATGCCCGGTATCGACATGGAGCGTGTGAACCTGTTCTTCGACTTCGGCGGTTGCCAGGCCGGTACTACTGTCAACATCTCCAACATCGTCCTCAAGGACCATGCCAACGATGACGGCACCGTGCTGCCCGTTACCCCTGATGAGCCCACTGTGGAATGGGTAGATGTCAACTCGCCCGAGAACCTGGGTGCAGCCTTCAACACCATCGGTGCCATGAGCTTCTGGTGGGCTGATGCCGGTTGGGCACAGATTGCCGATCCCTCCTTCTCGTTTGCCGACGGTGTTTATACCATCCATGCCGACAACGCAACCGTTTCGGAGTGGCAGGCTCAGTGCTCCATCAATGGTGCTCCCCTCAAGATTGAGAAGGGCCAGGCCTATGACGTGCGCGTGACCATCAACACCAACATGGAGCTGGGTCGTGCTACCGTCAAGGTCAACAAGGACCCCGACATCACCAACGATCCCAACACGCTGTGCTATCGTGGCGACTTTGTCCTCGAGGATGGTGAGAACATCATTCAGTTCATTGGCGTTGTCGCCAAGAACAATGGTGAGGAGATTGAGTTTGACCAGGGTAAGATGATCTTTGACTTTGGTGGCTGTCCCGCAGGATTTGAGGCCAAAATCAGCAACATCATTATCCAGAAGCATAAGGCTGAGTAAGTTAGGTTTTAGGCTTTAGGCTTTAGGTCTGAAAACTGACAACTGACAACTGAAAAACATGAAACGCTACATGTTTTATACGCTTTTGCTATCTCTCGCCGCAGTCCTTTGGGGCTGCGGTGGGGACGGCAAGGATGAGCCCAAGCCTACAACGGTGACCCTTACCGTCTCGCAGGAAAACGTCGCTGTCCCTGCCGAGGGTGGAACGTATGTCATCAACGTCAACACCACGGGCAAGGAGTGGGGCGCCTACACCGAGCAGGACTTCATCAAGATTGAGACCAACAACACGCTGTCCCAGTCGGGAACGCTGACGATTAAGGTTGATGCCAATCCGCTGACTGCCGACCGCTCCGGTGCGGTGACCGTCATGTCAGGTGCCGCCCGCAAAACCATCACCATCACGCAAGAGGCTGCCGAGGAGTCACCCTACTATGCTCCTGATGGCTACAGCCTGGTGTGGCATGACGAGTTTGACGAGGGCACCGAGTTGAACGCCAACGACTGGACGCATGAGGTGCAGAACAGCGGTTGGGTGAACCACGAGTTGCAGAACTATGTGAACCACAAGACCCCCAACGGCAAGCTCGTGACCGAGGTTCGCGACGGCAAGCTGCGCATCACCGCACTCAAGGAGAACGGCAAGATTTACTCTGGCCGCGTCTATGCCAAGCGCAACCAGGGCTGGAAATATGGCTACATCGAGGCCAGCATCAAGCTGCCTAAGGGCAAGGGAACCTGGCCCGCATTCTGGATGATGCCTGTCAACTTCCGTTCCTGGCCTGCCGATGGTGAGATTGACATCATGGAAGAGGTGGGTTACCACCCCGACTATGTGTCGTCGAGCCTCCACGCCAATGCGCATGTGCACTCCAATGGCACCCAGGTGACCCACGAGATGTACTGCAAGGGCGCCGAGGGCGAGTTCCACACCTATGCCATCGAGTGGACCGGCAAGAACATCACCACCTATGTGGACGGCAAGCTCCAGCTCAGCTACGACAACCGTGGCTTGGGCCGCGACGACTGGCCCTACGATGACCCGTTCTATGTCATCTTCAACCTCGCTTGGGGTGGTGACTGGGGCGGCGCTCAGGGTGTTGATGAGAATGCCCTGCCCGTAACCATGGAGGTGGACTACGTGCGCGTGTTCCAAAAGAAGTAACCGTTTAACCCAAATGATCCAATGAGAGGATTTTTAGGTATCATACTCTCTATAGTACTTGCCTTGGGGCTGCAGGCTAAGCCCCAAGACAAGTTTGTCCGCGTCGAGGGCACCAATCTGGTGAAGCCTAACGGTGAGAAACTCTATATCCAGGGCACCAACCTGGGTAACTGGCTCAACCCCGAGGGCTACATGTTCGGTTTGAGTAAGACCAACTCGCCGTGGATGATTGACTTGATGATTAAGGAGGCCGTGGGGCCTGACTTTGCCGCCGACTTCTGGCGCCAGTTCAAGGACAACTATATCACGCGTGCCGACATCAGTTTCATCGCCCGCCAGGGAGCTAACACCATCCGCCTGCCGTTCAACTACAGGCTGTTCACCGACGAGGACTACATGGGACGCTCCCGTGAGCAGGACGGCTTTGCCCGCATCGACTCGGTGGTGAATTGGTGCCGTGCCGCTGGGCTCTACCTGATTCTCGACATGCACGACTGCCCCGGTGGGCAGACGGGCGACAACATCGATGATGGCCATGGCTATCCGTGGCTGTTCGAGAGCGAGCCCAGCCAGCAGTTGTTCTGCGACATCTGGCAGCGCATCGCTGCCCGCTACAAGGACGAGCCGGTGATTCTCGGCTACGAGCTGATGAATGAGCCCATCGCCCACTATTTTGAGAACAAGGAGGAGCTGAACAAGCAGCTTGAGCCGCTGTACAAGCGTGCCGTTGCTGCTATCCGCCAGGTGGACCCCAACCACGTGATTCTGTTGGGAGGTGCCCGTTGGAACTCCGATTTCTACGTGTTCAGCGACTGGAAATTTGATGAAAACATCATGTACACCTGCCACCGCTATGGCGGCGACGCCACGGCCGAGGCCATCAAGGAGTACATCGATTTCCGCGACAAGACCGGTCTGCCGATGTACATGGGCGAGACGGGTCATAACAGCGACGAGTGGCAGGCCCAGTTGGTCGATGTGATGAAAAAGGCCAACATTGGCTACACCTTCTGGCCCTACAAGAAGATTGACGGCTCTTGCATGATGGGTATCACCCGACCCGAGATGTGGGACAGCATCGTGGTGAAATATTCCGAGGCACCCCGTACTACCTATCAGGAATTGCGCGAGGCACGACCCGACCAGGAGACGTTCCGCCAGCTGCTCATGCAGTATGTGCGCAACAGCCGCTATGAGAACTGCTCCCCGCAGACCGGCTATATCAAGTCGCTGGGGATGGAGCCTCAATCGCCATTGTATCTCGACGAGAGCATGCCCATCGAGGCACGCGTCGAGGACGCCCTGTCGCGCATGACGCTTGACGAGAAAATCGCCGTCATCCATGCCCAGAGCAAGTTCTCGTCTCCCGGCGTGAAACGCCTGGGTATGCCGGACTTCTGGACCGACGACGGTCCTCACGGTGTGCGCCCCGACGTGTTGTGGGACGAGTGGGAACAGGCCGGTCAGACCAACGACTCGTGTGTGGCGTTTCCCGCCCTCACTTGCCTGGCTGCCTCGTGGAATCCCCAGTTGGCCAATCTGTATGGCCGCAGCCTGGGCGAGGAAGCGCGTTACCGTGGCAAGGACATGATTCTGGGCCCTGGCGTGAACATCAACCGCACGCCGTTGAACGGCCGCAACTTTGAGTATATGGGCGAGGACCCGCTGCTGGCATCGCGCATGGTAGTGCCCTATGTCCAGGGTCTGCAGAGCACCGGCACGGCAGCGTGCGTCAAGCACTTCTGCCTCAACAACGACGAGGAATACCGCCATCAGGTCAATGTCATCGTCAACGACCGTGCCCTCAGGGAGATTTACCTGCCCGCATTCGAGGCCGCCGTCAAGGAGGGCCACACGTGGGGCATCATGGGTTCCTATAACCTGTACAAGGGCCAGCACTGCTGCCAAAACGAGTACACCCTCAATGGCATTTTGAAGGGCGACTGGCAGTACGACGGCGTGGTGGTCAGCGACTGGGGCGGAGTCCACGACACCGAGATGGCTGTCAAGAACGGACTGGATATGGAATTCGGCAGCTGGACCGACGGTCTGGCCTGGGGCGCCAGCAACGCCTATGACGCCTACTACTTGGCCAAGCCCTACAAGAAGCTGATTGAGGAGGGCCGTTTCACCACGCGTGAGCTCGACGACAAGGTGCGCCGTGTGCTGCGCCTGTTCTTCCGCACGACGATGAGCAAGAACCGGGCACAGGGTTTCCTGTGCAGTGAGGCACACTACGACGCAGCGCTCAAGATTGCCCAGGAGGGCATCGTGCTGCTGCAGAACAAGCGCAATGTGCTGCCTATCGACCTCAACCGTGCCAAGCGCGTGCTGGTGGTCGGCGAGAATGCCATCAAGATGATGACCGTGGGCGGCGGTAGCAGTTCGCTCAAGGTTCAACACGAGATATTGCCGCTCGAGGGCTTGAAGGCCCGTCTGGAGGGCACTGGCATCGAGGTGGACTATGCCCGCGGCTATGTGGGTGACACCACCGGCGAGTACAATGGTGTAGTGGCTAAGCAGTCGCTTGCCGAAAACCGTCCCGCCAGCGAACTCATCGCCGAGGCGGTTGCCAAGGCCAAAGGTGCCGACTATGTCATCATCTTTGGTGGCTTGAACAAGAGCGACTACCAGGATGCCGAGGGTCATGACCGCAAGCACATGGACATGCCCTACGGCCAGGACGAACTCGTCGAGGCGTTGGCTCGCGTCAACAAGAACGTGGTGTTTGTCAACATCTCGGGCGACGCCGTTGCCATGCCGTGGAGCGACCGGGTGCCTGCCATCGTGCAGGGCTGGTTCATCGGCAGTGAGACGGGCAAGGCATTTGCCAGTGTCCTCGTGGGTGACGTGAACCCCTCGGGCAAGCTGCCCTTCACCTGGTACCGTAGCCTTAACGATGTGGGCGCACACGCCCTGGGTACCTATCCCGGCACCTGGCGCTCCGACCACAAGATCATCGACGAGGAGTACAAGGAAGGAATCTATGTGGGCTACCGCTGGGCCGACAAGCAGCGCAAGACGCCGCTGTTCGCCTTTGGCCACGGAATGAGCTACACGACCTTTGCCGTGACGGGCCTGCGCATTGACCGCAACGAGGTCGCGCCTGACGGCACGCTGACGGCCACCGTGACGGTGCGCAACACCGGCAACCGCACGGGTGCCGAGGTCATCCAGCTCTACGTGAGCGACCACAATACCGCTGTCGACATGCCCGTCAAGGAGCTGCGCGCCTTCCAGAAGGTGACCCTGCGTCCCGGCGAGAGCCGTGACGTCAAGTTGACCATCGGCGGCCGCGCCTTCCAGTATTGGGACGAGCAGGCAGGCGACTGGAAGACGTCACGCGGCAAGCGCACCCTGCAGGTGGGCACCGCGAGCGACGACCTCCCCCTGAAGGCCACCTTCACCGTCCAATAACGGCCACAAAAAGGTCAAATAAATCAAAGGCAGGAAGCACCCGTTGTTTCCTGCCTTTTTTGGTTGTTTCCTTTTCGGTTTTTAGTGTTTTCGGTATGGGTGTTGTTGGTAAAAGGTGTATAAATGTATATTTTATGCTTGGATAATGGATTTTTTTTTGCTATTTTTGCCGCCCATAATTTTTGGTGTTAGGCATTAGGTGGCATCCGCTTCCCTAAAGCCTAAAGCCTAAAACCTAAAACCTAAAACCTAAAGCCTAAAGCCTAAAACACTTAAAACTTACAACTAAAAACTGATAATGAACATGAATAAAAGAAATTTGGTAACGTCCGCGGTGATGGCGCTTGCCGTCACCATGGGCGCTCATGCCCAGCGCACCATCAACTACATCCCCGACGCCAAGATTGAGCAGCGTGTGGAGCAGACCCTGAGCCGCATGACGCTCGAGGAGAAGGTGGGACAGATGAACGAGCTGGCGATTGACGTCTTGGGGCACTGGGAAGGCTCCCGCTTCGTCCTCGACAAGGACAAGCTGGAAACCGTCTTCCTGCGTTACAAGGTGGGTTCCATCCTGAACACCCCCGGTCCCGTGGCACAGACCCCCGAGTGGTGGCAGCAGACCATCCGCACCATCAACGAGTATTCCTTGAAGGCTTGCGGCATTCCCTGTGTCTATGGCTTGGACCAGAACCACGGTGTTACCTATACCCTGGGCGGCACACTGTTCCCCCAGAACACCAACTTGGGCGCCTCGTTTGATCCCGAGCTGGCCATGCGTGCAGCGACGATTACGGCCTATGAGACCCGTGCCGCCAACTGCCCCTGGACCTACTCGCCTACCGTTGACCTCTCGCGCGACGCCCGCTGGCCCCGTGTGTGGGAGAACTTTGGCGAGGACTGCCTGGTGAACGCCGTGATGGGCCGTGCCATGGTCGAGGGCTTCCAGGGTCCTGACCCCAACCACATCGACAAGTACCACATCGGCACGTCCATCAAGCATTATATGGCCTATGGCACGGCACGCACCGGCAAGGACCGCACGCCGGCCTACGTCCCCGAGTGGGAACTGCGCGAGAAGCACTTCGCACCCTTCAAGGCTTGTGTCGAGGCGGGTGCTACCTCGGTGATGGTCAATTCGGCTTCGATTAACGGCACGCCCGTGCACGTCAGCGCCAAGTATCTGACCCAGTGGCTCAAGGAGGAGACCGGCTGGGACGGCATGATTGTCACCGACTGGGCCGACATCGACAACCTGTGGAAACGCGAGATGGTGGCCGCCAACAAGAAGGACGCCATCTGCATGGCCATCAATGCCGGTATCGACATGGCGATGGAGCCTTACAACCTCGACTTCTGCGACCTGCTCATCGAGCTGGTGAAGGAGGGCCGTGTGCCCATGACGCGCATCGACGATGCCGTGCGTCGCATCCTGCGCATGAAGTACCGCATGGGCCTCTTCGACATGCCCAACACCAACATCAAGGACTATCCCAAGTATGGCTCGGCCGAGCACTTCCAGGCTGCCCAGGACGCTGCCGTGCAGACCATGGTATTGCTCAAGAACAAGGGCGGTATCCTGCCGCTGAAGCCCGAGGGCAAGAAAATCCTCGTCACCGGTCCCAACGCCAACTCGATGCGTTGCCTGAACGGTGGCTGGAGCTACACCTGGCAGGGCAAGGACGCCGACCGCTTTGCCTCGCAGCACAACACCATCCTCGAGGCCATGCAGCAGCGCTATGGCAGCGAGAACATCATCTATGAGGCTGGTGTGACCTACAACAACGACGGCCAGTACTGGGAGGAGAACGAGCCGCAGATTGAGCGCGCCGTGCGTGCCGCTGCCGATGCCGACGTCATCTTGGCCTGCGTGGGTGAGAACTCCTATGCCGAGACGCCCGGTAACCTCAACGACCTGGCACTCTCGCAGAACCAGCGCGACCTCGTCAAGGCCCTGGCTGCCACGGGCAAGCCTGTCATCCTCGTCCTGAACGAGGGGCGTCCTCGCCTCGTGAGCGACATCGAGCCGCTGGCCGATGCCGTGGTCGATATCCTGTTGCCCGGCAACGAGGGCGGCAATGCGCTGGCCCGCCTGCTGGCTGGTGACGACAACTTCTCGGGCCGTATGCCCTTCACCTATCCGCGCCACTCGGCATCGCTCACCACCTATGACTACCGCGTGAGCGAGGAGACCGGCACGATGGAGGGTGTGTATGACTACAATGCCCAGGTCGATGTACAGTGGCCCTTCGGCTACGGGTTGAGCTACACCACCTTTGACTACATTAACATGCGCGTCGATAAGACGGACTTCACCGCCGGTGACGTGCTCACCGTGAGCGTCGATGTCCGCAACACGGGCCGCATGGCCGGCAAGGAGAGCGTCCTGCTCTTCTCACGCGACATGGTGGCCAGCATCGTCCCCGAGAGCCGACGCCTGAGGGCCTTTACCAAGGTTGACCTCAAGCCCGGCGAGATGCGTACCGTGACCTTCACGCTGCCTGCCGATGACCTCGCCTTTGTGGGCAATGACGGACGTCGCCACCTCGAGCCCGGAGAATTCCTGCTCCAGGTTGCCGACAAGGTCCTGCGCGTCAACTGCCGATAACCGATACGGCTATCAGTAACGTCATTATTAAAGCGGCTGTGTCATAATTGCTACATGGTAATATAACCGTGCTTTCGCACGCCCGCAGGGCGGTTATAATCCTTGCAATTGAATTATGACACAGCCGCAATTTTTATCCTTATTTTTTAACGTTGGTGTCCGCCCGTCAGGGCGACTAATAAACTTAGCGCCTTTGCGACTTAGCGTGAGATTCGGGTAAATAGGCATTTGGGCTGAAAAGTTACTCTTTTATGAGAAAAATGTTAAAAATAACCTGATTTTATGTATATTATCAAGAAAAACATTAACTTTGTCGGTTGCAGAGTGTGTGCTATAAAGTTTTGGCCTCAAAAGTCATTATTTTGAGGCCTCAATGTGTATCACAGGATGGCAGATGAAAAGCTTAACGCCTTTGCCCTATTTTGACCGAACATAACCATATTAATTTAATATTTCATGCGTATGAAGAGATTACTTTTAATGTTAATGACGCTGGCCTTTGTACTACCTGTGGCATGGGCCGGCGAGAAGACGATTGTCATCAATCGCAACGAAGGCATCTATGAAGATGGCACCGGAGTGTATTATTGCACCAAGGGCGGCATCACGATGACCTTCTCGAGCGGTCTGAACAATGTCAACTACCTGGTGGAGCACCAGCAGGTGGTATTTGACATCTTCTCGACCAACTATGTGATCAAGAAGATCAAGTTCAACTGTCTGGACAACACTACAGATGACAATCTGGACTGCTTCTACTGGGGTCCCTCGACCATCAGCGAACTTGGTGCCATGGCCACATATGTGCCCACAGGTTCATACACCTGGAGCGGCTATGTTGGCACATGGGTTGGTGGCTCCACGCCATCCAAGTATGTCAAGTTTGAGACCGAGGCCAAACCTGTGCGCTTCGGCTCCGTCGAGATCACTATCGACAAGGAGTTCGGTGACATCTATGACCTCGTTACTCAAAGCTCTGAGATTGCAGCAGGTCAGACTTATGCCCTCGTGAGCAAATATGACTCACGGGCCCTCGGTAAAGAGGAGTATCATGGCAGTGATGCTTACACTACATTCAGTTCAACGCCCGTCACCTTATTGAACTTTGACGAAACTCTAAATAATTATATGAAGGTCAAAGTCACTGATGAGGTGGCATTGATGAAGTTGCAGTCTTCAGGCAATAGTGACCGTCCGTGGTACATTAAGATTGGCGACAATTACATGCGTCGCCGCACCGGCTCTCTGTCTGGCTCTGGTGGCCCTGCGAATGGCCAAGGATACAACTTATATACTGAGTCCTCTGTGCCAAGTGATAGGGCTCAGTATTTCCGTACCAATATTTCGATTGGTAACAATTCCAACGCGTTAATCAGGTTCCAGATGTTCTCTTCCGAGACACCACTTGGAAATGAGACCTTTGCCATCCGTCACTACAACGGCGGCGACCTGTTCAGGGTAATTGATTACAATACAAGTAACAACCAGTATGCTAACAATCAGCGCGTTTACCTGTATAAGCCGGCCCAAACATATTATGTCACTACCAATTGCCTGCCTGATGATAACAGCGGTTATATCACGCTTGGTGAGGGTGTGCTGAATGATGGCAATGGCAATTACACTTCACAGCAATATGACAATGTGAGCTTCTTTGTCGGCCCGACCGACGGATGGGGTATTGGCGCGGTGACCGTGACCAATCTTTCCACTAACGAGGTGACGACATTGACCCCGACGGCTACCAACGACTTCGGTAATGACTACCAATTCCCGATGCCTGGTGCCAACGTCAATGTTACGGCAAACTTCCTGTCGCCTATTGAGATTGACACGATATGTAATCCTGCTAATGGTGGCCAATTTAACTTCATCAATGGCTATACCAACTTTAACGGACAATATTACTCCAACGAGGGCAAGACGGTGACCTTCAAGCCCTCTGCAGCCGAGGGTTATATCTTCCAATCGGTTACCTATACCGATAACGTAACTGGCGAGACCACAACCATGACGCCCGATGCTAACGGCGTTTATTCGTTCGTTATGCCGGACCATGAGGTGACCCTGACAGCCAATTTTGAGGCTGCCCATGACCTGTATCTGCTCGGTACGGCCAACGGTCGGACCGGTTGGGTGCCCTACGGTCCCAAGTTCATCTTTGACACGGCCAACGAGGAGTACTACATCGACGTTTACTTCAAGGGCGGCAATGATGACCAGAACACCGACCCCGCATTTGGATACTTCAGCCTGACCAAGAAGATCTCTGATCCGGAACATCCCAACTGGGATGAACTTAACGGCTATCGCTTGGCTGCAGAGACCAACAATTACTGGGTAGAGGACGGTGACACTGGCATTGACCTGTATGGCGACCGCAACAACAACGCCTTCAAGATCAAGCCCGGCGTTTACCGCATCAAGGTCAACAAAGACATGGATGAGATGAGCATCGTCGAGTATCCGCTATCGCTCACCTTCGATCCCGTGAGCGGCTCGATTGTTGATCCCGGTCAGGTGGTGACCATCACCAGCAACCTCGACGAACTGGTACACGCCATCAATCCTAATGAGGTAAACTCCATCTTCTATAACACGACTGACGATTGGGCAAGCCAGGAGAACGACAACACCGCAGTGATTACCCAAGAGGGTATCACCACCGTCAAGGCCAACACCAACCTGGGCTACATCCTCGTGGAAGGCCAGGCCGACTATGAGATCGTTGGTGACCTCTACCTGCTCGGTACCGCCAACGGCGTGACGGGCTGGTATCCCTACGGTCCCCAGTTCACCTTTGACGAGGCCAACGAGGTATATTACATCGACGTTTACTTCAAGGGCGGCAATGATGATCCCAATGCCGCTCAGAACTACGGCTACTTCAGCCTGACGACGAGGATCGCTGACAACTGGGACGCCATAGCCAACTACCGTCTGTATGCATCTCAGGATGACGAGATGGTGGGAGACGGCTCTCAAAACGTTTCTCTTTATAGTGACCGTCCATCCAACGCCTTCATGATCGAGCCCGGTGTTTACCGCATCACGGTCAACAAGGACAAGACCGAGATGAGCATCACCGAGTATCCGCTCTCGCTCACCTTCGATCCCGTCAGCGGCTCTACTGTTGCAGTGGGTGATAACGTGACCATCACCAGCAACCTCGACGAACTGGTTCACAACATCAATGCCAACGAGGATAACGCCACCTTCAGGAACAGCACCGACGGTGGAACGACCTGGGATCCCGACAACACCGCAGCAATTACCGAGGCTGGCACGACCACTACAGTCACTGCCGAGGCCAACATCGGTTACATCGTTGTGCCCGGCAATGCCGATTACATCGTTCCCGCACCCACGGTTTACAGCATCACGACACTTGTAACTCCCGAGGGTTCTGGCGCAGGTACCATTACAGCTCCTACGGGCTCTGTTGCCGGCGAGACGGTGACCTTCACTGTGACGGATGCTGATGCATCGGTATATAGCTTAACTGAAGTGGAAGTATATAACAGCCTTGATCAACTGATTACAGTCGTTGATAACGGTAACGGTTCCTACAGCTTCACGATGCCCGATGATAACGTGACCATCCATGCAGCATATGAGAAGCGGACCTATAACCTGGAAACCTGGTGGCAGCCTTTTGATGGTGGCTGCATCTGGCTCAATGGCGTCAATACGTTACAGACAATTCAGGTTGCTAATGGTACGAATGTCGTATTCGGTGTTGAGGCAGCTCCCGGATTTAGAATCTCCGAAGTCGTTTTACTTAATGAAGCGACACAGCAGGAATCCACTCCTACGTCCTTAGGGAACAACGAGTATTCCTTTACGATGCCTACTCATAATGTGGTGGTCATCGCCATGTTTGAAGAGGCACCCTATAACATCACTACGCAAGTTCTCCCCGATGGCGCTGGTGTTATCAGCCTCTTGGGTGATGCAGCCGATAACATGGCTTTGGCGAATGAGACTGTGAACTTCAGAGTGTCTCCTTCCGAGGGCTACGCTTTGAACTCGGTAACGGTAACTGGAATCAATGGCCAGAATACACAACAGATTGAGGTGACCCAGAACGCTGATGGCACTTACAGCTTCACAATGCCTAGGAGTGATGTGAAGATTACGGCTACATTCGCTAATCTTTATCATGTGAATACTGTAGTCGTTCCTGATGGTGCTGCTCAGTGCAATGTTTACTCAGTTGATTCTCCCGGTGCGAATCTATTTGTCGAGAACACTCCGATGACTGTCGAAGTGACACCTTTTGCCGGCTATGCGGTGGAGAGAATTACCTTGACTAACCTCACAACAGGGACGGTTACCGAATTGACATTGGGCACTGATGTGAACTTCGTCATGCCGAATTCCAATGTAACCGTGACAGTCTATCTGAATGGGACAAACGTGATTTGTAAGCAGGTGACCCGTACCGAGGAAATTGTTGAAGGCAAGACCTATACATTCATCAACCAAGGTGATGATAAAGTTCTGAATCGCATTGCTCCTGATGCGATAGACAATCGCTATTCGTCGACCGATATTATCGAGTGGGTTACTCCAGATAAGAGTGTAGTGAAGGTCGGCCCTGACGCATGTTTCTTTATACCTGAGGATCTTACCCTAGGGGAGGATGGACCATCTGCATCTGGTTTAAAGAATCCTAGAGAGGCCTATTTGAAGACTTTAGGCGGTTACCTCGGCTTTGAACCAATAGAGGATGAAGCTCCTTTTGTTAATTACGGTTACTTAGTGTTGTGTCCGTCAAAAGACGATGTGCAGAAACATTCAATGAGTATTGATCCTTCAGGCGAAGAAGGGGAGGATTTAGTAGACGTTTATGATCGTTATAATCTAAATATTAATAGTGGTTTTTCTAATTATTATGCAGGCCTCGTAATTGATCTATATTCTCGTGACTTTAGAATCCAGAGATTTGCGGCTCAGGAATATGCCCCCCCGTACCTATACAAGGTATGTGAGCCATTCAACATTACAACTGTAGTCGTTCCTGATAACAATGGTGACACTCATGGCTCGATTGCTATTGAGCAGACCGAGGGCGTTCTTGGCACGACCGCTCTTGAAGGTATTACTGTAACTGTTACTCCAACAGCCGATAATGGTTATGCACTCGCTAGTCTCGTTGTCACTGTCGATGAAACCGGCGAGATTATACCCGTTACAGTTAATGCCGGAGGCAGCCGAAGTTTCGAAATGCCGTCTGGTGATGTGACGGTAACTGCAACCTTTGATACGGGCTTCCATATCTATGCTGACTGCGATCCTGTAGGGAGTGGCCAATTCACTATAGTTCCGATGGCTTGTGCTGGAGATGAAGTCAAGTTTGATGTGGCTCCCAATGATGGATATGCCCTGAGTTATGTTGAGATTCATGACGCTCAAGGTAATGATGTCGACTTCTACGATGAGGAGGGCATGGGGTATGGTCCCTTCATTTTCACAATGCCTAGTCAAGATGTGTACATTGTTGCTCACTTTATAGATGCATACAGTGTGGATTATGTCTTTGACCCCGTGAATTCTGGATTTGTGGACTTCCTTGAACCCCCGATTCCTTACTTCCCCGAAGGTGAAATAGTTTATACTGGAGTAACTATTTCAACTGGTTATGAAATTGAAAGCGTAATCATGACTAACAAGGAAACGGGTGAAGTTGTGGATGAGTTGGAATTTGACAGTGAAGGCAATATCGAAGAATTCGAGATGCCGCCTTATGACATCGTCGTTACAATTCATTGCATCTTGAACTCCCCGTTGTCCTTCATTGAGTATCCTGGTACCTATAAGAATGGTGATACAGTGACGGTGACCGATACACTGATTGGCACTTGGGTCGCTAAAAAGTATCTGTGGGCTAAGGATCAAGCGCCCTATGTCTCCAACTTCTATCTGGAGAAGGCTGCGGACGAGAACCTTCATGATTACCTCCGTGAGTACTACAGGTTGCAGTATCGCGACTGGGACCAGAGCAACTGGGTAATGCTTGACTTCAGCACCATTCCTGAACTGGCAGGCTACACGCAGCAGCAACTCATGGATGTGATGAACGACTATGTGGATAACCAGATTGTGGCTGGCTCTATCAAGGGTACCTACAAGTGCGAGGAATCTATATCAGATCCGTTTGGCATTTATCGAGGTCCTGTCAAGATTCGGCATATTATTGAGCTCTCAGAGCTGCCACATTATGTGAAGGAACCCGCAACGATTGGCCCGAACAACACTTTGGGTTATCCGGGCTTCCAGAATGACCCGCAAGAGAAAGACGGTATGTATTATGCTCAGCCGAAATCCAACTACGCCTACAACCATTATACTCCTGCCAACTTCTTATTAGAGAACACTTCTTCTCAAGGTATAGGAAGATTTGAATATAATGTGTATGGCGAAGCAATCCGGAACTATCAAGCGTTCTTCATGAGGCCTAAGGATCGAGAGGTGGTTCAGGTTTGGGCTGTATGGCTCGGAGAAATGACGGCCTACCATGATGTTATTGCTGATGAAGATAGACCCGCTGGCGATGAGGTATTTGAGGTCTATCAATGTGACCCGGCAGCAGGCATTAACACCTTAGATATCACAGGCGCTTTCCGTGTCGGAAGTTGGGATTATAACATCAACGAAACCGACGGGGCGGGTAAGCCGATAGGTTATGGTAAGCCCCTAACTCCATTGCGCAAAGATTGTGACTATACATTCCATGCTGCAGTTGAGTATTCTCCTTGTCAATATAGGCCTCCTAGAGCCCCGAGACGAGTTGTAAATGGCGAAGCCACGGCAGAAAACCCCGAGTTCTATAACGTTTATCCGCTCGACATGACGTCGCCCGAAGAGACTTACACTGGTGTGAAGGAAGTTGTCTCGCGCGATGCTACCATGATTGTGGATATCCGCTACTACAACATCATGGGTCAGGAGAGTATGACGCCCTTCGACGGCATCAACATTATGGTGATCCATTACAAGGACGGCAGCTTCATCTCAAAGAAGATTCTCAAGTAAATTTCGGCTTAGTCGCTGACTGAAAATGCGTCGCGCGTCCCTCAACCAGGGGCGCGCGACCTTTTTGGGGATGTACCTAACCCAAGTCCTGTAGCGGCCGTGTCATAATTGCTATTATTGGTGTCCGCTAAAAAGAGATACAGCAAGCCCCTTTTTGAGAAATCACAATTATAGCATTGAAACTTAATGATATGTGCTTGCTGTATCTCTTTTTAGCGGACACTATTGGTTAGAAACATCAAAATTTTCCAGCAAATGTTCTAGCAAAATGAGGTTTTGTCTAGTACAAAAAAGGGATAAAAAGCGAGTTCTACACCAACTCTTCGATTGGTGCAGAACTCATTAGTTTACTGACTACATACTTAGATGATAGGTCATTCCACGAAATCCTAGTGGTGTAAGGACAATTAGAAGAAAGACGGCAACCCAAAAGCCGTCTTTCTTTTCTCTCCCCCTTGAGTATCAAATTGTTTCTTGAACACTTTGCGAGTAACCGTGAAGGTTGTGCTCACTCGAGGAACAAGCCGTCGAGAGTCACTACGCAAGGAATCATCTCGGAATACTGTGTTTGTGCAAGAGGATAGGTAGTGACTATTGTCAGGTGCAGTGCCTTGCGCGTTTGGGTTTGTTCGCGGAATAGTTCGCGTCGCTCAGTCAGTTTCTCGTAATAGGCTTTTGTCAATTTGAATGGCGCTGAAGTATATTTCATCTCACACAGGTTGATAACCTGGTCATTGCGATTGATAACGAGGTCTATCTGTCCGCCATCACCACTCCAGGAACATACTTCGCTGATGACCCCGGATATTCCCAGCGAACGTTTGATTTGAGCTATATGGCGCAAACACACCTGTTCAAAGGCGTATCCACTCCATGCCCGATGGCTGGCACTCTCTATGTTTGCCGACCAATAGTCTGGATTTCCGCTGTTGAACTCACGTTTAAATCGCAAGTAGAATAACGTGTACTGGTCCACCAATTGGAACATTGCACCTCGTTGCCGCTTGCCAAAAGCATGATATCGGCGAATGAAGTCGCAGTTCTCGAGGTTGCGTAATATCTCGGTCAGTCCACCACCTTGCATGCCTGTGATCTCTTGAATTTCCAGCCGCGTTAGGCCTCGTGACTTGCGATTGAGGGCTTCCACCACTTTTTGATAAGCGGCACTGTCCTTAAACAATGAGTTGAATAAGATGTCATACTCGGTGGCAAGCTCTCCCTGCGGTGTAAAAAACAACCTGTTGATGTTTTGGTGGAATGTCTGCTTCTTATTGAGCAGGCCAAGATAAAAGGGCACGCCACCCATAATCATGTACAACTCGGTGATGATATAACGGTTCCATACAAACCCAGACTTGCTGAGAAACTCTTCGGTCTCGGCAAGCGAGAACGGGTGCAGGTGGATGCGTCGTGTCACACGATTGTGTAATCCGCCATGACCGCCAATGAGTTTGTTGGTCATCCATGTGGTGGCAGAACCGCAGACCACGAGCTTAAGGCGAGGCTGATCAGCAGCCCAACTGTTCCAAAACAGTTCCAATGCTTTGGTAAATCGGGAGTTGGGCGTGTCCATCCATGGCATTTCATCAATGAACACTGTTAACTGACGACGCTTAATGGTTAACAAATAGCTGCGCAGGTTGTCAAATGCCTCCCACCAGTCTGCTGCTTGAGCATAACTGACCCGTGATTTCTCGTTGAGGCGACGGGTGAAATTTGCCAATTGCTCCTTTATCGACGCACCATATATACCTGTCACGTAGAAGTCAAATTGGTTGTTAAAAAATTGCTTTACCAAATAGGTCTTACCCACGCGACGGCGACCGAAGACAGCAACAAACTCAGCATGACCTGATTCCATCGCTGCCTGTAATTGTGCACACTCGTCTCGTCTTCCGATGAATATTGGTTGTGGTTCCATCTCAATAATCCTTTATTATTACGCTTGCAAATATAGAGCATTTTTGTGAATTGCGAACAAAAAACAGCAAAGACTTTCCGCCGTAACTCATTTTTTTTACCACTTAGGGCGGCAGGTCTTCAATTTATTCATGACTCAAATCAATGAATCATGATGCAATATTGGACTCTAAACAATACCACTTCAATTCCCCGTTAACATGTTCGAAATAAGCCTCATCTATTGAGGTTCAGAGGGGATATTTAAAGAAACTCCGCAATGCTGATGGGTGGCACTGCGGAGCGGTCGTTTATGATTGTTAATGTCGTCCTAATGGGCGATTATGCTTAGTGGTAGTGGCTCATGTTGTGTCTCGATTTTCATTTCAAGGCTACTTTACAACTAAATTACATTGAATTAATGCGAGCCGAGCACAAAAACAAAAGTTATTGTGTGATGGTGCAAATTTCCAGCAAAATGAGGTTTTGTCTAGTACAAAAAAGGGATAAAAAGCGAGTTCTACACCAACTCTTCGATTGGTGCAGAACTCATGGTAGTATGCGTTGAAAAAATATAGCCTTACTGGGCTGCTGCAAGGAGTTCGGGGGGCAATACGGGCATGGCGCCGTTCTGGGTGCAGACGTAGGCGCTGACCTCTACAGCGAGTTTGTGGGCTTCATAAATGGGTTTGCCTGCCAGGATGGCGGCGCAGAAGGAACCTGTGAACGAGTCACCGGCGCCAACGGTATCAGCCACTTCAACCTTGGGAGTCGCCTGGAAGGAAATCTCGCCGGGCCTGAAAACATAGGAACCGTTGGTTCCACAGGTGAGTACCAACATGTCAAGATTGTACTTGCCAAGGATGAGCCAGCACTTGTTCTCGATGTCGAGACCGGGATAACCGAACATGCGACCAATGATCACCAACTCTTCATCGTTGATTTTAAGGACATTGCAACGGCGCAATGACTCTTGAATGATTTCCTTATTATAGAAGTTCTGACGGAGGTTGATGTCAAAAATCTTCATGCAGTCGTCAGGAGTTGCATCCAGAAAACGCTGGATGTTTTCACGTGAAACTACATTGCGCTGAGCCAATGAACCGTAGCACACGGCACGGCAGTTCTTTGCAATCTCCTCAATCTCGGGCGTGAAGGGGATATTGTCCCATGCCACATTTTCCTTGATGTCGTAGGTGGGAATACCCTGCTCATCGAGGGTTACCTGCACGGTGCCGGTGGGATAAGGCACACGCGGCATGAGGTACTTAAGGCCATGCTCATTGAGTGCGTCGATGGTCTCCTCAGCGAGTTTGTCCTCGCCCAGCGCACTGATGGCCATGGCATTGTCACTGCCCAGGAACTGGCCGGCATGATAGGCGAAGTTGGCGGGGGCGCCACCCAGTTTCTTGCCTTCGGGGAGGACATCCCACAGGGCCTCGCCCAGGCCCACTACATAACGATTGTTTGCCATAATGGTTTATGCGGTTTTGAGTTGTTTGATGTAAGTAAAGAGATAGATCACACCGATGGCCATCACTGCCACAGCACCTGCCTGGCCAACAGCATCGCTGGCAAAGCCCATGAACAGCGGGAAAATCGTGCCGCCGAACAGACCCATAATCATCAGGCCGGACACCTCGTTCTGCTTCTTGGGCATCGACTCGAGAGCCGTAGCAAAGCACATCGAGAAGATGTTGGAGTTACCGTAACCCACGAGGGCGATAGCGGTGTACAGAATCCACTTCTCCTGGCCGAAGAACAGGCCGCACATCGACAGGGCCATCATGATGACACTGATGATGAAGAACGTCCTCATCTTGAGCACGCGCAGGAAGAATGAGCCAGTCAAGCAGCCGATGGTACGGAAGATGAAGTACAGCGAGGTGGCAAATGCGGCCTCGTTCAGGCTCATGCCCAGACGCTCCATGAGAATCTTGGGGGCGGTGGTGTTGGTGCCCACGTCGATACCCACATGGCACATGATGCCCAGGAACGAGAGCAGCACGATGGGCGTGCCCAACAGTTTGAAGCACTCTATAAAGGTCGAAGGCTTGCCCTCGATTTTCTCCTCATGGATGGGGGTTACTCCTAACAAGACAGCAGAGAAAATACCTACCACAAAGTAGATAGCAAACAGCACGCGCCAGTCAAGTCCCAGGCTGGGAATTACCGCCGTGGCTCCCCACATGGCCAGATAAGGCGCGAGGAACGAGGCGATAGCCTTGATGAACTGGCCGAAGGTCAACGTCGATGCCAGGTTGCCGCCACCCATCACGGTCGATACCAGCGGGTTGAGCGAGGTCTGCATCAGCGCATTACCGATGCCCAGCAGCGAGAAGGCGATGAGCATCACGGCAAAACTGTTGCCGAACAAAGGAATCATCAGCGAAAGAATCGTCACAGCCAGCGAAAGGAGAACGGTCTTTTTACGGCCGATTTTGTTCATCAGCATGCCCGTGGGAACGCTGAAGATGAGGAACCAGAAGAATACCAGCGAGGGGAAGATGTTAGCCACCGAGTCCGAGAGCTGGAGGTCTGCGATACCCACGAGGTCAACGAAGCCCATGCAGAAGAAGCACAGCATGACCGAGATAATCGCGATTTTATTAGTCTTTGCCATTATTTATTTAGTTTTAAGTTGTCAGTCTTCAGTTTTCAGTTGGCATTCGCTAATAGCTAAAGGCTAATAGCTGATTTGGTAAATCGTGGCCTTGCCGCCCTTGACCTTGAGGTTGGTGTAGGGTGCGGTGGGGAACACGAGGTTGGTCATCGCCATCTTGCCGTCGGCATCAAAGGCCTCGATGCTGCAACGGTCAACAAAGATGCGCAGTTGCTTGATGGCACCGTGGGTAGGAGCGACAGTCACAACGGGGAAGGCCTCGCTGAAGGAGGCGTCACCGCTGGCGGTGCGGTCCATTGCAAAGGTCTGCTTGGCCGCATCATAGGTCATCACCACCTGCTCGCCGTTGGCGTTGGACAGGGTCAGTTCCATCGAGTTTTTCACATCCACAACGATTTCGCAGGTCTCGGTCGGCTTTTTCACCTTGGCGCCGCGGGCTGCGAGCATCTCGGGCGAGGGCTTCACGCTGACGTAAGACTCTTCACCGTCGGTGAACAGGCCCAGGTCGCGGGGAATCGAGTTGGCACTGCGGAACTGGCGGGTGGGCACCTGGTTGGCATACTGCCAGTTGGACATCCAGGCGATTACCACATGACGACCAGCGGGGGCGTTGTAGAACGATACCGTGGCATAGTGGTCCTTGCCGTAGTCCATCCACTTGGTGACCTTGGGCATCGACTCACAGGTGAACTTGTGGCCGTCGAAGGTAGATGTTCATCTCCTGACCAGCAGCCAGAATCATATTCCAGGCGTTGATGTCGCTGTTCCAGAAGGGGTTCGGGTCGCGGAAGTCGGGCACATCGCTCGTCAGGACGGGGTTACCCTCATACTTCTCGAACGTCATGCCGTTGTCGTGCGAGAAGGCAATCGACTGCGTCTGGTTCTGTCCGGCCGAGGTGTAGATGGCCACCACGTCGTTGCCGTCGGTCACACAGGAGCCCGAGAAGATGGTTCCCAAGGCATCAGGCTCGATGGCGATGGGCTGGTGGGTCCAGTGGATCAGGTCGGTCGAGGTCGAGTGGCCCCAAGTCATATTCTCCCACTGCGAGCCGTAGGGGTTGAGCTGGTAGTACAGGTGCCATACACCATCCTTGTAGAACATACCGTTGGGGTCGTTCATCCAGCCATAGGCGGGAGTGTGGTGATAGGCGGGACGGAAACGCTCGCGGTTACTGTCGTCAAACGTGTCGGTTACCCGCATCTCGCGCCAGCAGACAAAGTCCTTGACGGCACCAGTGGTGCGGCGGTCGCCATGGAAGGAGATGTCCACCAGCACCTTCTTGTTGCCGAAGCGCTGAATGTCCAGCGGCACGTAATAGTCCACCTTGTCCACGGCAAAGCGCACATTGAGCGTCTGCACCTGCTCGTTGTTCACAATAACGCGCACGTAGGCGTTCTCCTCTTTCTCCTGCACGGGCAGCAACAGATACTTGCCCGTTGCGTCAACCCGCAGCATGGCGTGGTTTTCGCTCAGCATCTGGGGGACCAGTGCCGTGGCCGAGAAGGCCACGAGCACTGCCACCAGAATGGTTAATAATTTGTTCATGATAGTAAAGGTCTTAAATTTTACCGTTTACTGGAACACTTTCAGGTCCGAAATGGTGATATTGCCACCATAGTTGTTGATACTCCAGCAGTTCTTCTGGATACCGTAGATGCGGTTGGTATAGGCGCAAACGTCGTTGATGTACATCACCATCACCGAGTTGTCGGTGTAGATGTTGATGTGATAAACGTTGTCGGCGGGGCGCTCAAACCAATAGCCATCGATACCCTCGATAAAGCCCTTGCCGGCACTGCCTTCCTGCTCGAAGTTCACCTTGCGATGATTCTCGTCCTCGGGGTTGACCATCATCGTGTAATAACGGTCGCTGCCGGTGCCGCGCACCAGCGAGATGCCGAAGCGGTCCCAGTTGTTGGACGTGGTCACCGTGAACGAGATGTGGTTGCTGGTTCCCAGGCGGTTGTACATTACAAAGGCATCGTCACCCGAGAGGGTGCCATTGACACCGCTCATTTGGGCACCATTGCTGGCCATCACCTTGACGTTCTGCTCATTGTTGAACTTGGCAGCGATAGCAGGCACCTCACCCACGGTCAACGTACCGTCGGCATGCTGGATAATCTTGTGGCATACCAGTGCGCCCGACCAGTTGGGCTCACCGCCGGCTCCCACGTTGACATTCTTGTCATGGATGGTGTTGCCGGTGCGGTAGGGGCACCAACCCCAGATGTAGCGGTCCTGGCCGTTGCTTGCCGTCTTACCGGCATAGAAAGCACGAGTGTCGAGCACGCCCTCATGGCCGTCACGAGGCCAGTTGGCACCGGGATCGTTGAAGCAGGCCTTCAGGGCCTCCCAGGTGGGAGCCATCATGTACTTCACCTTGCGGCTCCACGAGGCACGATAACCCTCGCTGTACACCAGGTACCAGTAGTTGCCCATCTTGAAGATGTCGGGGCACTCACACATGCGGTCCCAAATCATGGGGAAGTTGCCGACGTGTTCCCACGCCTTCAAGTCGCTTGACTTGAACTCGGCAAACTTCAGGTTGCTGGAGATGACCATGTGGTAAAGACCATCGTCGGCAACAAAGATCTGCGGGTCGCGGAAGTCATTGTCCGAGTAGCCGTAGGTCGAGCCCTTCAGCATCCACAAGGCGTCCTTGGTCCAGTCCTTGAAGTCGACCGAGGTAGCCCTCATCACAGCTTCGCGGCCATAACGGTCATGTCCCGTGTAATAGATGTAGTATAAACCATCCTTCTCGTTATAGATGCAGCAGCCTGTACCCAGTGCGGCATCCTGCTCGTCGGGAGAAGTGCCAGTGGGCAATACCTCGCCCAGAGACTGATAGTTGGCGCAATCAACGGTCGATACGCCCCAGAAGGGGTGGTAGTTGAAGGCAGCATTGTTGTCAAACTCCTGCAGGTAGAGCACCTTGAAGTGGCCGGCCTTGGCATCATAGAAAGGCATCGGGTCACCACAACGGCCAATTGCGGGGTTGTAGTAGGTCTGGAAACCAGCCTCGTCTACCGAGTTGAAGAATGCCGTGTTATCCCAATCCTTGGAAGGGTCAGGTCCGAAGCTATCCTCACTGCATGCCGACGAAGCGACCATAAAGCAACACAGCAGCAATGTGCTGAAAATATTCTTGAACTTTTTCATGAGTCAATTACTTGGTTAAATAGTTGATAGCATTCTTGGTCATAATCTCAATGTTCTTGTGGAACTTCTCGGTGTAACCAGCCTCGTAGGTGTAGGAATACCAGTCGTAGCAGCCCGAGCCGACGCAGATGATGCCACCCTTGCCGTCATGAGCGGGATACTCCCAGAGCACGATAGCGCCATCGCCGCCAACACCGAGGATTCTACCACCGGTGCGGCCGGTCCAGACGTCATAGTTGTCATAGCCACCCCAGTCGGTACCGATGTGGTACTGGGCAGTGGAGTTGGTGATATGGTAACCGGCATCGGTGCAGTAAACCTCGTTGGGGTTGTCACCGGCCACGAGACCCTGATAGATGGCATGATCATTCTGACCGTCAAAGATGCGGAATGTCCACGGGCCGCCGACCAACTCGGCATAGGCCTCGTCCTGACCCCAGCAGTTGTTGGGCGTTGTCCACTCGTCGTCACCGGTCGTGCCGATGAATGACGGCAGGTTGACGGCATAGCGGGTGAGCAGCAAGGCACCGCCGTTCTCGTAGAACTGGCGCAGCTCGTTCAGGGTGTTCATCGCATCGGTAGCCTTGGCAACGAAGTTGTCGTGTCCGTCAACGCCACCGTCAACGTGCCAGTGCCACCAGATGAGCTTGCACTCCGACAGGTCGAGTGTTCCGGCGCGCAGGTCGGCAAACGAAGCATACAGTGAGCTCTCCACGTTGCCCAGCATCCACTGGCAAGCGGTCTGAGCCTCGGGATCAAGGTCATTCATCGTGGGAGCGGAACCCAGGAAGAGGGCCTTGGGCTTGCTGATGGCAATCACCTTAACGGTATAAACGCTCTCGGCCGAGTTGTTCTTCACCGTGTAGGTGACGGGCTGCGAGAAGTCCTGAGCAACACCCGACGATGGGGAGATTGTTGCATTGGGGCTATAGGTGATGGTGGGCACCAGGTTGGTGATGTCGAGCGTTGCGGGAACATAGACGACAATCGACTTGGTCTCCTGGTCGATGCTGCCCGTGTAGATGTCATTGATGACAAACTCATAGATGCGGGCCTCGTCGTGGAGGACAGACAAGGTCCAGTCCATATAGACGTCACCGTTCTTGACATGCAGCACCTTGGCGGCGTCCATGTTGATGGTTTCGCCCTGGCTAACGTTGCACACGGCGCCATCCGACATCTTCAGTGCCGTAACCTTCATGGCCGATGTCTCGTAGACCTCGGGCAGACGAACGACGATGGAGCGTGAAGGCAGATCGATGATTCCCTCATAATTGTCAAGGGTAATCTGTTCAATCATGCAGTTGCCCGACAACTGCAGGTCGCTGACGTTGTCATCGGAGCATGAGCTGAGCATTGTGGCGAGTCCGCAGCAGGCAAAGCACGCACACAGTATATATAAAATCTTAGCTTTCATAATCATTGTTATTTTATTCTTCGGAATTTAACTATGTTGCTGTGATTACCAGTTGCCAATGTTCTGCGTGTAATGGCCGTTGGAAGCCGAAATCTGGCTGAACGGGATGGGCAGGTACTCATCCTTGTTGGCGGTGAAATGCGCGGCACTGTAAATGGAGCAGTGGCTGATTTCCTCGGCAAAGTACTTGTTGAGCACCGTGGCGGCATCACCCCAGCGCACGAGGTCGAAGAAGCGCTCGCTCTCCATACCCATCTCCAGACGGCGTTCCATCTTCACAATCTTCACGGCCTGGTCTTTGGAATAGCTGCCGCGATAGTTGCTGATGAACATCTTCACGCCGTAGGCGTTGGGATAGCTGGAGATCATCTGGGTGCTGGTGGCAGCACGTGAGCGCAGCTGGTTCACGAGGTTGATAGCCTGGTCGGCCTGGCCCAACTGGGCATAAGCCTCGGCACGCATCAACAGCACGTCGGCATAGCGGAAGACGATGCGGTTCATCGGGCTGGCCCAATAAGAACCCTTGATGAGGTAACTGCCGATGAGAGCAGGGTCAACATTGTGCTTGAGGGATACATAGTAGCCGTACAGACCGTTGCTGCGGCTCCAGATGCTGGTCTCCTCCATCATGTAGTTGCGGTTGAACATGTAGGGCAGTCCGGGCATACCCACGGTCAGGAACAGACGCGGGTCGGCATTGTCAGCAGACATGTCATAGTCCTTCTCGTTGAAGCTGTCGAGCAGGGGCAGACCGTCCGAGCCGGTGCGATAGGCATTCACGAGGTTCTGCGAGGGCTTGTAGAAGTCGCAGCCACCATCGGTAGCACCGGGAATGTTGGGCGGAATCAAGCCGTAGCTCCAGTTCAGGTTACCGTAGGTGGAACCGTCGTTACGGGAGTACTGGATGGCCCAGATGCTCTCGATGCCATTCTCGTACTCGTCCTCAGGACGGAAGTTGTTGTGGATGTCATCCTCCAGGCCATAGTGGGAATACAGACCAGGATTGGTGAACTCGATGACCTTCTCCAGGTCGCCCTGGTTGATGCTCGTCACCTGGTTGCTGTTGGCGTCGTCCTGACGATAGGCCTTGTAAAGGTAAACCTTGGCCAGGAAAGCGGCAGCGGCGGCACGGGTGGGACGTCCCTTGTCCTGCTGAACCTCGGGCAGGGTGTTGTAGGCTTCCATCAGGTCGTCGATGATGAGTTGCCAGCCCTCGTCGTTGGTGTACTGGGTGTTGGACAGCTCGTTATACTCCTCGTAGGTCAAGTTCTCGTTGATGACAAAGGGGATGTTCTTGTACAGACGCTTGAGCAGGAAGTGGCCATAGGCACGCAAAAACTTCATCTCGGCCAGGCGCTGACTCTTCATGGCGTAGCTCTCGTCGGTCTCCTTGAGCAGTGCGATAGCGCTGTTCACGCGCGACAGGCTGTTGTACAACCTCACCCACATATCATTAATGTTCCAGTTGGTGGTGAGCACACCTTGCTGGACCTCAAGCTGATGGAAAACGTCACCGTCGCTGGTACCGTTGCCACCCTTGTAGGCGTCATCACTACGGACGTCAAAGTTCCACATCGAGAATGATGAATTGATGTCCTCGGCACTGGTGAAGATGGCGTAGGCCGAGATGGCCATAGCCTCGGCATTCTCGGGCGTCTTTACCTGGTCGTCACTGAGCGTGGCTTGAGGCTTGTGCTCGTCGAGAAAATCATCACAAGACGTAAACAATGTGGTAGCACTGCAGCAAACCAGGCCTACACACAATATATTGAATATCTTTTTCATAGTGAATCTTGAATTTTAGAATGAAACATTAAGACCGTAGGTGACATTGAGGGGGATAGGATAACCGAAGTTGGGGTTCTCGGGATCCACACCGGTGAATGACTTGCTCTTGATGGTCAGCAGGTTCTGGGCCGACACATACATGCGCAGGCGCGCGAGATGCAACTTGTCACACACGTTGCTGCCAAAGTTGTAACCCAGTTGGATGTTACGCATCTTGGCGTAGGAACCGTCCTCCACAAAGTAGCTGCTGACGCGCTTCTCGTTGTTGTTGTCCATCGTGCTGACAGCAGGAATGTTGGATTTGGGATTGTTGGGAGTCCAGGCGTCGAGCAGGCGACGGCCCTTGTTCAGATTGGTGATGTTCAGACCAGCCCACAGGTCGGACTCACGCTTCAGGTCGCTGATGACGTCAACACCCTGAGCACCCTGCCAGAACATGGTGAAGTCCCAGTTCTTGTATTCAAGATAGATGTTCAGACCCCAAGTGAAGTCGGGCACGGGAGAGTAGATCCACTTCTGGTCCTTCTCGTTGATGACACCGTCACCGTTCAGGTCTTTCCAGCGGATGCGACCCAGGCCGGCACCATTCTGCTCGGCATGGTTGTAAATCTCCTCCTGGCTCTTGAAGATGCCGTCATACACATAGCCCACCTGGGCACCCATGGGGTGTCCCACAACGCTCTCAACGCCGTTACCGCCGAAGGTGCCGGCTGCTGCCAGCGTCTCGGGCAGCTTGGTCACCTTGTTGCGATAGGTGCCGATGTTACCGGCGATGTCATAGTGGAAATCGCCTGCGCTGCCGCGGTAGCCCACGTTCAGCTCGATACCCTTGTTGGTCATCTCGCCGGCGTTGATCCACTGGCTGCTGCCCTCACCCATCACAGCGATACCGGGCATGTAAACCAGAATGTCGGTAGTCTTCTTGTAGTACCACTCAAACGAGCCATAGAGCGCGTTGCGCAGCATGCCGAAGTCAAAACCCAGGTTGGTCTGTGTCGTGGTTTCCCACTTGAGGTTGTCGTTGCCGAGCTGGTTGCGCTTGAAACCGCTGGGCAGCGTGTGGCCACCATTGGAACCGGTAATGTCGTAGCTGGTACCGTAGCTCTGGCCACCGAAGCCTGCCTCGCCATAGTTGCTCTCGTAGATGGTGTAGCGGGCAATGTTGGAAATCTCCTGGTTACCGGTCTGACCCCACGAAGCACGCAGCTTGAGGTTGTCGAGCCAGTCCAGACCCTTCATGAAGGGCTCCTCGCTGATGCGCCAACCCAGGCTCACCGAGGGGAATGTACCGTAGCGGTTATTGCGGCCGAAACGGCTCGAGCCGTCATAGCGCAGGGTCAAGCTGGCCAGGTAGCGGTCAGCGTAGGTGTAGTTCAGTTTGCCGAAGAAGGATACCAGGGTGTAGCCCTCGCCCGAGCCGTAGGCCTCAGCCTCGCCGACTGCCGCGTTGGGCCACATGTAATCGGGATTCAGCACGGCAAAGTCATAGGCCTTGCCGCTCAGCCATGAGTCGTCCTCACGGTTCAACTCGGTACCGAGCAAGATGTCGCCGCGGTGTGCGCCACGCTCCAGGTTGTAGGTGGCGATGGCGTTCCACATCCACTTGGTCCAGTGCTCCTGCTTGGGCTCGACGGCATTGGTCGGGTTAGCAACTGTACCCTCGGTGACGGGGTAGGTGAAGATGCGCTGCTGCTTCTGCGAGTAGTCGAGACCAAAGGTCGTCTTCAGGTTCAGGTCGGCGATGGGGTTGATGTTGATGAACGCATCACCAAACATGCGCCAGTAGGTGTAGCGGTTGTCGCTGTTGCGGTCCAGACGGGCCACGGGGTTCTCGCGGTCGGGGTAACCGCCCACGGGACCGGCATAGTGACCGTCGGTCGTGTAAACCGGCAGCGAGGGGTTGAACTGCAGCACGTTCTCCAGGAAGCCGCCAGGAGCCTGAAGCTCGTTGGTGCGGTTCACGGTGAAGTGCTCACCCACGGTGACAATCTTGCGGTCACCGATGTTCAACAGCTTGTAGGTCGTGTTCATGCGGGCCGACAGGCGCTGGAAGTCCGACTGCTTGATGATGCCGTCGTTCTTGTAGTAGCCCAGCGAGAAGAACGAGGTCCCGTTCTCGGTACCTTGGCTCAGCGATACGTTATATTGCTGCACCAGGCCCAGGCGGGTCGTCTCCTTGAACCAGTCGGTGTCGGCTGCGGGCGTGATGCCTGCAGGATCCAGGAACTTGTTCATGGTGATGCCGTTGAGCATGGGCACGCCCAGCGCATCATAGGCCCAGTCATAGTGGTATCCCAGACCGTTCATGTTGGGGTTCAGGCCGTCGTTGACAAAGCCCTGCCACATCACTTGGCCAAACTCCTTGGCGTTCAACACCTTCATCTTGTTGGCATAGGTCTGCAGCGACAGGCTGGCGTCCAGGTCGATTTTCACCTTGCCGTCCTTGCCGCCCTTGGTGGTGATGATAATCACACCGTTGGCAGCGCGGCTACCGTAGATGGATGCCGAGGCGGCGTCCTTCAGCACCTGGATGCTCTCGATATCGTTACCGTTGAGCTCGTGCATGCCGGCCTTGGTGGGCACACCGTCGATGATGTACAAGGGGTCGTTGTTGTTCAGCGTTCCCGTACCGCGGATGCGCACCGTCGCGGCACCCGAGGGGTTACCGTCGGCGGCAATGTTCATGCCGGGCACGCGGCCCTGCATCGCCTTGATGGGGTTGTTCTCGTTTTGCTTGACCAGGTCGCTTACGCTCACGACGCTCACGGCGCCCGTCAGGTCGGCCTTGCGCTGCGTGGTGTAGCCGGTCACCACAATCTCGTTCAAGGCAAGAGCGTCTTCTTTCATCGTCACCGTCATGCCATTGGCGGCAGGCATCTCGACGGGCAGGAAGCCCACGTAGGTGAAGACGAGTGTTGCTCCGGGATTCACCTTGATGGTAAAGGTGCCATCCCAATCTGTCACTGTACCGTTGTTGGTACCTTTCTCAACCACAGTGGCACCGATGACGGTCTCTCCGGTCTCGTCGAAGACGGTGCCTGTGATTTCTGTTTGCGCATACACTAGGGTACACGTCAACATGAGCATGAAGCTGAGTAGAAATCTTTTCAGTACGTTCATTGTTCTGTTGGTTTAGGTTAATACATTATATATAGTTCATGTTATTTTTTGGCAAAGGTAACTGCTTGAAAATTGGGGGACTATCACTTTTCGTTCTTCTACTCGCAAATTTGTTTCAATGTATCAATTCTATTAGTAAATGAACGATTATTACAAGTATTTTACATGATGTAGGACTACCTTTGTACCGTAAAAACAGCAAAAAGGTGTGGACTCACATCGTTTCACTTTCGAACCAGGTCTGCGACAACCGTTAGAATAGATGAAACGTCGGTCCACACCATTTTTTGTCGATGAAATGGTGGTGTCCTGTACTCTCTATTCCAGTATTCCAAGGTCGCAGTTTGGTCCGAAAAGAGTCAGCAACTCAAATAAATAACCCACAATGTCTTTTTCTCCCTCACATGAGAGAAAGTGCAAATTTAATGATTTTCTTCAATCCAGCAAGGGTTATTCTGTAAATACTTGTATTTTTGGAGCATAAAATTAACTGAATCAGGGTTTGCGTGCCTCGCCGGGCACGATGCCGTACTCATCCTTGTAGCATTTGGTGAAATATGACGGAGAGGCAAATCCAACCTGATAGGCAATCTCACTAACTGAGAGATTTGAGTCTTGTAGCAGCTTCTGTGCTTGGGCCAATCTTGCCTTGCGCAACAGGTCAACCGGCGTGCAGCCTGTCATCGCCTTTACCTTGCGATAGAGCTGAACCCTGCTCAAACTCATGTCTGCAGCAAGATCCTCCACACTCAGATTGCTGTCTGACAGACGTTCCTCCACAATTTCCTTGAATTTGGCGATAAAGGGATCATCAATGGGTTCTGGAGCCGCGGAAGCAACCTTGGGTCGGTTATTGCTTACTGCTGTCGCGGGTTTCATGCCCCACAGGTCCTTCAACTGGTGACGACTGTGCAACAGATTGTGGATGCGTGCCTTCAACAGTTCGGGCGAGAATGGCTTTGTGATATAAGCGTCGGCACCGCTCTGGTAACCTTCGATTTGATGCTGGTCCAATGCCCTGGCGGTGAGAAGGATTACTGGGATGTGGCTGGAAATGATGTCTTTCTTTACCTGTTGGCAGAACTCCAGACCGTTCATCACGGGCATCATCACGTCCGACACGATCAGGTCCGGCACCTGTTCCCTTGCCACCTCAAGACCACGTTGCCCGTCCTCGGCTTCCAGCAAATGGTATATGCCTTGCAGGATGGTCCTCAGGTAGGCACGGATGTCGGCATTGTCATCGACAATCAGCACGGTGGGGGTGTCCTCATCCAGTTCAATATGCTCTTCGTTATCCGTCACAGGGCGTTGGATCGTGATGGCGTCAATCTGCTCGGTAGTCATGTCAGGCTTGTGGCCACCCACCTGGGCATCCAGCATCTTGTTGATGAGTTGTGTCAAGTTATGGGTATTGCGCCTCACGATGGCAAACAGGTTGCCAGCCTCTTCACTGGCATTTTTGATGTCGGACGTCTCGGCCAGTTGCGTCAAGGGGCCCTCGATGAGCGTCAGCGGTGTGCGTAGCTCGTGGCTCACTTGGGTATAGAAGTCCAGTTGCTCACGTTCCATCTGTGTGCGCTCGTCCTGGATGCGCGCACGCTGCAGGTAATACATGTAGATACCGGCCAGCAACGCCAGCAGCAGCAATATCGCAGCCAGCGCGACAAATGTGAGCGTACGCTGGTTGGCAAGTTGTTGCACATAGCCGCTTGCCGTCTGGTGCAGCCTCTCAATGTATTTTGTCTGTCGCAAGATCTCATCACTCTCCAACTGCAACACACGAGCATTGTCACGGGTCACCAGAGCCGACATCAATCTCGTTTCCTTCTGATATGGCTTTCCCTCAAGAATGTCAATCGCAAGATTTAATAATTGGTCACCGCAGGTGGGATAGATATAGGACGCATCAAGCAACGAGTCACGCACCAGCTCAATGCCGCCATTGGGACCAGGCAGACCGTCGATGCCGCAGAACAAAGGTAGCTGTCGTCCAAACTCCTCAAAGGCGCGGCGAGCACCCATTGCCGAGCGGTCATTCATGCCGAACACCAGGTCAACATTAACGTCGCTATGGTCGGCCAGCCACTTTTTGGTCTGCTGATAAGCAGTCGGTTCAGTCCAGTCGCCCTGCAGAGTAGCGACTACCGATATGCCAGGATACGGTTCAATCGCTTCGCGAAAACCATTGTGACGCTCTATGGCAGGCGAGGAACCTTTCAAACCCATCACCTCCATCACATTGCCACGCTTATCTATGCGCGACACAATATAATCCCCCATCACTTTGCCCATCTCATAGTTGTCGGCACTGATGAAGGCAGTATACTTTTGTGAACTCGTCTTGCGCTCGAACACAATCACAGGAATGCCCTTGTCATAGGCATGGTCAATCGCTGGAGAAATTGTCGACAATTGGTTGGGGGCGACAATCAGCAGGTCAATGCCAGCTGCAACAAGGCTATCAATTTGTTGGATCTGTCGCTCATCGTTGTCACGGGCTGTGGCAAACCGCAGTTCCACATCGTTATGTAGATAGGCCTCCATCAGGAGCTCTTGATTTTGTTGCTCACGCCAAATGTCCGCAGAGCATTGCGACACGCCGATCCTGTACTTCACTTTCTCGTGAGAGCAGGAAGCCAACAAGAGCACACATAAAAATATAGATAAGCAAAGAACAGCTTTGCCAAAAATCTTACCTTTCATACTGCAAAGTTTATAATTTTCTCCAACATATCCAAATCACCCGCATATTATTTAAAATCCACCCTACCGAAAACCAATAAATTTTCAACCCTCAAAATTAAATAAATTCCAGTAAATAAAAAAATCAAGGCGCCATATATCATTGATATACAGAGCCTTAAATACTTACTCAGTACCCAGAGCCGGCCATCCCACCGCATCATCAATACTTACCGAAAATCACCTAACCTCACAGATAATCAACCCATTACACCACATCAAGGATGAGTTTCACTGATTATCATGGAACTACATCCGTCCAAATGTTCAAGTAATGTTCAAGTAAAAATAATGTATTAATCATTTTATTTATTTGCATATAACAAAAGAATTGACGATATTTGCACAATATTTATGTCTTTGAATTTGATTTTTATGGCTGTGCATTTTGCAGATTATTTTAATCAATGCGGGACATAAAACGATTAGTTTCTATTTTTTACTAAGTTTTGGATTTATAAAAAAAAGACATGGATAAGTTCTCAATTCTACAAAAAAGGGCTAGAAAAGCACTTGAAGAGTACGAGAAGTTTCGTGTGAACTTGAATGTGAAAGAACCAATGCTTTCCGAAACAATCCGGCGAGAGGCTCAACCTTTTTTGAAAGGTTATTTTACACTTGCGGTCGTGGGAGAAATGAGTTCAGGAAAGTCAACTTTTATTAATGCTCTTTTAGGTCAAAGGGGTTTACTTCCAACAGCATATGGTCAAACTACCTGTGTATTAACAGAGATTATTTATTCCGATATAGAATCAATAGAAGTTACATTTGCTGATGGAAAGATCA
The DNA here is from genome assembly GCA_902782465.1 of uncultured Bacteroidales bacterium. GTDB lineage: Bacteria > Bacteroidota > Bacteroidia > Bacteroidales > Muribaculaceae > Sodaliphilus. The sequence continues at coordinate 54,667 of CACZNH010000001.1, forward strand.
AGAATATGGATTCAAAGAATCTAAAGAACCTTGTCGCCATACCAAGTGAATTTGAAAACATTCCTGTAAATGAAGTTAATAGGCTAATAATTAGCGGATTGACATTTAGTAAGATTCGCCAAAGAAAGGCATTCTTGTCTCAACTTCAAAGCGGTATTGAGATTGACGAATCTTTATTAAAAAAATATTGTTCTGGCCACAGCAAGTCGAACATTCCGGTTAAGGTTGTCGTTAAGTGTCTTCTCCCAGAAGCATACAAAGGCTGGAGAATTGTAGACACCCCTGGAGTTGGCGCAATTGGTGGTATTGAGGAAGCGACTAAAGACTTCATCAATAGTAAAAACGAAAATGGCTATAATAACGTTGATGCAATTATCTTTGTGAATTCTGGCCGTCTTCAGCTTCAACGAAGTGGGTTTAATAGATTTGTGGAAGATACTTTTGATACCATTTATGAGGAAGCAAGACGTAGAATGTTTCTGATTATTACTTTTGCGGCAGATCCCAACTTTATTGCTCATGAGGAAGAAGAGATTGACAGAGCCAAGAATCTTTTCATTAATAAGTATAAACTTCAAGAGGATCATCTGGTGTGTGTTGATAGTATATGCAGTTTGTTTCTGGAATACGTTAAAGGATTAGGCCTTGACTTGAAAGCATTAAAAAAGAAAAATGTTCCAAATGATTGGTCTATTGAAGATTGGGAGGCGGCAATCAATGCAAGGAATGTGTTCATAGGCATGTTAGACGAGGACGAGAAAGAAGTCAACAATGAGAATCTCCTTAAGTATTTTGATGAGTTTTCAGGCATAAATGAATTGAGAGAAAAACTTAATGATTTTGCTGAACTTGAAAAAATGAAGGTTTTTCAAAGCCTGATGGACCATATTAAAAGAGATATCACAACTCAAAAAAAGATTTTAAAAAAAAAGGAAACAACTATCAGCCAAAAACTTCTACTAGAAAAAGAAGAATTCAAAAAAAAGGTTTCCATCGAAAAAGACAAACTAGAAAAATTGAAATCTCAAAAAGATTCAGAACTTCAAAAAATCAGAACTCGTTATTCAAAGAAAAAAGTATCTGATAATTTTAGTGATATGGATTCTCAAATACTTAATTTAAGAGAAGAAGACGATTTCTATAAGGTCGACAATCAAGCCGGCAGACTAGTTGATATAATAAACAAAAAGAAGTCTGATGTATTCGATGCATTATCATCTGATTTTGAGTCCGCCTATTACCTCCTTCAAGACAAACAGGAAGTAACAATGCCAACGATTGATTTTAAGACTATTTTAAAAAGGGTAAAGAAAGCTAATACCAAAAAAGAGATAATTGGTTATGAGCAGAAAGAAACCAGTGGTTTTTGGGGTGGCGCAAAGAGGTTTTTGGGGCGCGTTTTTGGAAAGTCGAATTGGGGTTACGAAAATGACTATACCAAGCCAATCTACGGAAAGGATATACCTGATGATAATAAAGCCCTAAAGGATTATAAGGATCGTGTTATAGAGGCCTTCAATTCAAATTTGAAAGAGTTTATCTCTTCGATTAGTAAGAGAATCGAGTTGGTTGGCACCGAGGTGTCGAGGGCAATTGATTTGAAAGTTTCAGATCAACAAAAACAATATGATCAGGTGTTAGCTGAGGATAATACTTCCGTATTAGAATCCAAGCGTAAACGGATTATTCATAATCTTGACATTATTGAAAAAACTATTAAAACAATTGATAACATATGATAGATCGCGTAGAACTTCAAGACAAAATACGTAAATATGCTGATGATCTTATAATTGATCAATTAAGCGAAACCGAGATCGCTCTTTTTGCGTCTAAAACAAAGGATATCATTGAATTTGCCTTTGATGATTACATTAACGACCAGTATGCATTGTATTTAAGCCGTGTGCCAGCTAATAAAGTATCGATGTATTCCAGTTTTACAGATGGATATGTAGCGCGCATGAAAAAATGGGTGGCCGACAACGGGATTAGTCTTAAACCCGTTGAGTTACCAAAAGTCAAAGAGGTCGTTGTTGAACAATCTAAGAAAAACGAGGGCTGTGCCGATTTGAACATTGTTTTAGGAGGCACAACAATCGCTCTGGGTATCACGCTTTTACCAAGATTTTTGAGACTTCCTGAGTTTATGGCAAGATTTTCTCCAATAGCAGCTATTGTTATTGAAATAATTGCGCTTGGACTAGCTTATAGGGTATACAAACAACAAAAAACTGCAGAAGCATCGGCATCCAAAGAACCAGCTAAAGAAATGTTTGAAGATGACTTAGGTAGGTTGAAAGAATGTCTTATTAGAGGAACCTGGACTCAATTTGATGCTTGGTTGGATGTTGCTGTAAAAGAATCAGAATCACTTCTAAACTCTTACATATATGAGTAATCAATCAAGACGAGAAAGGGCTCGATCAAAGGTTAAAGCCCCATCTGATAATAACGAAGCCCAACAAGACCAATTGCGAACCGACGCGCTTCAAAACAGCCTTCTCCCTACTTATCCCGAAGAAACCCTAAAAGTAGATGAAGTCAATAATTCGTTAACAAAGACTGAAATCTTACAGAACCTAAAAACAATAGATGATTTTATCGGGCGCACTTATCTTCGTGGTATTAAGACTTCTACAGTTGTTCCATTAAAAAAGAAGATATGTCGAAAAAGGAAAAAAATAGAAGTGTTCAATATACCTGAGGAGCCTATAGCCATTCCATGCTATAGATGGTTTAGGATTGATAAAATTGTATATGAAAAAAATGTCTTCTTTACTGACAAGTTTTCAATGCTTTTTGCAGCATTGCAAGCCGAAGCGGCTCAGGTTGCACTAGTACTTGATAAAAAGGATGGCATTACAAAACTGTATCTTGGAGCAAGAGATAATAACGATAAGGGATATAACCTTTCTGGTGAAACTTTAGAAGCGGCTCTAAATGGTTTTCTAACTGGAATACACACAACTAATATTGATGATGTTGATGTTAAGGTTATATCCAGCCAATATGAGACTCCTGCTGTCGCTTGTGTCAGTGGTGTGGCATCCCTAAGGGATGACAAGAAGGAAGAGTTTGTTCAAGGGCTTGAGCGTTTAATCAACTCCACAGCAACGATTCCTTCTTTTTCAGCATTTTTCATTGCAGATTCTGTGTCAGAACAAGAAAAAGAGAGAATTGTTAATGCTTTTCAACGGATTTATAGACAACTTTCCCCATTTGAAGAGTTCCAAACATCTTTGTCTAAATCAGAAACTGAAAGCCTCACAGATACCATCACTGAAGGTATTACGAATACTATAGGTAAAACTATTGGTAGAACAATCACAAACGGTACCACCTATACAACATCTGAAACGAAGACGACAGGAACAAATACTACAGATGGGACTACTAGCGGTTGGAACTACTCTGAAACAGAAGGTTCTTCTGATTCTTTTACTCCATTCGGTATAGGGGGCAGCACCAATGAGAATAAGACAAAGGGGGTCAGTGGAGGGAAAAGCCATTCTGAAACTACGCTTGATCAATTAGCCAAAGCTGTGTCAAAGGGTGATATGCATCAGGCCTCTGATTTAACTCAACAGTTGATACAAGACGCTAAAACAAAGCAAACAGCACAGGCAAAGGCAACGAGCTCTTCAACATCAAATACTCTTCAGGTTACAACTAAAGATCTTCATGTTAAAGATCTTATGGAAACAATTGAAACGCAAATAAAGCGATTGCGCAATGCCGCTCCGTTCGGATTATGGAATTGTGCAACTTATTTTGTTTCTAATAGTGAAAGTACTTCAAGGGAGATTGCTGGCATTTACAAAGGAACTATAGTGGGAGAAGAATCTGGTCTAGAGGTTACAACGATTAATTCGTGGGAAACGGGCTCCCCATCAAACATAGAGATTCTGAGGTATCTGAGCTATGGGATAAACCCTCGTTTTATTGTGGATGGCCAGAATGTCTCTGCTGGAACTACAGTGAGTAGTAAAGAACTGGCTATTCATATGGCATTGCCACAAAGCAGCGTGCCAGGAATTGTTGTGCAAACAAGGGCGTCTTTCGGCAGAAGTGTTACCAGATATTCTTCATATGTAAAAGAAACTGAGGATGTAACAGGAGATTTCGAAACAAAAGAAGAACAAACTCAAAAAAATGATAGTTGTAATCAGACACTGAGATTAGGGAATATCTTAAATCTAGGCGAAATAGACAAAAAGAATTCAGTGTGTCTGAATCTAGATGATTTAACAAGGCATACATTTGTTACAGGCACAACTGGCAGCGGAAAATCCAATGCTATGTACCTCATTCTCAAATCTCTGTATGAACATGGCAAGAAGTTTTTGGTAATAGAGCCACAAAAAGGAGAATATAAAAATGTTCTTGGCGGCCTTGAAGGTGTGTCTGTCTATGGATCAAATCCATACGACTCCAAGCTACTAACTATTAATCCCTTTTCTTTTGAATATGAGAAAGGAGTATTGCTCTATGAGCATGTAAACAGGTTGGTCGAAATTTTTAATGCTTGCTGGCCTATGTATGCCGCTATGCCAGCTGTATTGAAGAAGTCTATTTTGGATGCCTATAAGGGCTGCGGATGGAATACAAAACTATCCAAACCATTTGATTACAGTCATGTGCTTTTCCCTAGAATTGAGGACGTTATTATGTCTCTTCGCAAATTCATCAACAAGTCGGAGTATTCTGCCGATTCAAAAAGCGATTATAAAGGGGCTATCGAAACCCGACTGATGGATTTAGCGGAGGGTACAACAGGTCTTATGTTAAACTCTGCCAAAGAAATCTCTAGTAAGGATTTGTTTGATGAGAATGCGATAGTTGATCTACATAGAATAGGCAATAGCGAAACGGTCTCATTGATTATGGGTATGCTTGTTCTGAAGCTCAATGAATATAGGATGTCCAGTTGTGGTATGAATGAGCACCTTACTCATGTGACCGTTTTGGAGGAAGCACATAATATTTTAAAACGAGCGCCAACTACTCAGATTCAAGAATCTTCTAATCTTATCGGAAAATCTGTAGAAATGATATCTAACTGTATTGCTGAAATGCGCACTTATGGTGAAGGTTTCATCATTATTGATCAATCTCCAGCCCAGGTTGATTTGTCTACAATACGCAATACAAATACAAAGATTATCTTAGCTCTTCCAGATGAAGAAGACTGCCGCACTGCTGGTAAATCCATCGGTCTGTTTGATGAGCAGATTGAAGAAATTAATAAACAGAAAATAGGGCAAGCAATAGTATATCAGAATGATTGGGAGGAACCAGTACAATGCGCAATAGATAAGTTTTCTTCTTACATACCTTATACTAGGGAGGAGGATGATGAGATTTTGAATGAGGCTTTGGTTTTTCATCCTAATGTTGACATAATCAAATTTCTTGTTGCCGGGAAATTAAGCGCTGGACCAAGTTTTGACTTGGATTCTGTTATTGAGAATCTTTCCAAGACCAGCATGTCTTCGATTACTAAATTTGCAATCTACAAACTGGTGGATGAGTATAACAAAACTGGATTTTGCAGAATTTGGGAAGTTGACAGTTTTAAGGAATTAAGCGCTTTGGTAGCAGCTTACATTAATATGGAGGATGAAATTGAAGCTATTATGTGCGAGAAAAGCCAAGCGGATACAAATGAACTTACAAATTCCATCGCCCGCTTGTTCCGTGATGATTTATTATCATTGAGCCAAGGCGAAATTCTCACTGTTGTACAATGCCTTTTAAAGCATCAATCTACAAAATCCAAAGAGTTGCTAAGAATATATAAAAGATGGATAAATAATTAAAATTGAATTCATATGATAGAAGCAGTATTAGCAGAAGGAGCTGAAGCGGCAACAAGTGCCATAGAAGCAATACCTGAGACTTCTTTCTCTGAGGTTGAAAGTGCATTAGAACCTTCTCTGGAAAACAATTTTGTTGAGGGAAGACTGGAGAATCCTTCAGAAGCATGGTCCGGAGATAATCTGGATGTATCAAAACATCATATAAAAGATGTTTCCAACCCGCTATTGGAGGAGAATAAAATGCAAGTGCATGAACAGTTAAAGGATTATGGTTGGAATCCGGAAGTAGTTGATTCTATTCGTTCTTTAGAAGAAGCTGAAATATATATGGATGCTGATTTACAAGAGGGCATAATCAATGATAGACCATGTTTGCAGAATCCTGAAATCAATTGGGAACAAAGGAATTCTGTAACATTACAAAGTGATGAGGTCTCTATTTCTCGGGGTGGCATGCCAGAGGGCTTTGGTAAGCTAGATGACATGTTCTCAATGTCGAACAAAGAAAGAGCTTTAAATGGGTTAGCTCCATTAGACAGTAATGGACAGCCATTTGAATTGCATCATATTGGACAACGAATGAATAGCCCGTTGGCGGAATTAACTTTTGAGCAACACCGAGGAGTAGGAAACGATGTCGTTTTACACGAAAAAACTGTTCCAAGTCAAATAGATAGAACTGCTTTTCGTGCAGAAAGAGATAGTTATTGGAAAGCACGTGCAGAAATGTTGAATTAATAGGTAAGAATATGGATAATATTATTAATATATTAAATAATTTGCCTACGCCTAAACATGCGTACGGCAGTGTTGAAGCCGCTCAGGTTGAGTCAGCAGAATCAAGATTAAATCTTCATTTTGCAGTTGAATACAAAGAATTCATTCAGTACGTTGGAGCTTTAGTTTTCAAGGGAAATGAAATATGTGGGTTAGCACCATATCCATCTCTTAATGTTGTGCATGAAACGACATTAGCCAGAGAACATGATGCCGCTTTTCCAAAACTGATGTATGTGATCAGCTCATTACATATTGATGGAATACTGATTCTTCAAAATGAAAAAGGAGAGATCTTTCAGTACATACCAAAGCAGTATACGAAGAAGATATATAATTCATTGACTAAATATCTTGAATCATTATAATAAGATTGAATATAGGGATACTACCTTATATATGGGGCATCAGTTCTGGTACAATTGAAAGAAGAGAATTTTAAGGCAATAATACTCAAATTGTTCAAGTAATGTTCAAGTAAAAGCGCTGTATCTGTTTGAGATACAGCGCATTGCTTATTTGCTTGGTACCCAGAGCCGCAATTGAAAATATTAAATCCGCTTAAATGGCATTCAATTGAAAATCCTTTAATTTTGCTTATTATCTATTGATTTTCAACATATTACAAAAACTCTCGGATTTAAGTGCATTTAAGCGTTTTGCAAGGTTTTTAGCAGATGTGGGGAAAATGTGGGGAAAAAATTTTGGTTATTCAAAGGATAAGTATTACCTTTGTATAAAGCAATTTACACACTATCCTATCAACCATAAAAAAGACATGAAAGTTACATTTATCATCAAAAAATCGGCAAAAAGGTATGACACGGAATCGACGGCCACCATATATTTGCGTCTGAGGGATGGCCGGAGATTGGATTCAGTTGCCCAGACAGAACTCACCATCAATCCTAATCTTTGGGACGAGAAGAATGAGTGTGTCAAGTCGAAGGCTATTTGTGATCCAAAGCTTCGTACAGAGACCAATGAAGAACTCCGGAAACTCAAAGGCTTTATCGAGAGGGAATATGAACGGGACAAGGACAATCTGGATAAAGACTGGCTTAAAGCTGTCCTTGTCAGATATTATCATCCCGAAAAGTTCACACCTGAAGGAAACAAGAAGCAGACCTTTGAGCAGATGTTTGATGAGTTTTTGGAGAAACACCGCCTGTCTGAAGTTCGCAAGAAGAATTTCAGAGTAGTTAAGCGATCCATGCTTCGATATGAGCTTTATGTCAAGAAAACCAAGCGAAACAGGAAAGACTTTGTTCTTGACGTGAACGATGTGACCAGGGAAACGCTTGCTGATATGTGGGATTTCTTCGAGAACGAGTATAAGTACTTTGAGAAATACCCTCAAATCTATGAGAACATACCAGAAAAGCGCACGCCCCAGCCTAGAGGCAAGAACACTCTGATAGATTGTTTCTCTCGCATCAGGACGTTTTTCTTGTGGTGCTATGAGAATGGGAAGACCACCAATCGCCCATTTGACAAATTCCCGATTGAAGAGTGCCTGTATGGAACACCAGTCTATATTTCATTAGACGAGAGGGAGCAGATCTGGAATGCGGATTTGTCAGCAAGGCCTCAACTCGCTATTCAGCGTGACATCTTTATTTTCCAGTCTGTCATTGGATGTCGTGTGAGTGACCTCTACAGAATGACAAAGCAAAGTATCGTCAATGGAGCGATCGAATATATACCCAAGAAAACGAAAGAAGGTCGACCATTAACGGTACGTGTCCCATTAAATGAGAGAGCTAAAGAGATTCTCAAACGATACGAGGACTTCGAAGGGCCTGGCCTTCTTCCGTTTATTTCTGAGCAGAAATACAACAAGGCCATCAAGGAGTTTTTCAAGCTCGCTGGCATTGATAGAATTGTTACCACATTAGACCCCTTGACCCGCGAAGAAGTGAAGCGCCCCATCTATGAGGTCGCCAGTAGCCACATGGCCCGAAGGACGTTTATTGGGAACATTTACAGAAAAGTCAAAGATCCAAACCTTGTCTCTGCCCTATCTGGCCACAAGGAAGGCAGCAAGGCATTTCAGCGCTATAGAGACATTGATGAGGAAATGAAGAGAGACCTGGTCAAGTTATTGGATTAATTCACAACACTCCAATTGCATTGGTCCACCTCGCGTGGCTTACTATTCAGGCATTGTTTGATGACATCTTTACTGATGCTCATATAAATTATATTTAATAAGAATCGTATGATTTTATTAAGTTTGGTTTATAAAGTTATGTGTTTTCTATAAAACAAAATTGATAAAACCCGGATTTTCTCAATATTTTCACACTTTTTATCTCAGATCATTGATTTTTCATCCAAAGTGGAATCTCTTCGGATAATTCTTGTCAAAACACAGTTACATCGTTCCCTAATTTAATCGATTTGCATCGTTTTATGCCTATTCAAACATTTCAAATGGTTTCTAATAATTTTGATTATTATATAAAAATATCATCATCAAACAATTTATCAAATTGAATTGTAATAGTACTTAATACATCTCTCAACTGTATGAGAATTTCCGATAATGGTAATCCTGTGAAATGAAGTTCCATTTTCTCACACTCCTCGAAAAACTCAGACCAATTAATGGAAGTATAATCCACATCAGAGTTGACTTTCATTAAATAATTGATTTTTCCAGCCATCATTTCCAAAGTAAATATAAAACACCAATATTTGTCTACTAATGCCCTAAAAATAGCCCTATTGGTTTCATTTAGACCAGCTACGGCTCTATCCCTCGCACTGTTACAAGGTTCGGTATATAAATTGCATCGCTCCACATAACTTTCAAGTTTAGGAGCAAAGAAATTCACCATCCAACTCTTATAGTAGTGATTTTGTAACTCAATAAAAGAAAACAACTTAATATTCGTATGATCTATGTATCTTAGAGCCCCCTTCTGAAACCCAGCTTTTGAAACGATATACCCTATATTGCTACCCGTTTCATTCATTACCGTAGTGAAAGCATGAATAACAGATTGATTTACAGGATTACACCAGTTCTTACATTCTACCACATATGAAATTCTATCAATACTTCGTGGGTCAATGGCAAATACATCTATCTCCACTTCTCCTCGAGGAGTGGAAACCACTTTCTCTGTTTCAGCATCGAAGCCTGATTGTGATAATAAAAGACAGACTTTGTTCTGTAGATCTCGCCAATCAATAGGATCTGAGAAAATCAATGGCATATCTTTAATTGTATTTTAGTTTGTACAGTTCCTCCTTTCCCTGTTGGGCTATGAATAAACAGTCCTGAGTTCTTTTTCTGTATAAGGAGAAGCTATAATCGTTAGTTAATTGCACTTCTTCGCATTTTAGCACATATTCTTATTGCGTAACATATACTCTCCAGCTGCCATCCTTCTCGCCTCGTTCCACATACTTCTTGTCAATTAAATGGTCAAGAAGCTTTTGGATGGCGGTAATACTAATGCCGGTTATGTCTTTCATGTCTGCCAAAGTCAGTGTGGGCTCTGTACGCATGGCGTTCAGAATCTTTGTGTAGTTTGGTGTCCTGAATGAAATCCGTTCTCCGTCATACCACCACATATTCTCATCCCTCTCGCTCACAAACAGTACATCATTATACACTTCCCTGGCCACTAGTCCATTAAAATACTTGAGGAATGGCTTGATTTCTTTCAGCTCTGCATGGGCGCCATCGCTGGGAATAGGACCCACTTCGAGGTCTGCTTGATGTAGAGCCTCCAGATACTCACTTTTCTGGCGGCTACGAACGACAATCATCGGATAGTCGTGACGAGTCAAGATGAAGTTCACCATCAGCCGGGCGATGCGTCCATTGCCATCCTCAAAGGGGTGGATACGTATGTATCTATAGTGGAACAATGCAGCCAGTTCCACAGGTGAGAGTTTTCCTTTCTGTTCCGCTTCATTATACCAGTCCACTAAGTCAGTCATCAGTCCAGGAGTCTCCTCTGGTGAGGCATACTCAAATCGGTCTCCGTATCGTGTGATCACACTATTAGGTCGTGTCTTATACTGCCCCGCATGGATTACAAAACTGGTCTGCCCACCGCCAGGCAAATCTCGATACACCGTATAGTCCTCCCTTAGCAGCGTCTTATGCAGCGTACGGATGAAGTTTTGATTCAGTGGCATCTCTTTTACGCGGGCCTCTTCTGCCATCATCTTCAACCCAACGTTACTAGCAGTCATTTCCTGCACATCTCTCACGTCGGCTTCGCCAATTACCTTGCCGAACAATAGCAGAATCTTAGTTTGCCCGTAGGTCAGTGTGTTGCCCTCAAGGTGGTTGCTGTTGTAGTTAAAGTCCACCGTGAAGCGGCGGCTGAGCCTCTCCCGATCCTTCTCCGACAACGGCTGTATCTCTTGCCACGCCGCCAGTGCCTTCTTTATATTAAGATACTTCATATAGACTAAGTGAATTGATTGACGTCGCAAAGATACAAAATGTTTTTGAAAAGGTTATAGAACCACAACCTTATTTGAAGCATTGATGCTAATTTTTACTGAAAAACAGATTACAACCAAAGAGGCGTAGCTATAGATTATGTGTATCAATCATTTCTAATGGCTTTGATTAAAACAGCACTCCGTTTCACAACGAAGTGCCTATTCATAATTTTTAAAAAAATATAGTATGAATTAAAAAAGATTAATCTGAATAGTATGTACTTCAGATTGGTGCAAAATTACATCAATCCCACGACATACACAATATCCAAATAGTTTTTTTCAAAATAATTACTCACAACTTCCACAATTGCATTGATGAAAATAGCACTCCGTTTCACAACGAAGTGCCATTTAAGTTTTACATATTAAAATAGAGTATGAACACAAAAAAGTGTTCAGAGTATCTGCAAAATTACATTTGCTTTTCAGAACTCGGAAATATTTGTTGTTTCATTATGTTTCTCAATATTGATAAACTGTGTTGTCTCTCACATAAGTCACTATTAATTAATTGTGTTTCAGCGATATATGAAATTCTCTTGTTTCGTGTTTTTGAACTATCGCAAGTGGTTTTCAAGAAGCTTAATAGAAACACTGAGAAACAATTATTACTATTCTTTTGGCTATTTGCATTATTCTTTCTACTTTTGAAACCGCTTAACAAGTATGGTGCCCCAGATGTATTGAAAAAAAACGGCACTCCGCTTCGCAACGAAGTGCCTTTGCTAAAAAATATAGTATGAATATAGTAGATTTAAGTTTCTGCAAAATTACTACTATATCACGACATACACAATACCCAAATGGGTCATTTACATGTTAGTGGATGGATGAGTTTCATTTCTTGCATAGATTTCTTTTTTCTTAACTCATCGATAAAAGAATTTTTTTTGAAATCTTGAAACTTTTTTTAGTTTTCGTGCGTCAAATGAATAGAACCATATTAAAAAAGCAAGATATGAATACGAAACATCTGATTGTACTGGTTATTATTGGTTTCTGTGTGGTCTCTTGCCGGAATCATCCCACACAGGTGAAAGTCAATAACCAAGAAGTTACAATGCCTCCATTTGAAAACATTGATGCTGGAGGTGAATTCACGATTATCTACACTCAAGGTGATGGTTATAGTGTGCGCGTCGAGGGCGATGAAAAACAGGTCAAGGCTTTGATCATCAATGCCGAAAGCAACACACTGTCTATCTACCCTAACGATAAACTTAATGATAAAAGCTTCATCAAGAATGCCATAACAAATCTAAAGGACGTGAAAATCCATGTCAAAAGCCCCACACTTAAAAAATTGGAATTAGGCGGCTCTGGCGCATTCTTGATTCCTAATCCACTCAAGGTCAGCAACCTACACATAGACAAGACGGGCTCTGGAAACTTGCTTATTGCAGGCATTACTTGCCAAGGTCTGTTTCTTGACATACTTGGTTCAGGTGACGTTGAAATAGCAGGCATCAATGCAAGCAGCATCGAGACCGACAAAAGCGGTTCGGGCAATTTGGTTTTAGCTGGAACAGCAGTTAACCATCACGAAGAAATCATGGGCAGTGGAAAAGTTGACATCTCTGGTCTGCGCTAATAGTCGTGCGTTTTTTTATAATACCCAAATGGGTCATAATCTCATATTCTCACAATCAAGCCAACAAAAGATAGCGTCTGAAGGTTTACTTTCGTTTCAAGTGAGCTTTTAAGGATTCGACATTGGACTTTACCTGCTTGGTGAACTTGTGATTGGGACCAAAGGAGGCGGTTGCGGCCTTTAGTGCCTTGTTGGCATAGTCGAGTGCTGCCGAGTAGTTTTTCAGTTGATAATAACAAGCACTCAGCTGATGGTAGGATTCTGCTGTTATAGCATGGGTAGTGCCCTCTGTTTTCTCCAGAATATCCTTTGCCCTTAACAAATATGGTTCAGCCTTATTATACTGATGCTTCTGATAATAGATGTAACCAATGCTTCCCTGAGTTCTCGCCACTTCGATGTCATCGGCACTAAGGGTCTTTTTATATATGTCAAGTGCTTTGAGATAATGTTCCAAGGCCTTGTCCTGTTGCCCAATGTTGAACAAGACAAACCCGATATTGAAATTTGTGACGCCAACTTGATGATGTTCATTGCCCAATGATTTCACATAGATGTCCAAAGCCTTGATGTAATAACCCAAGGCTTTATCGTACTGGCCTATGTCGCCCAAAACATTCCCGATATTGAAATCGACAACGGCAACCGATAGTTGCTCAGTACCTAATGATTTTTCGAAGATATCATGTGCTCTGTAGTAATACTCAAGTGCCGCTTCTTTTTGCCCCTGAGCATTATAGATATTAGCGATGAGAACTAGGGATGCGGCTATATTGTCGTGATCGGGTTTGAGCGTTTTCTCGAATATCGACAGGGCTTTCATCTGATACTCTAGAGCTTTATCAAAGTCCTTTTGACATGCGTATGTCTGACCGATGTCACTAAAGATTTCCGCCGTCAAAGGATGCTCGGGTCCAAATGATTCATTTCGGATGTCAAGCGCCCTTTGAAGATGCTTTTGGGCCATGATATAGTCACCCTTGGCACGGTAGATTTTGCCTATGTATAACTCACACGATGCAATATCGGGATCTGCAAGGTCTACAAGTTTCTCTTCGATAGTGAGTGCCTTATTGCTGTAATCAAGCGCCTTGTCATTGTCACCAAGGGCTGAATAGATAAATCCCATATTCATATAAGCTGTCGATACATCAAAATTCTCGAGGTCAGCTTCTTTTTGATAGTAATCAAGCGCTTTGTTGAAGAGTTCCAAAGCCTTGTCAAAGTTTCCTAATCGGGTATTGACGCGAGCAACCAGCACAAGACCACTAGCAAAAGGTTGGCTGTACTCGCCAAACTGTTCACGAGCCAGCGCCAATCCGTGCTCAGCATATCTCAGCGCTATCTTATACTTGCCAATGCTATCGGCCAAATATGCCCCTGCCTTGTATTGACTATTGACATCATCGATGTAGGCATTGGCAAGACGTTCCAAACTGGCTGCGACTGAGTCATTGTCCTCTCGTGTAGGGACAATATACCCATCGGACGATGCTTCGGCAGTTGCAGCCAAACAGGCCAGAATAGCCAACATCAATGTCTGCAATATCCCTTTGGTGCTCATTCTTCAAGATAGCTTTTACAATTTGAATGTGATGGGTAAAGTAAACCACACGCTGACAGGTTCTCCATTCTGACGAGCCGGGATGAAATTTGGCAACAACTTGCAGACGCGCATGGCTTCGGTGTCTAAATAGATATCCACCGATTTAGCGACCTTGATTTCAGTTACTTTACCCGTCTTGTCAACGACAAAGGTCATAACGACTTTGCCCTGAGTTTTTCTTTTGGCAGCCATCGGTGGGTATTTGACATTCTCTTTGAGGAACTCCATCAGCGCTCTCTCGCCTCCAGGAAACATCGGCGGCTCGAAACCATCGGGTACATCGGAACCTTCACTCACGGTGAGCGGCTCCATGTTATCGAACAGCTTGAAGGACACAGGTATCGTGTACAACATGTCGGCAACTTCCCCATTTTGCTTGCCAGGGATGAAGTCGGGCATCATCTTGACAACCCTGACTGCTTCATGATCCAGGTCTTTACGCACGGAACGAAGCACTTTGACATCGTCGATTTTTCCTGTCTTCTTCACCATGAACTGCACAATCACCTTGCCTTCGATTTTGTCCTTGGCTGCCTTGGAAGGATACTTGATATTTGCATTGAGGAAGTTGATCAACGCAGCATCGCCGCCAGGAAACTGAGGCGGGCACGTTTCATCAATCATAATGTCTTGGGCACTTACACTCATGCATGCCAGCATCGCCAACAACAGTATCATCAGTTTCTTTGACATGTTCATGTTTTCAATTGTTTTAGGTTTGTGATTTGCTGCAAAGTTAATGACAATTACCGAAACCAGCAAATATTCGCAATTCATTTAGCTTTTCGCAAGCAGCTGAATTATAGTTATTTGAAAAACAAAAAGTTCATTCTGTAATTATGTTGTGGATTTTCTTAATCCGCAAAACTCAAATGGGTCCTTTTGGGCAAGATTGCCAAAACTCTTGCTGAAATCCTCTCACATTGAAATTATTTCTCTATTTTTGTCTTCGGTAAAACATAGTGGTTGATTCTTGCCTTTACAAAATCAATCTCTATGCACCTAAATTTCAATTAACTATAATCGAACTCACGTTGTATTAGAGTATGGCAAAACAGGACTTTGAGAAATTCAAGAAAGAGATCAAGGCTTGGCTTGATACCCATCAGGATGAGTACGATGCTTTTGTTGCAGACATCAATAGCAAATCGTATCAAAGCATTCAGCGCATCTATGCTTTGGGTATTAAAATGACGCCCAAGTTAATGGCGAAATCAAAAGCCGAAATACATGGTGATGTTGTGCCTGGAGAAAAAGAATTTGACTCTTTTATCGCAGATGACGGGCTTGCGGCCCAATTGGTCGATGAGTTTCATAATGTGGAAAGCTCGTCAATTGTTCCTTGCCTGCTTTCGTGGCTCTATTACGGCAAGTGTTATGAAACGATGGTCGAGCGATTGGAAGCCGACATTAATAATCCCAACTGTGGCAGAGCAACGAAATGGATTTACAAGTTCCTGATAAAATATGTCATCAACGGAAGCATCAGAAACAAGATGAGGACAAAGGAGGATTGGGAACAATACCGAAAGGAAAAGGCACTGATTGATCATGGAAAATTCACAGATAACGTAATTGACAGCATCAATCAAAATGAAAGTGTCCCGTCTCCAGTTCCGGAAGAAAGCCAAATACCCCCTTTTGCTAAAGTGCAATTTGAGGATTATTTGCTGTGCCAAGACAAAGCTGAGGTTCTTCAGAACATCAAGCGTATTCTCGCATTAAAGCATTCCGCTCCAGATCTGACATATCTGTATGCAGCACTGCAAGAGCTGGAATACCTGGACAAGTGTGATGCCACGACATTCCACAAACGCCTGCAGGAGCTTGTGCCGACGATAGACCTGAAAGGCACCCGGAACTTCCAGATAGCCCTTCGCAAAATCTTTGATAAGTCTGGTGATCTGACTTTGACTTCCAATATCGAGAGAAAGACCATTGACAACATCAAGGCGATGCTCCAGTCAAACATCCAAAACGAGGAATTCAATCCGAGTTCAGATGCAGATTAAACGATATTAGGTGATATTCTATTTCTTATATTTCGCTTTTCATTTCGCCGAAATATGAGAAATGCAAATCATTGAAAATCAGTTATTTTCTGCTATACTTTTGCGCCATCGTTCCAAATGGAGCGGTGGCTTTTTCATCTATAATGCCACCAAGATGAAAGGGTCAAAAATCTGGTGGCTCATGTATAGCTATGACTGATATCATGTCAATTCTTTCAGCAGGCAATGCAAACATCAAGCTAGAGATTACCGGTGAGGACTTGCGCAACTTTTCAGAAGAACTGATAAGTCGTGCGGTCAATGAGGTTGCAACGGCCATGCAAGACAACAAAGAGGACTGTCTGCTGAGTAAAGAAGAAACCAAGAAACGCCTTGGCGTCTGTGATGCCACCCTCTGGCATTGGGACAAGAAGGGCTACTTGAAACCTGTCAAGGTCGGCTCCAAGGTAAAGTACCGTGAATCTGATGTGAACAAGATTCTCGGAGTCCAGAACAAACCGTTTGGCGATGATGGTAGGGATTGATCAAGGGTGTCCAAGTGTTTTGGCGCTATCAAACAGAATCCGACGGGAGGCTATAGGTCTGAAAGACATTGGTATTCCCCTTGATGCCTTTCCTCAGAAATTGCAGGGCATCATCTTCGATGTCACCAATATTGAGCAGTTTAATATGGAATATCTGGCAATGAGTATGCTGTCGGCTGCAGCTACGGCCATCGGAAACAGTTGCCAGATACGTATCCGTGGATCATGGAGAAGCAGCCCTGCCCTTTATGTCATCCTGATAGGACGGCCAGGACAGGGCAAGACCCCGCCACTTGACTATGCGTATCGTCCACTTCAAGAACATGACTTCCTTCAGGTCAGTAGGTTCATTGAAGAGAACAAACGCTATGCAGAGCAGAATGCTGGAGCCAGGGATGGCGACGCCTTTGATAAGAACAAACCTGTTCTCGTCCAAACCATCCTCTCTGACCTTACTCAAGAGGCCATGATGCGAATCCATAACGACAACCAGCGTGGCATCGTCATTCTAGTGGATGAAATCATGGGATTCTTCAAGAGTTTCTGTCGTTACAATGACAGTCCCTTGCTTACTCAGCTGCTCACCGCATACAGCGGAAAGCCATTGAAGGTGTCCCGTTGCAGCAATCCCATTCCAATCATCATACCCCATCCATGTATTAATATTGTCGGTACCACTCAGACGCAACGCATCGGAGAACTCTTCACCAAGGAGAATGTGTCAAGCGGTTTGATAGACCGCATCCTGTTCCTTCATCCGAAGAGTCGTGATATTCCCAAGATGCAACTGATCCAGGATGCAGGATTACATGAAGATGATCGGGTTGGTAGTGTATATCGGAAATGGAAACAGGTGATAGATAAGCTGCTTTCCATTGAGCCTGATTTTGACGAGAAAGGAATCATCATGCCGAAAGTCCTTGACATGAGCGCCGAAGCCTATCAATGCTTTGCCCAATGGAAAAACACCCTTATCGAGCAAGTCAATGCGATTGAGGACGAAAGGCTCATTGAGAGCCGGGTGATGAAAGCAGACTCCAACGTGGCCAGACTTGCATTGGTGTTTCAACTCCTGGGGTGGGCTTGTGACGAGATCCACATGCAGCACATTGATGTGCGCTCCGTTCAAGCGGCCATTCGTCTGTATGACTATCTGGAACTATCGTATCATGAAATCAAGACACAAGTCCAGAAAGAGTCCATGTCACCGCTTAAGAAATCATTCTTGGATGGAGTGCAACCAGATTTCACTACAGCAGATGCTATCAAGGCTGGAGCTGAAATAGGACTCTGTGAGAGTGCTGTTAAGAAGAACCTTGCTAAGATGTGCGTAGAGCGAACCCTCCAGAAAACAGGTCATGGCACCTACCGAAAGATACTTTAGTACACCCGATACATTTTACACTTTACACTTTCAAAGTGTAAAAGTGTAAAGTTCCAAAGTGTAACGGCATAATTCAACAACCCAGAAAGGAACATAATCATGAGCAGTTATCGATTTCATCTTCAGAAATATAAGTCAGGCAGAAACAGCAAACTGACCTGTCCCCAATGTGGAAGGAAACAATGCTTCGTCAGATATATCGATGAGGAGGGAAAGATAATCTTTCCCGATTATGTGGGACGATGTGACCATGAGGATTCTTGTGGTTATCATTATACGCCAAAGGATTTATTCCAGGACAAACCAGACCTGAAGCCCAACAATGATGATGGCTGGAGGGGCATCAAGACCTTTGCACAGATAAGGACAAAGGCCGAGCCTTTTGTTCCGTCTTATATCCCGGCTGACCTCATGCGAAAGACACTTTCCCATTACGGCATCAATCCCTTGTACCAATTCCTGTGCAAGACTATAGGAAAGGAGGGCGCCAACAAACAGATTGAACGCTACATGGTTGGTACTGTCAAGAAATGGGGAGGAGCAGCTGTCTATTGGCAAGTTGATAGGGACGGGAATGTCCGAGCAGGAAAGATGATGGGCTACAATCCAAAGGACGGGCATCGTATCAAAGAGCCACATCCGCAAGTCAGTTGGGTACATTCAGAATTAAAACTGCCTGATTTCAATCTGAAGCAATGTCTGTTTGGTGAGCATCTGCTTACCAAATCATCTTCCACAATCATGTTGGTGGAGAGCGAGAAGACCTGTCTGATAGCATCCCACTTCATGCCAGACTTTCTCTGGCTGGCAACGGGAGGGAAGAACGGATGTTTCAATGAAGATGCCATGCAAGTGCTTCGTGGAAGGGATGTGATTCTCATGCCAGATCTTGGAGCAATAGAGAAATGGATCGAGAAATCGAAAATCCTCAAACCCATCTGCAAGAGTGTAGCAATCTCTGACGTGTTGGAGCAGACGGCGACCGACGAACAGCGTGAGGCGGGTCTAGACATCTCAGATTTCCTCCTTATGCAGGAGACCAAGCAGATGGTTTTAGCCCGAATGATTGAACGAAATCCTGCCCTTCAGCAGCTCATCGATGATTTTGACCTTGAACTTCTCGAGGATGATTCATGAGAAAAAAGTAGGACCAAAAGGGCATCAAATTACCCTCATCTGCCTGAGCTTGCTCCCCGTAGGAACTCCTTCAGGAGAGGCAGCCCAAAGTGTTAACAAAAGTTAACTCTTATTAGGCTAAGAGTTTTTATAAACTCCCTTCCCTCTGCTCGTTTTTATAACCCTTTTTTCGGTGGAGCAAGCTCCCCCTTGAATGATAGTAGTCCTAATCACCGATAGAACCAAAAACCATCAAAATGGTCAGATTTATTCTCGCCAATTCTCATAGAACTCCAAGTGCAAGTCAGATACGTATTGTATCATAATTCTTTACTTCGACCAATGGAAAAGCCCCGGAACGATTGTTTCCGAGGCCATGACTAAATTAAAAAACCATTCCGTTGCTACGGGAATGAGGTATCCTATTGATCGAAGACACTTGGAATATCCTCTGCTACTCCAGCGGGACAGATGTAATAATGCTCGTAAAGAGGTACATCTTTATAATGATGTAGGAGATTATACTCTGCAACTTCGCGTGATTTGAATGTCGCGCAGCAGTAGTCGTGACCATCTGCCTCTACGCATCTGATTTCGTATTCCTGATCATTTTTCATATTTCGTACATTTCCTAAAGTTCAGCCAAGCGATTTTCAAGTTCTTTTTTCTCTTTATTGGCTTCACTCAACAGCTGCTGACATTCTTCGTGCTGCAGGATGACATCTTTCAGCCTGCTGCTGAGAATTTCATGTTGTGCTTCAAGCCCCTCTATTTTTTTGTCTCTTGATTCAACGGACTG
This sequence comes from uncultured Bacteroidales bacterium, assembly GCA_902782465.1. GTDB lineage: Bacteria > Bacteroidota > Bacteroidia > Bacteroidales > Muribaculaceae > Sodaliphilus. Next base: position 74,774 of record CACZNH010000001.1, read on the forward strand.
ACGGAGCGCCTCGACTTGCTCTTCAAGTTTAGCTATTTGAGCCTCAAGTTCTGATTTGGTTGATGGGTCTTTTTGCTCCTCTTGGAGTTGGTCGATACACCTTTTGTATTTCTCCAATTCTTCTTTGAGTGCTCTTCTCTCTATCTTGAGACCATCGACTTCTAGCTTGCTGTCCTCGAGCATTTTCATGAGGTCTTTTGTAACCTTGCTCAGACGGCCTGATTTGCCTTCAAGTTTAGCATTTTCTGACGTGAGCTGTTTCTTAAGTTTCATAAACCCCTCGATGTCACCTTTGAGTCCTGCTATCTGCTTTTCCTTTTTTGCGGTATCGGCCTGTTGGCTTTCAAGCATGGATTTGACCTCAGCCAATTCGGCTTCTCTCTGCTTGATAGTTATCTCAAGCTCCTCGATAAGGGCTTCAAGATGGTCGTTTTTGGATTGTAAGTTGGCTTTTTCACTCTCTAAAGAATCAAGGGCATGTTGCTTGGCCTCATGTTCTTGTTTCAACTGGTCTATTTCCCTTGCAGCATAAGATAGATCTGCTTTTGATGCTTCAATCTGCTGTAGTAGGTCGGAAATTTGAGCCTCTTTAGCCGCTACCGCGGCATCAAATTGGGTTTTATGCTTATTGGCAGCATCGAGCAAGGCAAGTGAGGCGCGTTGCTCACTCGCTAAGGCATCGATATCGATTTTGAAGAGTTTCTTCAAAATCCATCTACCTAAAGCACTATGTTCTGAATCTGTTGGCATTTTTCATGCATAGTTGAAAAATTGCTTGATTAGCTGAATTTTTGAATATCATTCTTTTATATCCCCGTCAATTACTGGTACTGTCATAGGCATTCCAGCATTGTTTGTATAGCTAAGCGAGCCTACTCTTTGGGGATTCTTTATTGTAACAATCTGTTGGCTGTAGTAATTATCGCCCAAAATAACAACAGTATTGCCCATGTACATCACATCTCCGCCTATTCTGTCTGATTCTTCCGTTGCCAATGCTGAATTGCCAAGAACCTGAAACACCTTGAAGGATGTAACTTTCTTGTTCTCATAGCTTACAGGTTGTTCAAGATACTGAATCTGGTCGACTGCTTCAGAGTTTCGATTAACCAAAGCAATAACAAATAATACTGCGAATGTTAGGATTGCACCTGTCAAGATGCCCAAGAAGAAAGATTTCTTATTCATAGTCTTGTATTTATTCTCTTTGTTTTACACTTAACATGCATGGAAATGAAGGGCATCTAAAAGCGTTTCGTATCTCTGGTAGAACTTGCTTTCTCGATCTGTATATCTTTCAACATCAAATTCTTCCTTAGAAAGCAAATCGTTCATTATCGCGATATCTGCTATGCTTGAATCCATCGCATCTACAGAAATTTGATAACCGCTAACCATTAAGGCTTGACAGTCTCTTTTGAACTGTTTGGAGTCGATTTTATTAGACATCGTTCTACAAGACCCGAAATGAATAACCTTATCCTTGAAAAAGCCTTTTGCCCACTTTGCCAAAGTTTTGAGAGGCACTGATTGCCCCTCAATCCACAAGGACTTCTTTTCGCCATGACAAGCAAAATAGATAATATCATATTTGTCGAAGTCTTCCTCATAATCGTCACCCTTTGCATGATTACGAAAGTAGTCAAGATAATACTTCAGGTCAGACTTTGTTCTGAATCTTCTATATATTATCTCACAATCGTAAGCCTCTTTTAACCAATTAAGCATCGGCAAGGTGTTAAGACTAAAGCGGTTGTCTGGGTTTTGCTCGCTATATTCCCATTCCGCTTCTAAGCATATTATATTATGTATAGTTGGCTCTTTCATAAGTCGTGATTTAATTTGAGAATATTCCAGGAACCGCAATGGAGCCATCCTCCCTGTTTGAGAGCTTCAAGTGCATATATCGGGATTATGTACTCGTTTTGATTCTTTGTAAAAACTGCCAAAATGAAGTCTGTCTCTTAGTTTGATAGTCCGATAGCGCAAATATACAACTTTTTCGGGTGTATCATGGAATGTTGGCAGGAAAAAAATGAAGCGAAAGGAACTTTATTATAACAGTTCCTCTCGCAATCAACTGAAAAATATCATCATGGAATAGTTACCAGGTGATGATGCGATCGACGATGGCTTGTTGTTCGCTAGCGGTACGGCGAAGGTAGATGCGGGTTGTTTCTATGCTTTCGTGCCCCATCAGGTCGGCAAGTAGGGCTATGTCGTTGAACTTGTCTAGGAAATTCTTGGCATAACGATGACGGAATGAGTGTGGATAAACGACATTCGGGTTCAGTCCGAACTTGATGGCATATTTCTTCAGCTGCTGTGAGATACCTCGTGTGGTGATACGTTCACCGAAACGGTTTAGGAATAAGTAGCCTGAAGTGCGTGATGTGGCCTTGAGCCAGATGACTGCCTCCTCACGCAGTTTCTTGGGGATGTAGAGGCGTCTCACTTTGCCCCCTTTGGTGTAGATGTCGAAATAACCAGCGAAGACATGCTCGGCCTTTATTTGGATCAGTTCACTTACACGGGCCCCGGTTGCTGCAAGAAAACGCACCACAAAGTACCATTCTTGGTTGTCTTCTTTCTTCAGTTTGTTTTTAAGGAAAACGTAATCGGCGTTGCTGATCACGTTTTCAAGGAATGAGCGCTGTTGCACTTTGACTGATTTGAGACGCAGTTTCTTCTTGCCAATAAAATCGAGGAATTTGTTTAACGCCTGAATGCGTAAGTTCACGGTTTTTGGCTTGAATCTCTCAATCAGATAGGACTTGTGGGCGAGCAAGTTTTTCTTGTTAACCACCTTGTACTGCATGAAGAAAGCATTGACGGCATAAATGTATGCGTCAATCGTATTCTTCGACATGTTCCCTTGTTCCAGGAACTCTTTGAATTTGTCAATCATAAGTGAATGAATTAATTAAATGAATAAATACACTTCATAATAAAATTGAAACAAATTCACTGAGTTCCTATTATGAGAAATTCACCGCCACAGGCGAGGTCAAATGCATTGACGACGAGATACCATTTGAAGTTCCTGCTAGTTGGTCTTGGGAACGCTGGGGTAATCTTTCTCACTCAATTCAATATGGCTATAATGCTCCAGCAGAAGAAATTGGAGATATCAGAATGGTGCGAATAAGTGATATCCAAGGTGGTGAAGTACTATGGGCAACAGTTCCTTATTGCCGCATAAATAAGGATGAAATAGACTCCTATTTGCTAAAAAAGAATGACATTCTTTTTGCTAGAACAGGTGGAACTGTTGGAAAATCATTTCTTGTGAAAGAAATACCTTATCCAACTATTTATGCTGGCTATCTTATTCGTACACGATATAGTCAATTACTGTCTGCACAATACATGAAATACTTCATGGAAAGCCAGCTTTATTGGGAGCAGCTTAAAAATGGGACCATTGCAACAGCTCAACCAAATTGCAACGGAAAGACATTATCTAAGATGATATTGCCGATACCTCCATACAATGAGCAGGTTCGCATCACGAACAAACTAAATGAGGTTTTAGCGGTGGTTAATAAATATGGTGCTTGTCAAGACAGATTAAGCCACCTCAATTGCAAAATTAAGAACTCGCTGTTGAAGTCAATTTTGCAAGAAGCCATTCAGGGAAAACTTGTTAAACAAGACCCTAACGAAGAACCAGCCTCGGTTTTGCTTGAACGAATCAAGCAAGAAAAAGAACGCTTGATTAAAGAGAAGAGAATCAAACGTGATAAGCAAGAGTCAATCATCTATCGTGGTGACGATAACAAGTACTTCGAGAAGAAGGGCAAAGTGATTATCTGTATAGACGAAGAAATACCTTTTGAGATTCCTGATACATGGCAATGGTGTAGAGTGAAACAAATACTTGATATTGGTTCAGCCAGAAGAGTACATCAAAAAGACTGGCGAACTTCTGGCATTCCATTCTATAGAGCAAGGGAAATAGGTAAACTAGCTGAATATGATCACGTTGACAATGAACTTTTTATTGATTATGATTTATATAAGGAGTTCTCTTCCAGCGGCGTACCTAAGCCTGGCGATTTGATGATAACAGCTGTTGGCACATTGGGAAAAGTATATATCGTAAAAAATGAGGACTTGTTTTATTATAAAGATGGTAGCGTTTTATGCCTAAACAATAGATATAAGATAAATCCATTCTACCTAAAACATGTAATAGATTCTCCTATGTTCAAAAATCAATATGTAGGTGAATCTCAGGGAACAACTGTAGCGACTCTAACAATGGTGAGATTTAATGAGTATCTTCTGCCTATTCCGCCACTGCGTGAACAAGAGAGAATCGTTAAGGCCATAGATAATTTAGCAAGTATTATGAGAATTTGAACGGTGAGACCATTGACATTACTGACCAAATTCCATTTGACATCCCCACATCGTGGCAGTGGGTTCGTTTAAGGGCTTTATGCAATATCGCAACGGGAGCATCTTTCAAAAAGGAAGAAGCTTCTGTTGAGGGTGCAAATAAAGTTCGTATTCTGCGTGGTGGCAATATTCTACCATTTAGATTGCAACTTAAAGATAATGACATTTTCATTAACAGAGAGTTGGTTAACGATAATATCTTATTAAAGCAGAATGATTTAGTGACACCTGCTGTTACAAGTCTTGAAAATATCTGTAAAATGGCTCGCATTGAACAGGATTATGGGGACATGACAATGGGTGGCTTTGTATTCATTATTCGAGGTTTTTATAATAACGAGATCTTAGCCCACTATCTGCAATGCGTTTTTAGCAGTCCAACAACTATTGAGTTTGTTCGTTCAATTACTAATAAATCTGGACAAGCGTTTTATAATATAGGAAAAGAGCGGTTATCGAATACTTTGATTCCGATACCGCCCTTTGATGAGATGGGTAGGATTACTTCAAAAATTGGCACGTTGTTTCAGTCACTCAATTGAAACAATTGGTCAATTCTCTCAACAATCCTCGATTGTTCCTCGATGGGTGGTAAAGGAACTAAAGTGTTATGTAGAGCCTTAGACGAGAATCCCTGAATGCCTATTCCTTTACCGCCTATCATTCCAGTAATATTATAGTAATAAAAAATGAAGTAAAAATATTTGGTGCATTGAGGAATATACGCCCTTAGTTTATGAATATGGTTTTGGAGCATAATGGGATTATCAGATGTCCAAATACAAGAGCGCCCAACATCTCCCCCTTCACAAACCAATAAGTCTCCTTTGATTGCTTGGCATCGCTCAATTTCACTCGCCTCAAAAGGCATTCTTTTCAGATTATCAAGCCTAAACCCGTCCCAGTAGAGATTAGATGTTGTGATGTACTCCATCAGAATACCATCGGAATTACCCTTATTCAGTTGTTTACCGTTATTGTGGGCGAATAAGTTACCTATTCTTGTCCACACCCAATTACTGGGTAGATCAAATGGAATATCAGCGGTTATATCTATGCAATTCTTGCCTATCTGCTCATAATACTTGTTATCATCACCTTTAAAGATAACTGCATCTTGAAGTGCTGATTTCTTTAATAGCCCTGCTTTAACCCGTTTTTCTTTCTCTGCTCTGATTTGTTCCAGTAAAACAGATGCTGGTTCGTCCGTCTCACACTGTTCAACCAGTCGTCCTTGAATCGCCTCCTGAAGAATAGACCTTTTTAATAGCGGTTTGACATGATCGTTTAGTTCATTAATCGCATCCTGTGCTTTCTCATAATTGAATGTCAGAGTTAACAATTGGTCTATGATCTTAACTATCTTTTTTTGTTCATTGATCGGCGGTATAGGCAATAAATAAGACCGAAGTTTTTGCAAACTTGTTCTAACCCGAGTTATACCCTGGACCTCTCCATATACCTGTTCTAGGAAAACAGGGGAGTTGATGGCGTAGTATAGATAGGTTTTCTCCAATTCAGTTGAAAAAGAGAAACGAACTGCATCAGAAGATAACACGTATTTTGATTCCAAGGTCGGACAGATAATAGCCCGACCAGCTGGCATCATCTTGGCAATTATAATATCACCAGCGAAGGCTTCACTTCGACTTATGGTGGTTAAATGTGCAAATGTCGTATATCTGACATTTGAATCTTTCCAGCCAAATTCACCAATATTACTTAACTGAATTATTCGAACTTCTCTATTGCTAGTATAATGTTCTCGTTTAAGATTGCTGCCAAATGGGCCATCAGCAGAATCAAATGACAAAGAACCCAATCTTCTCCACTCCCATCCCATAGGCAAGTCGAAAGGTACCTCATCGTCAATACACTTTACTTCATCTGTGGCCAAGATCTTCTCATAATAGGAATTGTCGTCGCCACGGTAAATGATTGATTCGTTCTTGTCTCGTTTGATCTTTTTCTCCTTGACGAGTCTGGCCTTTTCTTCTCGAATACGCTCAAGAAGAACAGATGCTGGTTCGTCATTAGGGTCTTGGGGCACCAATTTACCCTGAATAGCCCACTGGAGTATGCTGTTGCGAAGTTGCTTTCCGTTCATTATTCATTCATCGGTTTCAGATTGTTCTAGTGAGTTGTTGCTTATCGCATTTACTATATCAATTTTTAATTCTTCGTCATAGTCTGTTCCATCCACCACACATTGCATTATTCTCTGTAAGAGTTCTTTATTAATGTTAGAGGCTGCCACATGGTAAACAATGGATTCTATTTGTGCCATAAAGGTCTTTGCTGCCCAATAATATCCATTGTGCAAGAGAAATGTGGCGCCAATTGTTAACGCAATGCGTTTGTTGCCATCCGTAAAGCAATGGCCACAACAGAAAGAGAAAACAAGATAGGTGAGTTTCTCAACAAATGTAGGGTAATATAGGTCATTTTGCACGAACTCTAATGTCGCGTGTATGTTGCCATCTTTGATGATGCCAGGTGAGCCTCCTCCGCTTTTCTTTATCATTTTGTAATAGATAGAGAGAAGTTCGTCATAATCTATATAACTAATCGTTTCCATCTTCATCAGCTTGTTTAAGACGTTTCAGAACTTCTGAATTCTCATCAAGTAGTTGGTCTATATTGAGCGATCTATCACCGATAAATCTTTCATATTCTTCGGGAGATACAGCTCGTAAATACTCCTCAATATTGCCGTGATATGCGTCGCGAAAACTCAAATCTCTTGATGCCATTTTAGAACGCGCATCATCCAAATACGGCTTTTGCATAGGTTCTTCTGCAAGTTTAATAATGAGTTCTTCAACCTCGCTTACCGACAATTTGCGTCCTAGTTCTTTTGATTTCTCTCTTATTGCTGACCCTACTCCATTTTCAAAAGAAGCAATAACCAGTAAGACTTCTGCATATAATGTATGTCTTACATTGTCTTTGCTATCAAGTCGCAGTATTTCTCTGTATTCTTTGGCATTTTCCCTAAATACAGCTTTGTAAATGGCATTCGTTACTTGCGAATACATATTTGTTTCATGGCCATTCACATGGGCACGCAGGGCCGATGTAAGTTGCTTTCGATAATTTACTTCTTTGAGTGCCATAGGTAAATAGTTTGCATCACGGCGATTGATATATTTTGTGCCTCCACCAACTCTTTCATTCAAAGTAGCAATTACAATATCCAAAATCACACTTCGGACTTGGCGAGCTTTCTCACTTTCTGTCAGAAGCATACCGATATTAAGAAATGCACGGAAGTTGAATAAACCTAATTGGGTTGTTTTGCTCCCGACATTGATGACGGGAGCAAATTGTAACTTCAACTCTTTCAGACGTTTACCTTTGCATAAAAAATAGCCGTTTGCCAATAATTCAGTAGAATACTGTTCAACATATCTTTCAATAGTTCTCTCCTCTACCTCATAGAAATCAGCCACCATTTTTTTTGTAAAATGATATTCGCCTTCAAATTCCATACCTATAACACCAAGGTGCTCTTGAATCTTAGCAATAGCATACTTGTTATTTAGTACATTTTGGCGTTCTATATTTGATACTGTTAAGTCATTCATATTAATCTTCAAAATTAATGTTAATTCCTAATATTTTTTGAATTTCAGCCAGCGTCTTGTCTATCTCGTGGTCGAGAGCGGCACGTTTCTTGTAATAATTCTCCAGCAGTTCCTTGGGCGGCAGGATTTCTTCCTCATCCTTAGGGAACTTGCACTGGTCAAAGTTGCAATCCAGTGCCATCAGCTGCTCTGCAGTAAAGCAACGGCTCTTTTCATCAGCTGCTTCCTCACCGACAATCTCCTTACGGTCGTTCCACCAGTCCATGATGGGCTGCGTGTGGGCCAGCTGCATCGGTTTAGTCTTGGAGAAGTGCTTGTAGCCTTCAGGCATATCCATACGGTAGAACCATGTCTCTTTGGTGGAGAAGCCTTCAGCAGCGCCATCAGCCTTTTCGTTATTGAAGAATAGTATGTTGGTAGCAATGCTGGTATAGGGCGCAAAAATGCTGCCCGGCAAACGGATGATGGTGTGAAGGTTGAATTCCCTCAGCAGCTTCTGCTTGATGGCTAACTTGGAATTATCGGTACCGAACAAGAATCCATCAGGAAGGATGACAGCAGCCCGTCCATGCTCCTTCAAGCGGTACATGATCAGCACCATGAACAGATCTGCGGTCTCACTGGAGCTTAGGTCAGACGGGAAATGTTGTTTGACTTCATTCTTCTCGCTACCACCGTATGGCGGGTTCATCAGTACCACGTCAAATTTGTCATCATCGGTGTAGTTGAGGACATCACGAGTCAAGGAATTGCCGTGCATCACCATGGGCGCATCAATGTCGTGTAAGAGCAGATTGGTAACGCATAGCATGTAGGGGAATTGCTTCTTTTCAATGCCATAAACCGACTGCGAATACGCTTTCTTGTCTTCAGCCTTGGTGACCTTTTTATCAAGCGCTTTGAGCCAACTGGTAATGAAGCCACCCGTACCGCATGCGAAGTCTGCCATTTGCTCACCCACTTTGGGGTCTATAATCTGTGCCATGAAATCTGTTAGGGCACGAGGTGTATAAAACTCACCAGCAGAACCTGCAGATTGCATCTCCTTCAAGATGGTCTCATAAATTTCGCCAAAGGCGTGGCTCTCTTCATAGTCACCCAGGTCTAATTGGTCAATGACGTTGATGACCTGACGAAGTAGCACACCATCCTTCATGTATTGATTGGCATCCTCAAAGGTGGTACGCACGATGACACTGCGCATTGGGGTCGCGGGCGTGACCTCAAGATTCTTCAATGTGGGGAAGAGGGTGTTGTTCACAAAGTCCAATAAGGCATCGGCCGTCAATGCGTTGCCGTCGCCATTGTCTTGAGCCCAGTTGCGCCAACGGCATTCCTCAGGGATGAACGACACATAATCGTCCTCGTTAAATTCCCAGTCATTCTCTTTCTCGTCATATACCTTTAGGAACAGCATCCATGCGATTTGTTCAATGCGTTGGGCATCACCATTGATACCTGCATCGTTTCGCATGATGTTGCGGATGCTTTTTACAAAATTATTGAGTGCCATATTATTGTGTTTATGCTATGCTATAAATCAAGTCTTCTAATTCGTTTACCGCATCAATATACTGCTGCTTGCCGCCAAAAAGTTTGGCGATTTTAGCTGGAGAGCCCATGGTGCGGAACGGGTCTAACTTCAAGATGACAGTCTTGTTCTCCAGTTGAGTGATGCCATCGATAGCGTACTTGTCCAGCAGTGCCTCTAAGACCTTGCGTGCCTCGGGTCCATATTTGCTGAAGATGTCACGTTTCTTAACCTGGTCGGCTCGTTCCTTGCGTGTGAGTGCTTTACGACCATAAGCAATATGACAGATGAAGTCAAAGTCATCCACATCTGCCATACCTGCATCCTCCTTCAGAGTCTGCAAGTTGATACCACTCGCCAGTAACAGGTTTGTGATTTCTTCCTTCTTCTCGGCAGCGTTCCAGTGATGGATGAAGTCGTCAAGGTTGGCGTATGTATCATTGATGTTCTTTTTCGTGTAATCGGTTATGCTCTCTGTTCGCAGCAGCTTGCCATTGGTGTCATATACCGATACGACTTTGTTCGTGATGAAGACCTTGCAGCCATTCTGGTCAACGATGGGCTTCTCATATTTCACAGGGGGCTCATGAGGTTGCTCTGGTTCTTTAGGCTCAGGATATGGTTTTTTAGCGCCAGGCGCGTAGCTCTCGTCAACTTCAATCGGGCCGTCCCACTCGGGGTCGGCAAACAAGCGGGTGATGTTGCGGAAGTCCATGATGGTGAAATGGGTTTTGCCCTCTTTCTCCCTGATGCGGGTACCGCGTCCCACAATCTGCTTGAATTCTGTCATCGAGTTAATGCGTTGATCAAGCACAATCAATTTCACCATCTTGCAATCAACGCCAGTTGATAGTAATTTACTGGTCGTTGCTATCACAGGCGTAGGAGAAGCTACAGATATGAAATAATCCAACTTTGATTGGCCGTATGCATCGCTGCCAGTAATGCGGACAACGTAGTCCGGATTCTTTTTGCACATATCGGAGTTCTCATTGACCAGGGCAATGCGCATCCTCTCAGCATGATCTTCGTCGGCACAGAACACAATCGTTTTTGCCATGCGGTCGGTGTGCTTCAGATAGCTCGTTATTTCCTGAGCCACTTCCCGGATGCGATCCTCGATAATGATATTATAATCGTAGTCCGTATTATTGTAGATGCGGTCTTCAATCTCATTACCGTGGATATCCTTCTGACCTTTGGTGGGACGCCATTCGTCACCAATGTTGGTTGTGATGTTTACCACCTTAAATGGCGCCAAGAAACCGTCCTCGATACCTTCTTTTAGGCTATAGGTGTAGATAGGCTCATTGAAATAGGAGATACTGGACTGGTATTTGGTCTCTTTAGGTGTGGCCGTCATTCCCAGTTGAACAGCATCGGTGAAATATTCCAGAATCTCTCGCCAGTTGCTGTCGTCCTTGGCGCTACCGCGGTGGCACTCATCAACAATGACCAAATCAAAGAATTCGGGCTTGAACAGTTCTTTGTAATTTTGTTTGCCACCTTGGCCAATGAGCTGCTGATACAATGCAAAGTATACTTCATAGGCTGTAACGCCACCACCTAGGTCTTGCTGATAGTTGACTTTATGAATCGTCTTATTCAGTGGCTTGAAATCTTGCTGGATGGACTGGTCAACAAGTACATTGCGGTCGGCGAGATAAAGCACTTTCTTGACTAAGCCAGCCTTAAGTAAACGGTAAACAATCTGAAATGCCGTGTACGTTTTGCCTGTACCTGTTGCCATGACAAGCAAAAGGCGTTTTTGGCCTTGAGCCACAGCCTGGACAGTACGGTTTACGGCATTGCGCTGGTAATAACGGGGCGGGAAGATGTCTTTGCCGGTACAATAGGGCTGATTTATGATCTGTTGCTCAACTTCATTAAGGCCTTCGCCTCCATTGCTCTCAGTAAGAAATCGTTGATAGAGCTCTTCTTTGGTTGGGAACTCATCCATGGACAATGAACGTTCCTTGCCTGTCAAGAAATCATATTCCTGAAACCCTAGGCCATTTGAACTGTAGGCAAAGGGGACATCCATCATGTGGGCATACTCCTTGGCTTGTTGCATACCATGAGACACTGAATGTGTCGCATCTTTAGCCTCAACAATAGCGATGGGAGTTGCGCGGTTATAATACAGAACATAATCGGCGTATTTGGGTTTCTCTCGGACAATGAAGTTTCCCCGAAGGTTGATTTTGCCATCGGTCAGTTTCACCTTTGTCTCCATGGTGATGTCCTCTACCGACCACCCCTTTGCTAGGATAGCAGGTGTGATATAGCGCAGTTTTATGTCCTCTTCAGATAGTTCTTGGATAGTCATGTTCGCCAAAATCTATATTATGAGAAGTTTGTTATCAAAAAATTATCGCTGTACAACTTCACTAAGTTTCTTGCCTTCAGCATCTTTCCAATCGTCCCATCCGTTGCTTGGGCGGCCTAGAACGTATCCAGAAGCCCCACTAGGACTGTTAAATGGGACGTCATTTTGAAGTGTTATCTGCCCATTCTCGTTCTTGCAGTGTTCTTCAATGAATTTGTTGCGACTGTTGATCGGCTTGTAGCTATTAACTACATTTGATGCAAGAATGCTCCCTTTCAGCAATACAAATTGCTTTGTAGCTTCATCATAGTATCCAGTTCCTAGTGCTGGACGGTCTGTTGCCTTCGCATAGAACAGATGATTTGGATTCTGTTTTGGTTGTGGAGTGTCAAAGATCCTACAGCCAAAGAACCGACAAAGAAGTTGAATGTCGTGGAAGAATACTTCCATATCATTGACACGATAAGGTGCAATATTTGGCTTCTTGGGATTTGCTCCATTCAAGAGCTCATAAGACCCTGCATTTTGCGCTGCCTCAATGCCCAGATACTCAAGATACTTCACATCGTCACCATAAATTTTATGACTATCTGAGATGAAAACAAGAGCCAAGTCCCAGAAATCCTTTTTCTGCAAATGGTCGTTCTTCCGATTGGCAAAGTCTGTTGTCTGTCCGATATAGGCCTGCAATTCATTTGCGTCTGGCGAACTAACCAAAATGTAGAATGCAGGTTGCCCTAAAATGTCACTGATTGCATTTGCCAATGCTATCTCTTCACGGGGAATAACGTAGAGGTGACATGTGGAATTTGCGCCCATATAGATGTTCCTGGCTCCTTCGAGCTTGCCATCAAGCAGCTCAGTGTGTATGGTGAACGTATTCTTCTTCATAATTTCCTTTCAATCCTTATGAGTTCAGTATAGTCAATATCGAGCAGATTGGCGATTCTCTCAATCATTTCCAAGGATGGTTGTGAAGAGTTCGTACACCATTTGGACACAGTGGTTGGGGCGCATCCCAATTGCTCCGCCAGCCACTTGTTGGTTCTCTTTTTCTCAGCCAAAATCACTTTAAGGCGATTCAAGTCTCTAGTATCTTCCATATAAATTGCAATTTATCGATGCAAAGTTAACAAATAATCACCCAAATCAATTAACTTTTAAGGAAAATGATACAAACGCATAGTAATTTAGTGAATTAGATTCACTTTCTTTTTCAAGTATAGCACTTTTTCAATTTCCTGCTTTTACTCCGATTAAAGAGAGAAAAAGGGTTTACTATCGAGAGAGGTACAGGAGAACTAAAAAATCATTCTCTCATTTATATATGCGATATCATTTTTGGGATTAACTTGCCTCTTTAAACAAGTCTTTTCAGCAAGCATAATTAATAATTGCTCTATTTTTGAGCAATCAGACATGGTCTTACTACTCAAGGAACCAAACTGAACAAGTATCATTTCTTTATTTTGCTGAAACAAGGCTGGGGAGTCTGGTACTACTCCTTGTTTCTGATTATTAAGAATATGTTGTAAAACTCCAGTTTCATATTGTAATAAAGAGAATAAGAAAGCCTGAATCCCATTAGTTGTTGAACTGATCAATAAAGCTAAATCATTCGTTGTATTCCTATATAGTTGGCTCTCCACACTCTTCTTAATGAAAAACTCATCACTTTCAGAAAAATCTAATTCAGATCTCAGTTCATTCAATTTTTCTATTGTTGTGGTCAGAAATCTGGAAGACTTAGGCTGGCTGTTTGCTGTATCAGCTTTGCAGCCGAGTTGAAATGCATTGTCCATTTTCTGAAAGAACAATTGTAGTTCAAATCCACTATTCATTTTATCTATTGACTGCTTCAAACCCTTCAATTGAATAAGTACAGATATAGTATTATTGTATAAGGTTTTGTATTTCTTTCTTTTTTCAATAAAATATGATGTCAACATCTGTACGGCAATAAAGATAATTGTCACTGTTGCACCTGTAATAAGATTACCAAATAAACTATCTTTAAGAACAACAAAGACATAACGCAAAAGTATAAGAATCACTAATGCTACTACATATACTATAACTGAATAAACCAATGTCTTTTTATATATTTCCATAACTAGAAATCAATCAAGTGAGTGTATTATGCAAAGTTACATAATTTCTCCAGAATATCCATATTTTGCCACAAAAATAATGTAATATAGGAATTAAGGCTGGGGTCTCTATTCGAGCAGAAACCGAACAGAAAGCGAACAGAAAACAGAACTAAAAAAGTAACTGAAACCGAACTGAAAAAACTCAATAGTTGATAGAAAAGTTGACAGAAAACTCTCTTAGGTTGATAGAAAAAAATGATATGGTGCGAGTATAACCGCTTCATCATTGATCTTATGGAAGATTCATCACACTTTATCCGCGAAATAAGGCGGTTACAATTCCTCTAATGGAATGATATTGTTAAGTCTCCCAACTAAACGGCAGAAAATATCTGAAGTCATATTATCATACCACTTGCTTTGTTCTTGCGGCAATGTTTTAACGATGGCCTTACGTGCTTCCATCCATTGAGAGAAAGTGGACTTCAAAGTGTTGACTCGATTGTTCACGATACTATCGCTTGGTATTCTGTCTTCCCAAAACTCATTTCTCAAATAGTCGATATCCTCTGGAACGGAATGTACGGTAATCCATTTCTCCCATTGAGCTGATGTAACAGTCTTGCCTTTCTGATAATATGGCATGCCTTCTATGATAATACCGCGTTCTTCTTCCAATTCAGCACGTCGGTTTGCCGAAAGATTCTCATAGTAGCCTTCTATTTCCATCGGTTTCATACTGTACCACTCTTGGTTGTACGACACGTCGCGCCAAAAGGCAAAACGGGCTTCATTAAAATTGTGCCATGCGACATATTCATTTTGCATCAAAGATTTGAGATTGGACGGCACCTCAGATAGCCACTGCCGATAAGCCTCAATCGTTCGGAAATAGTCAACGGTACCATCGACATACGCTATGAAGTTCAATTCAGATTGTGTGTCATTCGAGAACTTGCTCACGACACGACTGATATCGGAAATCACTGAGTCAATCGGTAACGATGGGACAGCTACATGAAACGAATCAATGGCGGCATTGACGGCAACAGCCCACTGCAGCTTGTCGTTAGCATCGCCATTGAGATTGACAAGTTCAGCCATACGAATGAGTTGGTTGGCCAGGGACATTGCAGCAGAATCACGTCTTTCGGTTTGATGATCTTCTCTTGAATAAGGGTCATAAACGGGACATCCTGCTTCTTCATAGCAATGAAAGAGCCTGTCTTGGACCGTATGAACCTCAGCAAGCCTAAATAAATCTGTTGCAGAGATGGGACTTTTCACAATCATGTTCTCGATGTAAGCGATACTGTCCTCACCAGTCAACCCTTCAGGTACAACCACGGTATCTTGTGGATCGAAATTAGAACCCGTATTGATTGTGTGTCCACCACAAGCAGACATTAACACGATAGCAGATAAGATAGTAAATATCGTCCTCTTCATAACGCTGTTCTTGATAGAATGTTTATTAATCGAATAACGATCAAAGGGAACAACTATTGTCATTATGCCAAAGTCATTCCCTTGATGATTCAACCATCTGTTATTTGCGTGAGTACTGTTCGATAAGGGCGTAGAAACGGTCCTTATTGTATCTTCTTGGGAAAATGGCGAGTAAACACGGGGCTTCGTTCAATAAGATCGTTGAAACGGTCTTTATTGTAACCCATTTCGTTGGCAATGTTATAGAGCAACTCGTATGCTTCAGCCTTCCCAGACATCTTGGTCAAATCATGACAAGTGAGCAGTAGAAACTCCTTATATTGCCTATCTTGGATAGTCATGACTGTATCAAGCATTTTGTCAGGATCGCTGTTCCTACTCATGGCCCCAGGCAACATCTCCGGGAAGTTATGAATCTGGAAGTATATCGATGCTTGGTAGGAAAGAGCATAAACCATCTCGTTAGTCTTGGAATTGGTCTCAATGTCATCATTGTATCCCCCGAAGTAAGAAATCAAACACATTGCGGCTTCTTTTTGTTTCGTGGTCATCGGGATGTCCATTTTCGTTTCCGATGGAATCGGACAACGTTCTTCCATGTTCTGCTTGTGAACGCTTTCTTGTTTAGGTTGCAGTTGTGCTGTGGTGCTGGATTGGGAAATCGATACTGATTGCTGCGTATCCTTTGTTCCCTGGTTACCCATGTTTCTCTTAGCATCTTCTTTTTGTTTTGCAATCAGCACCAGTGCAATTCCTAGAGCAAGCCAGAATATGGGACCAAACGCGCTATGACCAGCCATGAGAGCGCCAAGCAGGCTTAAACCGCCTAATCCGATACAAAATTTTCCAAAGTTCTTCATAATTTAGTCCTCCAACTGTTTATTTGATTCATTTTTGTCAATCTTCTTTGAACACAGAACGGCAATGAGCCCGATAATAACATTGAGAATTGAGAGCAGGAATGCGGGCCAGAATCCGATTTTGCGAGTTCGACCTAAACAGCCGACACCATAAGCTAACGCTAAAGCAATAACGAGGAAAAATAATCTTTCAGCTTCCATATTCGTAAAGGTTAAAAGGGTTAATAATTTAACTGAAGAGTGATGCAATGCCACAAATCACGGCTCCGATAAGACCTATAACGACTACTGCACCGAGTTGGACGATGATTGTTGATCCAATGAACCCTAAGAAACTGTCTGAGCTGTAGAGTTCTTTACCTCTCTTGTCTACCATTGTGTAACGAGTTTTACGTTCCATAATTTTAAGTTTTTAGTTGTTATTAAAAAATTGTTTCTGCCCTTTATGACAGAAACAATCTTTAGGTTAACAACAAAAATGAAAAAAAATTTCAATAACAACCACACCAATGATCAGCACCACTTTCACTCTTTCCTTGATAAATCCATTTCTTTCCTTTTTCATCAACAAAATCTATTGGATTACCATCAAGATCATAACCAAAATCTTCTATTGCCATATCACTATTTTTTAACATGGTTTATAAACATTACCGCCACCGCCTGCAACAACTCACTGAATATCAGGCTCGTCGGATTAGTGCGAAGATAGATGAAATTCCGATAACCACAAAAGATTTCTCAAAATTAATCAAGTAATATGAACGATGCCCAGTAATATGGATCAGGGTATTCTTCACGAACAATCTGTTGAGCCTCTTTAAAGGCCGCATCTTTAGAACCTGTTTTCAGATAGCTTCTATAGAAACTAACCATTAATAATGAAGTGGCCGCGTCATCTACTTTCCACAGAGACATAATTATTGAATTTGCACCTGCATTCTTGAACCCTCTTTGTAACCCAATAATTCCATCGTACGATATGTCTCCGTTTCCTGTCTCACATGCGGACAACACTACAAGATCTGTTTTCCGAAGATTCAGTTTTGATATTTCATACGATGATAATATTCCATCATTGGCTTCTATCTCAAAAGTAGAATTGTTCCATGCATCTTGACCGCCTGCAAAAACTAAGCCACTAAAAAACAGATTATCGTTTATGCGAGCCGTATCCTCTCTATTATAATAAGGTACTTTACTTCGTTTTAATTCTGGAATATAAAAACCATGTGAAGCAATATGAAGGATACTAGGACAAGATTTGCAGATATTCTTAAATTGTTCTTCTGTTGCATTTTCACCAATATACTTATATACACAGATATTATCTTTATCTTGTTTAATTTCACTTTCAATCTCGTTAACTTCACCAAGTGTTTCAGCTAAATAAGACCAATTCCCTCTAGTGTTAAGACTATCAAGAGTAAATGTTGGCAGATAGTCCTTTTTCTTAGTGTATTCAACACCACCAAAGAGAGCCGCACTTTCTATGACATGTTGTTTTTGAGAAATAATCTGTTTTGTTGATGAAACACGACTAAGTGAGTATCTGTCAAATGCGGCAACACCATTTCTATCCATAAGGCTCTCTATATTAATAAGACTTAATAAGCCTATCGGAGAAAAATACACCTTAGAAGCGTCATTAATAAATGGATCCAATTCCTCCCAGAGCTTTTCAAATAAATTATTGCCTAAATTATTTGAATAAGATTTCGGTTGTTGTTCATAGACAGCTTTTGCTTCTTCAACTCCGAAAAGATTTACAAAAGCTGGATATGGTGAAGTTTTCGAAATAATTAAAGCGCCATATCGCTTCCCTGAAACATCTGATTGAATTGGCCATTTATGGTCACCATATTCAATGAATTCAATTGCGACTTCATTTGTATCAAGTTTTTCTTGAACACTATTCCATTTTACAAATAATGAAGAATTGATGTTCTCAATAATAGTTTGCCTCAATTCTCTTTCTTTTAGCTCATACTCATGTAAAATCAGAAGTCGATTATTCAAATCCTTTTCTTTGTAAATTAAGTCTTTTAATGATGACAGATTATCATATTCCGAATAAAGCGATTCATTGGTTAAGAATGGAATAATAGATGATGAATTAAGATATAAATTCTTTGTTAATATAGCGGAATTATAAGCCAATGATAAACATAACGAGTCTTTGGGATTGATTGCGCCCCAATCAATAAAACGGTAAATTGGATGTTCACCCAGTTGCAAATACCCTTCAGACTCAACTGAACCAAGCAATGGCAACATAGTTTTCAAATCTGTCTCTAAATACTCATAATAAACAGGAAGATAAAAATTCATTGCTTGTTCATTATTGCACTGGGCTGAGAGTGAACAAACGAGGAACAATCTATCTATGTTTCTATCACTCAAAAAGGCTTGCTCTGCTAATTCAAGAGATTTATTATAATCCCCGAGCCTATATAAATGTTTTGCTTTTAAAGAGAGCAGGAATGCTTGAATTTGGTTAATACGATTATGCGTTTGAAAGTGAGATTTATTCAGCTCAAACATTTCTGACGCCTTATCAAAAAAATATTCATGCTTAAATCTATTCTCACTATAATCTTCTCCGTTTATAATTTGTTGATACATTAGCTCTGAATATGCTTCAGCCAAATACCCATAAACATCTGTCAAGGAAGCATTGATGGTATCTCCAAACGTGTCTATAACAATATTTCCGATTGTGATATTTTTATTTGATTGGCCTGTATTGTACATCATCAATACAGCATAATCTGAGATTGATGGTTTCAGCAATGTTTTCTCTCTTAATGCAATCTCCGTTTCTTTTATTGATGCAGCCTCTGCTGATTGGTGTATATTCCAAAAATTCAATGCAATATTTGACAGCAATGAGCAATACTCCAGGTTTACAGTCCCATTGAACAATAGTGCATATTTCAGGGCTTTATCAAAATAAATTTTTGATTTCACTTTATCTCCGATAAGGAAAAATTCTTTACCTATTTCTGAGTTATAAGATGCTATCCGCAATTGGATTTTTGGGTCTATTAATTTAATTCTTCCCAGAGTTTCGATTGCTTTCTCATACAAAGAAATAGCCTTATAGTCATCCTTCTCTCTAGCCGCTGCATTTGATGCCCTTAAATAGAGAATATCAATATAGTTCATATAATAATTGAGAACCTCATCTTTATATATTGATTGATCCAGACTATCTATAAAACCAACATATCGATCGAACCATGGGTCGCATTCTTCCATTTTATCTAGATAACAGCGATTCATATTAAAGTAATTAGCTACTTTAACAAAATCTTCTATATCTTTTTTCTCATATTTGCTGTCCTTTATTACATCAAGTGTTGATGACAATGAATAAATAGAATCACATAATGGCGGCTCCTTGTAACTTGCTAAAATGGGTGCAATAAAATTAGTGAAAAATGGAATTAGATTAGGGGCGACAATCTTCATGTCATTGATAATTGAAAGGTATGTCTTAATGGCATTGGTTTTTTGCCCCAGGTCTCGATATAATATGCAGACCATTTCCCTATTGGCGAAATACTCCTCTATTGTCAAGCCATGGTCAATAAAATAGTCCAGGTTTTCTTCAACCAAATTGCAATTCCAAATTTGATAATCTAATGACGATTCTTTGTCTCCAATAGAATTCAAATACAAAGCATATTCCACAATTTTATTTGAAGCGCTGACATATCTACCATCATGAATGAAAGTATAAATAGAATCGTTAATACTTTCATACTCCTGTGAATAACAAAAAGTATTAATTGAAGTAAGAAACAATAACAAAATGGCAATTTTACCCATAATTCGTTAAATTTGGTTCAATAATTCTCTGGCCTTATTCCCGATAGCAGTACCCTCCGGAGCAACTTCAATTAGTTTTTCAAGGGTGGCTTTAGCTTGCTTACGTTTGTTGTCTTTCAAGTAGCCGATGGCAAGATTCCAGCCAATTTCTGGTGCAAAGTCAGTATAGTCGTTATAAGTTTCCTGTGTTGAGAGCTCCCAACACAATGACAGGTCATGCAAGGTTTTGTCAAGGTCGGTTTTATTGGCTATGTTTTCAAACAGCTTGGCGAGTTTTACTTCTGCATCTGTGTATTCTCCGGCTCCTCTTGTCAGTTGATCGAAAGAGAACGTTGTGGCGTATTGCTCACCAAGACTTGTGGTTTGACGATAGTCCTTATATCCGATTCCGGCCCATACAATCAGTGCGACAGAAGCAGCCATTGACAGCCAAGAGGCGGCTTTGCGGAATGAGAAAACTTTGCCCTTGCGGTGGCCACGGCTTACATCTGTTGCAATATCTTCAATCTCAGACTGATTGCTGGCAAGTATGGAATTGGTTGTTTCTTCATCGATTTGTTTACCGACTTCTTTCATGCCTTTAACCATCCTGGCCATTGCCACGGCTTTTGATTTGAATTCTGGATTGGTTTTAAGCTCTTCAATGAAAGCGTGTTCCTCTTCGGCAGTCATTCGCCCCTTGAGATAGTTGACGATGCGTTCATCCTCAAGCAATAAGGTGTCGTTTATATTGTTCAACTCGTTATCCATGATGTTGACTGATGTTAAGTGAAAAGTCTGTTAGATATCTCAGTATAGCGCTTTTTGAATTTATCACAGCACCTGAACTTAGTAACTTTTACCGAGGTTTCGCTGCTGTAATTCAACATATCAGCAAGAGTCTTCATTGAGAAGCCATCTCGGTAAAATCCCCACAAGAGACGATTGCAGGGTTCTGGCAGATCTTTAACTATCTGCCTCACGAGTGCCGCTTTTCTCATTTCTATTTGTTCTGTGTCCTCTTCAAGAGCAAGAAGCCTATCGATGCGATCATCTTCAAACTCATCTTTCGTCGTGTCGGGGTACTCGTCAATGATGTTCACGGTTTTGCCGCGACCACGCATCATCTCTAGAGCCTTATTGCGGCAGATCCCGTTGAAGTAAGTTGCTAATGACGCGGTCATATTGATGAGTTTGCCATCGATGGCATTCTTATAGAGCGTGATGAATGACTCCTGGAAGATGTCTTCGCAATCATCACGTTTCAACGAGAAGTGCCCCTGTAAAAAAGCGAGTGTCTTTTCCCATTGATCAGAGGCAAATCTGTTTAGTTGTGTATTTAAGTTCTTCTCCATGTGACTTTATTTCAAACTTGTTTCATAAACAAGATTCTGTTTAGTCAATCTTCGGTCTCTGTCCACTTGAGATTTGACCTCGTTCACCCAATTCAAGTTTGCGGAGACAGAATATGACTGCAAAGTCTTATTCAAATAATAAGACAATGGACCATAGTATTTGCCGTTTTGTTTGATTTCACAATTTGACTGATAGGATCGACACGCCTCCACGATCACTACATCTGACAGTCCTGCAGATGAGGCTATCTTGAAATTGCTCTTTGTGTCAATTCTAGGACGGAAAGATTTTCCATGAGGACTAAACCCATCCTTGGTTCCTCTAATGATGGGATCATCGTCGTCCTCGTCATCACCTTCATCACCACGTGATGACCCGCCAGCATGGCAAGCATCAATAATCACACATACAAATCCTTTTGAGCCCACAGCATTTCTGATTTTCTGGATATATGTGTGAAGCTCATCATCTTTGATATGGTTTACACCTTCATACTTACCAGCACTGAATACTTTTCGGGCATCATAAGGTACCAAGGATTCGTCCCAACCGTCCTCTTCGTCTCCATCAAGATCTTCAAATGGCTGCCCATGACATGAGAAATGAATGTATACCACATCGCCCTTGCGACAGGAGTTAGACAAAGATTTCAATTCTTTTCGGATGCGTCGAGCTGTAGCATTTTTATTGGTGATGGTTATAATTTTGAAATCCTGTTTTTTGAGAGTTTTAGAGATAAGCTCCACGTCATTTGCCCCATGAATATCATTCCATGAGTTTGCTCCAGATTGCCCATAGTTCGAAATGCCCACCAATAATGCTCGTTTAGTCGTAGCTTGAGTGGGAGAGCAAATTGTCAGTAATGAGGACATTACTAACAATTTTATAATGGTATGAGCAATGAGTTTCATAAAGACATCATGAAATAATCTTTGGCAAAATTCGTAAAAAAACAGCTATTTAGCAAGGTTTTTTCATGTTTTGTTTTTAGATGCTGAATATTGTAAGACTGCTGTCAAAACAATAGTTCGACAATAAAGGCCACAAGCGCTTGATTATTGTTTGGCTTTCTTTCCGAATTAAGGGTAGAGAAAGTTATGCCAATATGAGGAGCACTTAAAGTCGTTTAATCGGATTGAAAGAAGTTGAGATGTTCAAGGTGCCTTTTGTGATTCTGTTGTGTCAAGATGTGAAAAGGGGAGTAAATTTGTGGGGAAAAGAAAAATTTTTGCAAGAAACTTTGCAGATGTGGGGAAAATGTGGGGAAAACTGAGAAATAGAAAATCGCTAAAGTCTTGAAATTAAAGACTTTAGCGATTATTTTCGAGTCAAACTCGTACCCAGAGCCGGGGTCGAACCGGCACGGGTGTTACCCCATTGGTGTTTGAGACCAACGCGTCTACCGATTCCGCCATCTGGGCGTCGAAGCGGGTGCAAAGGTAAGTCAAATTTTTGAATTGGGGGCAAAAATTCGGTGATTTTTTGATTTTTGGCGTTTTTTAGCGGCCTTTTCGTGGGATTTGGGGTCGGTTTTTTGTACTTTTGCGGCCATAGAAACGACACAGAAACGACACAGAAACGACACAGAAACGACATAAACACGACGATATCTGTAAAATGGGAGAGGCCAAAAATATGGAGAATCCGTTTGCACGGACGGAGTTGATGCTGGGTGCCGAGGCGATGGCTAAGCTGGCAAGCAGCCGCGTGGCGGTGTTCGGCATCGGTGGCGTGGGCGGCTATGTGGTCGAGGCGCTGGCCCGAAGTGGGGTAGGGGCGCTGGACCTGATTGATGATGACACGGTGAGTATGTCGAACATCAACCGTCAGATTTTTGCCCTGCACAGCACCATCGGGCGTGCTAAGGTGGATGTGGCTGCCGAGCGCGTGCGCGACATCAACCCGAACTGCAAGGTGACGACCCACAAGATGTTCTATCTGCCCGAAAACGCCGATGAAATCGACCTTTCCTGCTTTGACTACGTGGTCGATAGCCTGGACACGATTACCGCCAAGATGGAGATTGCACGACGTTGCCTGCGCCTGGGCGTGACGCACATCTGCTCGATGGGCGCGGCCTACAAGATGGACCCGATGGCCTTTCGTGTCGCGGACTTTGACGCGACGCGCATCGACCCGCTGGCACGGATGCTGCGCAAGTTGCTGCACCGCGAGGGCATACACCATTTCAAGTGCGTCTATAGCGAGGAGGAGCCGCGCTTCAACCCCGATGTGCCCGTTTATGTCGATGGAAAAAAACAGCCGGGCAGCAACGCATTCGTTCCTGCCGCGGCCGGTTTGTTGATAGCACGCGAGGTGATAGTGGATTTGGTTTCTGGTATCTAGTCAATCCATACACCATACACGCAGGCAAAAGCCTGCAAATACACTCTACACGCGCCAACGGCGCTCTTTCCTCACTTCTTCTTAG
Source organism: uncultured Bacteroidales bacterium (assembly GCA_902782465.1). Lineage (GTDB taxonomy): Bacteria > Bacteroidota > Bacteroidia > Bacteroidales > Muribaculaceae > Sodaliphilus. The sequence continues at coordinate 98,627 of CACZNH010000001.1, forward strand.
ACTTCTTGCTGCTCTTGCCTGAGCCGGATTTGCTCGAAGACTTGCTTTCCTTTTTCGAAGACTTGCTGCTTTCTTTCTTGCTGGACTTTCCGCCTTTCTTTTCGGCTGTAGCAGCCTGCTTGGCCTCGGCCTTGGTGGGAATCTTGATTTTCTCGCCAGCCTTGATTTTGTTGCCGTTCTCGAGTCCGTTGGCACGCTCCAGGTCCTTGACCGAAACACCGGTCTTCTCGGCAATCTTGGTAAGGGATTCACCCTTTTGCACGGTCACTTCCTTAGGCTGTTCGGGCTTGTTGTGTTTCTTGCTGCGCTTGGACTTGGAGCTATGTTCGGCATTGTCCTTTTTCTTGCTCTCCTTCTTGGAGGCGCTGTCCTTGTGTGAGTACTTGTTGTTGCGCTCACGCCAGTCGCTGGTGTTGGTCTTGGAGGCACGGCGACGCGACTGGTCATTAGACTTGTCAACCTTCTTGGTGTCGTTGCTGACGACTACGGGCTCGGCCGACTGTTTGGTGTATGAACCCTTGTAGGGTGCCTTGGTGGCTGCCTCGCGCTCGATGTTCTTCACCTCGTCATACAGTGCCTGCTCGTTTTGGGCCAATTCCTCGCTGGAGGCTTCGTCAATCTGGGTCTCGACAACCTCGGTCGTGGTGGCAGCGATGCCCGTTTCGGCATCAGTCTCGTCCTGGCCCGGAGCCTTGACCTTGAGCGTCTCGCCGCGTTTCACGCGTTCGCTGCTCTTGTTGTTGAGCGCCATCAGCTCGTCGGTGGTCATGTCATACTTGGCAGCGATTGATGATGCCGTCTCGCCGCGTCCCACCTTGTGGGTGATGGTGCGCATGCTGCTCACGTCGGCACGTCCCGAGATGTAGTCCTCGGCAGTCACGGTCTGCCCTCCGGGTTCCACCACTTGGCGGTGGGCGTACAGGTCATCGCGGTAGTTGTCGATACTGTCCTCGCTCAGGATGAAGCTGTAAATCTGCTGTGAGGGCAGGATGAGGACGTAGGGGTGATGGTCGCCTGGGATGACATCGGCACGGTACTGCGGATTGAAGGTGCGGATTTCCTCGATGGGGATGTTCAGCACGTCGGCAATCTGGGCGAAGTGGATACGGCGGCGCACGGTCACCGTGTCGGTGATGAGCGGCTTGCTGGCCAGCGACGGGCTGATGTTGTGCTGCTTGTAGTAGGTCATCGCATAGTTGGCAGCGATAAAGGCGGGCACGTAGCCACGGGTTTCGCGGGGCAGATAGTCATAGATGTCCCAGAAGTCGCCCACGCCGCCGTTGCGGTGCAGCGCCTTGTTGACGTTGCCCGGTCCGCAGTTATAGGCAGCGATAGCCAGTGACCAGTCATTGTAAATCTGGTACAGGTTCTTGAGGTACTTGGCGGCCATCTCGCTGGAGCGGTAGGGGTCGCGGCGCTCATCCACGAGCGAATTGATTTCCAGTCCCAGACCCTTACCTGTACCGACCATGAACTGCCACAGTCCGGCAGCTCCCACGCGCGAGGTGGCGTTGGGGTCCATGGCGCTCTCCACGATGGGCAGGTACTTGAGCTCCAGCGGCAGCCCTTCCTTCTCCAGCGCCTGTTCAAAGATGGGCATATAGTACAGGCTCATGCCCAGCATCTCCTCGACCAGGGTGCGGCTGCGGTACACGTAGCGTTCGATATGCTTGCGCACAACCTGGTTATAGGGCATCTCGATGACCGACGGCATGGCAGCCAGGCGGCGGATGAAGGTCTCCTCGCTCACCTCGCCGGGGTTCTTGTCTTCCACTTCGGCATCGAGCACGGTGTAATTCTGCAAGTACCAGTTGGTCATCATCTTGTGCACATCGGTGTCGAAACTCTCGGGGAACACGATGTCATCATCGGTGATTGTGTTCTTCACCGACAGGATGTTCTTCTTCTCACGAGGTCCTGCCTGCAGCGTCAAGGCTGCCGTCACGGCGATGAAAAGTAATGTGAAGAGTCGTCTTTTTATCATAATCTATTTCTTTATATTCATTGTTAAAAACTGATGGCGCACTGCAGGCCCAGCGACGGTAGCCGCGTACCCAGCGAGCCGTTGTCGATGGCGGTGGGCGACACGTCCAGGGTCAGGTCGGGCGAGATGTCGAAGTGTGCCAGCGAGGCGTCAACATAGGCGTCCACGATGTTGATGAGGTAAACACCCACCATGGCGATGATGCAGATTTCGCGGTATCGCCGGTAGTAGTCGCGCTTGCTCTTCATCACGCGCTGCAGCCATGCTTTGTCCAGACTGCTCTCCTGGACAGTGGGCGGGAAAAAGTCCATGTAGCTGCGGGTGTCGGGGTCATCGTCCATGACGTCACGGTAGGCGTGGGCATAGTCCTTGTACATGCGGTTGTTCCACGATGCGCCATAGGTCAGTCCCACAAACGAGCCCACCACGATGGGCAGCTTCCAGTAGCGGCGGTTGTAAATCTGCCCCAGGCCAGGGCACAGCGCCGACAGCCACAGCGCCCGTTGCGGGTCGGGGTTGAAGACGCGCACCTTGCCCATCGTCAACGTGTCGGGGGTATTGTCCTTGAGGATTTCCACGCCCTCCAGGCTGCCGATGGAGTCTATCGACGCCAGCATGATGGTGTCGCCCGAGGCATTGACCACCCGCACGGGGTGCCCCGCGTCGCGCTTCAGGGTGTCAGTCAGCGTCACCGCCTGCCGCTCGTGGTGACCGATGCGGTTCTTGCCGACGGTGGTCGTGACACTGTCGGTGGCGACCCTTGTCGGGGCCTCCTGGGCGCATGCTTCGCCTGCGGTCCACGCCAGGCACAGCAGCACGATGGCCTGCAGCACCCTGCGCAATAACCCTTGGCGGTATGTCGTTGACGGTGTCACCACGGTTGTTGTCGGTTAAGCGTTCTTCAACGTGTCAAAGATGGCGATGATTTTCTCCAGCTGCTCCTCGTTGGCGAACGGGAAGGTGATTTTGCCCTTGCCGCTCTTGTCGCAGGTGAACTTCACGGGCACGCCGAATGCCGATGCCAGATGTTTCTGCAGGATTTGTCCCGCCTGCACGTTCATCGGCTTGACGCCACCGGTCTCCTGCGAGCGTTCCGATTCAGCGGCCTCCTGCATCTGCTTGGCTCGCTGCTCCACCTGACGCACCGACAGGTCCCTCTTAATCGTCTCGTTATACAGCTTGAGCTGCAGTTTGGGGTCATCGAGCGACAGCAGGGCGCGGGCATGGCCCATGTCCACCACATGGGAGTGGAGGCCCAGCTGCACCTCGGCGGGCAGCTTGAGCAGGCGCAGGAAGTTGGCGATGGTGGCCCTCTTCTTGCCGATGCGCTGGCTCAGGCGTTCCTGCGTCAGGTTGTACTGGTCGATGAGTTTCCTGAAGGTCAGGGCAATCTCGATGGCATCCAGGTCCTCGCGCTGGATGTTCTCAATCAATGCCATCTCGGTCACCTCGCTGTCGTTAGCCGTACGGATGTAGGCAGGCACCGTTTCCAGCCCGGCCATCATGGCGGCACGGTAACGGCGTTCGCCCGAGATGATTTGGTAGGTCCCCGCGTCGGCGATGCGCAGCGTCAGCGGCTGGATGATGCCCAGTTCACGGATGCTGGCCGCCAGTTCCTTCAAGGCTTCCTCGTCAAAGTTCTGACGGGGCTGGTCAGGGTTGGGAACGATTTGGTCAATCGCTATCTCGTTGATGACCGACGAGCCGCTCGTCTGGATGTCATCCATCGAAATCAGCGAGTCGAGTCCTTTGCCTAATGCACTTCGTTTCATATTTTTATAGTCCTTAGTCTTTAGTTATTAGTCCTTAGTATCATACTCACGCTAAGTTTATTCTTTTTTGCGAGCCTCTTGCGAGCAACATATATCTTTGCGGCTTAGCGCCTTAGCGTGAGGATAGTCAGTTGCTGCGGGCGATGATTTCCTGAGCCAGCTGCAGGTGGCTAGTGGTACCACGGCAGGTGGGGTCATACAGGATGACGGGCAGGCCGTGGCTAGGTGCCTCGCTGATGCGGATGTTGCGCGGAATCACCGTGTTGAAGACCATTTCGCCGAAGTGCCCCTTCAGCTCCTCAAATATCTCGTTGGCGAGCCTCAGACGTGCGTCATACATCGTCAGCAGGAAGCCCTCGATGCGCAGCGCAGCGTTCAACTTGCCCTTGATGATGCGGATGGTGTTCAGCAGCTTGCTGATACCCTCAAGCGCGAAATACTCGGCCTGGACGGGGATGATGACGCTGTCGGCAGCGGTCAGGGCATTGACGGTAATCACGCCCAGCGACGGGCTGCAGTCGATGATGATGTAGTCATAATCCTTTTTCACCGGCTCGATGATGGTGCGCAGCACGCGTTCGCGGTGGTCCTTCTCGACCAGTTCCAGCTCGGCGCCCACCAGGTCGATGCGCGACCCCAGCAGGCTCAGGCCCTCAACGCAGGTGCTCACCGTGGCACTCTGCACGGGGTAGTCGTCCACCAGGCACTCATAGATGGTCGAAGCCATGTCCTTGGGTTCGATGCCCAGGCCCGACGTGGCGTTGGCCTGCGGGTCGGCATCAATGAGCAGCACACGCTTCCCCACGCTGGCAAGGGCGGCCGACAGGTTGATGGAGGTGGTGGTTTTGCCCACACCACCTTTTTGATTGGCTATTGCTATTATTTTTCCCATTGGGTGTTATATTCTTAAATAAAGTGATGTTGTGTGAATAACTTCGGCTTGCGCGATGTTTCACGGGTACAAAGGAAAAGAATTTTAACCGAAAAACCGCTAAAAACTCCGTTAAAATCGGTAAATTGTTCAAAACTAACCTGAATTGTTGATAACTCGTGGAACATTCCCTTTTTTAGGCATTAGGCATTAGGCTTTAGGCTCTAGGTGATGGCGGATGCCCCCTAACTCCTAACCCCTAACCCCTAAATTCAAGAAGTGTCAAAAAATTGGACACTTTACTGTCAAAAATTTTGACAATCGTCGATTTTCCCTCAAAAAAACTTGACGCGGTTTCCCCGACGGTGTTATTTTTGCATCAGCCATCAGGCTTTATGCGTTTCCCATGAGGAATATAACTGCACTAACTCATAAATTTAAAAAGAAGGGTTATGGAACAGCAGGTGTGTATCTTATCAATTGTAATGATTGCAATAGCCGTTATTACCATTGTCGCAACGTTGGTCGCATCATGCTTCTGACAGTCGGCGGGGCAGCAGGGATGAAAGCACAAAATACCGTATTCTTAGATTTACTGTGAATATCTATCATTATCTAAACACCCCCCGACAGCCATCGACTGGCTGTCATGTCAATAAAAACAAACCAACGCAGGGACATCGGTACACCCCATTGCCGACGTCCCTGTCTTTTTAAATTGTATGTCACTTTGCTCAGTTTGTTGCTCCTCAAGAAAAGTGCTACAACGTCCAACTTTTTGGGGTCACTTCAGGAATGCGGATGCCTTCTTTATCCATTATGCACGGCATCGCCATTTTTTTTTAAAATTTTTGTAGTTTTTCGGCCACCCCGTGCGTCTAACGGGCAAAGAAGTAAAAAAACACTATGACGATGAAGGAATATATCAGAGAGAACCGCGAGAGGATAGCCTCAGTGCTGACCAATGTCGGCTACACGGTAGTGGCCGCTGTTGTCGCCATCTTTATCGGCTGGGCACTGTACAGGCTGTATGGCTACTTGAGCAGCACCGGCGAGCTGGAGTGGAAAAAGCTGCTGTCCCTGTGCTCCAAAAAGGGGATGGCGAAGGTGCTGGGTGTATACTTCCGTTCGTTCCTGTGGACTGGTCTGGTACTCACTATCGGCTGGGCCATGGCCATGGCCGGCGACATCTTGGAGACCATGGTGCCCGAGCAGAGCAAGGAGGACCGCCAGTCGGCGGTGGCAGGCCTGACTCTGGTGACGCTGGGAGGCCTGGCATGCGCCCTGCTGCCCCTCGTGGGTTGGTCCATGTATTTCTTTATTCCGCTGGCGGTGTGCTTCGTGGGTGATCATATCGCCAAGGTGGACGATGACGAGAAGAAGGACCGGGAAATTGAGGACACCCGCAACGAGCTGGCTGAGGCCAAGCAGCGCATCAACGAGCTCGAGAAACAGCTGACTGAGACCTCCGGTCAGGACAACGAAACGAATTAATCACAATTTATTATTCACTATATAAAAGCTATCCAATTATGAAAGTTAAAAGATTTTATGCTTTTTTACTGCTCGTGCTCACGGCACTGAGCGCTAACGTGGTGATGGCCCAGCAGATGGCTCTGCCCATCGACGAGGCCGTACGCATCGGCAAGCTCGACAACGGCTTGACCTACTACATCCGCCACAACAACTATCCCGAACACCGTGCCGACTTCTACATCGCCCAGCGTGTGGGCGCCATGCAGGAGGAGGACAGCCAGAACGGTCTGGCCCACTTCCTGGAGCACATGGCCTTTAACGGCAGTGAGCATTTCAACGGCGAGGGCCATGGCATCATCGACTTCATCCAGTCGATCGGCCTGAACTTTGGTGCCGACGTGAACGCCTTCACCAGCTTCACCCGCACCGTCTATCTGGTTACCAACGTGCCCACCGCCCGTCAGAGTGTGCTGGACTCCTGTCTGCTCGTGCTCAAGGACTGGAGCCACGGCCTGCTGCTCACCGACGAGGAGATTGACAAGGAGCGTGGTGTCATCCACGAGGAGTGGCGCTTGGGCCGCGATGCCAACGAACGCATGACCAACCGCCAGAGGGATAACCTGTTCGCCGGCTCCAAGTATGCCAAGCGCGACGTCATCGGCTCGATGGACGTAGTGGACTACTTCCCCTACCAGGTCCTGCGCGATTACTATGACAAGTGGTACCGCCCCGACAACCAGGCTCTGGTCATCGTGGGTGATGTGGACGTGGATTACACCGAGGCCAAGATCCGCGAGATGTTCAAGGACATCCCCGCTCCCGGCCCCGATGCCGCCCAGGTCGAGACCTATCCCGTGCCTGACAACGACGAGCCCATCGTCGTGATCGAGAAGGATGTGGAGCAGCAGCTTAGCGTCGTGCAGCTCGTGTTCAAGCATGACATTATTGAGGAGGAAATGAAGGGCGACGTCAACTACCTCGTTCTCGACTATATGAAGGACATGATGAGCTCGATGCTCAACCAGCGTTTCCAGGAGAAGGTACAGGATCCCGACTGCCCCTTCCTGCAGGCCTATGGGTTTGACACCAGCTACATGGGCGCCAACACCAAGGACGCCTTCTATCTGACCGTTGTTCCCAAGGAGGGCATGATCGAGGCCGCTACCGAGGTCGGCTTGATCGAGACGCTACGTGCCGCCAGGTTCGGCTTCACCGCCACCGAGTATGAGCGCGCCAAGGAGAGCTACATGAGCCACCTCGACCGCCAGTACAACGAGCGCGACAAGGTTCACAACCGCACCTACGCCCAGCGCATCTACACCCACTTCCTGGAGAATGAGCCTATGATGTCGGTGGAGCAGAACTACGAACTCATGAAGATGATTGTCCCCAACATCCCCGTTGAGGCCATCAACCAGGTGCTCCCCGAACTCATCAACACCGACGGCAAGAACCTCGTGGTAGTGAACTACAACCAGGAGAAGGAAGGTGCCGTATATCCCCACAAGGAGGGCCTGATGGGCGCCATCACAGCTGCCGAGAATGCCGAAATCGAGGCATATGTCGATAACGTGAAGCAGGAGCCCCTCATCGCCAAGCTGCCCAAGAAGGGTAAAATCGTCAAGGAAACCTACAACGAGACCCTGGGCTACAAGGACCTGGAGCTGAGCAACGGCGTGCACGTCCAGCTCAAGCCCACCACCTACAAGCAGGACGAAATCTTCATGCTCGCTCGCCAGCGCGGCGGCAACTCGCTCTACGGCGAGGAGGATTGGGCCAACTGCGAGATGTTTGACTATGCCATCGAGAGCAGCGGCCTGGGCGGTTTCAACAGCATCGAGCTCCGTAAGGCACTCGCCGGCAAGCGCGTGAGCCTCAGCCAGACGATGTCAACCTACGAGGACTACATCAACGGCAGCTCCAGCGTCAAGGACCTGGAGACCCTGTTCCAGCTCCTCTATCTCCAGTTCACCGACGTCACCCGCGACGACAAGAGCTACAACTCCCTGGTCAACCAGATCGAGATTTCGCTCAAGAACAAGGACCTCGACCCCGACAACGTCTTCAGCGACTCGCTCTCCTACATCATGGACAACTACAGCTGGCGCAGCAAGCCCTACAAGCTCGAGGACATGAAGAAACTGAGCTATGACCGCATCCTGGAAATCGGCAAGGAGCGCACCGCCAACGCTGCCGGCTACGACTTCATGTTCGTCGGCTCCTTCGACGAGGCAGTCATCCGTCCCCTCATCGAGCAGTACATCGCCAGCCTGCCCGCCAAGAAGGGCGCCAAGTCCAACTGGGTCAACGTCGATAACACTCCCATGGGACAGACCATCAAGCACTTCTCCCGCAAGATGGAAACCCCCAAGACGACCATGTTCATCAACTGGTTCAACACCGAGATTCCCCACAACCTCGAGAACAGCATCAAGGCGCAGCTGCTGGGCAAGGTGCTCAACCGCATCAACCGCGACAAGATCCGCGAGGATGCCGGCGCAGCCTACTCCATCAGCACCTACGGCCAGAACTACAAGTCGGGTGACAACACCATGACCTCACTCACGGCCTACGCTCCCCTCAAGCCCGAGTTCACCGACATGGCCATCCAGATCGTCAACGAGGAGATGCTCAAGGCCTGCGAGAACATCGACGCCGCCAGCCTCGAGGACTTCAAGAAGGCCATGATCAAGGACCACGAGACGCAGCTCAAGGAGAACAGTTACTGGTACACCATCATCTCCACCTACGCCACCCGCGGCCTCGACATGTGCACCGGCTATGAAGACTTCGTCAACGCCCAGACGCCCGAGACCATCGCCGACTTCGCCCGCCAGATCCTTTCGGCTGGCAACAAAATCGAAGTCGTCATGACCCCCGCCGAGTAACGGAACATCATTGTAGATAACATATTTTCCTATCAAGGGGAGCCACGAGTCATTGTGCAACTCGTGGCTCCCATTATTTTCCATTGATGATGAAATTTCTATCTTAACGGCTTTGCCCCTGGGCGTGGGGCTTTGGTATATAAAGCAGTCACACCTTGGGGACCATCCACAGCGGGTCTTGCTTGAAGCGTTTCCAGGCTTCGAGCATCTGGGGCTTGCAGGCAATGAGCTGGCTGTGGGCCTCGGTGGTGTTGGTGGGGTCTTGCTCGATGTGGTGGATGTAGGAGAGCAGGCTGCGGCAGATGTGGAATTGTCCGGCGGCAAGTATCGCCTGGGGCAGGCCTGCAGCTTTGTCCTGCGGGGTGAACCATAGGGTCGTGCCCATGCTGGCGGCCAGGGCGCTTTTCTGGAGCATGGCGTCGCTGGGGATGAGCTCATTCTCCCAGGGGGAAGAGGAACCGTCGCGGCGTATGGGCGGCTTGGCGTGAATGTTGCTGGTAACAAGGCGGTTATACCATTCGCTATCACTGTAGATGCTACTATAGTTGATGCTGCGCAGCCGGTTAAGGAAAATCTCGCTGGTGAGGGTCACGAGCGACTTGGCGCGGTTCATGAGCATGGCCTCGGCCGAGGCAAACTTCAGGTGGGTGATGAACCTTGCCCTGTTGCCGATAAAGGTTTTCTCGATAGCGCCGAACATCTTGTTCTTCAACAAGGCACCGATGACATTCATGAGTGTGACAATGGCCAGGATGACCGACATGGCACCCATTGCAAAGCCGTTGCCGGCAACCAGCGCAGCGATGAACAGCACGATGGCAACCACCTCGCTGATGAGGCCGTAATTGCGCAGGCGGCCGATGGTCAAATTGCCCAGCCACTTGGGCAGGAACTGTTCACACGGGGCATAGCATTCGTTGATATCGCCGTCAGAAACGTCGCTGACGATAATCAGGTCCAGCGCCTTGTCGGTACGGGTCCTGTCATTGCGATGCTTGAATAGGCGTTTCTCGGCCAGCTTCAGGGGCTCGATGCCCTGGTTGTCGAGGATGCCGCCGTCCATGATGCCGAAACGCTTGTTGATGCGGGCGACTAGCTCGGGATGCTGCGACACCTGGAAGTCGTCGGGGAACATCATGGGCTCGAAACCGCTGGGGAAACACGACGAGCAGGCCATAGCTTCGCCCAGCCTGATATAGCGCGATATTCCTTGGCCGATGTTGTATTTATTGTTGCCAAAGACACCATAGCTCATCCTCTCGCCTTGGGTGGTAATGCCACTGGTGACGCGAAAGCGGAAAGACAGCGAGTGGTCAAAGTCGGTAGCCAGTGCCGTGTAGTCCTTGACGGGAATGCGGTCAAAGTTGTCGATGAGGTCACCCATTGTCGCGCCGTCAAACAGGCATTGGTCATAGATGTCGGCCATCATCTTGATGCTCGACGCGTCGCGGTTATCCTTCTCGGCACGGATGCTCTGCAGGGCAGGGGTAATCAGGTCGCCGTTGCACAGGAAGTCGAACAGTTCCTGAATCATCTCATCAATGGGCTGCCCCTTGGCACAGGCGAGCATATACTTCAACGCAGGGATGCTGCCACCCGACACCGAGGTGAGGACCTTCACGCACTCCAGCAGCGTGCGCCCGTCCTCGAGGCGAATGGAATTCAGCAGCGACAACGTGCCCAGGTCATAGGTGGCTGCCCTGTATCCGCCGCCCGAGAAGGCCATGCCAATACTCAATTCGTTTTCCATATTGTTCAAGTTTTTAGTTTTAAGTTTAATCACTAACGCCTTACGCCTAGAGCCTCCTCTTCGGTGCGGCAGGCGGTAAAGCCCATCTCGCGCGAGCGTTCCTGGTCAAACATGTAATAGGTCACCTCGCCCACGTCGCACAGGCGTCCCTGGCTGTTGTGCAGCATGACTTGGACCGTGTAGAAGTTGCGCACGTGGCTCACCAGATGGCCGCGCAGGGTAATCTGCGGCTCGCGCGTCGAGACGGGGCGGTGAAATTTCACCTCAAGTTTGGTCGTCACTCCCGCCGCCTGCAGCCGCCGCGACAGCACCCAGCTGGCCAGCTCGTCGATGAGCGTGCTGATGATGCCGCCGTGCAGCGTCTCCACCCAGCCGTCGTAGTTCACGTTGGGGCTCCACGTGGTGACGACGTCCTCACCGTCTTCCCAAAATTCCAGATGCAGCCCAATCGGGTTCGTCGGGCTGCACCCGAAGCAGTTATATCCCTCTTTCTCGAGGTACGGATTAATCAATTTCTTCATGACTCAATAACAAAAAAGTTGTAATGGCAATCCAAGCCGTCTTTTAAATAACAAAGAGTGCGGACGCCATTGTCCTTTATTGTCCTTATTGTTTTCCTTTTATCTCTTGTTGTCGTTCAGTGACTTTTCGGTGGTGCCATATCTCCAGGCTGTTGATGGCATTTTGCCACAGGATGTAGCAGCCGGGACCAGCCACTGACAGGGGACTCAGGTAGGTGTAGGCAATCCACACGGCAAAGGCGGTATTCTTCTGCCCCAGGCCCTGGCCGCTCTCGATGACCGTGCCGAAGAAGTGCCCGATGTACCGCCCCACGGCAAACTGCGCCAGGCAAATCAGCAGCGACACCACAGCGATGGTCAGGAGGAACACCAGCGGCGCACCGCTGTTGATGATGTTCTTCACCGTACAGCCCGTCACGATCGTCAGCGAGATGCCCCACATGTAGAACGACAGGTCCTGGATGGCCACCAGACGCTGCTGAACGCGTGGCAGGTAATGCTTCACCAGGTAGGCAGCAATCAGCGGCAGCACCAGCACCAGGAACACCTTGTACATAATCATCCAGAAGGCGGTCCAGAAGCTGATGTCCACTTCATTGTCGATGAGCGGGAACACCACCGGCACGGCGACCACCGTGACGATGTTGGACAGGAACACATAGCTCGTCATCGTCTCCAGGTTGCCGCCCAGCTTGCCCGTCACCACGGGAGCCGCGCTGGCACCGGGGCAGATGACGCACGTCAGGATGCCCTCCATCAATATCAGGTCCTTGCCCGTCATCTCAAAGCCCAGGATAAGCGCCACCAGCAGCACCACGAGCACTATCTGGAACACAGACACCCACAGGTGCCACATCGCAGGACGCATCTTGTGGAAATCCACCCGCAGGAACGTCGTGAACAATATCAGGCTCATGAACAGCGGCAGGATGGTGTCGAATATCGGCTCCATCACTTCGCTCACCGGGTCCAGAGCAGGAATCCAGTAGAATATCAGATAGATGACCGTGCCCCCCACAATCGCGCTGGGCAACGTCCAATTCTTCAAAAAATCAATCACTCCCTTCATATCACCCACAAAGGTAGTACTTTTTCTCCATTTGGCGGTTTTTATCCAGAGCAACCATACAAAATACAAGTGTGAATCAGCCTCGCTTGATTTCGCTTACTTTATTGATTTACAGTCGGTTACTCAAAGGTTTCCCTTCGGGTGTTATCCAATAATTTTGGTGTGTTTGCCCTAGCTTTTGTCGAAATTCCGAAAATTTTTTTAGGCGTTTTTGCAGGAATTCCGTTTTTTTAGGCACAAATGTCCATCAATGGGCCATAAATAATTCATTGATGATCATTCGTGGGAATTGATGGCCATTCGTGTACAAAAATGAAACTTGGCTTTAAGACCGATTTCGGGCTTAAAACCAAGTTCTTGTGTTGTTATGAAAAAAACTTACTTCTTGCCTTTGATGTAATCCAGCAGGTACCGCAATTCGGTGCTGGTGTCGAAGTTGTAGTGCTTGTAGTCCTCGTAGGTTGGCATCAGGTCGGGCGTGAACTCCATGGCACGCGGGTCATCAGTCGGCAGGAACAGCTGCAGTGAGTTGGAGATGGAGCCGGTCAGACCCGTGCGCGGCAGCTCAAACGGCGTCGCTTCCATGTAGGTGTTGGGTGCCTGCTTGCTGGGGAGGCCTGCGACAGTGGCACCCATTTTCCACAAGTAGAAAGCATAGTGGAAGGCGGCGCTGAAGGTGGTGGGATTGGTCAACACATACACGTGCTCGGGCGTATAGACGGGCTTGCCCTTCTGGGCCAGGAGCCTGTCCTTGACACTGCTCATGAGGCCGGAAATGAATTGATTTCGCACTTCGTCGGTAATTTCATCAGGAATGTCTGTGTCCTCGCTCGTGAAGAAATAATCACCTGTCATTAGCTCGGTGCTGCCCATTTGTGCATTGAGTCGTTCAATGCTGGTATTCATCTTCTTCAGGTACAACGGTGAGATGTTAGTCGCGAACTGAATGCCGAACCTGGAGACTTCCTTGATGAATTTGTCGCCCCACATCTGGTACATGGTGGGCAGGACGATGGGCGTGAAGCCGCCGCTGTTGCCACTCAGGTCGATAATCAGGTTTTTGCTCTTGTTCTTTTTCATCTCCAGCAGCATCTTTTCAAACTCGCCGCTGAACGACGGGATTTTGGCAAGCGCCTCATTCACATCCTCGGGCATCTCATCGTTATTGAACATCCCATACAGCCTCCCCAGATACGGGCCCATGTCCATGCCGTTGTTGTGCATATATTCTAGTGCCTCACGGGCCATAATCTGCGATGAGCGGAAGTACATCGTCTGTTTTTGGTCGTCAACAAACTGGTAGGACAGATTTCCCTTATTGGGAATCGGCTCGGTGTGTTCGCCCCAGGTTTCATCAACACTCTCATTACTGAACGGTTTAACCAGGGGCAGGGTCAAGTCTATCGGTTTGCCTTCGGGCGTCAGGAGCTGGAACGTGATGGAGTCCTCACGCACGTTGGGGATGGTTTTCATCACTTCGTTAAAACGGAAGCCGCTGATAAACATGAAGTTGGTGATGCGCCCGATTTCGTTCTCGGCAGTAAAACGCTTGGCCAGTTCATTGCAGATGGTCTTGAAGGGAACGCCCTCGATGCCGACCAACCGGCTGCCGATCAGCTCTTTGTAGTCCGACATGATGTTTTCGACAATCACACCGTCGCCAATGGCCCAAAAGCCGATGGGCGCCCGCTTGCTCACCTCCTCATCTTGGGAGCCAAAGTTGAACTGCTGGATGCTGGTGTGGCCGTCTTCCAGCGGGGCCAGGAACTCATTGATGCGATTGGCCAGCTCGTCGGTGCTGGTTACCGAGTCCTGGACGAGCCCGAGGCGCACTTCCATCGCGGCGCGGCGAAAGAACGGCTTGCCGCCAAAGTTGGTGTAGGGGTCAGGGTGGGTCTCTTCCAGCAGCCTGACAAACTCGTTGAAGTCGGCGACGATGGAGTCGGTGGGCATCTGCGCGTTAGCGCTGCCAAACGCCAGTAACATGGTCAGCGCCAGCGCCGAGAAACTCAACTTGATGGAATTAATGGTTTTCATAAAAGATAGTTTTTAAAGTATCAAGTATTGTTTTTATTTGTCTTGAGTGAAATTGAAGGGATTCTGTGCATCATCTAGCTGCTCGACAGTGAACGTGCCGCGGAACGACACATTGTCATTTCCCCATGATTTCATCTTCATTTCTTGATAGGATATGAGGTCATAGTTGTCAAAGATGCTCTGGACTTTGTCGGCTGGCACATTCCGTTCATCGACAATCTGGAAATTATAACCGAACTGTTGGGCGCCGATAGTGAAGCTGCACACAAGGTCATAGGTCTCCTTGTCCGTTTCCACTCCGGGCTTCAGGAGAAACCGGCTGCCCTCGATGCCTATCTGGGTGGGGAATTTCTTGTTGACAACGGTTTTTGTCCAGCGGGGCGTGGTGATGGTGTCGGTGACGTTGATACCGTCCTCGCCCTTGTAGGTAATCTCGATGTCGTACAGGTCAATGAGGTCTTGGGATGCATTGATGACAATCGTAGAGGTGAGCTGGTCTCTTTCGGTGATCTCATCGTCGAAGTAACCCTCCCATTCATTAAGGTCATCAAAGCCATAAGCATCGTACTCGTCATCATAACCCCTAGGGTCGAAGTTGGGCATTTCAAATCCTAAAAAATCGCTCATGGTCTTGATCATGCCCAATGTGATTTCTTCGTCATCGTTGGGTTGGGCGCCATTGGCCTTCATCCATTCTTCGTATTCGGTGAATAGGTCCTTCATCTCTTCGAGGGACGAGGGTTGATTGAAATTTAAACCATTGGTCTTGAGGAAAGAGTCATGAGAGCACAACCCGATGCCATAATCCAGGTCCTCCATGGTCAAGTGGCCATAAGCACTATTCAACAGGATGGCTTCTATATTATTGGAAAGCCATTTTAACAGCTGGGCGCTCCTTTCGGTGGTGTCCTCCCTCATGGCCTCCTTCAGTGTGCTTTGCAACTGATTTTCGGGCATGATTCTTTCCCGTATCTGATGGAATTTTGCTGCATAATCGGCATTGATGTCTGGATTGATTTCAATTTTGGCGTCAGCCCATTGCTCCATATCGGAATCGAAGGAGAGGTTTTTGATTATGGCCGAAATTATAGTGCCCGGCATCTTTTGTAACCAGTCCATCTCATGCGAGGCGTAAATCTTGCCTTCGGGGGTAGATAGCAGCCTGGTCACTTCCCTCAGGTCGTCCTCTGTCAGGTCGCGAGCCCTCATGGAGGGTTCCATCATCTTGACAAACTCATCCTCGAAACGCTCCTTGAAGAAACGCTCGGTCAGCTCGGCGGTGTTCACGTCGTCGGTCTGCTTGAACATGGCCTCATTCATGTGCGACAACAGGGATTTCATCGTTCCGCTGGCTCCTTTAGCTGACAAGAACTCTTTCAGAGCCTCATGGTAACTGTCCTGTGCATAACCGCTCATGGCTGTCATGGCCACCAGCAGGGCAGCCACCAGTCGTGCTGTATTATAAAAGGTTTTCATCATGATGTTTTTTAATTGTTGTTACTTATTCTTCTCTCTTTTTTCTGCGAATGATAGGTATCACTTGTCATCCCACGGGACTAATGTTGTCATCAGGTCGGGCATCCAGTCGTGCGATGCATCGGGGTTGAATACAATCATTTTACAGCCATAGGGCCCGTCCCAATAACTATCGTGTTGCATGGTCTCGTAGTCACAAAGCCCCGCCAGCTTGCTTGCCGGGAAGTTGCTGTGATTAAACATGAACTTTTCTTCATGTTGAATCGGGCAATCCTTACACTCGATGGCGTATTTGGCACGCAGTTGCAGGCTGTCCTTGGCTATCTGGCTGACGGGTTTGGCCGACAAGGCCCAGCGCAGGCCTACCTTAAACGGAACCACGTCGCTGACGACAGTCTTGGTCCAGACGCTATCGCGGACGGTGTCGGTGGCGTTGATGCCGCCCTTGTCCTTGTAGATGACCACGAAATTGATAGCGTCCATCACGTCTTGACTGCACTTGACCTTATAGGTGACCTGTACCTGGCGTTTCACTTGCTGGGTCGGTTCCTGTTCCTGTTCCTGTCGATGACGACAAGCGGTGAGTGCCAACGATGCCGTGAGCATCACGGCCACAGTATATAATAATGCCTTTTTCATAATGTTATTGGGTTGATTGCAGTTCAATTTCTTTAATTTCATAAATCACTTCCCCGGTCTCGGGATCCTTGCCAACGGGTACCTGTTTCCATATATGGCCATCACAGTTGCTGGAACCGAAGTAAAATCTCACTTTGCCGTTAGTACTTTTGTCACGGAATACTGTGGCCACACCGCTAAACATGTATTTGGGGTCGGCTTCTTGCTGGATAGCGTCCTTCTTGAAGTAGTTCATCAGATCCAGGATGCCGTCAACCTTGTTGCTAGGCACTTCGAGCCGCAGGTCATAGTAATCGGTTTCAAAATCTTCCTCGAGGGTGGTTATGGTGAACCGACACGCTAAAGAATAGTTGCCCTTGTAGCGTCTGGCCCCTGGCTTCAACAGATACCTGGTGGTGACGATACCTATCTTGGTCGGGAACGAGTCGTTAACGATGGTTTTTTTCCACTTGGTCGAGGTGATGGTGTCGGTCATGTTGACGCCTCCCTTGCCCTTGTAGGTCACCTCGATGTCGCACACGTCAATCAGGTCTTGCGACGACTTGATGCACAGTTCAGTGGTCAGTCGCTCCCCCTTCTTGCCCGTTTCAACACACGAGGTGAGCGCCATGCAGCCCAGCAGAGCCACGATGGTTATATATATCAATCTTTTCATATCAGTTTAAGTTTTTAAGTTGTAAGTATAATCACTAACACCTTCAGCCACTTAACTATTCACTGTTAACTATTTACTGTTCACTGTTCACTGGCAACCCTTGCTTGCGGAGCCACTTCGGGAGC
Organism: uncultured Bacteroidales bacterium; assembly: GCA_902782465.1. GTDB lineage: Bacteria > Bacteroidota > Bacteroidia > Bacteroidales > Muribaculaceae > Sodaliphilus. Next base: position 115,890 of record CACZNH010000001.1, read on the forward strand.
CCAATTGATGCCAAAGCTGGTGGTGTCGTTAGGGAACAGGTCGATGATGAAGCCGTAGGAGGCCTTGCCGGCATTCTCCTCGATGATTTCCCTGGCCTCGGTCTTGGTCGCAGCCTGTCGGCCCTTGCCGCCAAAGGGGGAACCCGTGTAGCTGTAGTCGGCATCCTCGCCACCACACACGGTCATCTCGCATTGCAGGTTATAGCCCTTCTTGCTGTTGGGAATCTCGTTGTCGGGTTTCACCTTGAAGGCACAGGCGATGCCGCGCTGCAGCGGTACCTGGCGGGGTGGGGTCTTCATGACCCAGCGCGTGGTGGTGATTTGCTCGGTCACCGGCTCACCCTTCACGTCCAGGTAGGTGGCATACACGTCGCTCACGCGGAGCATATCGTTAGAGAGGTCCACACGGTAGGTGGTGCCCACCTCGTAGTCATTGTCTTGAGCAGTCCTTGTCATGACGCAACTGCTGTTGATTGAGATGAGAGCGATGGCTGCAATCATCATCAGTACTGAATGTTTGATGGAAGTTTTCATAATGATAATTATTTAAGTGTTATTGTTTTGATGACTGTTGTTAGAGTTCTCCAAGTTGTTTTTTAAAAACTCAGCGGATGGTGGACTCATCGTGAGGACCCTTGTAAGGCCATTTCTGCAAATCGGCTTGGGGATGGCGGGGATGCTCCTTTCTGTTGTAGGTGGAATCCTCTTCAATCCAGCTGTCCTCGGTAGCGAGGTGGACAAACCAGTCGGTAGGATTCAGGTTGCCTGCCTTAATCGTGTCCAGCGCCTGCGCTGAGGTCACATGCTTGTCAAACAATGTCCCGCCGTAGCTGAAGACGACGTAGTTCCATTTCACGAGTTCGTAGTAGAACTCGGCTTTCAGGTTACAGATCTCTTTGTCGAGGGTCACTCCGGGTTTGGGCTCGGCCTTGAAGCTCATGCCGAACTTGAAAGGCAGCACGTTGCATTCAACACTTTTCTTCCATTCCGTCGTGTTGACGGTCTCGAGCGTGTCCTTGCCGTTCACACCCTTGTAGTAGACCGTCACATCGCACAGGTCGAGCAGGTCTTGTGAAACGTTCAGTTGGTAATCGACAATGCGCTTGGTGTCGTCTTGGGTGACGCACGAGGTGAATGCCATGGCGACGATAGCCGCCAGAATAACCATCAGAATCGTAATCAGTATAGTGTTCTGTTTCATAATGATAAATAGTTTGAATTGTCGTGTTTAATGATAAATTCCTAGCGTCTTAGCGTGGCGCTCACTTGTTGAGGTAGTCGCTGTAGAGTTGACGCAGTTCGTCGGGGGTGATGCCCACGGCCTTGAGTTGCCCCAGGAAGTAGTCCATCTCGCCCTGCATGAGCTGCTGGCGGCGCAGGTTCACAATCTTCTCCCTCGCGTCGGGGCTGACGAAGTAGCCCAGGCCGCGCTTGGTGTAGATGATGCCGTTCTGCTGCAGGTGGTCGTAGGTTCGCGCCACGGTGTTGGCGTTCACCTCAATTTCGGCGGCGAGTTCGCGCACGCTCGGCACTTTGCCGTCGGGCGTCAGTGTCCCAGCGAGAATCTGGTCGCCGATGCGGTCTGCAATCTGCAGATATATCGCTTTGTTATCCTTGAAATTCATAGCTGTACACTCTTTTTATTTCCACCACTTTGTGGAGATGACATCTTTGTGCTTAAACAGATACCAGGCGAGGGCGCCAAAGATGAGGGTTTCGGCAATATACCAGCCGGCCCATATCCATTGAATACCCTTGCCCCTGGCAAATACAAATTCCGCTAATTTATCCGAGATTTGTTCATTGCCGAAGTGAATCAGGATGGCAATAAAGACAAGAACCAAGACAATGGCCGAGAGCACTTGGCCAGCACCAAAGGTTTTGAGCAATGACAACCGCGGCCACAGGATGCTACCCATCAGGTACATGGCCATGCAGGACAACAGGTTGACGCTTAATGTCGTTGTCACCGCAGTCACCTGCGAGGTACCGATACCGGTAACCGTGTCGTTCACCAGGTTCAGGAAGTTGATGCTGCCCGGGACAATCAGTCTTTCACTGCGGAATGGCAGCAGCACGGCGATGCGGGTGAAGTCGGCCAACTGGGCGCAGACGTGGAATGTCACGAAAAAGCCGATGACATAGATGGTGATATTCACGAGAAATTTCTCGAGGGTCGATGACGGCGAGGTGAGCAGGCTCACGCGGCCGCTCTTGCTCTTCAGGTTGCGGAAGGCCAGCGAGGGAAAAATGATACACGTTAACACGAGCATGATGTAACCGGTCTTTTGCGGAACATAGTTCCTGATGCTGTTGACAAGGCCATTGTCCAAACTCTCTGTTACATTGTTGAATATCATGCCGATGGTGAGCAGCAGATACATGCCCACGATAGAAAGCAGGATGATAGTGCGGTTCTCGACATATTCCTTGCGCAAGGCAGCAACGAAGCGGTGCCAGTTGAATGTTTGATTGACGGTATTCATAGTGGGGTTCATTTTTGGGCGGTGAATAAATTGTTGATGGTCTCGGGGGCCTGCAGGGTGGCGTTGAACAGCATCTCCAGGTCAACGGCGGTCTCCTCGCCGTCTTCAGCCGGAACAGCCACGAGGGTTCCCATGGCGCTCTGCTGTGAGTAGATGGGCTGGTCGCCCTCGCGTTGCGGGCGGAAGGCCAGTCTGGCATTCACATCGGCCATGCCGGCATTGAGCAGCACTTGGCTCTGGTCGATGATGACCACATGGTCCAGAATGGAACTGATGTCTCGCACCTGATGGGTGGAAATGAGCATCAGTTTGTCGTCGGTCATGCCGGCAGTGACGAGTTTGCGGAACTGGCTCTTGCTGGGAATGTCCAGGCCATTGGTGGGCTCGTCCATGATGAGCACGCGGGTGTTGGTGGCAAAGGCGAAGGCCATGAACACTTTCTTCTTTTGGCCCATCGACAGAGCGTTGAGCTTCACGTTCAGGTCACCACCCAACTCAAAGATGTCGAGATAGCGCTGCATGTCGACCATGCTGAAGTTGGGGTAGAAGGGGGAGTTGATGCTCACATATTTCTTGAGGCTCAAGTTGGGCAACTCAAACTCCTCGGGAACCAGAAACAGGTCGCTCATCGTCTTGGGCAGACGGCGGCGCACGTTCACGCCGTCAATCTGCACCTCACCGCTCGTGGGGGTGAGCAGACCTGTCATCAGATAAATAAGCGTGGATTTGCCGGCTCCGTTCTTTCCTAGCAGGCCGTACACGTTACCGGCGTTCAATTCAAGCGTGAAATCATGGAAGAGGTCTCCATTGCGCTTGTCGTAACTGAAGCTGATGTCGTTGATGGTAATCATAATGATAGATATTTAACAGGGTTAAGAATTAACTTATCTAGTGTACTACTTAACTAGTACACTGCAAAGGTATAACAAGAATTTATTTCCGACCAAATATTTTAACGTTTTTTAAGAATTTTATTTTTCCTGCACAGGTGTTCAACGTCAACATTTTAGTATTTTTGCGCTTGAAAAAACAATAATACATTATAAAATAAAAGAAATATGAAGAAAATCTTTACTTATGTGGTGAGTGCAGTCACGATGTTGATGCTGGCCACGGGTTGTAACTCAAACCTTTTGGGTAGCCTGGGCAACTTGGGTATGGGCCAGGGTACAGGTAGTGAAACCGGAAATGGCACCCTGGGTGACATCCTCGGCGGTGTGCTGGGCGGTGTATTGGGCGGCCTGGGTTCACAGAACACCATCGACGGCCTCCTGGGTTTGGTCATCGGCAGTGTCAAGATTCAGGAAAATGAGTTGTACGGCAACTGGTATTATGCCCAGCCCGCTTGCGCCTTCACCAGCGAGAACCTGCTCGCCAAGGCTGGTGGTGCCGTAGCTGCCCAGACCTGTATTGACAAGCTGCTGCCCGTTTATAACACCGTGGGCCTCAGTGCACAGAACACCCAGTTCCAATTCACGCAGGACCATCAGTTTGCTGCCAACCTCAGGGGTATCCCTTTGAGCGGTACCTACACCTATGACCCCTCAAGCGGCACCATCAAGCTCCAGACGATGCTCTTCTCAACCAACGCCTACATCACCCGCACCAGCAACGGCATTGGACTCACCTTCGAGAGCAAGAACCTGCTGAAGGTGCTGCAGGCTATCGCATCGATGAGCGGCAATAGCACGTTGCAGACCGTCGGCGACCTGAGCAAGCAGTTCGACGGCGTGCGCCTGGGCTTCGACATCGCCCCCATGCGCTAAGCTCTCTTTTTGAAAGGCATTATTAGGCTTTAGGCTCTAGGCTCTAGGTGATGGCGGATGCCCCCTAACGCCTAATGCCTAAAGCCTAACACCTAACGCCTAAAGCCTAACGCCTATGATTTTTGCTGATAATACTATCGGGTTTGTTGAATTTGTCGGCAAATCAAGCAATTATCGCGCTCCAGTTGCGTTATTTTATTATTACTTTTGCACCCAGATGGAAAGCATCATCAGGACATACGACACCATCTCACTCGACGAGATGAGTGGTATCAAGCTGATGAACCGTACCGACACCAAGTTTGTCACGACGGTTGACCGGCTTTGCCAGCTGTTGGTGCTTGCCCATGACGACTACCGCGCCCAGGCCATTGACGGCAAGCGCATCGCCGGTTACTACACGGCCTACTACGACACGCCCGACAACAACATGTACATCGTGCACCAGAACGGGCATGCCGGGCGGCAGAAGCTGCGCATCCGCTCCTACATCGACTCGGGACTGAATTTCCTCGAGGTCAAGACCAAGAACAACCATGGCCGCACCAAGAAAAAACGTGTCGATATGGTGGGCTTTGACCCGAGGCATCCTGACCACAGCATCCGTTTCCTGCGCCAGGACGAGCAGTTCAGGCAATATGACGAGTTCCTGCACAAGCACCTGCGCTATGACCCCACCGTGCTCAGCCAGCAGCTCGAGAACCACTTCAACCGCATCACCCTGGTCAACAGGGCAAAGACCGAGCGCGTGACCATCGACACAGGCCTGTGTTTCCACAACTTGGTTACCGGCAAGGACGTGGACCTGACGGGACTAGCCATCATCGAACTCAAGCGTGACGGCCTGCAGCCGTCGCCCATCCTGGGGATGCTCCGCGACCTGCGCATCAAGCCCAGCGGCTTCAGCAAGTACTGCATGGGTTCGGCCTTAACCAACCCCGCCCTCAAGCGTAACAACTTCAAGGAACGCCTCCGCCTCATTGACCGCCTCCTCAAGAATTAGAAATGTGGGATTGTTTTAGGCGATAGTAATCTTACTTAAAACTTAAAACTTAAAACTAAGGACTAAAATAATGATACTACTACAAGATCTAGGATTAGAAGAAAGCGTTGAGACCGTACACCGCGCCGTCAATTTGGCCACGGGCTTTAAGTGGTTTGACGCCGCGGGAGTGACCGAGATGCTGATACGCTTCGGTTTCTTCATGGTCGTGCTCTTCTTTATCGTTTATTACCTGTATTACCGCAAGACACACCGTCGTGACTACTTCTTCACCCTCGTGCTGCTGAGTGTGAGCATCTTCTTCCTCATCTACCTGCTGGGAAGCGTCAAGGTGAAAATCGGCTTCGCTCTGGGACTGTTTGCCATCTTTGGCGTGCTGCGATACCGCACCGAGACGATTCCCGTGCGCGAGATGTCCTATATGTTCGGCGTCATCAGCCTCTCGGTCATCAACGCGCTGGCCGACTCGCTGAGCATTGCCGAGCTGGTGCTCCCCAACGTGGCCATCGCGGCGCTCATCTGGATGTTCGAGACCTATGTGCTGCGCAAGAACCTCGCCAGCAAACTCATCCTCTATGACCGCATCGAACTCATCACCCCTGAACGGCGTGCCGAATTGCTCGAGGACCTCACCAAGCGCACTGGACTGAAAATCACCAAGCTGAATATCGGCTCTATCGATTTCCTCAAGGACACCGCCATCATCAGGATTGAATACGAGAATGACGGCAACGGGAATAGCCAAATCGACAACACCCTGAAAATCCACCGCGACGAATGGCAAGACGTGAAAGAAAACAACTGATAGCCTGCCTGCTGGTATTCCTGTGCACGGTATGCTTCCCGACATCATCGCTGGCCGATGATGGCGGGTTGGTCGCTAGTGTTGAGGCATCCCACAAGTTCTCTAAGGAAGTGAGTGCTGGGGCCGAACTGGAGTTCCGTTCCCGCAACAACTTCCGCACCGCCGACCGCGTCAGCCTGGGGGCAGACGTCAGCTACAAGCTCTTGCCCTGGCTCAAGGCAAGTGGCGGCTACGCCCTGCTCATCGACAACAACCCCGAGAAACTCACCTATCAGGACGATGGCGTGAGCTACAACAACTGGCGTCCCAGCTACTGGGGTGTGCGTCACCGCTTCAACGTGACACTCACGGGAAGCCACAAGATTCACCGCGTCGAGCTGAGTCTGCGCGAGCGTTGGCAATACACCTATCGTCCCTCCAAGATAACCGACAACTTCGACTTCGACGAGGCCGAATGGGAGGACCACGAGGTGCGCGGCAAGGGCAAGAACGTCTTGCGCAGCCGTCTGCAGCTCGAGTGGGACATCCCCAAGTGCAAGTTCGACCCCTTTGCCAGCGTGGAGTTCCACACCACGCGTGAACTGGAAAAGACCCGTTTCATCGCCGGCGTCGGCTACGGTGTCAAGAAGAAGCACAATTTCAAGCTCTATTACCGCTACCAGATAACCGGCAGCAGCAGTGACGAGCCCAATATCCACATGTTGGGTATGGGTTACACCTATAAATTCTAGACCGTTATGAAGCAGTTTTTACGCTATACCCTCCTGATGGTCTCCCTGACCCTGCTCATGACATCCTGCATCAAGGATGACACCGACTTGGACGAGGTTGTCGCCCAATACACCGTCACGCCTGCTGAAGTCGAGATAGATCTTACCGACTTGAACGAGGCTCCCGACGTGCCCGTCACCGACGAGAACGACCCGGCCTATAACGATTATGTCGAGAATACCGATTGGGACGATGCCATTTCAATCAACTTTGATGGCGAGGCCGTGGTCATCAACGGCAAGGTGCCGGGAGTGATGGTGCAGACCGACGGCAACCACATCACCGTCATGAATATGGCGGGACCCGTGAAATTCGTCCTCAGCGGACAGACCAATAACGGTTCTGTCAAGTTCTACGGCGACAAGCGCATCCAGGTGCTCCTCAATGGCGCCGATATCACCAATCCCCATGGCGCCGCCATCAACAACCAGGGTGGCAAGTCGATGTATGTCGTGCTCGCCGACGGTACACACAACCGCCTGCAGGACGGCATCAACTATACCGATGTCGAGGCCGAGGACCAGAAGGCGACTCTCTTCAGCGAGGGACAGATGATTTTCAGCGGCAAGGGCCGTCTCGATGTCTTTGCCCAGGGGCGCGGCGCTATCCGCAGCGATGACTATATCCGCATCCGCCCCGGCGTGAAACTGTATATCGAGAGCCAGGCACTCGATGGCCTGCGGGCCAACGACGGCATCACCATGGACGGCGGCAGCGTGAATGTGGTGACCAACGGATTGGGGGCCAAGGGTGTGCGCAGCGGCGGCTTGATGACCGTCAACGGCGGACGCCTCATCGCCATCAACGGCGGGGACACCCGCATCGAGTACACGCCCGAGGGGCTGATGGATACCACCGCCTGTGCTGCCCTGTCGTGTGACTCACTGCTGATGGTCAATGGCGGAACACTCAAGTTCAAGGCCACAGGCGACGGTGGCAAGGCCATCAATGCCAAACAGGATATCTCGATTCAAGGGGGAAGCACGGTAGCGGTCGCTACAGGCACCAAGAAGATGAAGAAGCCCAGGGGTGTGAAAATCGACGGCAACTTCGATATTTCGGGCGGCTATTTCTATGCCTACAGCCGTCGCAGCGACCCGATAGACGTGGCTGGCAAGACAACCCTGGCACCGGGCTACAAGAATTACGAATTGACCCCGAAACTGTTGACAATCGCCTATTAAATAAACAAAAATTCAAGATAAAAAGTTAATGAAGAGATATCTACTCCTTGTGTTCATGGTGGCGGCATTGAGCCTCAATGCTGGTGCCATGACTGGCGACGTCAATGGTGACGGAACGGTCAATATCACCGATGTCAACCTGGTCATCAACAGCATCCTGGGTGGTACGTATATTGCCGAGGCCGATGCCAACCATGACGGCGTGGTGAACATCAGTGACGTGAACCAAATCATCAACATTATCCTGACCGGGGCAGTCATCGAAGACGACATAACCCCCAAGGACATCGTTCTGGACGACTCGGACCTCACCGAGCCGGCCGAGGTTATCCCCGACGATGAGGATGCGCTCGACTTTGGCGACTATGTGGAGAACACGGTGTGGGCACTCACGGTGCGCATCAACTTCGACGGTGACTCGGCAACGGTAACGGGCAACCCGTCGACGGTTATGGTGGAAATTGACGGAGCCCATGTGACCGTCACCAGTGCCGCTAAGCGCGTGCGCTACATCCTGACGGGAACCACGCCCGACGGCTCCATCAAGTTCTACAGTGAGCGCAAGTTCCAGGTTCAGCTGGCTGGTGTGGACATCACCAACCCCCATGGCGCCGCCATCAACAACCAGTGCGGCAAGTCGTTCTATCTGGTGCTCAACGGGGGTACCGAGAACACCCTGCGTGACGGCACCGAATATACCATGGTCGAGGACGAGGACCAGAAGGCGGCACTCTTCAGCGAGGGACAGATTCTGGTCAGCGGCAAGGGCAAACTCAACGTCTATAGCACGGGCAAGCACTGCATCGCCAGCGATGACTTCATCTTTGTGCGCCCGGGCTGCCACCTCTACCTGAACAGCACCAGCGGCCACGGCATCAAGGCCAAGGACTACGTCCACATCAAGGGCGGCGTCATCAACATGGAAATCAATGCCGACGGCGCCAAGGGCATCAACTGCGACAGCCTCGTTTACATCACTGGCGGACGCACCACCATCATCAACAGCGGCACCACCAAGATGGAGACCGACTCGCTGGGCAATCCCGTTTCGACAGGTGTCGCTGGTGTGAAGGCCGACTGTAACATGACGATGACGGGCGGAATCCTCAATATCAAGAGCACGGGCAACGATGCCAAGGGTATCAACGTCGCCGAGCCCTTCCTGTTCACTGGCGGTGAAATGAATATCGTGGTAACGGGACGCAAAGCGGCCAACGACCCCAAGGGCGTGAAGTGTGACACCGACTGCACCATCCAGGGCGGCTCATTCTACAGTTGTGCCCTGCATGGCCTTGCTCTCGACGTGGAAGGCACCACCACCATTGCCGACGGCTACACCACACGCAACGATGCTGACCCGCGCCTCCTGGAAATCATTTACTGATTTCCAGACGCACCATACACGCGGCATAAGCCGCCTTTTGGCATAATTTTTGCAGGGTTTTATTGAAAAATCTAATTGATAACCGCGTCTTTGCGACGATTAAATTTCAACGTTATGGGAACTTTAGAAATAGGAATTCTTGCAGGTGCCATAATCCTGCTGTTGTTAGTAGTATTGTTTACTTGCTACGTAAAAGCCCCGCCCAGCACTGCTTATGTCATTTCAGGTATCAAGCGTGAGCCCCGAATCCTGATTGGTGCCGGTGGCGTGAAAATCCCCATCTTCGAGCGTCTCGATAAGGTATATTTGGGTCAGCTCACGGTAGACATCCGCACCGAGCGCAGCGTGCCCACCAACGATTTTATCAACGTGAATGTTGATGCCGTGGCCAAGGTGGCCGTGACCCCAACCACCGAAGGCGTGCGCCTGGCGGCTCGTAACTTCCTGAACATGGATGCCGAGACGATTTCAGGCCAGTTGCAGGACACCCTGCAGGGTAACCTGCGTGAGCTCATCGGCAGCCAGGGTCTTAAGGAACTGAACGTGGACCGCGACGGTTTCTCCAACCAGGTAATGGACAAGGCGGCTCCCGATATGGCAAAACTGGGTATCTCGATTCTTGCCTTCAACGTGCAGAATATTACCGATGAACTGGGACTGATTGAGAACCTGGGTGCCGACAACACCTGGACCATCCGCAAGAATGCTGCCATTACCAAGGCGCAGGCCGAGAAGGACATCGCACAGGCGAGGGCCGAGAACGAGAAACTTGCCAACGATGCCACCGTCGAGTCACAGACCGCCATCGCTGAGCGTCAGAACGAACTGACCATCCGTAAGGCCGACCTGAAACAGGAAGCCGATACGCGTCAGGCACAGGCCGATGCCGCCTACCGCATCCAGGAACAGGAGCAGCAGAAGGTGCTCAACGAGAAAGAGGTAGAGGCGCAGATTGCCCGAACCAAGAAGGAGCAAGACCTGACCAACGAGCAGATTCGCATCCGAGAGAACAAGCTGCTCGCCGAGGTGAACAAGCAGGCCGATGCCGACCGCTACTCCAAGGAGATTCAGGCCGAGGCCGTGAAATTCCAGATTCAGAAGAATGCCGAGGCCGACCTGGAGAAGCGCAAACGTGAAGCCGAGGCTCAGCGTTATGAGGCCGAGCAGGAAGCCGAAGCCATCCGCGCTAAGGCCGAGGCACAGAAGTTCGCCATGATGCAGGAGGCCGAGGGTATCAAGGCCCGTGGTGAGGCCGAGGCCTACGCCGTGCAGAAGAAAGGTGAGGCCGAAGCGCAGGCCATGGAGAAGAAGGCCGAGGCTTTCAAGAAGTATAACGACGCTGCTGTGGCCCAGATGGTCATCGACAAACTGCCTGAAATCACCCGCAACGTGGCCGAGCAGGTGGCTACCATCCAGGGCGTGAACATCTACAGCACCGGTGGAGACAATGGCGCTGGTATCGGCACCATCACCGGCACACTGCCCATCGTGCTCGCTCAGGTCAACGACACCGTCAAGAGCGCCGTCGGCGTGGATCTGGCCAGCATCGTCCGCAAGCATGAGGGTCCCAAGGACGACACCAAGCCCCAGACCCCTCCCGCCACTGAATAACGGAATCTTGATATAGAAAACCAAAAACAGCATCCGCACCCTGTTCAACACAGGATGCGGATGTCATTTATCAAATCTTAGCGTCTTAGCGCCTTAGCGTGGGACAAAGGGATGCGTCAGCCTCAAAAAACCTTAGCGTGGGGCTAAAGAGTAGTGTATTACTCCTCGTCGCCGCCTTCGCCCTCGGCCATAGTGGTGAAGACGTTCTGCACGTCGTCATCCTCCTCAAGAGCCTCAATCAGGGCCTCGACGTCGGCACGCTCAGCGTCGGTAACGTCCTTGTAGTCAGCGGGCTCATAAACGAACTCACTGCTCTTGATTTCGAAGCCATTGTCCTCAAGATACTTCATGATGTCACCGTTCGAGGCAAAATCGCCCGATACGAGCATTTCCTCCTCGTCGATGGCAAATTCCTCGGCGCCGCAGTCGATAAGTTCGAGCTCGAGCTCATCGGGGTCTACGTCGGCCTTGGGAGCCACATGGAAGTAGCACTTGTGGCTGAACATGAAGGCTACGCTGCCCGAGTTGCCCAGGCTGCCGCCCTTCTTGTTGAAGTAGTTGCGCAGGTTGGCAACGGTGCGGGTGGTGTTGTCGGTAGCGGTCTCGACCAGGACGGCGATGCCATGAGGGCCAAATCCCTCGTAAATCACCTCTTTGTAATCGCCTGCATCCTTCTCGCTGGCACGCTTGATGGCGCGTTCGATGTTCTCCTTGGGCATGTTGGCGGCCTTGGCGTTGGCAATCAACGCACGCAGACGCGAGTTGCCTTCGGCATCGGGACCACCGGCCTTAACGGCGATGGTGATTTCCTTGCCGATTCTGGTAAACGTGCGGGACATGCTGCCCCAGCGTTTCATCTTTCTTGCTTTGCGGTATTCAAAAGCTCTTCCCATTGTAATATAGTTTAAATGTTAAAGTTTTCTTCTTTTTTGAAACTACGAATTTCGCTAATTTCACTAATAGGTCATGACCTTCATAATTTGCGTAATTCGTGTAATTCGTAGCTTGTTTTATGTTTGTTCTAGTAAGCGGATGCCACCTAAAACCTAAAGCCTAAAGCCTAAAGCCTAAAACCTAAAACCTTAACGAAGCTTCGCTCCAAGCTGCGTCTCCAGGTTCTTGATGATTTTGTTCATGATGGCGTCAATCTGCTTGTCGTTGAGCGTCTTCTCGTTGTCCTGAAGAATCATGCTGATGGCATAGGACTTCTTGCCTGCCTCCAGCTTGTTGCTCTCATATACGTCGAACAAGGTCATCGACTTCAGCAGCTTCTTCTCGCTGGCCTCTACAACGCGGCGAATGTCGTCGTAGGTCACCTGACGGTCCACCAGCAGCGCCAGGTCGCGGCGCAGCGGCAGCGTCTTGGGCAGGTCGCTGTACTTGATGTCCTTCTTCATCGCTACCTTGCAGGCCAGGTTCCAGTTCACCTGGGCATAATAGACGGGCTGGTCCACGTCAAAGCGCTTGGCCAGTGCCTCGTCAACGACACCCATCACGGCGATGGTCTTGCCGCCGCGGTTGCTGTAGCGCAGGGCAGGATTCAGGATTTCGTCCTCATGCTGCTCGATGACCAGGTCATGCAGGCTGATGCCCATGTTGGTGAGCACGTTCTCGAGGTCGGCCTTCAGGTCATAGACGGTGAGTGCCCTCACCTTGTCGGCCCACGATTCGTCGTGGTTGTTGCCGGTGAGCCACATCGCCATCTGGGTGCTCTCGCTGTAGGGTGCGAGGGCTTTCTCCTCCTGGCTAATGCAGCCGTCATGGCTATACACGTTGCCAAACTCGTAGAGGCGCAGGTTGGCGTTCTTGTGGTTGATGTTGCGGGCGATGCTCTCCAGACCGCCGAACAGCAGCGTCTGGCGCATCACGTTCAGGTCGCTGCTCAGCGGGTTCATGATGCGTACGCACAGGTCAGCGGGCCACGTCGTCAGTCCCTCATAGTAGGCACCCACGGTCAGCGAGTTGTTCATCATCTCGTGGTAACCCACACTGGTGAGCTGGTTGCTTACGGTCTCCTGCATGTCGTCGCGCCAGTCCACATCGGTCTTGTTCGACAGGCTGCCGTGAACGGCGTCGGTAAACTCCACGTTGTTGTAGCCATACACGCGCAGCACATCCTCCACCACGTCACAGGGGCGGCGAACATCCACACGGTAGGTGGGCACCACCAGGTTCATCTTCTCGTCGTCCTCAGCGGTGATTTCCATCTCCAGACTCTTCACGATGTCGCGGATCTCATCGTGGGGGATTTCCTTGCCGATGAGGCGCTTCACGTAGTCGTAGTGCAGCTCCACGGGGAAGCCGGGGAAGTCATGGGCCTTCACATCAACAATGTCGCCGCAGATTTCGCCACCTGCCAGCTCCTTGACGAGCATGGCGGCAAACTTCAGGTTGTAGATGACCTCGTTGGGGTCGATGCCGCGCTCAAAGCGGAACGAGGCGTCGGTGTTCAGACCGAAGCGGCGTGCCGTCTTGCGAATCCACGTGGGGTGGAAATAGGCCGACTCCAGGAACACGTCGGTGGTCGATTCGGTCACACCCGAATCCAGACCGCCAAACACGCCACCGATGCACATCGGCTCCTCGCCGTTGCAGATCATCAGGTCGCGGTCGGTCAACGTGCGCTCCACGCCGTCCAGGGTGACAAACTTGGTGCCTGCAGGGGCGGTCCTGACCACGATGCGGTCGCCCTTGACCTTGCTCAGGTCAAAGCAGTGCATGGGTTGTCCCAGGCCCAGCAGGATGTAGTTGGTGATATCGACAATGTTGTTGATGGGACGCTGACCCACGGCGAGCAGCAGGTCCTTGAGCCACTTGGGGCTCTCCTGCACCTTCACGCCGCGCACGGTCAAGCCGGCATAGCGGGGACAGGCCTCGGCGTTCTCGACGGTGACAGGGATGCCGCCGTCCTTGCGGTCGATGGCGAACTCCTCGACGCTGGGCTTGTGCAGGTTGCCGTCCATGCCGTGACGATGCATCCATGCAGCCAGGTCGCGGGCCACACCATAGTGCGAGGCTCCGTCGATGCGGTTGGGCGTCAGGTCCACCTCGATGAGGTAATCATCCTCGATGCCATAGTAGTCGGCAGCCGGGGTACCCACCACGGCGTTCTCGGGCAGCACGATGATGCCATCGTGGCTGGTGCCCACGCCAATCTCGTCCTCGGCGCAAATCATGCCCAGCGACTCCTCGCCGCGCATCTTGCTGCGCTTGATGGTGAATTCCTGGTCGCCGTCATAGAGCTTCGTCCCCAGGGTGGCGACGATAACCTTTTGACCGGCTGCCACATTAGGTGCACCGCACACAATCTGGACGGGATCATTGCCGTCGCCCAAATCAACGGTGGTGATGTGCAGGTGGTCGCTGTTCGGATGCTCGATGCAGGTCATTACCTGTCCAACGACAAGACCGCGCAGGCCGCCCTTGATGGTTTCCACTTGTTCAACTGCTCCCACTTCCAGACCCAGCGAGGTCAGTGCCTCAGCCACCTTCTCAGGCGTCAGGTCGGTGTCAATATAGCGTTTGAGCCATTTATAGGAAATATTCATAGTGTCGAATAAAAATGATAATCGCTTAAAAACGTGCAAAGTTACAATTTTTCTCGTTAACCACCAACGCCGATGCCTATAAATTGAAAAAACTGCCCGTTGACGATGGTGCTAACCCGTTGATGGTGAAAATAAAAAAGCGGCCGGGGCATCTCGCCTGGGCCGTTCCTAAATACGCTATGGAAAAGCAATTATATTAACCCTTATCAATCCACGCATTGCTGCTGTGGACTTGTGCTTATGTTATTTTGTTAATATCTTGCTGTTTAGGTAGTTCATGAAGGTTTCCTTGTAGTTGTCGCCGATGGGCAGCGAGGCTTCCCCCTCAAGCACCACATGGTTTTTCTTCACCTCTCGTATCTTGTTCAGGTTGATGATGTAGGAGCGGTGGATGCGCATGAACTGGTTGCTTGGCAGGTGCTCCTCGATTTTCTTCATGCTCAACAGGATAATGACGGGTTTGTCCCTGTCGCTGCAATAGATGCGCAGGTACTCGCTCATGGCCTCGATGTAGATGATGCTGCTGATGTCGATGCGCACAATCCTATAATCGCTCTTGACATAGATGGTGGCATCATCGCTGTCGGTCGAGACTTCGGTAAGGGCATGCTGGCGGATGTCCATGATGTCCTTGACTTTTTGCGCTGCGGCTTCAAACTCGTCAAAGCCATAGGGCTTCAACAGGTAGCCAACGGCATTGGCCTTATAACCCTCGATGGCATACTCGCTGTAGGCCGTGGTGAAAACCGTGATGGGGCCCTTGCTGTGGTCTTGTTCCACCGATTTGGCAAAGTCAAGGCCATTCAGGTCAGGCATATGGATGTCGAGAAACATGGCATCGACCTGCTGCTGGTCAATAACCTGCTGCGCCTCGATGGCGCTGCGGCACTCGGCCACGAGTTCCAGATAGGGTATCTTCTTGATATAGGTCACCAGCTTCTTGAGGGCCAGTGGCTCATCGTCGATGGCAATGCACTTAATCATATTCTTTTCTAGATTTTAGGCGTTAGACATTAATTGTGGTTGTGTGGAGTCGGAGAAATCCCCGGGACACTTGGCGGGCAGGTTGAGCAGCACGTCATAGCTGTCGTCCTCGTCGTGGATGTCGAGGCAATAGTCGTTGCCGTAGATGAGTTCCAAGCGCTTGGTCACATTGCTCAGACCCACGCCGCCATATTCATGCTTGGCGTGGCTCTTGCTGTTGTGGCAGTGGAACAGGAGGCGTCCGTCCTTGTGCTTGATGTCAATGTCGATGGTTGACGTCTTGTCGATGCTCACGCCGTGCTTGAAGGCGTTTTCTACAAAGGGGATGAACACCAGCGGACCCAGCGCCACATCCTCATTGCAATGCTCGGGCACATCCAGGTTGATGTTGACGGTGTCCATGTAGCGCAGCTTCATCAGGTTGAGGTATTTCTTGAGGAAGAGTATGGCACTACTGAGCGACACGCAGTGGTTGTCGCTCTCATACAGCAGGTAACGCATCATCTTGGACATGTCCACAATGCTGTCCTTGGCTTGCTCGGGGTCGATGTCAACCAGGGCGTGGATGTTGTTGAGCGTGTTCATGATGAAGTGCGGGTTGATCTGGTAGCGCAGGTATTCCAGCTCCTGCTTCAGGCTCTGCTCCTTAAGCTTGGCCAAGTGTCTCTTCTCCTCCTCGTTTTGGAAATAGGACTTAACGCCCAAATTGCAACCTAGCATCATGATGACTATTGTGAATACCGAGATGTCGTGCCTGTCGATGGGTGGGCGGCCGTTTGCGCCAAAACGTTTGAAGCCTTCGGGGGGTGGTGCAGCAGCCTCTTGCGAGGTGACCTTCAGCAGGGGACTGCCATTAGGCTTGTGGGCGCAATGGGCCACCTGGAAAAGTGCCACTATGGCAATGGTAGCGATGACATATTGTTTCACTCGCTTGTTCTTGACCAGCATGGGGGCCAGCAGATGGTTGTGGATGAGGAAGACGATAAAGAATGTCAAGATGGAAGCCCAGGTGTCAATCAGCGAATTCATGACTTGAGCCTCTTGTGCGGGCGTGTCATCATAATGGGAGAACAAGCTCGCCAGTGGCGACAAGAACAGGAGTATCCACACGACAGTGTAGATAATCGTTTCTTGTCGGGTTTGCTTGTAATAGTTGCTCATGGGTGTTGCTATGCTATAGTTCCGATAACAAAGGTAACTGAAAATGACTGTTTCGGCAAAATCTTTTCAGCCATCCATGCAATTCTATCAATAGACCGCCTCTATCTCATGGCAGGAGATAGAGGCGGGCAGATGAATCATCATTGTGTTGGCTACAGCAATTAGTGCCAGATGTACGTCACGGTGCCGATGCCCTCGGTCATGGTGTTCTTGGGAACCGAGAAGCTGGACTTCAACGCGGCCTGTTCACAGGCGCGCCTTACCTCGGGATGCGATGCCAGGTCGCCCGTTGCGCTGATGGCGTTGGCCTTGGTGACCTGGCCGCGAGGGTTGACGGTGACACGCACCACAACGCGTCCCGACCACTTGCTGTTGGGAACGGGCTTGGCCCAGTAGTCCAGGGTGTAACCCACGAGGCCGGCGATGCCGGGCTTGCCGGCGAGCACGCCTTGGTTGGAGTTGCCGCTTGCCGAGCCTTGCTGGCCGCCACCGCTGCCGTTACCCTTGCCGAAAGCGTTTTTCACCTTGTTGTCGGTAGCGCTGCTCGTCGAGGTTTTCTGCTCGGTGGTGTTTTTGGACTTGGTCTCTTGGGCCTCGGCCTTGCGGTCTTTGGCCTTGGGCTTCTCGACCTGTTTGTCATTCTCCTTGGTGGGCCCCGACTTCTTGGGTTCAGCCTCCTTGGGCTGTTCCTTCACCTTGTGGGGGGATTCCGTCTTCTGGGTAACCAGGGGCGGGGTTTTCTGGTTCACCTCACCGGCGTCTTCCATGTCGTCGGCATCGATGTCGGGGTCATCACCTTCTTCGGGCGAAGCGCTCGGATCTGAGGACTCCTGGTCCATCAGGTCGTTCTGGAGGGCCTCCATGGTGTTACCCAGCATCACAAATTCACCGCCAAACAAGATGGAGTCCTGCATCAGGTGCGTCATGTCGGGCAGGTTGGGATCCTGCTCGTAGCGCAACGTGAAGTTCATCAGTAACGCCAGCGTGCCCACCGTGATCAACAGGGTGAGCAGCAGTGCCCATAGGCTATTTTTGCGGCGATCTTCTTCCATCTTGATGACTTGTTAAGGGTTGACGGGAACGGGAACGTCAACAATCGTTTGAGGCTCGCTTGCGGCTTCGGAAGCATCGGCCGACGGCAATGAAGCCTCACTGGGCTTGGTGGCAAGAACGATTTTAACGCCTTGCTTGGATCCCTTATCCAAAATCTCGACAATCTTTCCGTAGTTCACCTCCTCGTCGGCATAGACGGCGACAAACTCATTGGGGTTACCCATCTTCAGGGCCTGCATGAAGCCCTCGAGCTGCTCGGGAGCAATGGGTTGAAGGTCGCTCTCACCGGATTCAGTCGTCTGCGTGGCATACATGTTGAGGTCCTTGTCAACATAGATGCGCGTCGAGGGTTTGATGGCGGTCTGCTCGCTGCTTTGCGGCAGGTTCACCTCGAGCGCCGACGGGAAGACAAACGTCGATGTGACCATAAAGAAGATGAGCAGCAGGAAGATGATATCGGTCATCGATGCCATGCTGAACATCGACTGTGTATTGTGTTGTCTCTTGAGTGCCATAATCTATTCAGTTTCTTGTTCTCAGCCTTAAAGGGGCCTGTTGCGTGGGCCGTGGCTCTGCCACGGTACCTAAAATTACTTCGCAGGCTCGTTGAGCAGGTCCATAAACTCCATTGTCTTGCCCTCGAGCTTGTTCATCACCTTGTTGACGCGCGAGGTCAGGTAGTTGTAGGCAAATAGGGCTACGATACCCACAATCAGACCGGCAACGGTGGTTACCAGTGCCTGATAGATACCGCTGGCGATAATCGACACGCTGCTGTTGTTGCCGGCGCTGGCAATCTGGAAGAAAGCCTTTACCATACCGAGCACAGTACCCAAGAAACCGATCATCGGAGCACCTGCGGCCGTGGTGGCGAGCCAGTTGAAGCCTTTCTCCAACTTGGCAATCTCCATATTGCCCACGTTCTCGATAGAAACGAGCACATCGTTCATCGGGCGGCCAATGCGGGTAACGCCCTTCTCGATCATGCGCGAGTAGGGAGTGTTGGTGTCCTGGCACAGTTTCAGGGCCTGATCGACATCACCGCGGTGAATCATGTCCTTGATGCGGTCCATAAAGGAGTTGTCCTGACGGTTGGCGCGGTTGATGGCAAACAGTCGTTCAAAGAAGATGTAGATACTTACAATAGCGAGCAGCGCCAGTGGAATCATAATCCACCAGCCACCGGCCTTGACGAGTTCCCACACCGAGAGCTCTTTGACGATAGGTTCGGCTGCCTCGGCCACGGGAACGGTGGCGGCAGCAATAGCTGCTATGCTGTCCGATACTGCCTGCGAGGCACTGTCCATAGCCTGCTGAAGGGTGTCGGTGGCCTGCTGGATCATCGTGTCGGCAGGCGTCACTTGGGCGAGAATCATGTTGAGAATTGACATGTCTATTCGTTCTTTATTTGGTTATTGTTTCGTTGTTGATTCCAATTACTATTTAAGCTGAAGCTAACTCCTGACAGTTAACTACTTTAAGCACTCCTTATAGGCCTTGATGGTCGCTTCCAGACCCAGGTACAGCGCGTCGCATATCAGCGCATGACCGATGCTCACCTCGCTCAGGTGAGGCACGTGCTGCTGGAAGAACTTCAGGTTGTCGAGGTTCAGGTCGTGGCCCGCATTCACGCCAAGGCCCACATTATGGGCAGCGATGGCGGCAGCGGTGAACGGTGCCACGGCACGTTCGGGGTCACTGTGGAACTCCTCGGCGTAGGGGCCGGTGTACAGCTCCACACGGTCGGCACCGGTACGGGCTGCGGCGCGGATGTTCTCCTCGTCAGTCCCGACAAAGATGCTCGTGCGGATGCCCGCTTCCTTCAGGCGGTCAACAATACCCGTGAGCAGTTCCATATTGGGAATCACCTCCCACCCGGCCGATGAGGTCAACACGCCAGGAGCGTCAGGAACCAGCGTTGCCTGCGTAGGGCGAACAGCCAGCACCAGGTCCATAAACTGCTCACTGGGGTAGCCCTCGATGTTGAATTCGGTGCGTACCAGCGGGCGCAGGGCGTACACGTCGCTGCGGCGGATGTGACGCTCGTCGGGACGCGGGTGAACGGTAATGCCGTCGGCGCCCCAGCGCTCACAATCCATCGCCACGCGCAGCACATCGGGCATATTGCCTCCGCGTGCATTGCGAAGCGTAGCTATCTTGTTGACGTTAACACTCAGGTTAATCATTATTTCAGTAGTTTCAAGTTGTAGGACCTCGCCTTGGCGGGGCCGTTTATTCCTGGTTATAGATAATTGCTAAAAGCTAAAAGCTCATCGCTGATAGCTTAATGGTGTATTGCCGCACACCTCAAGCCGCAAAATTAACCATTTTTTTTCAAACAGACTTGATAACGGATGTGAATTTTCTGTAAAAATGCTCTCGGCAGGTTACCTGACGACGGCAATCTTCGTCACTGCAGCATTGCCGCTACCGTTGGACTGTGAGCACAGCACTAGATACACACCTGTTCCCACTCGGTTGCCGCTTTCGTCACACAGGTCCCAAGTTGCCATGCCGCCGGTGCTCTTGAGCTGACGGATGACGTTGCCGCTGATGTCGGCAATCTTGATGAGCGAGCCTTCCATCATGCCTGTGATGGTGACATCACCGCCATATTCGGGACGCACGGGGTTCGGGTAGGCAAACAGGTTGTTATAGCTGCTCTCGGCGGGACTGCTGTCACTGAAGTATTCATACAAGCCGGCTGGCGTGGTGACATACACCGAGTTGTTGTGGGGATTGCAGCACACGTGATAGACCGTATTGCTGGCGAGTGGGCTGTTGGCGGAGTTGAACTTGCGGATAATCTCGGTGCCGTCAGAGCTTACAAGGAACAATCCTGAACTCTGGGTGGCTATCCATTTGCGGCCTGCGCCATCAACAGCGACGTCATTGACCTGGACTCCATCCATCAAGCGGTCGGCATAGCCCGTGCCGTCATTGCGGGGCACCTTGGGGCGGATGGCAACGAGATTTCTGTCCTCAAAGGCCATTGCAGGATTGAAATAGCACAGGCCTTCGGTACTGCCCATCCACACGTAGCCATTCTGGTCCTCTTTCAGGCACAGGATGTAGGTCCACGTGATTTGCTCGCCGTCTTGGTCGGTGAGCGAGATGAACGACTCCTTTCGGGGATTGACCGAGGTCACGTTTTCGGTCTTCCACATGGTGATGGGCATGCCGAAGTCACCATTGGTGAATACCTTGATGTCGTTGCTGCCCTGCTTGGTGGAGATGAAGCTGGCACGCTGGCTGTAGCCTAAGTTCAGGCCCTCGATGGCAGGAACCGTCCAGTCTTCGACCGTTGTCTGGTCGAGTCGTGTCTTGGCGGTGGGAAGCACCATAACGGGATACGCTGAAACCGTGTCCAGTGATTGCACAGCCCACAGGTTGCCGTTGCGGTCGATGCTGATGACGGGATGCATCGCTCCGCGCGTCGTCCTGAGAGGACTGTTGGTGTTGTTATATTTGAGGACAATCTCATTATTGGTCACCTTGAGCAGACCCTGCTTCCAGGTACCCAGGAAGTAGGTATCGGGGTCGCCGGGCATGAACTCTAGCCAGTATGAACCGCTGGAGGGTGCACCTTCAGGGGTGACGTCACTCCACACCATCCCGTCATAGGTGTTGATATAGGTGGGGGCGGATACAGCGACATGAACGGTGGCACTGGGGCTCGACACGTATAACAGGTCCTTCTCCTTGTTGTAGGTCATCCAGTATGGAACAGGGTAGCTCAGTTCGTTTGGGCGGAAATAGTTATCGCTGCCCAACTGGTGCACTCCGTTGGGACCCGCGGCCCACAACTTGCCGTCGCCGTTGGGATTGGAACTGCACAACTCTCCCTCGGTGTCGGTGGGTTCGGGATTCTTGCCGTCCTTATCGGTCTTGAAACATTGTTTCAGATTGGGTACATTCAGCAGGTAGCCATCACGGGTCGCTTGCAATTGGGTGGTGCGGTTCTGGATGATGGCGCTGCCGTGGAACTTCATTTCGCCGTCATCGCCCGTGGGCTTCATGTCGGTGACAAAGGTCCAACCCGTCAGACAGAAGAACGTGCTGTCGCTGATGGGACGGATGCGGAAATTCTTTTCTTTGTACGAGGCCTTCTTGAACGATTTCAGTACCTCGTAATACTTATCGACGTTGCCATAGTAGAGGGTGTCGGCTGTGGAGAGCAACAATTGGTCGCCAATCTGGGCCGCCGAGGTTATGGGGGTGCCATAGATGTGTGACTCCTTGACGACAAACTTGTTGTCATCAATCACGACATAGCCGAAGTCGGTCGCCAGATAGATAAGTCCTGGGGCAAAGGTGACATCGTTGATGGTCTTGCTTTGCCTCATGTCGGCATTCTTGAGTTCGGGCATGTTAACTACGGTGCCGTCGCTCAAGATGATGTCGATGTTGACGTTGCTGTAGATGACAACAAGATAGTCCTTTTCGCTGTTATAGTAAACCTGCGAGATGGTCATGTCACTCAGGTCGTTGATGATGCTCAGAGCCTCGTTCTCCTGGGTCTCCTTGTCCAGGCGGAACAGGTTGCCGAACGGTGTGCTGATATAGGTGGTATCCTTGTTCTCGATGATTCGTTGGTGGAACACCTTGCCGCTGGACAGGTAATAAACCCAACGATTACTCTCAGCAACAGCCTTCACGCTGTCACCGACAAACGAAGAATGGAAACGCCAGTCGCCAACGGCGTTCTGCGACATGGCACACAATGCCGTCAGCACGGCAACGAAAAGGGATAATATTTTCTTGTTCATGATGTCTTCACTTTTCAGTAGTCTTTAGGTTTTAATCTTTAGTCTCTAGAGGGCATCCACATCCCTAACGCCTAATGCCTAACGCCTAAAACCTAATGTCTAACTAATATAACGTAACGGCGCCCATTAAATTGTGTGCCTAGAATCTCAACTTCACCTCCCGTGGCTCTGGCGATGACGGGTCGAGGGAAAACGTTGCCCACGTGCTGTTCAGTTGGCTCTCGTAGCGCATGCGGTATTTGCATCCGGGACGCAGGCACTTCAGTACCGCTTCCCCGGTGACAGGGTCGCCGATGACGCCCTTACGGCTTTTCCGGCCCTTCTTCTCCACAATGCTGCAACTGTCTTCCTGCACATTGATGACCAGGTTGACGGTATCCTCAGGACCGATATTGATGCCGGTGCGCTTGAGCAGGATGGCATTGCCGCTTTCCGTCGGCTGGAGCAATACAGTGTCCTCGGCGTCATCGTCCTCGGTTGGACTTGTGGCAAGCTGCACGATATAGGTGCTGGGCGGATTCTTTTCTCGGCGACCCATGAGCAGGGCCACTAGTGCCATCGCCACGACAAAGGCCAGCGTATAAAATTCAACCGAGGTAATATCCATAACTCCTCTCTCCTCTCTCACCTAAGTCTCTCGATGATGGCCTGCGAAATCAGATGCGATGACGCCGGCGACCAGTGAGTGTCGTTGTACAGATAGACGTCCTTCACGCCACGCTCCACGAGCGGATGCAGCACGTCCTTGGAAAACAGCAGGCATTGCTTGCCTTCGACGGGCATCCATTGGGCGATGTCCTCGTTCAGCGTCTTGGCGGGGTAGGGGTTCTCCCCGGCGATGAAATCCTGGTACATGTCATACTTGTCGGCGGCAATGAGGATGACAAGGTTCACGCCTTGGCGGCGGGCAGCTTCAATCACATCCTCAAAGCACGACACAATCAGCCGCTGCTGACCATCGGTGACATTGATGCCCAGATTCACGTCATCGTTGTAGAAGTACAGTTTGCTCGGCGCCTCTCCACCGAATAGCGGCTGGTTCAATGGCGCGGTGTAAATCGGGTTGGCACCCAGAAAACGGTAGAAGATGTAGTCCTTGACGCGCAGCAGCGGACTGTAGTCCTGACGCTTCTCCTCCTCGGCGGCCTCGCCAGCGTCCTCGGCCTCGGGACGCGGTAACGACGTGTGTGTGGTCACAAACCTGCAGTGACGGTCCACCAGATACCGCTCCACTTCCTGCACAACCAGGTTGCGGCAGTTGGTGGAATCGATGACGCCCAGATTCAAGAGGTCATAGGCCACCTGCATCGGGCTGTCGAGAGTCGGGTCCTTCGGCGGTGTATAGACCACCACCTTGCGGCCGCTCTCATGCGCCAGATAATTCACGTAATCGCCCGTTTTGCCCACGCCGCCGCCATGCGAGAACGAGTCGCCGACAACGACCACGCCGCACGTGTCCAGACGCAGCAGGCTGTCATTTTCCTGACCGGTGTAATAAACCTCGGGCAGGGCCAACTCAAAGATGGAGTCGGTATATTCCGCACCGCCGTCGATGAGTCCCAGGCGCATCAGGTCGCCCGACTTGTCGTTGGTAACCCACAGATAGGTGGCCAGACCGACGAGTGCCAGCCACACGGGCAGCACGGTATAGGAGATGATGGTGAGAAACTTTCGCATGGCAGGGTCAGAATTGGAAGTAAATGAACGTTTGTACCTCACCGGCAAAGTAGAAGATGGCGGCTACCATCACCGCATACAGCGTCAGGCGGGCAGCGCGGGTGCCAAGGACTCCGATGCTGTCAATCTGAAGCACATGCTGGCGTTCGCGCTGCAGCCACTCGACAATGACCAGACCGCCGCACCACAGCAGCATCGACGCCATCTTCATCGTCAGGCCATGAGGACTGAACAGTGACGGCGAGAACAGGCGGGCGGTGAAGACGCCAAAGGTCGCCACGTCGGGAGCACGGAACAGTATCCAGCCGAAGTTGATGAGCAGGAACGTCACCAGTATCGACACAAATTCCCGCCACGACGGTAGCAACCGGCCATGGGCAGCGGTGTCCTTGTAGCGACGGGACTTGAACAGGATGAGCGGGATAAACAGCAGACCCAGGTACAGGCCCCACAGCACAAAAGTCCAGTCGGCACCGTGCCACAGGCCCGACAGGGCAAACACGATAATCGTGTTCACGATGGTCCTGGAACGCGAGCAACGGCTGCCGCCCAACGGGAAATAGACATATTGTGCGAACCATGCGTTGAGCGTGATGTGCCAGCGGCGCCAGAACTCACGCACGTTGCGCGAGAAATAGGGCACCCTGAAGTTGGTCGTCAGGCGGAAACCGAACAGTTTGGCGCAGCCGATGGCGATGTCGCTGTAGCCCGAGAAGTCGGTGTAAATCTGGAACGTGAACAGCAGCGACGCTATCAGCAGCATCAGGCCTGTGCACTCCCCAAGATTGCCCCACAGCTGGTTCACAACCTCGGCACAGCCGTCGGCAATGATGAGCTTCTTGAAAAAGCCCCACAGCATCTGGCGCATGCCGTCAACAGCAGTGCCGTAGTCAAACGAACGCTCACGCAGCATCTGAGGCAGCAGGTTTGACGCCCGTTCGATGGGACCCGCAACCAGCTGCGGAAAGAAACTGATGAATGAGAAAAAGGCGATGGCATCGCGTGTGGGCTTGAAACGACCGCAGTACACGTCGATGGAGTAACTCAGCGCCTGGAACGTGTAGAAGCTGATGCCCACAGGCAGGATGATGTTCAGCGTGGGCCAGTCGGGGGTGATGCCTACCAGCGACAACAACGATGTCAGGCTGTCCCTGAAGAAGTTGAAATACTTGAAAGTGCCCAGGATGCCCAGGTTCAACACGATATTCGCCGCACTCACGGCACGCTGCAAGCCTCGACGACCTTCGTAGCGCTCAATGAGCAGGCCGCTGCAGTAACTGCTCAGCGACGTGATGACAATCAGCACGAGAAAACGCCAATCCCACCAGCCGTAGAACACGTAACTGGCCACGAGAAGCAGCAGATTCTGCCACTTCAGCGGCTTGAATACGAACCAGTAGAGCAGGAACACTACTGGCAGGAATATCATGAATGTGAACGAATTGAATAGCATCTCAACGTGAATCCGCCTTTTTCAGCGACTCCTTTATAATCGGTTTGAAATGAACTGTTAGCTTTTAGCCTCCTGCTATTAGCTGGCGGCTCTGGACCTCCAAGCGCTAAAAGCTAAGTGCTAAAAGCTAACAGCTAATGACTAATTGCTAAAAGCTAAAAGCTAACAGCTAATCTACTTGATAATCATAATCGTGGTCTGCGGCGTGCCTGTGGCCTCGGGGAAGGCTCCTTGGGCGGCATACACGTTGTAGATGCCTGTCGGCAGCCTCTCGCCGTCAGCGCCATAACCGTCCCACAGCGCACTACCCATCACGGGACCGATCTGGGCAACAATCTGACCGTTCTTGTCGGTGATGGTCAGGTAGGAGTTGTCCATCAGGGAGGCAATCTTAATCATGCCGGTGAAGTCGGGCTCTACAGGGTTGGGGAATGCGTAGGTGTTGTCATAGTTCAGGGCGGCAGCGTCACCGTTGACGATGTACTCGGCAAATCCGTTGTCCGTGATGATGTAAACACGGTCGTTCACGGTATCACACTCCACAGTGTAAACCAGGTCGCTGGGAATGTCGCTGTTCTCGGTAGTGAAGTGGTTGAAGACCTCGCTGGCATCAGCCGAGGCATAGTACAGACCGTTGTTGGTGGCAATCCACTTGTTGTTCTCGCAGTCAACACCGATGTCATACACGGCATAACCCTCGCACAGGTAACCCTTACCCTCGCTGAAGTTGGTAACGTAGGGACGAATGGCCCTGGGATGCTCATTAAAGGCCTCGTCGGGGTCGAACATGAACAGACCGGTCGTGTGACCCACCCAGATCATGCCGTCCTTGTCCTCCTCCATGTGCTGGAGATAAATCCAGTCAACCTGCTTGTTGTTCTGGTCTACAAAGTGCTTGATCGACGTCAGGTGGTAGGTATCTACCTTGGGATCTGCATTATCGTTGTCAAATGCGAGGATGCGGCCAGCAAAGGTGCTGGGATAGTCACCGTCGCAGTAGAACTTGATGTTGTTCTTCTTCGAAATCACAAAGCGGGAACGCATCATCGTGCCGGTGTTCAGATTCAGCAGACCTGCGGGCTGGAACCAGTCCGATTTGGTGACAGTCGACTTGGCAACCTTGTCGGCGGTGAGAACGGCAGCAGGACAAGACGCATTGCTGAACGAGCTGACAACCCACAGGTTGCCGTATTTGTCAAAGGCGGGATGTGCCTTATAGGTGCCGACGAGCGAGTTGCTCGAGGTGTAGGTGCCGATGTGGACATCATTTTTCACGCGGTGCACACCCTTGTTCCAGCTGGCGCGCACATAGTGGGTCGGGTCCAGGGGATTGAAGACGAACTCGTAGCCGCCACCCTTGGCCGAATAGGCCGTGGCGTTCTGCCAGTTAGTGCCGTCATAGGTGTTGATGACGTTCGACACGTTCATGTCCGACGTGGTAATCATGTTGGGGGCCGAAACCGCTGCATACAGCTTGTTCATCGCAGCGTTGTACTTCAGCCAGTAGGGGGCAGCAGTGGTCAGCGAGTTCTTCTTGTAGTACTCGGTGCTGCCGGCAATATGCAGACCGTTGGCATCGAGAATCCAGATGGTACCGTCGCCGTCAGGATCGCAAGAGGCAAAACCTACGACCGACGAGGCCTTGGTGATGTTCTGTCCGTCGAGGTCGGTAGTGTAGTAGAAGGCTTTGCCGGCAAAGTTGATGATGAAGCCGGTGGGGGTGCGCTGTACGCTGGTGGGAGCAGCATCCGAGACCAGCTTGGTCAACTTCGGAGTTCCGCCGAAGGGATAGTCATAGCGGTAAAGCGTTGACGAACGCAGCACAAAGGCCGACGTGTCATTGATGGGGAACATCTTGTTGCCACTGAAGGTGCCTGATATTTTGCCGTAGGCGGAAGTGGGATTCTCAACATTGATGGGCGAACCGTAGTAGCAGTAGTTGCTGGAGAGCAGAATCTCGCGGTCACCGAACATGCAGATCGAGTTGACGGTGATATTGCGGCCCAGGTTGTAATTCTTAATCACACGCTTGGTCGATTCGTCAATGGTGAGATAACCGTAACCATAGACAATATAGGCGATACCGTTATTGAACGTGATATCCTTGATGACGGCGGTGGTGTAGTCCGATAACTCGCCGTCGGTGATAGTGGCGTGGTGAACGTTCACCGTCATGTTCTTTATGTTCGGAATGTTGGTGACGGTGCCGTTGGCGTCTATGATGTCAAGGTTGGAGTTGGCATAGGCCACAAACAGCAACTTGGTCTCGTAGTCGTAATAAATCTGCGCCACGGTGGCATCCGACAGCATGTTCTGACGGCTCAAGGCGTTGGTGACCTTGGTCGCCTTGTCAAACTGGAATAGGCAATTACTGTTCAGGTAATAAACCTTGTCTCCAGTGTCATAGATGTTTTGAATCTTGGATGTCACATAGTAGTTGTGGAATTTCCACGTTCCGGCATTGGAAGTGGCAAATGCCATCACCATGAGCATCACAACAATAAGATGTTTTTTGAACATATCAGTAAAATTTATCTGTTAATTCACATTGTAACACATTGATACTCAGTAAGAAATGCGAAAAATCCGCATAAAACCCACTGAATCAAATGCCAAAGGTATAAAATATTAACGATAAAATCCACTATTTATGTCCGATAAGAGTAGATAATCTTTCTTAAAAAATGTAAATCAATGGATGGCCCAAGGGGCACCCGACTGCTTTCGCGGCAGTTGGTGCCCCCTGGGTCTTGCGGTATGTTGTGACGGTGACGGTTACTCCTGGGTGGCGGCAGCGGCGGCCTCGACCCATTTCTTCACCTCGTCAACGACGGGCACTTTGTAGCCCAGTTTGTACTTCTTGTTGATGTCCAGCAGGTCCTGGAACAGCTTGCCGGGTTTCTCCAGCGCACCCAGTTGGGCGACGGTGAGCAGGCCGGCCTTCTGGATGGGTGCCACCCATTCCTCGGGGATGCCCAGCGCGGTGAATGCCTCGACCTTGTCGCGGGCGGGCACCTTCTCGGGACGCATCTGCGGGAACAGCAGCACGTCCTGGATGTAGCTGTGGCCCGTCATCAGCATCACCAGGCGGTCGATGCCGATGCCGATGCCGCTCGTCGGCGGCATGCCGTACTGCAGGGCGCGCAGGAAGTCCTGGTCGATGACCATGGCCTCGTCATCGCCCTTGTCGGCCAGGCGCATCTGCTCCTTGAAGCGCTCTTCCTGGTCGATGGGGTCGTTCAGCTCGCTGTAGGCGTTGGCCAGCTCCTTGCCGTTGACCATCAGCTCGAAACGCTCGGTCAGGCCGGGCTTGGTGCGGTGCATCTTGGTCAGCGGCGACATCTCCACGGGATAGTCGATGATGAACGTGGGCTGGATGAAGGTGCCCTCGCAGAACTCGCCGAAGATTTCGTCAATCAGCTTGCCCTTGCCCATCGTGTCGTCGATTTCAAGCTTGAGCTGCTTGCACACCTCGCGGATTTCCTCCTCGCTCTTGCCCTCCAGGTCGTAGCCCGTCTTCTCCTTGATGGCCTCGAGGATGGGAAGGCGGCGGTAAGGCGCCTTGAAGCTGATGACCTGGCCGTCGATTTCGGTCTCGGGCTTGCCGTTGACGGCGGTGCAGATGGTCTCCAGCAGCTGCTCGGTGAACGACATCATCCAGTTATAGTCCTTGTACTGGACATACAGCTCCATGCAGGTGAACTCGGGGTTGTGGTTGCGGTCCATGCCCTCGTTGCGGAAGTTCTTGCCGATTTCATACACGCCCTCAAAGCCGCCCACAATCAGGCGCTTCAGGTACAGCTCGGTGGCGATGCGCATATACATCGGGATATTCAGCGCATTGAAGTGGGTGATGAACGGCCTTGCCGTGGCGCCGCCGGCGATGGCCTGCAGCGTCGGCGTCTCCACCTCGGTATAGCCCGCGTCGTCGAGCACCTGGCGCATCGTCTTCACCACCAGGGCGCGCTTCAGGAAGGTCTCCTTCACGCCGGCGTTGACCACCAGGTCCACATAGCGCTGGCGGTAGCGCAGCTCGGGGTCCTCAAACGCGTCATATGTAACCCCGTCCTTCACCTTCACCACGGGCAGCGGCTTCAGCGACTTGCTCAGCAGTTTCAGCGACTGGGCATGAACACTGATTTCGCCCGTCTGGGTGCGGAACACAAAGCCCTCGACGCCCACAAAGTCGCCCATGTCCAGCAGCTTCTTGAACACCGTGTTGTACATCTCCTTGTCCTCGCCAGGGCACAGGTCGTCACGGCTCACATACACCTGTACGCGGCCACGCGAGTCCTGCAGCTCAAAGAAGGAAGCCTTGCCCATGATGCGGCGGTTCATCATACGTCCCGCGATGCTCACCTGACGCGGCTCCGCATCGTCCTTAAAGTTCGCGATGATGTCATCGCTGTAGGCGTTCACCACATACTCGGCGGCGGGATACGGGTTGATACCCATGGCCTTGAGCTGTTCCAAACTATTGCGGCGGAAAATCTCTTGTTCGCTTAATTCCAGTACGTTCATTGTCGATATTTTTTGATGTAGTTTCTCTTTCAAACTGCAAAGGTAGTAAAAACTTCTCACTTTTCACTTTTAACACTCCACTTTTTAGCTTTCACTGGTTCCCACATTCGGTTATCAAGTCCTCATAAAGTGTTGGCTTAGAATTGTAAATAATCCCTTGCTTTTTGTGTAACGTGCTTTTTGACATGGTAAAAAGCAACTAACCACATTACCTTTGCACCACGGGGCCCAGTTCAAGACCGTGCAAGACCGTGTAGTCACTGCCGTCACTGCCGTCACTGTCGTCGCTGTCGTCAGTGTTGTCAGTGTATTGCAAACAGCCAGTGCCGTCAGTGCTGTTAGTGTATTGCAAACAGCCAGTGCCGTCAGTGCTGTTAGTGTATTGCGAGCTTTCAGCTCGCACCATCACCCTCACTGTCCCGTGTCCCGCGTGCCGTGGCACCGCCACGCCCCCCATCGCAATTAATTATCAACCATTAAACCAATCATTACCATGAACAAGATTTTCCATTACCGTGTTGACGGTACCCACCGTGACGAATGTGCAGCCGATGACCCCTGGAGCCAGTGCGTCATCAACCATGAGACCAACTTCGAACACTTCAAGGTCAACCACCTCGTCACCATCGGAGCGCAGCCCATCATCTCGCAGCACTCCGCCACCTACATCACCGGCCATGACACCTGTCACGCCCACCATTTCGCCAAGATGCTCGCCGGCACCGTATTAGCAGGCAGCTATCAGCACGCCCCCTCACTCAAGGCCTCACCCACCAGGCCCACCACCATTCAGGTGCCCGACGACCCGTACAATCCCGACAGCAAGACGCACGATTACACCCGTTCCGCACGTCCCGGAACCGTGCTCTGGATCGACACCATCCACAGTCCCTACGACTGCGCAAACCTCTACCGTGAGATGAAGGAGAACTTCCGTTTCAAGGACGGCAGCTTACACCTCTTCTGCCTCGACATGCTCGGCGCTTTCCGCGAGGACTTTTACTCGGTTGTCGGCTATATCGAGGACCACATCCGCCGACTCAACCCCGCCCTCATCGTCATCGACGACATCGACCACTTCATGCCGCATTGCGGCATCAACGTTGCCTCCACCTTCAACAACATCGTCCGCGACACCCTCAACCACACCGAGAGCGCCTTCCTGTTCATCGGTTACAACCACCTCGGCAAGCGGGCCTCCACAACCGGAGACCTCGGCAAGTTCCTCTTTCCCCGTTCCAACAAGGTGTTTTCCGTATCCACACAGAACGGCATCTCCCACGTCCGTCTAGTACGCGCACTCGAGTACGTCAGCACCGACAACCCCGAGTTCATCTTCTCCATTGGGGAGGGCAACCTCCCTCACCAACTCGTCAAAACCCTGCCCTCAGGAAACATATCCCCCACACTCGTCGAGCAGCGCACCCTGCAGGACATCGTCAGCGAGGTCATCGAACCGGGAGAGACCCTCTCCCCCGACGAGTTGGCCACCCGCATCAGCAAGCGCCAGTCCCAGCTCAACCGCATCGACCGCGCACGCACACTCATCGCCCAAGCCGTCACCTTTGGCCTGATAAAAAAGCAGCAGGGCAGCAATCACTACACCCTGCCATCCAGCAACTTAGAAAATACCGTTAACAATTCATTAACACTCCCGCCTACCCCCTCCACCCCCTCCGCTTCATCCGTTCCCTCCGTTCCATCCAGCCCATCAAGTGGCTCCACACCCGCCAGCGAGCAGTCCCCGCAACCGTGCTGTTAAAGTATTGCGAGCTATCAGCTCGCACCTTCACCCTCACAGTCCCGCGTCCCGCGTCCCGTGTCCCGTGTGCCGTGGCGTCGCCACGGCCCCGCCACGGCCACCGTCAGACGGTCGAGGTAATGCAAGGCTCCGCCTTGTAAAAGATGAGAATTCAACGCCGCAGGTAGTGATTCAGATCTATCAGAATATTCAGTTGTTGGGTTTAGCGGGCGGAGCGGGTGGAGAGTTTTTTGCCGGTTTTGGACCAGGTGTAGATCCAGTTGCCCTTTCGGCTGGTGAAGGTGTCGCCGGTGGCGGTGAGGATGTCGCCGACGTTGCTGACCGAGAAGGTGTAGAGCTTCTTGCCCCGGGCATCGAAGGTGTAGTACCAGCTGCCGTGCTTGACGATGTAGAAGGTGTCGCTGTAGGCGACGACCTGGCCCTGCGAGGTGGAGAAGGTGTGGACCTTCTTGCCGTTCTCGTCGTAGACGTGGTGCCAGGAACGGGTGGTCTCGATATAGCTGATCTTCTGCGCCTGAACGGCGGCGAAAGCCATGAGCAGGGTGAGGAGGGTGAGGAGGATGCGTTTCATATTTGATTAGTGATTAGAGATTAGTGAGGGGGTTATTGGATGAGTTTCGTGAGTTGTTTGCGGGTGGCGCGGGGGAGCAGGCGGCCCATGTGGTCGAGGATGCGGTCGAGGGACTCCTGGGGCGTGCGGTCGCACTGGCAGGCGTCGCGGCCGAGGAGTTGCTCGGGCGTGGTGAGCAATGCCCATCCCCAGCCGTACTTGTGGCCGTGCTTGTCGCGGGGATAGACGAAGTCCTCGGTGACGACGCGGCAGGCCATCTGCAGGCGGGTGACGTAGCCGTCGAAGCGGCTGCGCATCCGGGGCTCGGTGAATCCGCACAGGCGTCGCAGGTCACGGGTGATGAGGCTGCCGTGCTCACGCAGGGTCATGAGGATGGTCTCCTCGATACTGCCGGCGGGTGGGGCAGGGTGGGCATGGCGGCGCCAGTTGTAGAGGTCGGGCCACCAGTCGCGGCTGACGAAGCCGGCCTTCTTGTTGAAGAACTTGCCATAGACGCAGTTGCCCTCGGTGACGATGGGCCCTTTCCAGTCCCACAGTGGCCAGTCCCAGCTGCCGTCGTCAAGGAGCACATAGCGGCACTCGGGGTCCACTGCCTCGTCGGCGCTGTAGCCGGGGATGCCGCTATAGAGCAGAGGCAGGAATCCCACCTGCTGGATGTAGCCCATGAGCTCGGTCGCGGTATGTATGTCAGGGCGCCGCATGGTCTATTGTCCCAGGATTTGGTCGAGCAGGGGGTAGATGTTTTCCTCGCGCTCGTAGGGGTGGATGTGGAAATAGGGGTTGCCGGTGAGCATGGCCGAGAGTTGCGCCTTGCTGCGGTCGTAGAAGATGTGGCAGGGAATGCCGCGGTGCTCGGCATAGGCGAGTTCGTAGCCCACGCCCAGCGACGGGCAGGTGCACTCGCCGATGAGGAGGTCGCTCTCGCGCAGCCACGCGGTGTCCTGGTCATAGATGCGGGCGTCGCGGTCGCGTCCCTGCTCGGTGAGGCTCAGGTTGCTGTGGCCGACGTGCTCGGTGAGCACTACGTCGGTGCGCTGGATATAGGCGATGATGCGGCGGTAGAGGTCGGCATCGACACGCCCGCCACGTATGGACCCTGCAAAATAGACTTTCTTTGCCATAGTGTCGCTTTTGTGTTTTTTCTCTTCTGGTTGATGATGAAGCTGCAGCGCTGATTCATCCCCGCAAATTAACTAAAAATATATGACATAGGCCAACGGTTTGGCAAGTTTTTGCCTCATAGAGGTGATGATTGAATATTAAGAGAGGCAACCCGATGGGCTGCCTCCCTAATGCTTTTATGTATCGCTATGAGCGATGGGGTTTTACATGCCTTGCAGCAACTTGTCGATGAGGGTTGTCACGTCACCGATGGTTATCTTGCCGTCGCCGTCGGCATCGCCGTTGGGCAGCGGGTTGGCGGGATCGCCATAGAGCAGGTAATCAGAGATATCGGAAATGTCACCGATGTTTACCTGTCCGTCACCGTCCACGTCGCCGGGGATGTCCGATACGGGACCATTGTACCTGATCGTGTAGCCGCCGCTGCCGCCATTTCGCGAAAGTCTGATGTAATAGATACCCGCTGTCATATTAATTTTCTGGTAGGTGATAGTAGTAGAATAACTGCCAGCGTTGCCAGAGAAACTGCTCAACTTATTGAGGTTATTGTTCTGGTAGCTATAGATTTCGCAGTAATAGGGGTAAAGCTTCAGGTCATTTGAGGCGACATTGGCACTGATGTCGATATCACCATCCTTGGGAACGATGATGCGGTACCAGTCCTGGTTGTCGGTGACGTCGTCCGAGGTTCGATAACCCAAGCGGCCCTCAGAAGTTTTGCCGTTGAGCAGGCGGTTATAGTGCTGGTAGTCATCGTCTGGCTCAAAGTCATTCTCCTGCGGGCATGGCGTGAACTTGTAATACAGCTTATAGCCTCCACTGCCGTTGTTGCGTTGGAGGCAGATGTAGTATGTGCCCTTGCCCACGTCGGTGGCTTTGAATGTGATGGTATCAGAATAATTGCCTGAATTACCCGTAAAATTGCTACGGCGATAAATATTATTGTCCTTGTAGCCGTTAAAGGTACAGTAGTAAGGGTAGAACTTCAGATCCGCGGTAGCGGTAACTGTGAACTCAACCTGACCTTCCTCGGGAACGACGATTTTGTACCAGTCCTGAGTGTCGGTGACATCATCCGATGAGCGGTAGCCTAATCTACCCTGGACAGTCTTGCCACTTTCAAGCAGGGTGGAATGCTCAAAGTCATTATTGGCTTCCGGGTCAGCTGATTGCGGGCATGGCGTGAACTTGTAATGCAGCCTATAGCCTCCGTTGCCGCTGTTGCGTTGGAGGCAGATGTAGTATGTGCCTGCGCCCACGTCGGTGGCTTTGAATGTGATGGTGTCAGAATAATTGCCTGTATTACCCGTAAAATTGCTACGGCGATAAATATCATTGTTCTTGTAGCCGTTAAAGGTACAGTAGTAAGGGTAGAACTTCAGATCCTCGGTAGCGGTAACTGTGAACTCAACCTGACCTTCCTCGGGAACGACGATTTTGTACCAGTCCTGGGTGTCGGTGACATCATCTGATGAGCGGTAGCCTAATCTGCCCTGCACGGTGCTGCCGCTCTGCAGCAGGCTGGCACTCGTATACTCGTTGTTAGGCTCCGGGTCATTGGAAAGCTGGCACTGTGTAAATGTGTATTTCAGTTTGAAAGATCCACTGCCGCTATAGCGTTTAATATTGATGTAGTAGGTGCCCTTGCCCACGTCGGAGGCTTGGTAGGTGATGGTATCACCGTATGAGCCGGTTAAATTTCCCGAAAAATGGCCTCGCGTAATAATAGCATCGTCCTTGAAGCCATAAATAACAGAATTGTAGGAGTAAAACCTCAGATCTTCGGTACCTGTAACTGTCAGTTGAACCTTGCCCTCTGTCGTCACATTAATTTTGTACCAGACCTCGGTGGTCGAGGCGTCGAGTGTGGCGGTCTTGGTCTGTCCACTGCTGATGAGCGTGGCGGTCTGCCACGAGGTGCCTTGTGCCAGCAATCCCATCGAGGTCGCCAGCAAGGCTGTTATTAGTAATAATAATTTCTTCATAATTCTTATTTTTTTGGAGTTAATAAAATATTATACTGTGAATAGGTTAGTTTCTTATAAAAAATGATTTGGAGAAATGTTATCGTGGTTTATTATAGTTTTGGAGAGTTGTTTTGTTGCAATTTTTCACTTGCAAAGGTAGTGAAACGATGCTTTTGGATTACTCTCAAAAATGCAAAATCGACTCTCATTTTTATTTTTGAGAGTCGATTTTATGGATTGTAGACGAAAAAATCGGTTTTGATAACGAAATCTCGGGTGGATTACCTAGAGATTGTTGTTCCGCCACTCGTTGGGAGTGTTTCCTGTAATGGACTTGAAGATGCGGTAAAATGACGCTTCGCTTGAAAAACCTGATGAAATATACACCTCGGTAATCTTGAGTTCGCGTTGGGTGCGCATGAGTTCTTGGGCATGTGTCACGCGGTAGGTGTTGACGAACTGGGGGAAGGTGCAGTTGCGGTTCGCCCTGATGCAGTTGGAGAGAACGATGCGTGTCGTGCCCAGGGCTTGGGCAACGTCGGTCGCCTTGAGGTCGGGGTTCAGGTAGAGTTGATGCTGCTCCATCATCTGGCACAGGCGATGCATCAGTTCGGCTTCACCCTCGTTGCCGGGAACGTCATTAGCGGCCACGCCATTAGCGGTCACGACATCTGTAGCCACGTCATCAGCGGCCACGCCGAGGCGAGGCCCTACACGGCGACGGCTTGCACCCCTCCAGATGAGCCATGCCACCAATGCTGCTGCCAGCAGGGCGATAAGTATCCATCCCCACAGGGGCAGCCGGTTCATATATTTTCCCAAGCCCGCTTTTGGGGTGTTTGGGCCGACGTGCAGCAGCCAAACGGCGGCCGTGGGCAAGAAATTACTGCTTGTGGGCAAGCCACCTATCATCATCAGGTCACCGTCTTCGGTCAGCAGGGCATTCTGTGAGTCCATATCGGGGTGCACATCGGTGTAAAAGCACGTCAGGTGTGCCGGTGAAACGGCATAGTCGATCGCGAGGACATAGAGGTGTAATGAGTCAGTTTCCAATAAGAAATCGGTATCGCCCCCGATGAGATACGCTCGCCGATGCTGTCGGTCAGCAATTATGCTGTTGAGGTAGTGGATGCTGTCCCGCTGGAATGACTTGGGGATGGGTACATCGGTAGGCAGCAGTGAGAACTCCCCGTTGGTTACACGGGCAATGGCTATTTCACCCTGGTCACTAAAAACGGGAATCAGATAGGAATAGTCTTCCTTGGCCTCATCGCCGATAAAGCAATGGGATGCAGGCCAATATCTGTCATTACGGAGAAATCTCCATGTCTCCAGCAGGGGCACATGATAAGGCTCGCCGCGCAGCCTGTCCACCACGGGGAGGGTAATCTGCCGCCCGATGGTGTCTCCGCCGCCAACGATGATGGCGTCATCCCTGGCGATGCGCAGGATATGCGGGGTGCACCGCCCGACGGCAACGTCCTTCACAGGCAGGAACTGACCCTTGCCGTCATACATCTCGATGGCATCCTTGTGATACCAGTTGCCGGCAATGACAACCCTGTCGTCATCCAAAGCCAGTGCCGACGGTTTTGCCCGCTTGGTGTCTAGACTGGCAAAGCCTTGGCAGGTATGTGACTGCGGGTCATAGAGTTCGGCCTCAAAGCTTTGCCCGATGCCCAGATTCTTCTCATGGCCTCCGACGATGAGCACCTTGCCCGTCGAGAGCTGTACGGCGCAGCCGTCGTCGTGTGTAAAGGCCATATCCACCAAGTGCCACTTGCCGCCCTTGTAGTATTCCAGGGTGGGCGTGGGCACGAAGTTGGTGGTGTGGCCACCGAAGACTGTTGGGTTTCCGTTCACATTCAGCACGGAATGGCCGTGGCGGGGTATGTTCAGGTCGGCAATGCGCTCGGCCTGAATTTTGACCATGGGACACTGCGCAACCGTGTTGCCGCCAGTCTGAGCTGTCAGCGGCAACAAGGCCATTAGGCAATATATGGTTACAAGGTATCTCACTTGATAAGTCAAAAGAGTCAACCCGATGTAAAACTATTGGTTATTTGATTCGCGACAAAAGTAGTCATTCTCAACGAGAAGACCAAGTTTCTGCCATTTTTGTGATGAAATGATGGTCTCACAGGCGGATGAGGGCGACGCCTGCGAGCATAAGCAGGATGCCGACAACCTGAGGCCAGGTGACGGACTTGCGCGGGGCGCCGAGCCAGCCACAGTGCTCCATAAGCATGCTCAGACCCAGCTGTCCCACAAGCAGCGACATGGTGAAGACGCCGACGCCAACGTGCGCCACAAGCCAGGCGTTACCCAGCACGATGACCGCTCCACACAGGCCACCGAGCCACATCCATGAGGGATACTGGCGGCTGAAGGCCTTGCCGATGAGCTGCGTCTTGCCCAAGCAGGTGCAGAAGAGCAACAGTGCCACTGTGGCGACAAAGAAGGCTACGGTAGTCGCCTGGATGGGATTGCCGACGATGGCCGACAGTTGGGCATAGGCTCCGGTGATGCTTGCCGACAGGCAACCCGACAGGACTGCCATGAGCTGCCAGAACAGTTGGCGTGAACCGCGGGCGGCACCAGCGGGCGGCTGAGCCTTGAGACGCGGCAGGATGACAACGAGTGTCACACCCACGATGAGCAACAGCGAGCCGATGATGCGGCTGGTGCCGAGGGGGATGACCCGGGCACCGAACCAGCCGAAGTGGTCAATGAGCAAACTGAAAATCAGTTGGCTGAACATCGGAATGACGATGGCCTGCAGCTGTCCGATTTCCTTGAACAGGTGGATGGCGATGGTGATGGTCACCACGGCGACGATGCCGACAAACCAGCTCCAAGCGGGTGCTGTGGCGAGCATCTGGCTGGTGGGCAGGATGGGTATGCCCGCCATCAGCGACACGAGCAGCAATGCCAACGTCGATACCGAGAAGGAAACGAGCGTGGAGACATAGGCAGGGCCGACGGCTCCCCGCAACCGTGAGTTGGCGGCTGTCTGGAAGGGCACCAACAGGCCCATAGCCAAAGCTATAATTACATAAAACATGGTATGAATTTTTAAGTTGTGAGTAATAAAAGTGTACGGGTGCGTCGTGGCAAACGGCTGGCGACGAGGCGGAACGAGGCGGTGATCTGTTCTTTGACAAAAGCATCGTCCAGCTCGTTGAGGTAGAGGTCGCTCCAGTGCCGCTTGTTCATGTGATAGGCAGGACGCACGCCGCCGTAGCGTTCCCGCAGGTCGATGGCGACATCAGGGGGTAACTTCACCGCCACGCGCGGTTCGGGCGCGTCAAGCTGCATGAGCATGAACCACTTGTCGGCAATGCGCCACGATACCCACTGCTCGGCGAATAAGTCCTCGGTGACTTGCCCGTGCAACCCCAACGCAAACTCCCTTACAGATTCAATATCCATCATTCATTCCGTTGATTGATAAGGTAGTCTTAAAAAACTTGATTAGCCCAAATGCGGAATGCCGTACGACGTTTGCTTTTTAGACGATTTCCTCGAGGGCGCCGGTTTCGGAGTCGATGATGAAGCCGCGGACATTGATGTCGCGGGGCATCAGCGGGTGGGTCTTGATGGTATCGACGGTCTTGCGCACCGACTCGGGGGTGTCCTTGAAGCCCTCGAGCCAATGGTCGAGGTCGATGCCGCACATGCGGATGGTGTCGAGTGTCTCGTCGCTCACGCCACGCCTGAGCATCTCGTCATGGAAGTGGCTGTAGCTCATGTGGCAGGCTCCGCAATGGGAATGTGCCACGACCATGATTTCCTGTACTCCCAGTTCATAGACGGCGACAATAAGGCTACGCATCGCCGAGTCGAAGGGCGAAATCACCAGCCCACCGGCATTCTTGATGATTTTGGCGTCACCGTTCTTCAGCCCAAGGGCTGCGGGCAGCAGCTCGGTCAAGCGGGTGTCCATGCAGGAGAGCACCGCCAGTTTCTTGTCGGGATACTTGTCGGTTACAAACTGCTCATAACACTTTCGGGCAACAAACGTCTTGTTGTATTCAATAATCTGGTCAATCATGATGATTTTTTCTTTTTCTTGGGTTTGGGTTCTGGCAGGGCTTTGCAGGTCTCCCGCACGAGCATGGCGAGGTAGTCGTGGTCGTCCACGTCGGCGATGAGGAAATAGTCCTTGGCACCCTCGTAGGGAGGCCGCAGTTCTACCGTGCGCAGCAGGGGCCGTACTGCCTCGGTGGGCTTGAGGTATAAGCAGTCGTCGCAGATGAGCCCGAAAATCTTGCCGTCGCAATAGATGCCGTACTCACCGAACATCTTCTTGACGATGATCTCGCCTGCTCCAGCGCACTGGTCGGCGATGTATTGTGCGAAGTCGGAGCTGGTCATTTCAGAATCAGGCCGATCACCACGTTGATGTCGGCAATGTTCACCACTCCGTCGCCATTGACGTCGCCAGCAGCCGTTGTCTTGCCTGCCAGGATGAGATTAATCAAGGCATTGATGTCGGCGATATTGACGGCACCGTCATCGTTGACGTCACCCGTATTCAGGTTGTCGTCGTAGTAGAGGGTGAAGTCATCGACGTAGGTCGAACCCGTACCGCCACCTGTCATGGCAATGCGGAAGGTGGCAGGCTGTGAGGCCTTCAGGTCAAGAATCCATCGGGCCACAGTCCGGCTCTTGTCGGGCACTTCAGCCGCATCCTGATTCTCGAGGGTGTTGACCTTAATCCATGTTGTGCCGTTATCAACCGAATATTCCAACGTGTACTTGGCCGCCGTTGTTAACGGGTTGAAGAAGGTCGCCTGAGCCAGGAAGAAATTGTGATTCAGAGACTCGGTGGTATAGAAGGTGCTGGGTTTCTTCATCATCACGGCATTGGTGCCGTTGCAGCGGTCCTCGCCTGGGGCGCGCACGCCGCTCTTGGTGAAGCTCCACTTGGTGAACTTGCCCTGTACGTTCTTTTCGCTGGTGCTGCTGTTGGCGTTCATGGACTCGAAGTCCTCGACGAGTTCATCGCAGATGGGTAAGACAATGATGGGTAAGACGACCTCGCTGATGTCCATCCAGCCCTCTTGTTTCATCATGCGGTTGCCGCTCTCGTCATTCACTACCAGGTCGTAGCTTCCCCACTGGTCGGGAGCGGTTATCTGCATGTGGTAGGTCGTCTCGGTGTTGCTCGGCAGCTGGACTTGGCATAATTCACCGCTGGTGACCTCGTTGCCGTCCTTGAGCAAGGACAGATAAACATTACCCGTGGGACCGTTGCCGCCCCACCAGTTGCGGTAGAACATGGTCACCTCGACATCCATGGGATCGTTGATTGTGACAGAGCCGGGCACGAAGATGGATTGCACGCTGTACAAGTTGGACAGGAAGCAGTCGGACAGGTAGGCGGTGTCGCCCTGCACGGTCATCTTGATGTACACTTCCTTGCCGCTGAAGTCCATCACGGGGTGGTCGTAGTTGGCGCCCTCGTCGAGCGAGAAGGCCAGCTTGATTTTGTATTCGCCCTCTTCGAGCGTGTTGGGCAGCGTGATGTTCACCTCTTCGCCCGCTGCCCACCAGTACTCGTTTAGAGGCTCCTTGTGCGAGAATTCCACATGTTGGCGTTCCACGCCATCGCTGTCATAGACACTTGTCTTCAGAGGAATCAGACAGTAGTCCATGCGTCGTCCGTCGATGACCTCGCTGCCTGTCGTGTCGAGCTTGTTGCCCTGAATTGCGATGTTGTCCATATTCAACCTAATGGTCCCGCCCAGCGGGGCAGAGGAAACCAAGGGATTCAACTGGCTGCGGATATACAGTACTTCAGGCACGGCGTCGGCCTGATGCTCGGGGATAACGCCCATCATGGCGTCCTGCATATACTTGAAATCGGAAGAGCCGGGATTGAGCACCGATGCCAGGAAGTAACCGTCATAGGCACCGCCCCAGCCCCAGTTGACGTGAAAATAACCCCTGGCGTCAAAGCCGTCGAATACAAAGGCATGACCGCCCTCGTCGTCAAATCCGCAGTAGATGATGGGTCGGCCCATGCTCAGTTCATCATAGAGGAACTGATCCCACTCGGTAGCGTTATAATAGTCGCGGTTGAGCAGATAGGACTTGGTGCTGTACTTGAAGTATTGCGACAATGCCCTCATGGCTGTCGTCTCCTGGGCACCGCTGCTGCTGCCGTAGCCCATGTCCACCGCGATGCCCACGTCGGACATCAGTTTGGCGACGGCTTCGCAGGACTCCTCGCTGCTTCCGGCATCATAATCGTCCAGCATCAGGTCCCACCGATAAACCGACTGGCTGAAGTCGGCACTGAGGTCGGTCGGCGTCATGTCATTCACATTGCAGTGGTAGGAATGGCTGCCCACGCCAACGTCGGGCCATTTGTGGAAGTTCATCACTTGGGCTGTTGCGGTGGCTACGCATCCGGTAACGGCACGCTGGGTCTCTCCACTGCTGGTGGTGTAGGTGGGGCAGAGGTTATTGTAGGGCTCGCCCTGGTTCCAAATTGTCGTCATGAGGGGAGCGACTGCAGCCACACGTTGTGTGGGTTGGTGTGCTGTGGCGTTATTGTGCGATTGCAGGTAGGCAATCTGCTTGTCTATCGCGCCCATCCAGTACTGTACAGCGGGCGGCAGTGCGGCGGCAGTGAAATCGCCCTTCTCACCATAACCCAGCACCTGCGGCAAGCGGTCATCACCGGCTACGACGACAAAACCGCCGTGGACACCTCGGTCATAGACATAAAAACGCTCCTGTTCGGCAATATATGCCAGACGAAGCGTTGCATGACGGCCCTGTGCCGAGGTTTTGAGTGACTTGGCTGAGAAGAACTTGTCAGCCACTTGGCGGGCGGCTGTCTCGCTGACATGTGCCGCCTGAATACCCGACACGGTTGCCAGGGTGATGGCTAGAAGAAATAATATTCGTTTCATGTTATGTAATGATAT
This sequence comes from uncultured Bacteroidales bacterium, assembly GCA_902782465.1. Lineage (GTDB taxonomy): Bacteria > Bacteroidota > Bacteroidia > Bacteroidales > Muribaculaceae > Sodaliphilus. The sequence goes on from CACZNH010000001.1 coordinate 158,429, forward strand.
GATTGATGAATTCAACGTTAAAAAATCGGACAAAAGTAATACATCTTGTTGAAAACTGCAAGACGAGCACTTTTTCTTACCGAAATGGTGGAGTTGATGCCTGATTAGATTTCTGTGTCCGATTCACTTACCCGCTGCATCGATGAGGGCACGGAAATAGGCCACAGCCTCGTCAAGCGGCATGAAACGGGAGGCGTCGGGCTGGCTGGTCAGGTGCTTGCGTACGGCTTCCTCGGGATGGAACTGCACGCCGAGGGCAAAGCGCTTGTCGGTGCGCTCGATGGCCTCAATGACGGGAATGCCGTCGGTCAGGGTCACGCCAGTCACGCGCAGGGGGGTGCCGCTCACGTCGCCCACGGCCTGATGGTGCCACGAGGGCACGTCGCGGATGGTGTCGGTGCCGCTGATGCTGTAGAGCAGCGAGTTGTGGTCGGTGACCGTCACGTCATGGGGTGTGTAGTAGCGGTTGCCGTCGGCATCACGCTGCATGCGGTGCAGGTAATGATAGGGGAGGCCTTGACTCTCATAATAAGTGGGCAAATCCTGGATGAGCGGCGCTCCTGAGACGACTCCCAGCATCTGCATGCCGCGGCACAGGCCCAGCACGGGGATGTCGTGGTCCAGGCAATAGGCCATCGTGAGGTATTCCGACACGTCGCGCGTGGCGTTGGCGGGGCTGTCATCGGCGATGCCGTGCCAGGGCTGCGGAACGGCCAGCAGCGTGGGGCTGATGTCACCGCCGCCCAGGAAGACGACGGCCTGTACGCCCGCCATTGCCTCGGCGATGCCGGTGCCGTGCCAGGTGTCACGCTTGACGATGTCGGCATACTGCTGACGCAGCACGCCATTCTCATCGACATATTTCGGGTTTATCACTGTGCCGTCGTAATCGAAGCCGGCAGGACACAGCTGTGGCAGAATCACCGCCTCGCCGCCAGCCGTCTCGATGGAACGGATGACGCGGTCATAACTCTCGACGGTGGGTTGCCAGGCGAGGCCCACGCGCACCCGAGGCGCATCGCGATGCCTCAGCATCTCCAGCACCTGTTCCACGGGCAGGGCATCGACGTGGTAGCCGCCCTTGCCGGTCATCGGATCGGCCATGAACAGGGAGTTCCACAGCGCCTCGGCAGTGGCCTCGATGGTGGCGGCAAAGATGGACGACATTTCGCCGTTGGCCAGCACAGTCGAGGTGATGGTCTTGGCGCGGCTGTCGATGAGGTTACAGGGAGCTACCGACAGGGCGATGACATAGTCACCGCTGCCGTTTGAGGCGATGCCGCCGGTCTTGGCCATGCCCATCATGGCACGCTTGGCGACACGCTCCAGGTTACGGCAGTCGAGCGGGGCGTCGGTGATGACAACCATCATGCAGGAGCCGTCCACGTTCTCGTTCTTGCGCACATGGTTGATGAAATCGTGCTTGTGCAGCTGCTGTCCCACCTGCACACCGTCAATCTCAAGGATGCCGCCGTAGTTGGTCTGCACGAGCACACCGACGGTGTAGCCACCCAGCGACTCGGGCAACACGCGCGACGAAGTGCCGATACCGCCCTTGAAGCCGAAGCAGATGGTCCCCGTTCCAGCACCCACGCATCCCTGCTCCAAGGGACCGCCATGCGCCTTGTTGATGGCGTCGATGACCATCTGGGGCGTGACGTGCATGCCGCGGATGTCGTTCAGGCGGCCGTCATTGGTCTCGCCCACGACGGCGTTGACCGAGTTCTCGCGCTCGTTGCCAGGTTGCATCAGCGTGTAGCGGATGGCGCCTTCCATGCCTGCCGCCACGCTCAGCGTGTTGGTCAGGATAACAGGCGTCTCGATATTGCCCAGTTCGCGCACCTGGGTCACACCCGCCAGTTTGCCGAATCCGTTGCCCACATAGATGGCAGCGGGCACCTTCTGGCGGAAGATGTTGCCCTGGTGCGGCACGATGGCGGTCACGCCCGTGCGCACGCTGTCGCCCTCAACGAGTGTCACGTGGCCCACGGTCACGCCCGGCACATCAGTGATGGCATTATACTGTCCAGGGGTAAAAATCCCCGTCGGGAACCCCCACTCGCGCAACGTCCTGTGTTCCTGCGCCGTGAGCGACAGACAGCCCAGCGCGATGGCTATCATCAATAAATACCGTTTCATTATCACATTATCATTAGTCAGCGAGGCAAAGATAGTGCAAGCTTGGCGTAATAACAAGAAATTTGCAAGCGAATCTAAGTCAAGCTATTTTTATAGAAGTCCCCCTTAATTATTCAGTAAGTCCAAAAAACTCTGATAATACAATATATAAAAGGAATTATTTTCGTATCTTTGCACTGCTTACAGTTTAGTAGCTAAACAGTTTTGCATTTTCACAGAGATTAATCATTATGAGCACAGACAATATGAGTTACATTAATCCTGATCACCCCGTGTACATCTCATACGCGTGGTCAAACGATGACCATCCCCATTTAGAGGACGACGTGAACGCCCTGTGTAATTTGTTGGAGAAGAACCACATCTATTATAAGCGCGACAAGGAGAACCTTTGTCCTTACCGCTGTGACATCAGTAAAGCCGAAAAGGAAATCGGTGAGGGGTCCGCCATCATTGTAGTCATTAGCGAGAGGTACATTAAGTCACCGCATTGTATGCACGAATGGCATCAGATGCGTGAAAATGGCAAAATTTGGGAGAGGGTTTTCCCTATTGTTCTAGAAGATGCAAAGTTAACCGATGATAGTGTTTTCGAAGAATACCATGATTATTATGTGAAAAAAAGAAAGGATCTGGCAGCAAAGCTAGAGAAAGGAATCGTTCCCTTTAAAAGCGTTGAAGGCAGTGCTGCTGAATATGACTTTTTTCAAGATGACTTAAGATACATGTATCGATACCTGGCAAATCACAATTATTATTTTTCCAAAGATAATTATATCACAATCATCGAACAACTCAAAGTACATCTGCAAGGTCTTATCAACAAAATCAATAATCCCATTGAACCAGTGAAATTGTTCGGAGGGCGTGTAGCACCCGATGTGGTCGCTCCTGCCATCACACCTGTCGTGGCTCCTGTAGTCGCCCATTTCTCTTTACCGGCTCCCGATGGATTGGTGCGTCGTGAAAAAGAAGAGGACAAGCTGTTCAAGCTGCTATCAAAAAACCGGGTTGTCAACCTTGTCGGTGTGGGCGGCAGCGGCAAATCGTCGTTGGCCTACCTCACGCTCGACGCCCATAAAGACAGTTTTAATGAGATGGTTTACGTTGTGGTCAACAACAATATCAAGGACGATATTGTTGAACTGTTTAACCATCAACTGAAATTAGCGTTTAGGGAAGGAGAAGACCCCTTCCTGAAGATAATCTCCTATTTGCAGGAAAACTATCAGTCCGGGAAACCTAATCTACTCGTTCTGGATATTAACGAAACATCTGACAAGCATGCAAATGCGACTATTGTCAATGGAATTATTCAAAACCTTGACGGCTGGAAGGTTTTGATTCTTTCACGGGAAAACATTGACACTCGCCATAGAATCAATGGAATCAAGATTCATAGTCTTAATGATAATCATGACCGCGATTTTTTGGGAACGTTGTTTTTGGAAAAAGCGGGTACTAGATATGCCGGAGCTATTGACCTTGATGAACTCTTCGAGGTGATTTATTACAATCCGCTGTTGGTGGAGCAGTTGGGCTATTTTTTGAAATACTATCCTAAACGGTTAAGTGTAGAAGAGATTAAAACGAAACTCTACGGAGATTCATTCCGGGGTCAATTAATGAAAGGACAGTCAGCCCAAAGTCATGACGAGACAATCGTCTCGTTCTTGAAAAAACTCATCAAGTTTAACGAATTAAACCTCGTCGAAAAAGAATTGCTGCGCCATTTTGTATTATGGCAATCTGATTACATTTCGTTTGATGTCATTGAAGATTTGCTGAAAGGGGTGTTTGACTCCGATGACCAATTAATCAATGCACTCACGACATTGACAGAGCGTTCAATTATAATAATCAACAGCGGCCAAACCCTTTCGTATAGACTCCATGGTTTGCTGGCTGATTCGTTGCGTGAACAGATTGAGATGTCTCAAGGGGATTATTCTAAGTATCTGGATAATATTGAAAGGATCATCGAGTACGATTATTATCATTTTTTGCCCTACGTTGACTGCATTGGCAATAGCTTGTGTGAATATAATATCACAACAGATGATATGTTATCATATTATGATTTTGTCAATCGTGTTGGTGAAAAATTAAATGAGTCGTGGAAATATGACTACTGTCAGAAAGTGTTGGATAAGAATATAAGAAGAATTGAAGATAAAAGAAAACAGGATGATAATCCTTTCTTACTGGATATCTTATTGGATGCACTTAGGACTAATACCTATGGTTTAAGTGCCATATCGAACCACAAAAAAGCAATAGCCATCCTTGAACAGCAGCCGAAAGAGAATGTTGAATACCAGCACCGTTTGGCTAATGCGTACACAGTGCTTGCCATATTACAGGTGGCCCATTTGGGAGCATACAAATCGGCAGAAACGAATTACCAAAAAGCAATAGAAATATATGAACAACTGCCGAGAGAGAACAACTTATACCAGGGCAATTTGGCAATTGCGTACAACAACCTTGCCGTTTTGCAGCAAGACCAATTGGAGGCATACGACTTGGCAGAAACGAATTACAAACAAGCGATAGACATCCTTGAAAAGCTACCGAAAGAGAATCATGAATCCCAGGACAGTTTGGCAATTGCGTACAACAACTTAGCCAATTTGCAGCGAGACCATTTGGAGGCATACGACTTGGCAGCAGCGAACTACCAACAAGCGATAGACATCCTTGAAAAGCTACCGAAAGAGAATCATGAATCCCAGAACCGTTTGGCAGTTGCGCACACTGGCCTTGCCAATTTGCAGAAGAATCATTTGGGGGCGTATGACTTGTCAGCAGCGAACTACCAACAAGCGATAGAAATTCTTGAACGGTTACCGAAAGAGAATCATGACTACCAGGATAGTTTGGCTAATGCGTACAATGGACTGGCATACTGCTATGATGCCCAAAAGAGGTATGATGACGCGGTTGTGATGGTCAATCAAGCCATTGATATTGCCAAAGGTTTATCGGAGAAAGTCTCTACTTATCTGATATACTGGATAAATTATCGGCATTCGCTTGCCGAAATTGTTTTCAACAATAAACAGATTGAAAAAGCAAAAGAGATACTGGATGAAATTAAACCGTTGGCAGAAAAATGCCTTGCTGAAAAACCAAATGACCGCTGGACACAAACGGTTAATAATTACATCAACGAACTATTAGGGAAATGCGCTAAGGCATGAGTTGCTGAAAGCCATTGATTCACAGTCATTTCGGATATTAATTAAGAACCTTTAGCTTTGCGAAATTGACTTCACAAAGCTAAAGGTTCGTTGGTAGTATTCCTCGATGGGGTGTTATTGCCAGGTGCCGTTGAGGATGTAGTCGATGAGAATGGTGACGTCGGTGACATCTACTTGGCCATTCTGGTCGCAGTCGGCGGCCGTCTCGTCGATGGTTAATCCGTTGAGCAGGTGGTCGATGAGGTTGGTGACGTCGCCAACGCCAACGCTGCCGTCCATGTTCACGTCTCCCATGATACCCGGTTCGTCGCCGGTGTCAATTCCCTCGATGTTCAGGAACCGACTCCATCCCTCGGCGCTCTTGTAGAGTTCCAGGCTGCGCATGGGCACATACAGGGTGGCGTTCTCGTAAACGGCGTCGGTGAAGTAGTTGCCGCTGACGGGCGGTGTGGTGGCCATGCAGGTCACGCGGTTGATGCCCGTGATGCTGCTGAAGGCGCTGGGACGGATTTCGACGAGCGTCGAGGGCAGTTCCACCTCGGTGATGGAAGTGGCCTCACGTGCTGCCTGGTTGGCGATGACGGTCACGCCCTCGGGCACACGGAGCACGCTCTGCTGCCAGCCGGTGGGTACGCCCACCAGGGCGGTAAGTCCTGCGGGCACATCACCGTCGGCACGAGTGGCCTCGGGCTTGACCGTATTGCCGCCGGTGGCATAGAGGCAGCCGTCATAGGCAGCGAAATATTCACTGCCCTCGGCCACGTTGAATGCCCTCAATGCTGTCGCACCCACGCAGGGGTTGCCGGTGATGGTGGTCACCGTCGAGGGTACGGTGAACGAGTTCAGGTTGGTGCAGCGGAAGTAGGCATTCATGATGATGGTCTGCATGCCCTCGGGCAGATAGGCCGTGGTGAGGGGGCAGCGGGTAAAGGCTGCTCCGTCAATCTCCTCGAGCATGCCGTTGCTGGTGACCGTGGTGAGGTTCATGCACTGGCTGAAGGCCTGACGTCCCACAAACTTGACGTTCTTGAGGTTGATGCTCGTGAACGGGTTGTCCATCAGCGCGCAGCTGTCGAGCTTGACCAAGGTGCTGGGCAGGTTCACGCTGGTGAGGTTGCAACTGCCGAAGCACATCATGCCGATTTCCTCCATGCCCTCGGGCAGGGTGAGGCTTGTGAGGTTGAGGCAGTAGAAGAACACGTGACGACCCAGTTTCTTCATGCCCTGTGGCAGGGTGATACTGCTCACCTGGCTATTGCTGAAGCAGCTGTTGCCGATTTCGCAGTCCGGGTTAGGGATGTTCACGCGGGTGAGCAGCGTCTCATAGAAGGCACCCATGCCGATGCGTGTGATGCCAGCGTGGAAATTCACCGTCTTGAGCGTGGGATTGCCGTAGAAAGCGTAGTCGCCAATCTCGGTAATCTGGTCGGGGATGGTGATGGAGGTGAGGTAGGTGGTGCCGCTAGAGCTGAACTGTGTGGGCTTTGCTCCAGGGGCGGCGATGATTTTGGTCTTCTCCTTGTTGGTGAGCATCGTGTAGGTGACGTTGCCCTGTGTCGAGGCCAGGTGTGCAAAGTAGGGGTTGCCTGCCAGCACGGTCATTCCGCCAAATTTGTTGTTGTTGAAGGCCGTCTCGGCAATGAACTGCAGGGTCGTGGGCATCTTCAACGAGCCCAACTCGGTGTAGGAGAACGCACCCTCGTCGATGAAGATGATGCCCTCGGGCAACTGCAGGATGGCCTGGTCGTTGAGTGTGCACCTGTAGAAGGCGTTGGCGCCGATGCCCACCACAGCATAGGTCACGCCACCATAAGTCACTGAGCTCTTGAAATCGGACGAGACGAGGTTGCCGTAGCCCGCCCCGCTCTCCGAGAGGCTCTTGGGGATAATCTGCACCATGTTGTCGGTGCCTTCGATGACTTCATACTTGAATTTTCCTGAAGTGAACTGCGTCTGGGCCAGCGCACACACGGCAAGCAAACAGACCGAGAAAAGTGTAAAGTAACGTTTCATTTTGTAGGCTTGATGTGGGTTCTGTAAATACTATCCAGAGCCCGATCGGGAGCAGAACCCGTTATACCCTCCAGTAAGGCTCCTCTTTATATTACAAAGTTACACTTTATAGTTGTATTTATGCTTTTATTTCTTATTTTTAATATTTGTTAACCCAATGACGGTTGTTTGTAACCATGTGGCCCTCTGTCTTCCTTCCAAGCCAGTGGATTTCATTGCAGGGCCGCCAAAACATATCTAGATCGTCCCCGATTGATGCGAAAAACGCGCCCAAGGCGGATGTCGCCCCGGGCGCGTCGATGACACGTCAGGAAATCTCTTGACGGATTACATGGACATGGCCAGTCTCATGCCGTAGAACGTGAGTTTGTCGGTGGGTTTGCAGGAATGGCGCTGGAAGACGCGCAGGTCCCACCAGTTGTGGCTGAAGCTGCCGCCACGCACGCAACGGTAAGTACCCGTCGAGGGGCCTTGCGGGTTAACCTGGGCGTCCTCGGTATAGGGCGTGTACCAGTCATTCAGCCACTCCTCGAGGTTACCGCTCATGTCATACAGACCAATCTCGTTGGGTCTCTTCCTGGCCACCGGTTGGGGACCATAGCCGAACTCGCCCTGGGAACTGTTGCTTGAGTTCCAGCAGATGTCGTTGAGTTCGTCCTTGACGCCGCCTGCATATTCATAGCCGTGGGTCTTGTCGGCACCGCGTGCCGCATATTCCCACTCGGCCTCGGTGGGCAGGCGGAAGTTCTTGCCCGTCAGCTGGTTCAGCTTGGTGATGAACGTTTGGCAATTGGACCAGTTAATCATGTGCACGGGTTGCTGGTTGCTGCTGGCATAATAGCTGGGATTGCTGCCCATGACTGCTGTCCACAGTTCCTGGGTCACCTCGGTCTGGCCGATGTAGTATTCCGACAGGGTCACCTGGTGAACGGGGCGGCAATTGTCCACGTTGTAATAGGCCTCGGGGGGAGCGCCCATCTCGAAGGTGCCGGCGGCGACATACACCATGTTGAAGGACACGCCGTTGACCGTGATGGTCTCGACATCTCCACTCTGGTGCGCAACAGGTTCGGTAGCGCCAGAGAGCAGCATATCGATCATGGTAATCACGTCGGCGATGTTAACAACTCCGTTGCCATCCATGTCGGCAGTGGGAGGAATCGCGCTGCCATTGAGCAGCATGTCGATTAATGATGTCACATCGCTGATGGTCAGGTTGTCGTCATCGTCCAGGTCTCCTGCAGGTCCGTTCATCTCCTTGATGATACCGAAGTAATTGCTCCATTTTGTTTCGGCCTGGTACAGTTCAGCCGAGCCTGCCGGCACATGCAGTATCCTCTCAGGATAATTGGAAGGAGATTGATAGAAAATGAAGCCCGAAGAAGAATCCAAGGTGATGTTGGCAGGATTGGCCACATAGCAGTAAACTTCGTTCAAGTTATTGCAATACATGAATGCACATTCCCCGACCGTGGTGACGCTGGCCGGTATGCTGACCAGCTGCAATGCTTGGCTTGAATCAAATGCCTTCGTGCTGATGACCTGGGTTGTGGGCAGGATGTGATAGCTCGGCCTGGGATTGCCTAAGGAATAGGCCAACAGCGTAGTCTTGTTCTTGTTGTAGAGCACTCCATCGACGTCACAGTAATAATTGTTAGACGGGCTAACATAGATATTTTTCAGGCTGGTGCAACGCCAGAACACAGGTTCTCCAATACTCGTCACCGTGCTGGGGATGGTTATTTCATCGAGAGAGCTACACTTGTTGAACGCCGTTTCTTCGATAGTCCTCAGCCCTTGATTAAGTGTTACAGTCCTGAGGGATCTGCAATCCTCAAACGCTCCGTAGGCTATAGTCCTGATGTTTGCAGGAAACTCAATGCTCTCCAGCGACCAGCAGTCACTGAAACACCATTCAGGAACCTTGTTGTATTTGGTTGACAAAGTCACCGATTTCAACTCTCGGCAAGATGAAAAGGCACCAGCCTCCAAATTGCCCAAGTTGTTAGGCAGCGCCACCGATTCGAGTGAGAAACAACAACTGAACGCACTCGTGCGGATACTGGTCACACTGTTGGGAATGGTGACCGACACGAGGTCAACGCATTCCTGGAATCCGCTATAGTAAATCATGGTTACGCCATCGGGAATCGTGTAATGTGTAGCGCGCGCATTGGGATAACAATACAGATAAATCCCGGCCTTATTGTACAGCACGCCGTCCCTATCGCTATAGTTGGGATTGTTGGCATCAACTTTAATTGACTTCAGTTTGGTACAACCATTGAAGGCATAGAGGCCAATCTCGGTCACTGAACTGGGAATCTGTACCGATTTCAGGTTGTGGCAGCTATAGCATGCCCATGATTCCACTTCGGTGACAGGATAGGTCACGCCGCCCTTGGTAATGCTTGCAGGAATGACCAAGTCACCATTAACCAACTTATCAGTCTGTCGTGTCAATGACAGCGTTGAACCATTAATCTTATACTTGAAGCCATTGTGGAAGATGTAGCTCGAGTTCCCGGCATCGGGGTCCACCAGGTTCTCGCCCGTGTGCGCGTCAACCACAAAGCTCTTGGAAACGATGTCGCTGGGAGCATACCCAGGAGAGATGGCATAGGCCTCAACCGTGTAGCTGCCATATTCATCAATGGCCATGTATGTCTTGTAACGTTGCCACTCGTCGCCGTTGATGCGGTAAAAGATCTCGCTGGAATCCCATGCGTTTAACATGATGGTATATTTCCCGACACCCTCCTCAACATAAACGGAAGGATTGCCCGTCTTCGGCAGTTCTGTTTCGGTCAGTAAACCCGGTGTTGATGCAGCAACACCCAAGAAACTCGCGACTAGTACGGCAATGAACAGCATTGCCCGCCTGAATTGATGATCAATCTGTCTCATAATCCTGAAGTCAGCAGCACTTGTTGTGATAATACTATAAACCATCCCTTTACTAAGGGTTGTCCATGATTGTGTCAAGTCGCGGAATTGACCCAATTCAGTGCTGCAAAATTTTAAAAAACCAGCCCAATCCACGACGACATGGCAAAGTTACGGAAAAAAACCGACAATATCAAGCCTCGAAGGGGGCTTTTTTCAATTTTCAGGCATAGCGTGCAGAAAGCGGGGCTGAAAACTTGCTGTTCTTGACAATAATCCCTAATTTTGCGTTGTACAACTAAAAAAAGCTGATGAGAATGAATGCTAAGAAATTGATGACGGTAATCGCTTTTGTCACCATGGGGTTGGCAACAGCCAGCGCACAGATTACACAGGAGCAGTTGCAGACTGGAAGTGACGAACAGTTGCTGAGGCAGTGGACCAAGGTGCTTGCCCACGATGACTTTGGCGGAAGAAAGCCCATGACGCCCTTTGAGGACAAGACGGTGGACTATCTTGCCCGACAGCTGGAGGTGATGGGTTTGGAGCCTGCTTTCGACGGCAGTTGGTACCAGCCGTTCGAGATGATTGCAGTAACCGCCAAGCCGCAGGGCGGCAGGCTCACTGTGAGCGGGAAGAAGAAATCGGTGCTTCGCTATCCCGACGATTTAATCATCTGGACGACCCGCGCCACCGGGAAAATTGACCTGAAGAAGATGGAGTATGTCTTTTGCGGTTTTGGCATCAACGCGCCAGAATTCGGCTGGAATGACTACGAGGGCATCGATGTGAAAGGCAAGATTGTGGTGGTAATGGTCAACGACCCCGGCTTTTATGATGCTCAGCTCTTCAGGGGACGCAATATGACCTACTATGGCCGCTGGCTGTATAAGTTTGAAGAGGCACAGCGTCAGGGTGCAGTCGGTTGCCTGGTGCTTCATCACAACGAGGCCGCCAGTTACGGGTGGCATGTCTGCGTGAATGGCCACCTGAGTGACAATCTCGCTATTTATAATCCCGATACGCGCAATGCCGACGAATTGGCCGTCAGGGGATGGCTGCATGAGGACGGTTGCAAAAAACTGTTCCAAGCGGCCGGCATGGATATGGACAAGGCAGTGGCCGCTGCCAAGAAGCCGGGTTTCAAGAGCTTTTCCCTGAATGTGAGAGGTGATGTGAAGATGAATGTTACCTACGACATCCAGAAGACGCGCAACGTGGGCGGCATTATTCGTGGAAGCGGCCAGGACGGTGAGGCCGTAGTGTTCTGTGCCCACTGGGACCACCTGGGCACCGGAAAAGCCGATGAGAACGGCGATACGATATATAACGGAGCTGCCGACAATGCATCAGGCATGGCCGGAGCCTTGCTCGTCGCCAAGAAGTTCAAGGAGATGCCCCAGCAGCAACGAGACCTGCTGTTCCTCTTCCCCTCGTCGGAGGAGAGCGGACTTTTCGGTTCGGCCTATTACTGCGACCACCCTGCCGTGCCGATGGCGAAGACAGTGGCCTGCCTGAATTTTGAGAGCATTGGTCCTGCCGAGTTGACGCGCGATGTCGTGATTCTAGGAGGTGGAGAAAGCGACTTGGACCATTATTATGTGGCTGCCGCTGCCGCCCAGGGCAGGTATATCTATTTTGACGATGACAACTCCGACGGCTGGTTTTACCGTTCGGACCATTATAATTTCGTGAAAAAGGGTGTGCCAGCGTTAGTGCTGGAGAACGGCCTTCATCCCGTGGATGTGACCAAGCCCAATAAATATCCCATGCCCGTCTGGTATCACAAGCCATCTGACGAGTATCGTGAGGATTGGGACCTTAGCGGCACAGTGTCCAACGTGAACCTGGTCTTCAGCGTGGGCCTGTCGTTGTCCAACAAATCCCGATAAGTCCAAGAAAAACAAAGGATTTGACGCTGTATCATAATTGCTACATGGTAATATAACCGTGCTTTCGCACGGGAAAGCTTGTGCAAACTGAAGGCAAACGAGTTTGCTCGATTTGCTGAAGTGCTGCCAAGCTTCGGGAAATCAAACAAATTATTAAATTAAAATTTATATTAAATGTATAATAATAAAAAATTTTATAATTAATTTGCTTAATTTCCCGCCCGCAGGGCGGTTATAATCCTTGCAATTGAATTATGACACGGCCTCTAGAAATTACCAAACATCCGCCAATGGTATGGGCGGGGAAATAGTCAGTTTAGCGAAAAACGGCAACTGGTGACTATTGGTAATACAGCAGACAGACAAAACGCTCGTCAGAGTTGAAAAAAAGAGTCAAAAAAACAAGAATGCATCACGCCGGTTCTCAACACGATGGAAGAAAAAGGGGACGGTTCTTTTTTCTTCTTCACACACAGATAGATTTCAATTCGTCGGCGAGGGTGGCGATTTCTTTCAGGATGAGTGTTTCGCGTTCTTTTGAGGGCTTTTTCATGCCGTTAATGTATTGAGCCATGAGGCTTTGGCTGATGCCAAGTCTGCGTCCGATAGCAGCGGCATTCAATTCGGGGTGCGACAAGAACACCTTGGAAATCCCGACAGGTTCCGGGTCATCATACTCAAAGCTCTCGAACGAGACATCCTCATCCAGTTTTTCCCAATGGATGCCCTCGTCATCCATCTCATAGTCATTACGCTCCTCGTCGGTTGCATTCCTCAGCCGGCGATAGTAGAGCAGTGACTGCCACAACGTGCAGCCATCATCTGTCTCGCCATAGATGCGGTCATCCGCAAACCAAATCCTGTTAATCTTCATCGTTAACGCTTTTACCAAAATACTCATTCCACTTCTCAATAGCCAACTCCTTGTTCTCTTCAAGGACCATTTCGGCAGCTTTGATATCCTTAATCTTAATACCCTTGTTCTCAACGAGAACAATGCCCTCTGGCAGAATATCAAACTTCGCCTTCCCATCAGCATTCTTCACATGCACATGAATCGGTTCATGTTCCCTCGAATAGAAGAAAAACCGCATTCCGAACATTCTAAAATCTCAGGCATAGTCTTAAATATTTGATTTCACCACTGCAAAGATAGGTAATTTTTTCATTACCTCAAAGCATTTTGTGAAAAATTCACCTAATTGCATATAATAATGTCAGATGACGATATAATCACCTGACATTCGACGTTGTGCGCCTGATAGGAGTTGTTTTTGAACCCTCCAAAAACCTTAAAAAACCTCTAAAAACTGATAACCAGTCATTTGAACGCCTATAGAAAATGCCAATTAGGTGTTGAAAGGCGTTGAACGACACAAAAAGGGGGAGCGCACGCACCCCCAAAATCACACCTTTTCAGTGCTTGTTCAAGTGAATTACCCATTAATGACCTTTTTATTATTTAAATAGCTGTAAATCAACAAATTTGTCATCATGAAATGACCTTTGAATGTTGGCCTTTTTTAGTAGTTATTTCATTTATCAGTTATAACTTTGCAAGCGAGAGTTAACCCGTTTTATCAACCTAAAAAGAATGACTGATATGAAACGAAACTGGATTTTTAGCACATTGGCTGCAGTAGTGCTGCTCACCACACTCGTTGTCTTTATTACAGATGACAACTTCCTCTCGGCCAAAGAGCAGCCCGTGAACGAAGACATCACCTCAACTCAACCCGAGGTGAGTGACATTAACAATGATTACCCCAAGGACATCAGATTGACCGAATCCCAACGCAAGATGTGTGACAATAACAATGATTTCGCCTGCAATCTGTTACGAACTATTTACAAGCAGAAAAAGGATAATCGCAGCATCATCATGTCGCCCATCAGCGTGAGCTATGTGCTGGGCATGCTCAACGAGGGAGCCGACGGCGAGACGCGCCAGCAGATTACTGACGTGCTTGGGCTTGACGCTTCGGTTGAGGAGATCAACGAGTACTTCAAGAAGATGGTTGATGAAGTCTCCAAAGTCGACAAAACGGTGACGATAAAAACCGCCAACTACATCGGTGTCAAATCAGGCATTAGTCTCATCCCGCAGTACAAGGCCGACATGCAGCAATACTATGATGCCCAAATCGATGCATTGAGCATCGACAAAATCAACAACTGGTGCGACACACACACCGACGGCATGATACCACGAATCATAGAGGAACTTGACCCTAATACCGTTATGTGCCTGTTGAACGCCATCTGTTTCAAGGCCTCGTGGACCCATAATTTTGACCCTGAGAAAACCCGTAATATAAACTTCACAAAAATGAATGGAAAAACCGTCAAGCGCAAGATGATGCACCGCCAGTTAAATGCCGCATATGGCAAGAACAATCTGTGCAAGATGTTGCGCCTGCCTTACGGCTGTAATAGCTATTCCATGTATGTGCTGCTTCCCAACAAGGGTAAGACTGTCGATGACATCATCCGGAACCTCTCGGCAGAAAAACTGGAGCAACAGCGTAAGCGCGATATGTCTTTTCATGAAGTCGATATCCTTTTGCCGGGTTTCACTACTGAAAGCGAGATTGGACTTGGAGGTGTACTCTCGGCAATGGGCATGCCACTGGCATTCGGACGTAGTGCTGAGTTCCCCAATATGGCTCAGGGGCACAAAGGCGACCTTTATGTGTCGATGATGATGCAGAAAGCTAAAATCGAAGTTGAAGAAGAGGGAACCAAGGCCGCTGCTGTAACAATTGCTTCGATGGCTACACAATCAGCTGTATTAATCGAGGAAGAACCAAAAATTGTGGAGTTCCACGCCAAGCGCCCCTTCGTATATTACATCATTGAGAACAACACAGGCACGATTATCTTCATGGGAACCTATTGCGGTGACTAACTCACCTCATCACATATCAAAAGGACGGCTCCACTTTGATACATGTGACTGACTACAATATTTTCAGTTTCATTTGATAACCCTGATTAACGTATAAAACCCGCTGGTGTTCAGCGGGTTTTATACGTTTTGTGCGCCTGATAGGAGTCAGGCTCGCGCCTCCCAAAACCTTTAAAAACCTCCCGACGCCTGATAGACAGCCCTTTCCTGCAAGCCGATGAGGCGTTGAAAGGCGCGGAAAGGCGCCCGACGGCGCAAAAAGGGGGAGCGTACGCACCCCCAGAAACCAGACTATAAAGACTTCAGTTTCGTTCAGATAACATATTTTTTTCATTGAAATATGTATTGATGAATTTAATTGATTATCTTTGTGATTTGAAAGAAATACAGCAACAGTAATAGTGATTACGTGTTTGACAATATATTTAAAGAAACGATAACTAATATGAGAAAGGGATTATTAATTTTGCTTATGCTGCTTCCTATAGTAGTTAGTGCTCATGATTTTGAAGTAAACGGAATATACTATGATAGATTAAGTTCAAATACTGCAAAAGTAACCTATAAGGACGATTATAATTCTCATTCTTATTCTGGTTCCGTCATTATTCCCGAAACCGTTAATTATGGTGGTGTAACATACTCTGTCACATCAATTGGTAATTACGCCTTTTATAGATGTACTGAATTGACCAATGTAAACATTGGCAACAATGTCTATAAAATTGGGGGCGACGCATTTAATGGTTGTGACAGACTGACGAGCATTCACATCCCTAGTTCCGTTGTTAATATAAGTGGATCAGCATTTTATTGTTGTAGTAACCTCACCAATATAACTGTTGATAGCTATAATCTGAAATATGATTCACGTGATAACTGTAATGCTATAATTGAAACTTCTAGCAATACATTGATTGCTGGTAGCATGAGTACTATTATTCCAAACTCTGTCACGTCTATTGGCGAGTATGCTTACGGGGGACGCAGGATAACAACTATTACTATACCAGAAAACATAACAATAATCAAAGATAGTGCATTCGAAGGATGTAGTTCACTTTCAAGTGTTCAGATTAACGATTTAGAGGCATGGTGTAAAATACAGTTCGGAAACGGATCTTCAAATCCTCTTGCTTGGGGTCATTATTTATTCTTAAATGGTCAAGAAATTACTAACCTAATTATACCCAAAAGTATAACGACAATTAATGCATACAGTTTTTATTGCTTTCACGGATTAAAAAAACTCACTATTCATGATTCGGTAACATCAATTGATAAGTGGGCGTTTTATGAGTGTTGGGATATGAAAGAAGTCTCAATAGGTGAATCAGTCCAATCTATAGGGGAGTATGCATTTGGAGCCTGTTATGACTTGTCCAGTGTTACTATACCTAAATCTGTCAAGAAATTGGGGGATTATGCTTTTCAAGGGTGTTTTAGAATGAATAGCCTCACAATTCCCAATTCAGTTACTTCGATAGGGAGCCAAGCATTTTACATCTGCAGTCGTCTTAATACAGTATATTTAGTTGGTGAAGGAGCATGGATAGCAGGGGACTTAACTGTTGAAACTAATTGTTCGTTGTTTTTAGATAGCCGAATATCTTCAATCAATGGAATCAACATAAAACCATCCAATATCTATTGTTATACCTCAAATCCCCCAATATGTGATGATAATTCTTTTGCTGATTATTCAGGTACGTTGCACGTCCCAGCGACATCAATCAGCACATATTTTACTGCCCCCTATTGGTGTAATTTTTCCAATATTGTTGGTGATGCTATAGAGCCATTGACTGTTTCTATTGATGAAGACTCAGTTGAAGTCCAGGTGGGAAATCAAATTCGAATAAATGCACATGTGAATCCTACCAATTCATATCCAAACAACATTGTTTGGAAGTCTTCAGATGAAACAATTGCGACAGTTAATGATTATGGATTAGTAACTGGGATATCAGATGGAGAATGCGACATCATTGCGACTTGTTTCAATCGTCAATCAACATGTCATGTAATAGTGAAGGATGCAGCTATTATAATTACACTTGACACAAATGAAGCAAAAGTTTTGCCCAACCACATTATCTCTCTTTATCCTACGACATCTTCAATTATCCCACCTGAGTTTTCTGTTAATTCTAGTGACCCAACAGTTGCTGCAGCTCGTGTAGTGAATAATAAGATTCAAGTTGTTGGAATTAAGGAGGGAACAACAATTATCACTGTTGGCTCCTCTGATGGTACAGCCATTCCTGCTTCCTGTCTTGTAACTGTATATACAGAGCCTGGTGACTTGGACTGCGATGGTTTTATTAATATCAGCGATGTGACTTTATTGATTGACTATCTACTGAGTGGTGATAGTTCTCAGATAAGTACCAAGAATGCTGATGTTGATGGAGATGGGAGTATTAATATTTCTGATATAACAGAACTTATCGATATCCTTCTACAAGGTGATTGAAAGAAAAACAAGTAATGAAACCGAATGGGGCAGGAGTTAGTTCGTGCCCCATCTTCTTATGTGACCACACTAAGGGTAAGTAATCTAAAAGGCTAATCACACCAATCGGTTCAGTTTGATTTCAGAGCCTATATTAACGCATAAAACCCGCTGGAATTCAGCGGGTTTTGTGTTATAGTGCGCCTGATAGGACTCGAACCTACACAACCGGAGTTACCAGATCCTAAGTCTGGCGCGTCTACCAATTTCGCCACAGGCGCGTGGTTTGGGGTTTTTGCGGGTGCAAAGGTAGTAAAAAGTTTTCAGTTTTCAGTTTTCAGTTTTCAGTTTTTTGGGCGGCAAGGCGAGGCCTGCCATTTCCTTTTGTGGCCACGCCAAGGCGAGGCCCTACATTTTGCCCTGTTCAACGGCCACGGCAAAGCGCGGCGTAACCCTCTACTCTCTCCACTCTGCTCTCTTCAGACTCCACAGCAGTGCAACTGCTTATTGCTGCTGGATGGTGGCGAGGATTTGTTTTAGCTGCTCGTCGGCCTCGGTGAGTTTCTTTCGGCAGATGCTGAGCAGTTCCTTGCTGCGCTTGGTGTAGTCGGTGAGGTTGTCGATGCTGCACTGCGGGTCTTGCATCTTCTGCACGAGCTGTTCGAGCTCGGTCACCGCTTGGGTATAGGTCATTTCTTCCATTTTCAGTTTTCAGTTTTCAGTAAGGTTACTTTCGCCTGGTTCCTTAATTGACGGTGGCGGTGGTGGTGCCGGTTGCGAATTGCATGGTCACTTGGTCGCCTTGCTGCAGCAGGGTGGCATCGGTGACGCACTTGCCGTCTTTCTTGACGAGGGCGTAGCCGCGTTGCAGGGTGCCCTGGGGCGAGAGGAGCGTTGCCTTGTCGTCGAGCGCCTGCAGGCGTTGCTGTTCGCGTTGCATGGTGCGTGCCACGGCGTCGCCCATGCGCTCTACGGCCCGCTCGAGGCGGTTGCGCTGTCCCTCGATGAGGCTTGTGGCGACAAGGGGGATGTTGCGGGTGTAGTTGTCGAGGCGGATGCGGTTGGTGTCGATGATGTTGCGTGCGGCGGCGGGAATCATGGTGGTGTAATAGGCCAGATGCTCGCGTGCCTGACTCACGGTGTCGCGCACGGCAGTGACGACGGCTTCCTGCAGCTCGTCGAGATGGGCGAGGGCGTTGGCGCCCTGCTGGATGAGCCACTCGGCCGCTGCGGTGGGTGTTTTCACGCGGATGGCCGCCACAAAGTCGAGCACCGTCTCGTCGCGCTCGTGGCCGATGCCCACAATGACGGGTAGGGGGAAGCGGGCGACGGCAGCTGCCAGGTCGTAGTTGTCAAAGGAGTTGAGTTCGGAGGTTGCTCCGCCGCCGCGGATGATGACCACGCAGTCGAACAGGTCGGCATACTGGTTGATGCGGTCCAGGGCCGCCAAGACTGTGGGGACGGTCTGCGTGCCCTGCATGACGGCATTGAACAGGCAGGTATAGAACTGCAGCCCGAAGGGGTTGCCCGCCAGCTGGTTCATGAAGTCACCGTAGCCTGCCGCTCCTGCTGCCGAGATGATGGCGATGCGCCGCGGCACGTCGAGCCAGGGCTGCTGCTTGTTGAGGTCGATGAGCCCCTCGGCGGTGAGGCGGTTGAGGATTTCCTGCCGCTGTCGCGCCATGTCGCCCAGCGTGTAATTGGGGTCGATGTCATTGATGACGACCTTGATGCCGTACAGGCGGTGGAACGATGCCGTGACGTTGACCAGCACCTTCATGCCCGTTGCCAGGACTTGGCCCGTTGCCCTGAGGAACTTGTGGTACAGTTCGCGATAGGTGTTTGCCCAGATGGCCGCGCCCACCTTGGCGATGGTGTTGCCCTGGGTGTCCTTCTCGATGAGTTCGGTGTAGCAATGTCCGCTGCGGTTCAGGCGCAGGTCGCTGGTCTCGGCGATGACCCACTGGCTCTGGATGTCCTTTTGGCCATTGAGGTGCGCCTCGATGCGGGCGTTGAACTCGCTCAAGGTGATGCCCTGGGGCTGCTGGGTGAACAGTGACGGCTGCGGCATGGTTTTTCCAGTTTTTAGTCCTTAGTTTTTAGTCCTTAGTTTTTAGTTTTTAGTTCTTAGTTTTTAGTCCTTAGTTTGCGGGTGCCTAACTCCTAACTATTTGACAGGCTTGATTTTCAGGCCGTCGAAGCGGTAGCTCAGCGACGGCTTCAGGTAGGGGGCAAAGCGCTTGTACTCCTCCTTGACGAGGAAACGGTCCAGGCCGTGTGTGGCCTCGATGGTGCTGCGGTTCTCGCCCTTGAAGGTGAGCTGCACGAGCGGGAAAATCATCGCGTTCTGCAGGTCGGCCCGCAGTTCAGGCGACATCTTGCCGATGATGAAATCATCGATGCCCGGCATCGTGAAGAGTTTGTCGCTGGTGAATCGCTGCCAGTGGACGTTCCACTGTGTGAGGCGGCTATCGGGGACCGGCGTCAGGATGGTCTCGATGACGGTGATGACGGTGTCCTTGCCCGCTTTTCTCATGAGCATCTCCACCACGCGGCTGCCGCTGGTCTGCACCTTGAGGTAGGCACTGTCCAGCTCCAGCAGCCGGCTCTCGCCCGTGAGGTTGTTGTTGATGGCGACCATCTGCCCGCTGTTGTAGTAGTCCACCATGTCGAGGCGGTTGGTGCGTGTCAGCAACGGAAAGATTGTTCCCGGCTCAAGGGCAAACAGGTCGGCAATGGTGCGTGAAAATCCTGTCGATGGCATCAATACCATCGACAGGACTAGGATGCTGAGAATTCGTCTCATCAAGATGCTCTTTTTTGAATTCCCTTGATGACTTATTACTTGCCGCCGTACTGCTTCTTGACCTCGGGCAGCCACTTCTGGATGTCGTTGATGCGGGTGGCATGGCTCGGGTGCGAGCTCAGGAATTCAGGAGGCTCCTGGCTGGAGCTTGCCGACATCTTCTGCCAGAAGGTGATGGCAACATCGGGGTTATAACCAGCGATGGTCATCAGCACCAGGCCCATCTTGTCGGCCTCGCTCTCGTGCTTGCGCGAGAAGGGCTGCATTACGCCATACTGTGCGCCCAGGCCATAGACCTGCTGCGCAATCTGCTGGGTTGCTGCACTCGTGCCACTGGTGAAGATGCCGAGGGCCTGTGCACCGTATTCGGCAAGTACCTGCTGGCTCATGCGCTCGTTGCTGTGCTTGGCGACAGCGTGAGCCACCTCATGGCCGATGACCACAGCCAACTCGTCGTCGGTGGTGGCCAGGTTCATGATGCCCTCATAGACCACGATTTTGCCGCCAGGCATACACCAGGCATTGATTTCGTCACTCTTGACCAGGTTGAACTCCCAGGCATAGTTCTGGAGTTCGCTCTCCAGGCCTGCATACCTGAGGTAGGCCTCGGTTGCGGCAGCGATGCGCTGTCCCACGCGGGTCACGCGAGCGCTCTGGGTCTTGTTGGTCGAGATGGGAGCCGACTGCATGAAGCTGGCATACTGCTGGAGACTAGCAGCAAGCACTTCCTGGTCGCTCACGAGGTTTAACTGTTTGCGGCCGGTGATGGGTACCGAGCCACAGCTGGTGAGCAGCATAGCTGCTACAGCCAACATTGCGATAATCTTTTTCATAATCAGTAGATTTTTATATTAATAATAGTCCTTAGTTTTTAGTTTTTAGTCCTTAGTTTTTAGTTTTTAGTCCTTAGTGGGTCTGGACGACCTCGGTGGGAGGAAGGGTGGCGTTGCGCTTGTCGATTGCCTCGACCACGCGGGTGGCCAGCTTCTTGAAGGCGATACCGCTCACGTCGTTCATGCGCACCACGGGTTGGCCGTCGTCACTGCCCTTGCAGATGCCTGCCACGAGGGGGATCTGTCCCAGCAGTTCCACATTGAGCGCCTCGGCAAGCTGCTTGCCGCCGTCGTGCCCGAAGATGAAGTACTGCTCATCGGGGTGGCTGGCCGGCGTGAACCATGACATGTTCTCGATGATGCCCAGCACGGGGACGCCCACATGCTCGCCCATGAACATGCTGATGCCCTTGCGGGCGTCGGCCAGCGCCACCTGCTGCGGGGTGGTTACCACGATGGCGCCCGTGATGGCGAGCGTCTGCACCAAGGTCAGGTGGATGTCGCTGGTGCCTGGGGGCATGTCGATGATGAAGTAGTCAAGCTCGCCCCAGTCGGCCTCGGTGATGAGCTGGCGCAGGGCATTGCTGGCCATGGCGCCGCGCCACAGCACGGCCTTCTCCTTGTCCACGAGGAAACCGATGGAGAGCATCTTCACGCCATATTTCTCAAGGGGGATAATCAGGTTCTTGCCGTCCACCTCATGCATGTAGAGTTGCTCGTCCTCGGCACCGAACATCTTGGGCATCGAGGGGCCGAAGATGTCGGCATCGAGCAGACCCACGCTGTAGCCTTGCAGGGCAAGTGCCACGGCGAGGTTGCAGGCGACGGTGGATTTGCCCACACCGCCCTTTCCCGAGCTCACGGCGATGATGTTCTTCACGCCGGGCAGGGGCTTTTCTATTTTGCGCACGGGATTGTCCTGCGGGGTCTTCACGCTGATGTTGCCCTTGATGTCCACCTCGTTGCTCACATGTGCGAGGATGGCCGCTTCGGCCGCCTTGACCACGCTCTTGATGAACGGGTCGGTGGATTTTTCAAACGTCAGCGACAGACTCACGCGGTTGCCGTCGATGCGTATGTCGTCATTCACCATGCCCATCTCCACGATGTCTTTTCCCGTTCCGGGATAACGCACCGTGCGCAGGGCATCCAGTATCAGATTCGGATAGATTGTCATTTTGTTTTTTTAGTTTTTAGTTGTCAGTTGTCAGTTTTCAGTTCAGTTATTAACGTCTGGGTTTTACGTCGAGCGTTTCCATCAGGTCCGGCATCTGGATGTAGCCGCGGTTGTAGCTGCGGTAGGTGTCGGGCTCGATGTCGATGTCGGGCTCGACGAGTTGCACGCCGTGTGGCAGGGCAAAGCGGATGTACTTGATGGTGAGTCCGCGTTGCAGCCACTGCATCTCGTAGTGCGTCTTGATGTCTAGGATGTCATCGGCCAGGCCGCTGGCATACAGGTCATCGGTGTCGGCCTCGACGGGCAGACGGTTCTCCTCGACCAGGGCGTGGGTGTAAGTGTACAGGAAGGGGCTGTCGGTCTTCAAGTGGATGATGCCGCCGTCGCGCAGCACGTGGCGGTAGTTGTCCAGGAAGCGCGTCGATGTGAGCCGCTTGTTCACTTTCTTCATCTGCGGGTCGGGGAAGGTGATCCATATTTCGGACACCTCGTCGGGGGCAAACATGCGGTCAATCAGTTCGATGTTGGTGCGCAGGAATGCCACGTTGGGCAGTCCCTGCTCGGTCGCCATCTTGGCTCCCGTCCACATGCGCGCGCCCTTGATGTCCACGCCGATGTAGTTCTTGCCGTGGAAGCGCTTGGCGAGTCCCACGGCATATTCCCCCTTGCCGCAGCCCAGCTCCAGCACGATTGGGTTATCGTTCTTGAAATATTGCTCATTCCACTTGCCGCGCATGGGGCAGCCACCCTCTTGCTGCACGACAGCAAAGGGGAACTGGAAGACGCATTGCATGCGCTCCATGTCGGCAAATTTCTTGAGTTTATTCTTTCCCATTTCAGTTGTCAGTTGTCAGTTGTCAGTTTTCAGTTGTCAGTTGTCAGTATGGTTACTAAGCGTCTTTACTGGATGGCAATCTTGTGGCTCTTGCCTGTGACAACAACGACATAGAAGCCCGGTTCCAGGTCGTAGCGGTTCACGCCCTGGGTGAGCTGCAGCTGTCGGCTGATGCCGCTGATGGTGGTGAGCATCGCCGTCGCATTCTCGCTCACCTCGATGCACAGGGTGTGGCTCTCGGTCCACACGCGGCCATCGGAGGCTGACATTTCAGCCACATGGCTGGAACTGTTGACGCGAGCGGCACAGTCGGCGGGATGCCATCCGTCATATCCGCCTGCAATCACGGCATCCTTGAGTATAATCTCGCTCTCGGTGTCCAGTGAGGCATCGGCGCTGAGAGTCAAGGTAAATACCGGGCCGTCGCTTGAGAAGTGGCGCGTCTCGGGTGAATAGATGGCGATGCGTGCTGTCGATGCATCGATGGAATTGCTATAGAGCAGGTAACCCTCGGGAGCGCTGCAAGCGACGAGCGACAGGCCCTGGGGCAGCGTGATGTCGCACTGCAGGGCACTGTAGTCTCCGGCATTGTCAAGCGATACTTCCACGGCAACTTGTTCGCCCGTCATGACGTTGACGTCGGGCAGATGCAACTGGTCGTCGGTATCCACGCTGAGCATGACGCTGCTGGACGGATTCAGGATGATGCTGAGCAGCAGGTTGATGTCTGAGATGTTGACCGTGCCGTCCTCGTTCACGTCGGCACGCTGCATGGTGTCGTTGTCCACCCTGGCGCCCAGGATGATGCTCACGATGACGTTGATGTCCGAGATGTTGACCGAACCGTCATTGTTCACGTCACCCCTGAGCCACTGGTTGGGGATGAAGAACTCTTGCCACTGGGGGGCAGCCTGGTACAGCTTAGTCGATGACCTGGGCACCGTCAGCGGTATCTCGGACTGTATGATGCCTGCCCAGACCTCCTCGCCCAGGCTGGGTGGGGTCGCGGCATTGCTGGTCAACTCAGTCAGGCCGGTCATGCCTGCCATCGCGCGTGTTCCCAGTTGCTCGGTTGTCGCAGGGAGTTCCACTGCGGTCACTTGCTGTGTGTTGTAGAGGGCGTAGTCGCCCATCGTCTTCAGTCCCTCGAAGGTGAGATTGCCTTGCAACGAAGTGCCGGCAAAGGCATAGTCACCGACGGTGGCCAGTCGCTGCCCCATGCTGATGCCAGTGAGGCTCTCGTCATAAAGGAATGCGCCGGCACCCAGCAGTTTCAAGTTGGACGGGAGGTCAACCGCAGTGACAGGAGTCAACGTCATCGCCCAGGCACCGATTTCTTCCAGGGCACTGCTGGCTCTCAGGTCCAGGGCCTGGATGCCTGTGCCGGTCATCGCCCTGGAGCCTACGGTCTTGATGGCGTTGCCCAGCTTCACGGTGGTCAAAGCGGGACAATCCATCAGCGCAAAGTCACCCAGCTTGGTCAGTTGCCCAGTGGGGAGCGCTACGAATGATGTAAGGGCTTGGCAACGCATGAATGCGCCACGTCCCACCTCCACAATGCTAGGGGGAAGAGTGACGGCGGTCAATGCCGAGCAATGCGTAAAAGCATAGTCACCGATAACTTCAAGCGATGTCGGCAAGTCGATTTGCGCCAGTCGCTCACAGTCGGCAAACGCCGCACTGCCGATACACTTGAGTCCCTTCGGCAACTTCACGTCGGACACACCCATCGAGGCAAACGTGCCAGCGGGCAATTCGTCGGCAGCGAAGTCGGTCTTGGTGTAGTGTGACTGGGCAGTATGGCATGGCACAACCGTGACCTCGGTCAGGTCAACGGTTATCAACTGACGCAGGCCATTGGCAATGAAATAGAAGTCATTGGCATCCATTGTGCCTGTCACCTTCAATGTGGTGATATTCAGGTCGGTAATGGCTTGATGGAGGTTACCGGCAGTATTGGTAACGTCCAATGCGTGTGATTGCAAGGCCATAACTGCTATGATGAGTGACAAAATATTTCTTAGGCGCATACACATTTATTCATTAATTGTTAAACGTGCAAATATAAGCCATTTTCCCGAATATACTCACTATTTAACAAAAATTAGTCGCCTTTGCCCTGTTTTTGGTCGCAGGCTGCTACCCTTATGCAGGTTTTATGAAAACCAGGATAATCTGATTCTCGGTCACGCCATGGCCTTACTTTAAAGTGATTTCTCCATCGTCGGGGTCCATCCCCAGGGGGATGACGATGCGGGATACATCGGGGGTGGGCTTGGGCAGGATAAGTAGGATACGGCTCTGGTAGCGCAAGGGGAAGAATCCCGTGGGGTTGTAGTCCCTGATCAGTCCGTAGTTCACGCGGCGCTCCATCTCCTCTTGAGACAAGTCGTCGGACGAGGACAGGTAGTAACGGGCGGTCTGGAACGTGTAGGGGATGGTGTCGTTTTTGAGTTCGACAGTCATATAATACTGGTCACTGCACGTGTAAACCGGTCCGGTGAGGTCTGGGCGGTCGCTGGACATGGGCAGCGGCTCGGCACCGTCCAGCAGACGGCCGCTATGGAATCGGGCAAAGACCGAGTCGGGGACAAACTGCACGTTCTCCTTGCCGAAGTAGGCACAATACACCACCTCGTGGGCGAAGAAATTGGAGCTGTTGTAATTCATGGGTTTGATGAAGCGGCTATAGGTGTCGAAGGTGCGCTGTGGCAGCACCGCCTGGCTGGGTGCAGCGACAACCTCGCTCACCGTTTCATCGTTAAAGACCTTATAGTCACGCAAGACCTTGATACCGCGGGCAAAGGTGAAGACCGCCAGCGCTATTGCCGCTAGCATGATGACTAATCTTGCAACGGAAAGCATGCGGATACTGGCCACGCCAAGGCGATGCCCTGCAATAGATGACGGAGCGCGGGTGAGGGTATCTACTGCCATGGCGACGATGATAAAGGCAACCACTGCCAGAGCCGCGTAGGCCCGTTCGTGGATGATTCCCAGGCCGAACATCACCAGTGCCAGTGCCAAGGCGATATAGGTCCACACACAACGGCGCACTGTGCCACCCTTGCCGAGCAGCAATGCCAACAGCCCTACCAGCACTGCTGCCACTGGCGTGAGGAAACGCCACATCTTCTCATGGAAGATGAACCAGCGGCTCGCCAGCAGGTCACCGATAGACATGTCCAGGGCGATGCCACCGGCCGCCACGCGCTGCCACGGTCCCGGGGATGACATGAGCAAGGCTATACCCATCAAATAGCCTGCCAGTGCCAATGCGGCACGGCGGTCAAAGCGGCTGCGGTTAAATAGATAATAGACGCACAATCCACCGAAGAAGCCGAATGAAGTCCCCTCGTTAAAGCCTCCGGCGATGAATGCCAGCAGCACCAGTCCTGTTCCAGCGGCCCAATTCAGTTTGGACCGTTGCGGCAGTTGCAAACAATAGACCAGCGCCAGCGAGAGGGTGACAGCCCACATGTAATTGGCGCTACCGGCAACCCAGAGCATCGTCTCGCCCGGAACGGGGAAACAGGTGCCTACCACAGCCAGGAATAGTGCCACCACCATCACCGAGCGACGTTCCGTCACCAAGAGGCTGAGCAGATGCAGCAGTGCGACAAACACCAGTGTGTTGCACACGTTGAAAGCCGCCTTGCCGGCCAGTCCGCAGAATATCTCGGGCACGATGTCGGCCAGTCGTCCGTTGGTGTGACTGTAGTGGTAGATGTAGCTGCGCAGGAAATCGGCCAGCGTGCGCACCGGTGTCCACTCGCCCTCAACCATTGAGAACAGCATGTCGTCCTCCTTGAGTGTGGTGAGGAAATTCATCACCAGAAAGGCGATGCCAGCGATGATGAGCAATCCCCAATAGGCAGCGTCATGCCATCGCGATGCGGTTTCTATTTGCTTCTTATACACCATACACTCTACACCATACACAGCGGCGCCAGCCACTTATCTGCTTATCTCTTCAATGTCATTTCGCCCAGATGGCCATCGTAGTCCAGCTGGAAAACGATGTGTGAAATGTTGTCGTTCATGAGTGGCAGCACGAGCATCTGCTGGCCCTGATAGTAGAGCGGGAAGAATCCGTGGGGCTCAAAGTCGTCGGCCAGACCGTGCTGGCTGCGGAAAAGTTTTTCCTCCTCGGTCAGTCCAGCCCCCGCTTCAGCCAGATAGTATGTCGCCAATTGGGGGCAGGGCGGCAGGGTATCCACATTGAGCACCACGAGCATATAGTCGGGGCCTGGAACGGCAAGGACACTGTCGGCAATTTCGGGGCGGTCGCTCACCAGGTGCATGGGCTCGGCGCCGTCCAGCAGGCGGCCCGAGTGGTAACGGTCATAGATGGAGTCATTCACAAACTGCACGTTATCCTTGTCATAGTAAGCGCAATAGGTTGCCTCGCGGGTGAAAAATCCTGCTGACTCATAGCTCAGCGGCGTGGCAAAGCGGCTGTAGCCCTTGAAATGGTATTCATGCAGAATGGCATGGCGCGGAGCCGCCTTGATTTCGCGGTCAATGTTGTCTTCAAAGGTCTTCAGACGGTGCAACACCGTCATGGCATCGGAATAGAAGTAAGCACTCGCGAGAATGCCGAAGACAATTGCTGCCACACGCAGCCATCCACCCCAGTGCCAGCGGTTGAGCAATGCATCTACTGCCATGATCAGGATAATCAGCGATACGGTGGCTATGGGGGCGTAGGCGCGGTCATAGAGATAACCCAGGCCGAACATCAATATGGCCATGCAGAGCAGGATATAGCTCCAAGGGCAGCGTCTGATGGGGCGGAACCCTTTCCATATCATGACGATGATGCCCACGATGACGGCAGCTATCGGCGTGACGATGCGCAAGTTTTTCTCAGCAAAAATGTAGCTGCGGCTCGACAACAGTTCGCCGAGGCTCATGTTCACCACGATGCCCCCGTCGGCCGCCCTCTCCCAGATGCCAGGCGATGCCAGGATAATCACGATGCCGAGGAGATAAGCCGTTAGGGCAATTACCGCATTGCGGTCCAGTGCTTGACGGTTGAAGATGTAATACAGCACCAGACCGCCAAAGAATCCGAACGAAGCCGCCTCGTTGAAGCATCCACCAATCAACGAAATCAATATCAGCAATATGGTCATGCCGGCACCGAGCCGCTTCCCCTTGAAACGCTGCAGCAGATAGACCATCAGCAGCGAGGTGGTGATGGACCACATGTAGTTGCAGCTGCCGGCGACAAAGAGCATCGTCTGTCCAGGCACGGGATAGCAGGCACCGACGTAGGTCACAAACATTGTCACTGCCAACAGGGAGCGGCGCCCCGTGCTCAACAGGCTGATTAAATGGGCCATCAAGCCAAACACCAGGGTATTGCAAATGTTGAATACGGGTTTGCCCAAATAGGCGCAAAACAGCGCTGCAAAGGTGTCGGCGCTGCGGCCATTATGGTCCATGAAACGCTCATACTGCGAACGCAGGAAATCCATGAAACCCGCATCGCTGAGCAGTGAAAACTGCATGTCGTCCTCCTTGTAGGAAGTCCACACGTTGAGCACATAGAACACGATGCATGCAGCCAGGATTAACCCCCAGTAAGCCAGGTCATGAACTAGAACCGCTTTGTTTCTTGTGTCGTAATGCTTGCTATCCATGAATACTACATTTCAATCGGTTATTTATCGAGGATTTGGACCGTTTCGGGATTTGGCGCTTGCCTGAAGAGCGTGAGGCGTTCATCGCCGGCATAATCCAACAGCAATTCCATGCTTGAAATGCCGTTGTCCACCAGGGGAAGCACCATCATCGTTTTCCCATCGACGCGCAACGGATAATAGCCAAAGGGGTCGCTAGTGGTCTGGAGAGCATGCTTCTTGCGGAAATCCTTTTCGCTCTCGGATAAGGCATTGTCCGAGTCGCTGCGGTATGCCGTGCCAACCTGATAAGCTGTGGGCAGCGTGTCAAGGTTGAGCGTCAGGAGCATGTAATTCTGGTCGGGGAATGCCACTATGGGACCTGTCAGGGCGGGTTTGTCACTCGTGAACGGCATCTCGACGGCTCCATCGAGCAAGCGTCCGCCGTGGAAGCGGTCATAGACCGAGTCCGAGACGAATTGGATGTTCTGCTTGTCAAAATAGGCACGCCAGATGTACTCGTTCTGGAAAAACCTGTCGCTTTGCATCGGCAGGGGATAGAGGAAGCGGTTGTATTGCCTGAAGGGTGATTGATGCAAGACGGCCTGGTCGGTTGCGGCCCGGATTTCGTTAACCACCTGCTCATCAATCACCTTGTAGTCGCGCAAGACTTTTACGCCTTTGCCGAAGGTCATGACACTCAGCGCCAAACAAGCGAGAATGGCGATTGCCCGTAGCCATTGCGGGCGGCGCAGGAGCCAGTCGGCGGCAATGGCCGTGATGATAAGCGAAACGGTCACCAGAGGTGCATAGGGACGTTCGGGAATCCATCCCAGGATGAAAAGAAGCAGCATCAGCATGACCAGCAGGTAGGGCCACACGCTGGCAGTGAGCGTTTTGACTCCTTTCCAAAACAAGGTGATAACGCCAATCACCAAGGCCGCCAGCGGGACAATGAAACGTATCATTTTCTCGCCGAGGATGTGCAGGCGGCTCTGCAACAAGTCCATGAAGGGCATGTCCACAGCAATGCCGCCCCCTGCTGCCCGTTCCCACGCTGCGGGTGATGCCATGATGAGCAACAAGCCCAGGATGTAGCCCGTCATGCCGACTACTACGGTACGGTCTATCGACTTGCTGTTGACAAGATAGTATAAGCCCACGCCGCCCACAAAGCCAAACGACATGGCCTCGTTGCCCGACCCTGCGAGCAATGCCCCGAGCAGGAGCAGAATTCCCTTGCTCCATCCCAATCGGGAACTTCCGTGGTTGAGCAGATAATAGAGCAGCCACAGCGAACCGGTAATGCTCCACAGGTAGTTGCAGCTGCCGGCCAGCCATAGCAGGGTCTCGCCCGGAACGGGGAAACAGGTGCCGATGCAGGCATAGAGCATCGTCTGTGCCAACAGTGAACGCCGCCTTGTCGCCAAGAGGCTCACCACATGTGCCAGCAGGCCGAACATCAGAGTGTTAAACACGTTGAACAGGGGTTTTCCCAGCAAGCCGCAGAATAGCTCGGCAATCATGTCGGACGAGCGTCCGTTGGTTATCAGGAACTTGTTCCTGTAGCAGTGGAGCAGGTCACCCAGCGAGTTGATGTGCGTCAGGTCTCCGATGACCATCGAGTGCAGCATGTCGTCCTCCTTGAGAGGCGTCAACAGGTTCATCCAGTAGAACACGGCACAGGCCACCGCCAGCAAAGTCCAGTAGGCGATGTCATGCCAGCGTCTGCCCTGTGGCGAATTCAGATAATCGTCATATTTCAAGCCCATGCGCTCCACACTATCAAGCAAAAAACGATGTTGCAGCAAGGTTCACCGCCGCAACACCGTTAAGTGTAAATAATGATGCGTTAACTTGTTATACGGTCAGGATTTCCTTCTCTTTAGCGGCAAAGATTTCGTCGATTTTCTTCATGAACTTGTCATGAATCTTCTGCACCTTCTCCTCACCGTCCTTGCTGACATCCTCGCTCATGCCTTCCTTGACGGCCTTCTTCAGGCCCTCGATGGCCTCGCGGCGTGCGTTGCGGATGCTCACGCGGGCTTTCTCGCTCTCGGCCTTGGAGTCCTTCACGAGCAGTTTGCGGCGCTCCTCGGTCAGGGGCGGGATGTTCAGGCGGATAACCTCACCGTTGTTCACGGGCATGATACCCACGTTGCTGTCGATGATGGCCTTCTCGATGGTTCCAATCATGTTGCGCTCCCACGGCATGATGGCGATGGTGCGCTGGTCGGGGGTGCTCACGTTGGCCACGTTGTCGATGGGCACGGGGCTGCCATAGTAGTTCACACGGATGCCGTCGAGAATCTTCACGTTGGCCTTGCCGGCACGGATGTGTGCCAGGGTGTCATCGAGGAAATCCACGGCTTCCTGCATCTTTTTCTCGGCTGCGTCGAGATAGAATTTCACGTCATTCATAGTCTTGCGTTTTTATTGTTTTTTTCTTGATTTGTGATTTTATTGGTCACGAAATTACACCATTTGCCCCAACCCTGCAAATATTTTGCCAATTTTTGTGCAAACTGCATGGTTTGAAGCCTGAGCCAATAATATATTAGCTCAGAAATAGTTGTTCTTCTATATTGTTGAAAATGATAGAGAAAGGTTCATCTATAGTTTTTTTATCTTTTTTCAGTGATGTTCTACGAATCAATATAGTAATAGTAAGAACTATCTGTTTCATAAGAATCCTGCTGGTAACTTTGATTCAATTTTTTTTGATTAACTAATTCGACGAGGCTTTGAATAATATGAGTGTTTTTATGATCCGTGCCAAATGTTTTTTCACAAATCTCTAATCCTTTATGACAGAACTGTAATGCCTTGTCGTAGTCACCTTTATCACAGTATATCGTGCCAATATTGCAATAATGGACTGCAGTTTCAGGGTGCCCTGCACCTAAAATCTGCTCTAAAATATCTAGAGCCTTGAAATAGTATTCTAATGCTTTATCATAATCACCTTTTTTTTGGTATATCGAGCTTATGTTAGAGTAAGACATAGCAGTATCTGTATGAAAAGTACCCAAGGTTCTTTCAAGAATATCAAGAGCCTTGAAATAATATTCTTCCGCCTTGTCATATTCTCCTAAGCGAGTGAAAACAGAGCCAATGTTAATGTACGTCATAGCTGTATCAGGATGCTCTATACCTTTGATTTGCTCTAGTATTTTAAGAGCTTTTAAATAATACGTCAGTGCTTTGTCATAATTGTGTAAGTTAAAGAATACTAAACCGATGTTATTGTAGGAGTAGGCAGTTTCTGCGTGCATAGAACCCAATACTTTTTCTCGGATATCAAGTGCTTTGGATGAATACTCTAATGCTTTATCATAATTGCCATCCTTCATGTAGATATCGCTGATGCTGTTATAGGATATGGCTGTTTTGTAATGGTACACCCCAAAAGATTTCTTAAAAATATCAAGTGCTTTGAGATGGTATTCCAGTGCCTTGTGGTAATCGTATTGTTTTTCGTATACACAGCCGATATTGAAGTAAGATGTGGCAGTGGCAGGATGCGATGTGCCCAAAATATGTTCAGAAATATCAATTGCTTTTAAAAGGTACTCCAACGCTTTGCCATCTTCGCCTCGTTCTTTGTAATCACATCCGATGCTATTGTAGGTATTGGCTATATTAGGATGTTCTCTACCCAAAACTTCTTTATCGATTTCAAGTGCTTTGAAATGGTATTCCAATGCTTTATCGTAATCACCTTTGCTACTGTAAATTGTGCCGATGTTCATAAAAGTAGTTGCTATTGTGGGATGTTTTGAGTCCATAACTTTTAGATTAATTTTCAACGATTTGAATAAAAACTCCAGTGCTTTATCGTAATCTTTTAATTCAGAATAAATTGTGCTGATATTATTATAGGACAACGCGGTAGCTGGATGCTCTGTACCTAAAACTTGTTCTTTGATGGCCATTGCTTTGAAATGACATTCCAATGCTGTTTTAAAGTTGCCCAATTCACCATATATTAAACCAATATTATTGTAAGACATTGCGATTAAAGGATGCATTGTACCCAGGATATTCAAACGGATTTTGAGTGCTTCGAAATGGTATTCCAGAGCTTTATGATAATCACCTTTGCTATTGTATACAGTACCTGTGTTATCATAGGACATCGCAGTTGAAAGGTGTTTTACTCCCAAAATTTTCTTTCGGATTTCTAGTGCCTTGATAGAAAACTCCAATGCTTTATCGTAATCGCCTTTTGCATCATATACTATGCCTGTGTCATTGTATGAATCAGCGGTATCGGGGTGATCAGTTCCCAATACCTTTTCTCGAATTTGCAGAGCCTTTATACAATTCTCGAGAGCGTTATCATTATCGCCTTGTTCATGATAAGTCCATCCGATATAATAATAGGCTTTCGCTAAAACAATATCATTTTCATTTGAATCAATAATTAGGGATAGGTATGCTTGATTGTACATCATGGCAGTTTTTGAATCCCCAAAATACGTTAAAATCAAATCCCCAATCTGATTATATGGTACATTGGTGACGGCTATGTTCTCTATCGATAGATCAAGATATGCTTTTAATTGATATTTTTCAGGTGAAGATTTGAGCAGTTTGCGCCAATAACGAGCTAGTAGCGCTTTACCTTGATCGGTAGCATTGAAATAGCGAAAAGCTTCAAAACTAAGGATAGTCTTGTAGAGCATTTCATCATTGTCAGTATGATAGCACTGGAATGAAAGTTCCGATATTCTTCTCCATCTAGTGATACGGTTATTGATGGATGTGTGGCTTATTATCTGCAGGCGATAAGGCTTGGCTTTTTCAGGGTCAGCAAGGTTATAACGCTGCCATACAGCATTGGTAATATATTGGTGAGAGAAGGAAATCAGACCATTGCGGATCACAATATGGTTATATAAAACACAGTAGAAGAGATGGAAGTCAAGATTGGATACCCTTGAGATGGTTTGGAGTTCATTTTCTGTCATTCCATTTTCCGATAGTGCAATGAGGGAAAGAATACGTTGAACTTCAGAATAATCATTCTCCATACGCTGCAGCATGCGGTCGAAAAAATCTTCTGTTGATGCTGCGGAAAGATAGTAGTCGATACGTGTGTCAAGTTGTGTGTTTGAGCCAAAACTAATCAATTCGTCCAACAAGGTTTTGAGTACTAGCATATTCTCGTTTTCGGAATCATCAAGAATGCGGTTGAGCTGCGGTTGGGTAGGTTTTTTGCCAACATTGTGTAAGTAATCAATAATGAACTGCTCCCGCAGGTGTCTGTCAAGTTTCCCAATTGTGTGTATCGAATAATCAAGCCGCTTGAAGATTTCCATTGTCACGTCGTCTTCGAGGGTTGAAAATAGGTATTTTGTTGTTTGAGGAGCTTGTGGCAACCAATAGAGCAACTTGCTTTTGTCTGGACCTATTATTTGATTAACGCCGTCAATGACAATGAGTAACGGCTTGCCTTTTTGTCCTGCCTCAACTAGAATTCGTTGGACCTCATCCTTCAATTCTTCATTCATGCCCTCTTGTCGCTCAAGGCCATAGAGGTTATATATTTCATCACAGATGTGTTGCAGAATCTGACGGTAGTCATTTCCGCTGAACGAATTGCCCACAAAGTGGTAGATGATGTTATAGGGTAATTGTTCTTTCTCATCTTCTTTCTCTTTTAGCCAGTTGGCGATGAGAGCACTTTTTCCCATTCCGCTGGGACCAGTAATGATGAGGTGAGTTTCATCTCCTTCGAGAAATTGGTCAAGACGATTAAAATCGGTTTGCAGTCGCTGGTAATGATTATGCTTGGTGTTCAAATAAGCCTTTTGTGCAGTGCGTTCTCTCCTCAAGCGGCTATATTTTTCCTCCGGAAAATGTTTATTAAGCATATTTCGGATAGCAATCTCCACCTTTTTACACAAGTCTTCAATAGACGTATATTCTTCTTTTGCAAAGCGGTCTTGTTTCCAAATCTGTTTTTTCAGCCATGTGAGTTTTTCATTTTCATTAGTTTGAATGTCCTGAACATTCTTAATGAAAAAAGCTGCATCAACATCATAAGGGTTGCGCAAGACGCCATACTGCATCTCTATTTCAGTAGTACTCAATCTATGTTCGATGTCTTTGCGTAACCATGGGTAACGTTCCTCAAGTTCTGGATTCTTTTCCAACTCAGAAATGTCAGGTGAGGTGCCATAACGGCTGCCCAAAAGACCAATAAAAAACGGGTGAGAGTGTTCTGTTTCTTCGAGACATACTGAAAGCATTTTGCCCGAACGCATATCTTCTTCTGTAATGCCCCAACGTAAATCAACCACCGACAACGAAACATTGCGGCGGTTGGCTTCTAATCTGAGCGAGTCAAAAGTCTTGACTAATGCCTCTCTTTCTTCGTTCATGTCGATGAAGGTAGAAGATAAGAAAATACGCATCTCGCGGTTTTCAATCGCCCGCTTGCTGTCAAATCGTGAAAAATCCTGTTCTGTATAACTATTATTTAGTATCATCCTGCAATTAGTTTCAAGTTGTTAAAGTTGTATTGAAGAGTGGTGGTGTTGTATTTATTGTTTTTTCTTTAAGCGGTGCAGGGTGATGGGGGTGCCGTCTAGGGAGTAGGGGGAGAACTCGAGGCGTGTGATGGCGTCATCGAGCGGGGGGAAGATGAGGTATTCGTGCCCCTGGTACAGGAGCGGGAAATAGCCGATGGGGGCGGCAATGGGTGTGCCGTCGGCCTGATAGGCTTGGGCAAACTGGTAGGAATGCGAGATGGTGTCCTGATGCATTTTCACCGCCCAGTAGTCCTGGCCGGGGATGGCGAGTATGGCTTCCACGTCGGGGCAGTCGGGGGCCTCCATGGCCATGGGCTGGGCGCCGTCGAGCAGTCGGCCGTTGTGGAAACGGTTATAGATGGAGTCGGGGACAAACTGGATATTGTCCTTGTCGTAGTAGTAACACAGGGTCTCCTCGCGGATGAAGAAGGTCCAGGAGTCGAAATTGAAATACTTGATGAAGCGGCTGTAGCCCTTGAACTCTCCAGTTGGCAGAATCACTTGACGGTCGCTGGACTGGCGGATGTCGTTCTCGATGTCATTGAAGAACGTCTGGTAGCGCTTCATCGTGGCGATGTTGGGCGGATAATACTTGACACACAGTGCCAATCCCACGGCAATGACCGCCAGGCGCAGCCACCAGGCGCGTTCTAAAAGCCGGTCTATCGCCATCACCAGCAGGATGAACCCTGCCATCGATACCGAGAAATACAGGCGCAGCTGCTCTTTTCCCACCACTACGGTGAATGCCAGCAGCACAAGGAAAACCCAGGTAAAGGGATGGTCGTTAAAGGTCTTTTTGATCCCGTCTTTCAACATGCCGATCAGGATAACGGCTACTGCTGCCAAGGGAGTGATGAAATGGCAGGAGCTGTTCCAGAGGATTCTTAGTCTGTCGCTGAGCAGGGTGAGGATGCCTGCCTCGTGCGACACCTCCAGCGAGGCACGGTCCCATGCGCCGGGGCAGGTGAGCAGGATGAGGACGCCCGTCATGTATCCCGCCATGGCAATCGCCACCGCGCGGTCAACCTTGTCACGGTTGAACAGGTAATACATCACCAGGCCGCCAAAGACACCGAAAACCGTCCCCTCGTTGATGCCGCCCACAAACATCGATACCAGGAACACCACTATTCCCATGAGCCAGCCAGGATGGGGATTGCGATGTTTCAACAGGTAGATGATAAACAGCATCGAGGCGGTGAATGCCCACAGGTAATTGAATGCTGCCGTGGGCCACAAGAGCGTCTCTCCCGGTACGGGCATTGCTGTAACCATGTAGGTGTAAAGCATCACCAGCACCATGGCGCTGTTGCGGCGGGTGGTGATGCGGCTCAACAGATAGGCAAACACGCCGAAGACCAGCGTATTGACGACATTGAAGACCGTCTTGCCCAGAATGCCGTTGAAGGTGAACGAGATGATGTTGGCCATGCGGGCGTCATATCTGTAATAGGCCACCCATGAGCGCAGGACGTCCAGCAGCGTGTTGGTGGGTCGTCCTGAGCCGCCGCCAATGTAGGAATGGAAGATGTCGTCTTCCTTGAGGGGTGTATAGAGGTTCATCAACAGGAACACGGCGCATCCGCCGAGCAGCAAGCACCAGAAAAGGATGTCTGCCACGCGTTTATAGCGTCGGGGTGTGGTGTCCTGTCGGCTTGTAATCATAGCACTTTCTCGTTGTTGCGCTCGTCAACGATGTAATCGGGGCGGTTCTTGGTCTCGTTATAGATGCGGCCGATGTATTCACCGATGATGCCCAGCGAGAGCAGCTGGATGCCGCCCAGGAACAGCATGATGACCAGTAGCGAGGGGTAACCCTGCACGGGATTGCCCCATATCAATGCCCTGATGAAAACCACCATCATGTAGATGAACGCCAGCATGGATATGAAGAAGCCCGCAACGGTCGAAATGCGCAGGGGTAGGGAAGAGAACGATGTGATGCCGTCGATGGCCAGCGAGAAAAGCTGGCGGTAGCTCCAGGCGGATTTTCCCGCTTGGCGGTCGCCGCGGTCAAACTCAATCTCTTTCTTCTTGAAGCCAATCCAGCTGAACATCCCCTTGGTGTAGCGTTCACTCTCGCGCATCCGTTTCAGAGCGTTGACGCAACGGCGGTCCAGCAGGCGGAAGTCGCCCACGTTCTGCAGCACGTCGAAGCGTGATGACTGCTGCAGCATGCGGTAGAACAACATCGACAGTCGCTTGCGCAGCCAGCTCTCGCGGCCACGCGACTTGCGCCGAGCGTACACGTCCTCATAGCCCTGCTCCCACCACTTAATCATTTCGGGGATGAGTTCGGGCGGGTCTTGCAGGTCGGCATCGATGATGACCATGCAGTCGCCCGTCACATTGTCGAAACCTGCCAGCATCGCCGCCTCCTTGCCGAAGTTGCGCGACAGGGAAACATAGCTGACGCGAGAATCCTGTTGACAATACCCGCGCAGCAGGTCCAGTGTGCCGTCCATGCTGCCGTCGTTGACAAACAGCAGTTCCCAGTCATAGTTCGCATTGCTGTCCATGAGTTTGACCAGTTCGGGGTAGAGCAGCGGCAGGGACTGTTCCTCGTTAAAGCAGGGGATGAGTATGGAGATTTTTTTCATTTTTTCGTTCATTTCTTCTGTTTTGTCCACATGTGCGGTTTATCGGTCATGGTGAGGCAAGTCACGGCTGCCGTTGAACTCGCGCACGATGTAGTCGGGTCGGTTCTTGGTCTCGTTATAGATGCGGCCGATGTATTCGCCGATGATGCCCAGCGAGAGCAGCTGGATGCCGCCCAGGAACAGGATGAGGATAACCAGCGTGGGATAACCCTGCACCGGGTCGCCATAGATGAGCGCCTTGATGAAGACATAAATCATGTAGAGGAAGGCACACAGCGACACCACGAATCCCACGATGGTGGATATGCGCAACGGGGCGCTGGTGAACGAGGTAATGCCGTCGATGGCAAACGAGAACAGCTGGCGGTAGCTCCACGACGACTCGCCGACCTGACGGTCGCCCTGCTCAAACTCGATTTCCTTCTTCCTGAAGCCTATCCAGGCATACATCCCCTTGGTGTAACGTTCGCTCTCGCGCATTTGTCTCAAGGCGTTGATGCAACTGCGGTCCAGCAGGCGGAAGTCGCCCACGTTCTGCAGCACGTCGAAGCGGGACGAACTCTGCAGGATTTTATAGAACTGCAGCGACAGCCGCTTGCGCAGCCAGCTCTCACGGCCGCGTGTCTTGCGCTTGGCATACACGTCGTCATAGCCCTGTTCCCACAACTTGAGCATGTCGTGGATGAGCGTGGGCGGGTGCTGCAGGTCGGCATCGATGATGACCATGCAGTCACCGGTCACGTAGTCAAATCCCGCGAGCATCGCCGCCTCCTTGCCAAAGTTGCGCGACAAGTCTACATAATTGACTCGCGTGTCCTGCTGCCGCAGTTCCTGCAGCACCTTCAACGTATTGTCGCGGCTGCCGTCATTGACAAACATCAGTTCCCAGTCGTAGTTGGGCTCCGAGTCCATCAGCTTGACCAGCTCGGGGTAGAGTAGCGGCACAGACTTTTCCTCGTTGTGGCAAGGTATGAGGATGGAAATCCTTTTCATCGTTCTCTTATTTAAGTTTCGCAAGTTGTTAACTTGCTCACTGCATAATGTTTAATGTTTAAAGGTTAATGAAATACAGACTTTAATCTTCAGGTAAAAATCTTTATCCATTAAACTTTATCTTTTATTCTCAAGTTTTTAAAGTGGCATAGCTGCTTTAGAAACTTGATTCTTAATTTTGACCACGAAAGTAGTCATTTTTTGATAATGTGACAAACTATCCTTAAAAATTATTGGAAGGTTAGTGATGAGAGGCGGTCGGCGGCAAGATAGGTAGCCGCTTGGGCAATCTCTTCGGGCGTG
Source organism: uncultured Bacteroidales bacterium (assembly GCA_902782465.1). Taxonomy (GTDB): domain Bacteria; phylum Bacteroidota; class Bacteroidia; order Bacteroidales; family Muribaculaceae; genus Sodaliphilus. The sequence goes on from CACZNH010000001.1 coordinate 197,641, forward strand.
ACGGCCTGGATGCGCTCGATGGTGTCACCGATGCTTGCCACCTGGCCATGATAGAGCATCCCTCGTCCGGCACGCATAGCCATGAACTCGGTGCTGTCGGCAGCCACCATGAGTTGGCCGCAGTACTGTTTCTTGTAGGCATCGAGACGTCGTGCAGGCAGTATTTCCTGGCTCAGGCGGCTCGTGATGCGTTCGATGACGCGCAGGCTGGAGCGCACGTCGTCGGGGTCGCAGCCCAGGTAAATCTCTATCCATCCGCAGTCGGTGAGCAGCGTCAGCGTCGATTCTACGGTATAGACATAGCCCCGTCGTTCACGCAGTTCCACGTTGAGCAGCGAGTTCATGCCCGGACCACCCAGGATGTTGTTCAGCAGCATCAGGGCATGACGCAGGGGATGGCTCATGTCGGGAACGCGTGCCCCCACGATGGTGTGTGCCTGATGGGTGCCGATTGGGATGGTGCGCCTGAACGGTTCGACCGCTGCAGGCATGACGCGTTGCCTGGCCGGCAGTTTGTGGCTCATGGGTGCGAAGTGTTTTTCGGCCAGTCTGAATACACGTTCGGGCCGTTCGGGTCCCACCGAGAAGAATGCCATGTTACCGGGCACATACAGCGTTTTGAGGTAGCTCATGCAGTCCTCGCGTGTGATGTTCTCCAGGTCCTCTTTACGTCCTAGGATGTTGTGTCCCAGCTGGCTGCCTGCAAACAGCAGGTCCTCGAAGTCGTCATAGACGGCATCGCTGGGCGTGTCGCGGTAGCTGGCGGCTTCCTCAAGCACCACGTCGCGCTCGCGGTCCAGCTCCTCTTGCGGGAACACCGACCACTGCACCAGGTCGGCAAGCAGGTCTATCGCCCGCTCCAGGTGCTGGTGAGGAAATACCGAGTAGAGCATGGTGCCCTCCTTGGTCGTGTAGGCGTTCAATTCGCCGCCCACGCACTCCATGCGGTTCAGGATGTGCCAGGCGCGGCGGTGTTTCGTGCCCTTGAAGATGGTGTGCTCGACGAAGTGCGCCAGGCCGAATTTCCCTGCGCACTCGTCGCGGCTGCCCGCATTCACGGCGAGACCGCACCAAGCCACTTGGTTGGTGGTACGGATGTGCACCAGCCGCAGTCCGTTCACCAGCGTATGATAGTAAATGTTCATTTTCTTTTTAGTCCTTAGTCCTTATACGCTGTTGCAAAACTTCATTTGACACAGTTTTAATCGGCCTATCGGCCGAGAAATTAAACAAAATTTGTATAAAAATTAAACAAAATAAATTTTTATTTATAATTTTGCTTAATTTGGCTTCGCTAAAGGTTCTCGCGCGTAGCGCGATTATCTTTTGAGGCATTAGTTTTGCAACACCCTATTCTCACTGTTCACTGTCAAAGGCGGGTGTTCAGGTGGAGGATGTGCTGCACGAGGAGCATCTCATGGATGTCGGCGCGGCGCACGTCCATGTCGTCATAGTTGGGGTTCTCGCTGCGCAGCACCACCATGTTGGGGTCGCTGTGGCGGCGCACATACTTCACCACCCTGAAATCGTCGAGCTGGACGAGGTAAATCTGTCCCCAGTAAATCTGGCTCAGGTTGCTCACCTCACGTACGGCGATGAAGTCGCCATCGTTGATGACGGGTGCCATCGAGTCGCCGCTCACGCGCACGATGCGGCAGTTGGGGCTCATGTTGGGCAGGTTCACCCATCCGATGATGTTTTCGCTGGCAAACAGTTCGGCGCGGCCCGAGGCCACTCCGGCGGTGGCATCCACGTCATAGACCGGCGTGCCGGTGTTTGCCAAGGTACCGTCAGTGACTTCGACCTGGGCAGGAGTCTTGGCAAAGGGCAAATCCGTGCCGTCGAGCAGCCATTCCTTGGACACGCCCAGGTTCACCACCAGGCGGTTCAGGAACGAGTCGCTGAGTGGCATGTGGCCATTGAGGTATTTTGACAGGTTGGAGGTGTCAACCCCTATGCGCTCGGCAAACTGGACTTGCTTGACGCCCATTTCCTTCATCAAATACTTGATTCGCGCGATGATTTCGGCATTTTTCTCTGGTTCCATTATTTTTCAGAGTTTTAAGTTTTAAGTTGGCATCCGCGCCTCTTATTCAAACAACTGTAACAACGTTGAACAATAAAAACAAATTAATAATCATAAATGAAAGTTGTTCATGTTGTTGTTTGTTGTTCATGTTGTTTGAGAAACCTCAAACGCCTGATGCCTTTTATTGTTTTGTTGCGGCAAAATTACCACAAAAGTTTGCGTTATGCAAATTTTTCCTTGTTTTTTCGTCCATTTTATTGATTTCACGAGCACGCATCAACGAATAAGGAAATTCTAATTTGATAGTTTTTACAATGCATGCGTGTGATTTCAAACAACTGATAATTCTGATGGGCATCCGCACTCCTTCTTTCAAACAACTATTACAACGTTGAACAACTGAAACAACGTTTTTTATTTGGCCTTTAGGCCACCCGTTTTCCGTCACTCCTTCGGAGTTTTTTGTTGGGGATTCCCCTTTGCAGGGGTTGCAGTCGGCTGCGCCTCCTTCCACCACCTGCCTATAATCTTGTCAGGCCTACGGCCTTTTTTATTTGACATTGCACTTGTTTTTGTCGGTTTAGTTGGTGCCTATTTGCTAAAAAACGGAAAAATGCGTTTTGACATGGTGTTTTGCACTACCGTTGACCTGCGGTCGAAGGTAGGCTGCGTCTCGGGATAAAAAAAGAATAAATTCTTTTTGTTCTCCGCTCGACTTGCATTACCGTTGACCTGCGGTCGAAGGTAAGCTGCGTCTCGGGATAAAAAAAGAATAAATTCTTTTTGTTCTCCGCTCGACTTGCATTACCGTTGACCTGTGGTCGAAGGTAAGCTGCGTCTCGGGATAAAAAAAGAATAAATTCTTTTTGTTCTCCGCTCGACTTGCATTACCTTTGCCTTCTGAAAATAACTGGTAGATAGATGAGAAGCCTTTTCCTGATGATATTGGCGTTGGTGGCACTGGTGTCGTGCAACAAGCGGGCGGAGAATTTTCCGCCTGACAATACCGGTGTGCGACTGGACTCGACTAATCTGCCGATCGTGTGGATTGAGGTGGACGGCGAGGAGATTCATCGCGACCACCGCATTGCCGCGCAGATGAAGGTCATCGACAACGGCGTGGGCAGGATAAACTATGCCGACACGGTGAAGCACCCCGGACAAAGGGTTGACTACGAGGGGAACATCGCCCTGCGCTACCGCGGCAACTCGACCTACAACGACAGCCCAAAGAAGGCTTATTCGTTCCGCACGCTGGAACAACCGTTGCACAAGTGCTACAACAAGAAGAAGGTTGTCATCCTGGGGATGGGCAAGGACAACAACTGGGCGTTGCTGGCTCCCTACAGCGACAAGAGCATGATGCGCGACCTGCTGGCATTTGAGGTATCGCGCCCGTGGATGGAATACACGCCGCAAGGGCGGTTCTGCGAGGTGTTCCTGGACGGCACCTACTATGGGGTTTATATCCTGTGTGAGGTGGTCTCGAAGGGGAAATACCGCCTGAATCTCAAAGACCCTGGAACGCGGGGCGACGAACTCACAGGCGGCTACCTGCTGGAGGTGGACTGCAACGATGAGCCGACATACACTTCTAAATACAACCCTGTCACTGCCGACGGTGAGCCCCTGCGCGACCGCCACATCCTCATCCAGTATAAAGAGCCGGACTACGAGGAAATGAACACTGCCCAGCTCAATTACATCCATGGGCGCATCGACCAGATGGAGCAGGCCATAGCAGCGGGGTCCTACGCGTGGATTATCGATGAGCTGTCGTTTATCGACTATCAGCTCGCGATGGAATTTGGCCACAATGTAGACGGTTACCGCCTGAGCGGCAAGTTCTTCAAGCGACGCGACAGCAAAGACCCGCGCTTCAAGATGGTGGTGTGGGACATGAACCAGGCCTACGGCAACACGAACCGCCTGGATGGCTGGCGCACCGATACGTGGATTTACCAGAACAACGACCTGATGAGCCGCGAGGGAGAGGTTTACCTGGTGCCCTTCTGGTGGCAACGCCTCAATACCGACCCGCAATACACGGCACAGCTCAAGCAGCGCTGGGCGCAGTACCGCCGCAGCAACCTGGACGAGGCACGACTGATGGCGACGGTGGACTCGCTGGCGAACGTCCTCACGGCCTGCGGTGCCGAGGCGCGCAACAGCCAGGCATGGCCCCGCTGGGGCGTGTGGGTGTGGCCCAACAAGTATGTCGCCAAGGACTTTGCCGACGAGGTGTCCTACCTGAAGCATTGGCTCCACGACCGCCTCATCTGGATGGATGAGCAGTTGCAATAAAGCGGCTGGCGCCGCTGTGTAAGGTGTATTTGCTGGCTAACGCCAGCGTGTATGGTGTATGGAAAACTAAGGACTAAGGACTAAAAACTAAGGACTTAAATGATAGGATTACAACATACCAGTCAACTGACGGTTACCTATGAGGTGACTGCCGTTGCGATGGGGTCGGGCGACATGGCTGTGCTTGCCACGCCTGCTATGATGGCGCTCATGGAGAATGCCGCGATGCTCGCTGTGGCCGACCATCTGCCTGAGGGATGTACCACCGTGGGCGGACATATCGCCTCGTCGCACCTCAAACCCTCGAAAGTGGGCGACACGGTGACGGCGACCGCCACGGTCATCAAGGCCGAGGGGAAGAAAATCGAGTTCAAGGTCGAGGCACATTGTGGCGACACGCTGCTGGGCGAGGGCACCCACCTGCGCTTTATCGTCGACCGCGAGAAGTTTTTAAAGAGGCTTTAGGCTCTAGGCTTTAGGCGTTAGGAGTGAACAGTGAACAGTGAACAGTTGGCGGATGCCAAATAAGGACTAAGGACTAAAAGCTAAGGACTAAAAAATATGAATAAAATCATCAGTATCATCGTGCTTGCCGTCGCACTGTTTACCATGGCGGCCAATGCTCAGGAGCAGACCGCTCTCAAGAAGGTGTATAACGAGGAAATCAACCCGATGGAGCAGATTGATCAGGCGATAGCTCAGGCCAGTGCCGAGGGTAAATTCGTCGTCTGCCAGGTGGGCGGCAACTGGTGCCCGTGGTGCCTGCGTTTTGCCGACTTTGTCACCAATGACAGCACCATCAATGCCGTCATCGAGCCGAACTTCGTCTATATCCACGTTAACTACCATCCTCGCAAGGCTGGCGAGATGGGTGAAGCCATCATGAAGCGCTTCAACAATGCGGGCCGCTTCGGTTTCCCCGTGTTTGTCGTGCTCGACGAGGAGGGCAACGTGCTGCACATCCAGGATTCGACCTACCTCGAGGAGGGCAAGGGCTATAACAAGGAAAAGGTGCTGCGTTTCTTCCAGACGTGGACGCCAAAAGCCGTGCGGGAGTGATTCCTGACAAAAAATGGCTCTGAGTTTGTTGGCGTATGTGTTTTTATTGCTACATTTGTGGCACAATAGTTTTGACATCAATTAATCACTAATCAACCACTTTTTTTACGATGAAAGAATTAAAAGGAACCAAGACCGAAAAGAACCTGATGGAAGCCTTTGCCGGCGAGTCACAGGCCCGTAACAAGTACACCTATTACGCCTCCAAGGCTAAGAAGGACGGCTATGTGCAGATTGCTGCCATCTTTGAGGAGACTGCCAACCAGGAGAAGGAGCATGCCAAGCTGTGGTTCAAACTGCTCCAGGGCGGTGGAATCAAGGGCACCCTCGAGAACCTTGAGGACGCTGCTGCTGGCGAGAACTTCGAGTGGACCGATATGTACAAGCGCATGGCTCAGGAGGCCCGCGAGGAAGGCTTTGACGAGATTGCCGCCCAGATGGAGGGCGTTGCCGCCATCGAGAAGCTGCACGAGGAGCGCTACCTGAAGCTGTTGAACAACATCAAGCAGGACATCGTCTTCTCACGCGACGGTGACACCATCTGGCAGTGCAGCAACTGCGGCCACGTGGTTATCGGCAAGAAGGCTCCCGAGATGTGCCCCGTGTGCAACCATCCCAAGGCCTACTTCCAGATCAAGGCTGAGAATTATTGATTTTAGGCATTAGGCTTTAGGCATTAGGCATTAGGCTTTAGGTGTTAGGCTTTAGGCTTTAGGTGTTAGGCATCAGGTGGCATTCGCACCCTAAAGCCTAATGCCTTATAAATATATGAAAAAGAGGTTATTCAGTTGGATACTGTTGCTGGCGGTTGCATTGACGGCCAGCATGGCTGTTGCCCAGGGGCAGAATGATGTGGAACAGGCAAGGAATCTTGCCGGACGCTTGTCGCAGCGGCTGCTGGACAAGGTGGAGTTTGTGCTTGTCGATGCCGATAGTGGCAAGGATGTCTTTACTCTTGAGAGTAGAGGCGGCAAGGTGCTCATCAGCGGCAACAATGCCGGGTCGATGGCCGTGGGCTTGAACCGCTACCTGAACCGTTATTGCAAGACGACGGTGTCGTGGTATGCCGACGTGCCCGTGGATTTGCCGCGTGTGCTGCCTGACGTGCCTGCCGCCGAGCGGGTGACGGCCCGCGTGCCGCAACGCTTTTTCCTGAATTACTGCACCTGGGGCTACACGATGCCTTTCTGGCAATGGCATGACTGGGAACGCTTCATCGACTGGATGGCCCTCAACGGTGTGAACCTGCCGCTGGCCATCACGGGTCAGGAAGCGGTGTGGTACAACGTATGGACGAGCCTGGGCATGACCGACAAGCAGGTGCGCTCCTACTTCACCGGTCCCGCCTATCTGCCGTGGCACCGGATGGCCAATATCGACGGCTGGTGTGGCCCGCTGCCCAAGGAGTGGCTCAAGGGGCAGACCGAGCTGCAGCAGCGCATCGTGGAGCGTGAGCGGGCCCTGAATATGCGTCCCGTGCTGCCCGCCTTTGCGGGACATGTGCCCGGGGCGTTGCGTGACCTCTTCCCTGATGCCGATATCCAGGCCCTCTCCTCTTGGGCGGGCTTTGACGAGCAGTACCGCACCTATTTCCTCAACAGTGAGGACCCGCTCTACAGCCGCATCCAGCGGCTCTTCCTCGAGGAGCAGACGCGCCTGTTCGGTACCGACCACATCTACGGCATCGACCCCTTCAACGAGGTGGACCCGCCCAGTTTCGAGCCCGACTACCTCAACCAGGTGTCCCGCCACATCTATGAGAGCCTGACTGCCGTGGACCCTGCTGCCGAGTGGCTGCAGATGGCCTGGTTCCTGTATTACCAGCGCAAGGACTACACCGGCGAGCGCACCCGTGCCATGCTCACGGGCGTGCCGCAGGGCAAGATGACGATGCTCGACTATTACTGCGAGTACAAGGAGATGTGGCGCGAGCATAAGGGCTTCTACGGGCAGCCGTTCATCTGGTGCTACTTGGGCAACTTTGGCGGCAACACCAATGTGCAGGGCCGCGTCAAGGAGGCGGGAGAGCGCATCGAGCGGGCATTGGCCGAAAATGGCGACAACCTGGTGGGCATCGGCTCCACGCTCGAGGGGCTTGACGTGCAGCAGTTCCCCTACGAATACATCCTCGAAAAAGCATGGGATTTCAACAAGAGCGACGAGCAAGTCATCAACGAACTTGCCGACCGTCATGCGGGCTGCGAGAGCCGTCCCGTGCGTGAGGCATGGCAACTGCTCTACGACAAGGTGCTGGACATCACCCCCGGCAATTTTGCCGCCCCGCTGCCGTGCTCCTATCCCGAATTCGGCAAGGAAAGCCGCACCGTCAAGTACAATCCGAGCGAACTGCTTGCCGTATGGGACCAGTTGCTGGAGCAGGACAAGGTCACTACCGATGCCATGACCATTGACCTCATCTGGGTGGGTCGACAACTGCTGGGCGACCTCTTCCTGGTCGAGAAACAGAAGCTTGACGAGGCCTATAAACAAAAAGACAAGAATACATACTACCAGCAGTGCGATGTGCTGTTTGAACTCTTGTCTGACCTGGATAACCTCAACAGCCATCATCCGCAAGCCATGCTGGAAACCTGGCTGCAGCAGGCCCGCGACTTGGGTTCCACGCCCGCCCTCAAGGATTACTACGAGATGAATGCCCGGCGGCTGATTACCACCTGGGGCGGCCATCTGGACAATTATGCCTGCCGCAACTGGAACGGCCTGATGTGGGACTACTACGACAAGCTGTGGGAAAACTATATCCGCGAATTGACCGTCGGCGTCATTTCGGGACAGGATTATGACAATGACAAGATGCGCTCAACCATCGACAAGTTCCAGGAGCGTTGGGTCACTTCGACCGAAGAGCCCATTTGCGGTTCTTCTGATTTGGATATCCTCACCCACTCGCGTGAGCTGCGGGAGAAGTATAGCGAACAATTACACGCTTTCGAGATGGGTAATCGTGCGCAGGACTGACAGGGCAGTGCTCACGCTGGGGATGTTGCTGACGATGATGCTGCGGCGTCCGTTCTTCTGGCTGATGGCACAACGCTTGGGGTTCTGCTGCAGGTAAGCCAGCAGTCGCCCGAAGGCAGGTGACTGGTAATAAGCTACATTTTCCTCACCGACCATGAACAGGTGCATCCGCGTCTGGCGGATGACCAGTTTCTCTATGCCCAGACGACGTGCCGTGCGGCGCAGGGGCACGATGCGGATAAGTTCGGCCGCCATGTCGGGGATTTTGCCGAAACGGTCCACCATCCTTTCCTCGAAGGCCTCGACCTGGTCGTCGGTCTCCATGTTGTCCAGTTCACGGTACAGGGTGATGCGTTCGTTCTCCTGCGGCACATAGCTGGCGGGGAACATCAGCTCCAGGTCGGTATCCACGACGCAGTCGGTGACAAACTCGGTGCCACCCTCCTCCATGTCGGCATTATCACTGCCTTGGGCGGTGAACAAGGGAGCAAACTCCTCGGTACGCAATTCGGTAACCGCCTCCTTGAGGACGCGCTGGTAGGTCTCGTAGCCCAGGTCGGCGATGAAACCGCTCTGCTCGGCGCCCAGCAGGTTTCCCGCACCACGGATGTCAAGGTCCTGCATGGCGATTTGTATGCCGGCACCCAGGTCGCTGAAACTCTCGATGGCCTGCAGGCGACGGCGGGCATCGGTGGCCAGCGGTTTACCCGGCGGCACGAGCAGGTAGCAGAAGGCCTTGCGGCTGCTGCGTCCCACGCGTCCGCGCAGCTGGTGCAGGTCGCTCAGGCCATAGCGGTCGGCATTATTGATGATGATGGTGTTGACGTTGGGCATGTCGATACCGTTCTCGATGATGGTGGTCGAGAGCAGCACGTCGTAATCATGGTTTCCGAAATCGATGATGGTCTGCTCCAGCCGTTCGGGCGGCATCTGGCCATGGCCCACGGCGACGCGGGCATCAGGCACCACGCGGTGAATCATGTTTTCCAGCTGCTCCAGCTGCTCGATGCGGTGGTTGACGAAGAAGACCTGGCCGTTGCGCGAGAGCTCGAAGTTGATGGCCTCGGCGACGATGTCATCGTTGAGCGTGCCCACGGTGGTGAGGATGGGATAGCGGTTGGCGGGCGGTGTGGTCAGCGTGCTCAGGTCGCGGGCACCCATCAGCGAGAACTGCAGGGTGCGCGGGATGGGCGTTGCACTCATCGTCAAGGTATCGACGTTGAGTTTCATCTGCTTGAGTTTGTCCTTGACGGCGACACCAAATTTCTGTTCCTCGTCCACCACCAGCAGACCCAGGTCATGGAACTGGACGGTCTTGCCGATGAGTTTGTGGGTGCCGATGAGGATGTCGATTTTGCCCTCCTTGAGGTCGGCAAGAATCTGCTTTACCTCTTTGGGCTTGCGGGCGCGGCTCAGGTAATCCACGCGAACGGGGAAGTCGTGCAGACGCTCGCTGAAGGTGCGCCAGTGCTGGAACGCCAGCACGGTGGTTGGCACGAGGACAGCGGTCTGTTTGCCGTCGGTGGCGGCCTTGAAGGCGGCGCGGATGGCGATTTCGGTCTTGCCGAAGCCCACGTCGCCGCAGATGAGGCGGTCCATCGGCTTGTTGCTTTCCATGTCGGCCTTGACGGCCTGGGTGGCGGTCAACTGGTCGGGCGTGTCCTCGTAGATAAATGAAGCCTCCAACTCCTGCTGCAGGTAACCGTCGGGGGTGTAGGCAAAGCCTTGCTGCTCGCGGCGGGCGGCATACAGGCGAATGAGTTCGCGTGCGATATCCTTGAGGCGGCTCTTGGTGCGCGACTTGATCTTTGCCCAGGCGTTGCTGCCCAGGCGGTTCAGGCGCGGTGCCTCGCCCTCCTTGCTGCGGTATTTCGAGAGTTTGTGGAGCGAGTGGATGGAGACGTAGGCCTCGTCACCGTTCAGGTAGGTGAGTTTAATCATCTCCTGGGGTGTGCCGTTCATCGAGGTGCGGATGAGGCCGCCGAATTTGCCCACACCCAAGTCCTCATGGACGATGTAGTCGCCCTTCTCGATTTGGTTGAGTTCCTTGAGCGACAGGGCGAGTTTTCCTGAACGGGCGCGGTCGCTCTTGAGGTTGTACTTGTGGAAACGGTCAAAAATCTGGTGGTCGGTGAAGACGCACAGCTTCAGGTCGTCATCGACAAAGCCCTCGTGCAACGTGCGCAGCACCGGCTCAAAGGTGATGGCATCGCCGCGGTCTTCAAAGATGTTGTGCAGACGCTCAATCTGCTTGGCGCTGTCGCTCAGGATGATAAGTTTATAACCCTTGGCCAGAAAGTCGGTAAACGACTGCCCGATGAGGTCAAAATTCTTGTGGTAGATGCCCTGCGGCTTGCAGTGCAGCGTCAGGCGTTTCACGCCGCGCTCGGGTGCCGCCTCGCCGTTGACGAAGGCAATGCGCCGCAGTTGGTTCAGGCGATTCTTGAACAGGTCGGCATCCACGACCTTATTGGTCGCCTGGGTGTCACCCTCGTCGGCAATGATGGCGCTGGCCGACATCCCCTCGCGGGCAATCTCGGCGATGCGTGTTTTGAGCCACTGCTCGCTGCGGCACAGCACGATGGTGTCGTCGCCGATGTAGTCCAGCAGCGACACGTTGTCCTCGCGGCCGCCGCTAGTGCTGTTGTTGAGGATGCTCACCTGCTCCAGGCGCTCCTCGCTGAGCTGTGTCTCGACGTTGAAGGTGCGGATGGAGTCGATGTCGTCGCCCCAGAAGTCGATGCGGTAGGGCAGCTCGTTGCTGTAGGAAAAAACGTCGAGGATGGAGCCACGCACGCTGTATTGGCCCGGTTCATAGACGTAGTCGGTCGCCGTGAAGCCCAATTCGCGCAGCCGTGAGGTGATTTCGGTCAGGTCGGCACTGCCGCCAGCCTTCAGCTGGACGGTGCTTGCCTCCACGTCCTCGCGACGGCGCACCCGCTCGGCGAGGGCCTCGGGGTAGGTCACCACCCAACGCACATAGGGGTCGTCATACCAGCGGTTGAGTACCTCGGTGCGCAGGATTTCGTTGGGAGCATCGATTTGGCCATATTTGATGTCGCGCTTGTAGCCCGACGGGAAAATCAGCACCTGCTTGTCGTCCATGAGCTGGCACAGGTCGTTGTACATATAGCCCGCCTCGTCCAGGTCATTGACCACAATCAGGTAGGGACAAGCCCGTTGCGGCAGCCGTGCAAACAGCATTGCCGCACTGGACCCCGCCAGCCCGTCAATCACCGCCCGACTGCCGTCGCCATCCAGCAACTTGGATAACGCCGTCACCCGTCCCTTGCGATTAAATATGTCACACAGCTCCTTAATCTCCATTTTATTTAACCGCGAATTTCACGAATTTAGCGAATGGCATCCGCACGGCTAATCTTAACGATTTATTGGTTAGTTCGATGAATTTACTGGATGGTGACTTCGCCGCAGAGGTCGCTGGCCATGTATTTCTTGACCATATTGGGGGTGTAGCGCATGCCGAAGAGGAACATCAGTTTGGTGATGGCTGCTTCGCTGGTCATGTCGTATCCGCTGATGACGCCTGCCCCGGTGAGGGTGTTGCCCGTCTCGTAGAGGGAGCAGTTGACACCGCCGTTGACACACTGGGTGACGTTGACGACGACCACGCCGCGGTTAACCGCCTCGCGGATGCGCTCGATGAACCAGGGATGGCTGGGGCTGTTGCCGGCGCCGTAAGTCTTGAGGACGATGCCCTTGATGCCCGGGGTGTGCAGCATGTAGTCCAGCGTCTGCTCGGTCATGCCAGGGTTGAGCTCGAGGAACATGACTGCAGGATCCATGTCGGTGCAGACCTTGAGGGGACGTGGTGGCATCTGGCGCAGGTAGGGGGTGTTATATTCGATATCGAGGCCGATTTCGGCGAGTTCGGGATAGTTGAAACTCTTGAAGGCGTTGAAGTTGTCGGCACTCATCTTGGTGGCACGGTTGCCGCGCCACAGGTAGTTCTCGAACAGGATGGCGACTTCCTGCACGCGGGGACGTCCGCGCTCGTCGGTGGCGGCAGCGACCTGCAGGGCGGTGATGAGGTTCTCCTCGCCGTCGGTGCGCACCTCGCCGATGGGCAGCTGCGACCCGGTGATGATGACGGGTTTGCTCAGGTTCTCGAGCATGAAACTCAGTGCCGATGCGGTGAACGCCATCGTGTCGGTGCCGTGGAGCACGACGAAGCCGTCGTACTGGTCATAGCGCTCCTCGATGGCGAGAGCAATGTCGCGCCAATGTGACGGGTCCATATTGGAACTGTCGATGGGCGGCGTGAACTGGACGTTGTCGATGTGGTAGTGCAGTTTCTTAATCTTGGGCACGTTGTCGATGAGATGCGAGAAATCAAAGGGCTGCAGGGCTCCGGTCTCGGGATTCTCAATCATGCCGATGGTACCGCCGGTGTAGATAATCAGTATTTTGGGTCGGTTTTGCATAGTTTCTAGTTTTAAGTTTTTAGTCCTTAGTTTTCGGTCGTCTGCATGAGTTTGGCTCCACGGGTGAAGGCTTTGTGGAAGAACATCAGGTGATAATCCAGCGAGTTTACCCAGTAGTCCCAGCTGTGGCGGCCGGGGCGCACGGTGAAATCGTGGTCAATGCCTTTCTCCACGAGCTGGTCGTGCAGGGCGATGTTGTTCTTGATGAAGATGTCGTTCAAGCCGTCGTCGAAGATGATATTCTGGGCTGGCTGCAGGGGGCAGGTCTTCACCTGGTCCACCAGGTTGCACACGGCGTGGTCACGCCAGCGCTGCGGGTTGTCGTCACGGTTGCCCAGACGGTCCTTGATGTGCCAGCTGTCGGGATACTGGGTGATATCCATATTACCGCTCATACTGCCGCAGGACCAAAAGACGTCAGGATGCCTGAAAGCCAGGAACAGCGACCCGTGGCCGCCCATACTCAGGCCTGTGATAGCACGCATAAAGCGGTTGGCGTGGGTGCGGTAGTGGCCGTCGATGTACGCCACCAGTTCCTTGCTCACGTAGGTCTCGAACTGCATCTTGGGGTCCACGGGCGAGTCAAAGTACCAGCTGTCCTGTCCGTCGGGGCACACGATGATGATATCGTGCAGGTTGGCCAGCGAGTCGAGATTGGTCTTGCGTGACCAGTCGTTGTAACAGCCGTAGGCGCCATGCAGCAGATAGAGCACGGGGAATCGGGTATCCGATTCAAAGTAGCGCTCGGGCACGATGACCACGTTCTTGATGTTTCTTCCCATGGCCTGGCTCATCACCTCGATGGTGTCGGCCTGGGGCTGCTGTTGTTGGGCAGCGAGCTGTGATGCGGGACGGGCACAGGCGGTGGTGGCCATGAGCATCATAACTACAAGCATCAAAATCGGTTTCAGGAACGATTCTTTCATTTCTCTTTGGTTTTGAGGGGTCGTTTTTTCTTGAAAAAGTCAGTCATCAGCTTGGCACACTCGTCGGCGAGGACACCGCGCGTGATGACGGTCTTGGGATGGAAGGGCGCATCGCAATGGGTGTGGTAGCCGCGCTTGTCATCGTCGGCACCATAGACGATGCGCGAAATCTGGCTCCATGCCAGCGCTCCGGCACACATCAGGCAGGGCTCGACGGTGACATAGAGGGTGCAGTCCACCAGATACTTGCCGCCCAGCGTCGCTGCGGCGGCAGTGATGGCCTGCATCTCGGCATGGGCGGTGACGTCGGTGAGCGCTTCGGTGAGGTTGTGTCCGCGTCCGATGACGCGTCCCTTGCTCACGATGACGGCCCCGATGGGCACCTCGTCGCGTTCCAGCGCCTTGTGCGCCTCGTCGAGCGCCAAGCGCATGTACTTGATGTCGATATCCTGGTTCTTTTCCATCAGTTGATCATCACTTTACGCACTGTATCACCTACCTTGACGATATACACCCGCGGTCCCGGCAGATTAATCCAGTTCCTGTCATACATGCGCTTGTACCACAGGTTGCCGTAAACGTCGTAGATGTAAGTCCACAAGCCGCGCGTTTCGCCCTCGATGTAGATGGTACCGTCCAGACCGACGATGGAAATCTTGTTTTCGGGGTTGTCCTCGTCAATATCCTCGATGGCAGAGGGCTCGGCAGTGGCTATCAGCTGCAGGTCCTCGTCATCATACATCAGCGTGGTGGGAACCACCAGATAATCGGTACTCAGGGCACCGATGGGCAGGAAATAGCGGTCGGCGGCAGTTGTCGCTATCAGATAGCCGTCAGGGCCATAGATTTTGTATGCCAGACCGTTGTACAGCGACAGTGCTGTCCAGTTCTCGCCCAGGGTCTCCTGCTGCATGGTGGGAATCACCGCCAGTCCCTCGTCAACCCATAGCGAGAACGTCTCCTCGTTGCCCCATAGCGGGTCGTTCCCGTAATTCCATGTCGTTGAGGCATCAGGCAGCATGACTTGCACGCCTGAGCAACCTTCAAAGGCGTCATCATCGAGGGTGAGGGGTGGGGTAACGGCATCGCTATAGATTTCCTTGAGGTTATTGCAGTAGCTGAAAGCCCTGTCGCCGATGGTAGCCAATGACATGGGCAGAAACACAGTTTCCAGTGACGTGCAGTCCTCGAACGCCCCCGTACCGATGTCGGTGACCCCTTCAGGGAGTACGACATTGCGCACGGCAGTGCCGGCGAGCATGTAATTGCTCACGAATTTCAGCCCCAAGGGCAGCGTGATGTTGGAGAGGTCCTCGGCGTCGGCAAAGGCAGCGTTGCCGATGCGTGTGACGCTGTTGGGAATCTGGATTTCGGTCACATGTGACTGCCAGAAAGCCCTGGGCGCGATGGCTGCGACGTCATAGTTCACGCCGTCGCAATACACCTTCTCGGGCAGGATGATGCAGCCCTCGTAGCGGTTCACGCCATCTTGCCATGCCGCTGTTACCTCGACCTGGGTGTCGCTGATGATGTTATAGAAGATGCCATTGGCCTCGATGTCCTGGGCTGTGACCCTAGGGACAAAAGATGCCATCAAGGCAATTATAGTCAATATGTTGCAGATTCTTCTCATTGTCTTATTCACGATAGTAAACCCTCTTGACGCGGGGTGCCACGCTGGTGAGGATTTCGTAGGGGATGGTGCCACGGGCCTCGCTCAACTGCTCGACTGGCACGTGTTCGCCAAAGATTTCGACGGTGTCGCCCACCTTGCATTGTGCGTCGGTCACGTCAATCATCACGGCATCCATGCATACGTTGCCCACCGTGGGACAAAGCTTGCCGCCCACCCACATGCTCACGCGGCCGTTGCCGAAGTGGCGGTCGAAGCCGTCGGCATAGCCGATGTTGACGGTGGCGATGCGGCTCTTGCGCTCCAGCACGCCGTGGCGTCCGTAGCCGATGGTCGTTCCAGCGGGCCACTCCTTGATGCTGATGATGATGGAACGCAGCGCTGAAACGGGCATGAGGGTGTCCTCGCTGCCGTCAAACAGGGTGCGGATGCCGTAGAGGCCGATGCCGATGCGCACCATGTCGTACTGGCGTTCGGGGAAGCGCACGATGCCGCTGGTGTTGAGGGCATGGCGCAGAATATGGTGGTCAAACTCGCGCTGCAGCATGTCGCCGCACTCGTCGAAGTAGTCAAACTGCATCTGGGTGTATTCGTCCTGACCGGGCTCGTCGGCGACGCTCAGGTGAGTGAATACCGATGCGGGTTTGACCACATCCTGCCGCTTGAGCAGGGCAATGAGTTCGGGCAGCTGTTCGCGCGTGAATCCCAGGCGGTGCATGCCGCTGTCGATCTTGACGTGGATGGGGAATCCCTGTACGCCATAGCGCTGGCCCTCCTTGATGAGGTCGCGTGCCATGTCCAGGTTGTAAAGTTCGGGCTCCAGTCGATACTGGAACATCGCCTTGTAGTTCACGCCGTTGGGGTTGAGCACGATGATAGGCATGGTGATGCTTGCCTTGCGCAGTTCCACGCCCTCGTCCTGTACGGCTACTGCCAGATAATCGCAGCCGCAATCCTGCAGCGTCTTGGCAATCTCGTAGCTGCCGGCACCGTAGCCGCTGGCCTTGACCATGCCCACGGTCTTGGTCTCGGGCATGATGAGGGACTTGAAGAACTTGAAGTTATGCACCAGGGCGTTGAGGTCCACCTCCATGACGGTAATGTGCTGTTTGGCCTCCAGCAGGTCGATGATCTGGCTGAAGCCGAACGAGGGGTCTCCCTTGATCAGTACGGTCTCATCCTCGAAGTCTCCCTTGGCAAATTCCGAGATGAAGTCCTGTGTGTCGTTGAAGAAGCGTGCCATCGGCATCCAGTCAAAGTAGTGGCTGTAGTGACACATGTCCTTGCCGATGCCGATCAGGTGGCTGACGCGTTTGGTTTTGAGCAGTTCGCTCACGCGGATGTACAGTTCGTCACCGCTGTAGCTCTCGTTGCTCAGGTCGCTCAGGATGGCAGTACACTTGCGGTTTCCCGCCCGTCGTGTCATGAAGTTGAGCGCCGGTGTCAGCGAGTTGTAGTCGCTGGTATAGCTGTCCACGATGACGGTGCAGTTGTTCACGCCCTCGATGACGTTAAGACGGGTACCAACGGGGGTGAGTGCCGCCATGCGTTGTGCGATGACCTCGCGGCTCAGTCCCAGATGCAGCAGCACCGACAGGCACGTGATGGCATTGTTGATATCGCGGTCGGCGGCAAAGGGGATGGTGATGGAACTGGGGTCGCCGTCATAGGTATAATAGATGGTCGTAGAGCGTTCGGTGCGTTCGGTGGAGTCCACCTGCAGCGGTGCGGGGCAGTGGCTGCGTGACCATGACATTGACAGGGCGACATCGGTCTCGAGCAGCGGTGCGATGGTGTGGGTCACCAGCGGGTCATCGGCACAATAGACGATGCACTCGCAGTTGAAGAGGATTTTTGCCTTTTCCCGAGCTTTTTCCTGCATGGACTCAAAGCCGTTGTTGTGTTCGCTGCCCAGATTGGTGATGATGCCGATGGTGGGGCGTATCATCGCCTGCAGGTTATCCATCTCACCCACTCGCGAGATGCCCGCCTCGATGATGGCGAGGTCGGTATTGTTGTCGATGTCCCACAACGACAGGGGCACACCAATCTGCGAGTTGTAACTGCGTGGCGAGCGCACGATGCGGTAGTCGTCCTTGAGCAACTGATAGAGCCACTCCTTGACCGTGGTCTTGCCACGGCTGCCGGTGATGCCGATAACAGGCAGTTCGCGGAAACGGCGTCGGTGGTAAGTGGCCAGCATCTGCAGGGCATCGAGCGGCGATGCCACGTTTAGGTAGTTGGCGCCCTGGCAGTCGGGTTGCGGGTAATAGTCGCTGGAAACGACAAAGTTACGCACGCCCTTCTCGTACAGGTCAGGGATGAAGTTGTGGCCATCGCCGGCATCAGTGCGCAGCGCAAAGAAGATGGTCTCCTCGGGCATCGTCAGCGACCGCGAATCGGTGAGCAGTTGGCTCACGATGGAATCCTCGTCGATGATGTGTGCTCCATCGATTTCCAGGACATTGGATATTTCGGTAATCGAGTAGTTCATTTCTCTTGGTTTTCAGTTTTCAGTCTTCAGTTTTCAGTTTTCAGTTAATCGCGGATGCCGCTGACAACTGACGACTGCAAAACTGAAAATTTTTTATTTAGTTCGGGATTGTCGGCCAGGTAGGGATATTCCTTGATGAGGTTGCGGATGACGCTGGCAGTGTCGGCGTTGAAGCGGTCCACCGTTTCGCGGTTTGCACTCATGGGTCGATGCTGCAGGCGCTTGTGTATGCGCTCGCAGCGTGCCACGGCCAGGGCGCTGCGGTCATCGAGGTAGGTTGCCTGGAAGGCTTGCCAGATGTATTCTACCGCCATGTCGCTGGGATGAACCATGTCACTGCCATAGAAGCGGTAATCGCGCAGGTCGTCCATCATGATTTCGAAGGCGGGGAAATAGTCGCAATAGTCGCGGTGGGCGGCTATGACCTCATGAATTGCGACACGCAGCAGCGCCTTGCTCAGCGAGTTGGTGTCCAGCCCGTCGGCAATGTGGCGGATGGGGCTTACTGTGAGGATAATGCGCAGCTCGGGATTGAACGCATGCAGTCGTGTGAGCATATCGTCCAGGGCATGAACGGCCTCGGTGACGGTTACCATTTGGCGCGTGAACTCATGCTGCGGCACCTTGTGGCAGTTGGCGACGACCTCGCCTGTGGAACGCAAGCGGTAGACCATTGCCGTTCCCAGGGTGACCGTGAGCAGACTTGCCTGCTTGAGGGCCTCGTGTCCCAACTCGATTTGACGATTCATGTGGTCAATGGTTGCCTGCTTGTCGGGCAGCGAGTGACGTGAGTGGAAGTCATAGCTGTTCCACACGCCCCCCTGCATGAACAGGTCACGTCCCGCAATGGGCTCTCCCGCGATGAGCAACTGCATGCCGCGGGCGATGCTCAACGGGTTGTAAAGTGTGCCCATGGGGTTGACCGTAGCGCGGATAAACGCCCCGTGCATCTTGGCACCGATGTTGTCGCTGAAACACGACCCAAGCAGCACCACGCCATCGCTATGGTGCAACCAACCACGGTCCTCGCCCGTCTTCACTGTCGTCCTGAACTCCATACCCCTTCTTTTCAACTACGAATTACGCGAATTAAAGAAATTTTAATTCTGAAATCCGTTCAGCTTCTTGTAATAGGTTGTTTTAACTTGCAAAGGTAGTTATTTTTTAGCTATTTGCAATTAGCTAAAGGCAATTTCTTGTTTTTTCGCTTGCATTGCGCTTACTCGCTCTCGAAGGCTTGGGCGATAAGCTTCAGGTTCTCGATGATGTCGATGTGCTGCGGGCATTGGGCCTCGCACTGGCCGCACTCAAGGCACTCGCTGGCCTTGCCGTGGCTCTTTGCCACCAGGTTGTAATAGAGGGTGCAGTTGCCCTTTTGCTCGGGGAACTGCTGCATGGTGTTGTAGAGGCTGAAGTACTCGGGAATGGCAATCTGCTGCGGGCAGCCTTCGCTGCAGTAATGACAGGCTGTGCAGTGGATGGCGATGGAATCGCGGATGACATCGGTGGCACGGCCGATGATGGCCTGCTCCTCGTCGTTGAGGGGTTGGAAATCCTGCATGTAGCCTATGTTGTCCTCGAGCTGCTCCATATTGCTCATGCCGCTGAGCACGGTGAACACGCCCGGCAGCGAGGCGCAATAACGTATGGCCCATGAGGCGGGGCTGGCCTCGGGGTTATAGTCCTTGAACAGGCGCTCTACCTGCTCGGGGACACGGGCCAGAGAGCCGCCTTTTACAGGTTCCATGACGATGACGGGCCTGCCGTGCTTGACGCATAGCTCATAGCATGTCCTGCTCTCGATAGCGGGGCTTTCCCAGTCGAGGTAGTTGATTTGCAGCTGCACATATTCCATTTCGGGATGGTTCTCCAAAATTTCGGCCAGCAGCGCAGAGTCGTCATGGAAGGAGAAGCCGATGTGGCGTATTTTGCCCTCGTCGCGCATGCGGGTGAGGAACCCCCATCCGTCGACGCCATCGATGGCAGCGACGCGCTCGCGGTTGAGGGCGTGCAGCCAGTAGTAGTCGAAATAGTCCACGCCGCAACGCTGCAGTTGCTCGTTGAAGATGCGCTCCATGTCGCTGGCCTCCTTGATGGCCCACACGGGCATCTTGCTGGTTACGGTGAAGGCATCGCGCGGATAACGCTTGACGACGGCCTCGCGCAGGGCTTCCTCGCTCTTGCCGCCATGATAGGGATAGGCGGTGTCGAAGTAGGTGAAGCCGCGCTCCATGAAGCGGTCGGCCATCTGCTTGAACTGCTCCATGTCGATGCTCGTCTGGTCATCAGGGTTGGTCAGTGGCAGACGCATGAGTCCAAATCCGAGTTTTTTCATCATTTTAGTTGTAAGTTTTAAGTTTTAAGTAAGATTACTAACGCCTGACACCTAATGACTAACGCCTAACGCCTAATGCCTAATGCCTAATGCCTATATCTTTAGGTCGGTGAAAAGTTTGATGCCGCGCAGGTAGTGGGCGGTGATGATGTTGACACGCTCTTCGGGCAGTGCCCTAAGCAGGTTGACATCGGGCTGCGAGGTGTAGCGGGCACGCATCTTGCGGAAGTCGCGGTGGGCACGGATTATGGCCCGAGCGTCACCGAAGTGGAATTTTGCTATTGCCATGCCGAAGGCGAGGGTGTCCATCAGACGGCGGACCAGCAGCAGGCGTTTGCCCTCGTCGTGCGGCAGGTTTTTGTGCAACAGCAGCAGGTTATTGCGAAAGTTGAGGTAGGTCTTGCGGGGATTGCCCTGAGGCAGGCTGCCGCCGCCCAGATGATAGACGTGGCTCGAGGGCACCATCATCAGGTCGTTGCCGGCCAGTCGTATGCGCCAGCACAAGTCGATTTCCTCCATGTGGGCGAAAAAGTCTTTATCCAACCCGCCCACTTGGGTATAGAGCTGGCTGCGCACCATCAGACAGGCTCCCGTCGCCCAAAAGACGCTCTTGGGACCGTCATCATACTGTCCGTGGTCTTCCTCCAGATACTCAAAAATGCGTCCGCGGCAATAGGGGTAGCCGTGGCAGTCGATGTATCCGCCTGCCGCCCCGGCGTATTCAAACATCTGCTTGCCGTCCTCGCGGTCGTGCAGCAGTTTGGGCATCACGGCACCCACCTCGGGGTGTGACTCCATGTAATCCAGCAGTGGATTGAGCCAACCCTGTGGCGTGCGCACGTCGCTGTTGAGCAGTACGGTGTAAGGGTACATCGTCTGGCGGATGGCCAGGTTATAGCCCTCGGCAAAGCCATAGTTCTTGTCGAATTGCAGCACCTGTACCTGAGGGAACTCCTCGTGCAGCACCTGCAGGCTGTTGTCGGTGCTGCCGTTGTCGGCGACGATGACGTCGGCGATGTCGGCATCAGTGCCCGCGATGACCGTGGGCAGATAGCGGCGCAGCAGTTCGGCACCGTTCCAGTTCAATATGATGACAGCGACCTGTTTCATGATTCTTTTTTGTCTTCTGGTTGTATAAATCCGATGGCCCTGCGACGCCTATGGGTGCGATTGTCCTGCAACTCGGCCAGTGCTGTGCTGATGGCGTCAAGTTGGGCGCGGGTGTCCTCGTTTATCTCGTTTTGGTCGGCTAGAATCTCGTTCATCTCGTCGCGAACTGCCTGAATTTCCTTCCTGAGTTCGGCATTGCTGTCGGGCAGTGCGAGTGTTGTCGCCATTCGACGGATTTCGGTAAATACCCGCATAATGCCGATGTTCATCTGTATGGCCAGTGGTGACCGCAAAAGGTTATTGTCTTCATTTTCAGATTGATTTGTGGTCGCAATTTGCGACTGCAGAATTACCCACTCGCCTTTAGTCAGCTGAAACATGAAATCTTCAGGGAAACGTTCAATATTACGTTTTACCTGTTCGTTCAGTCTTTTGGTTTCTACGCCATAAAGTGTTGCCAGGTCAAAGTCCAGCATCACCTTTTGGCCACGGATTTCATGAATTCGGTACTGTATTTTTTCGATCTCGTTCATGTTCTTGGCATCAGGGCTTGTTTGTGACCACCTGGGCATCGACGCTGAGGTCGTCGTTGAGTGCGAGCAATTTCACGTTGACGATTTGGTTGGCGAGACTCATGTCGGGTTCAACGTTGACGCGGATGTAGTTATCGGTGAAGCCGTGCATCTTGCCCTTGCCGCGACCATGTTCGAGCAGTACGGGGCGCACGGTACCCAGGTAGCGGCGGGTGAAGTCGGCCTGTTTTTGGTCACTCAGGGCTATCATGCGGGCGGCGCGTGCCTGCTTGTCCTTCTGTTGGACGATGTAGGGGATGCGCAGTGCCATGGTGCCAGGACGCTCGCTGTAGGGGAAGACATGCAGGTGCTGCACGTTGAGTCCCTCGATGAAGCTGTAGCTGTCCTCAAACAGCTCCGGCGTCTCGCCACGTGTGCCCACCATCACATCCACGCCGATGAAGCAGTCGGGCATCA
This sequence comes from uncultured Bacteroidales bacterium, assembly GCA_902782465.1. Classification (GTDB taxonomy): domain Bacteria; phylum Bacteroidota; class Bacteroidia; order Bacteroidales; family Muribaculaceae; genus Sodaliphilus. The sequence goes on from CACZNH010000001.1 coordinate 219,944, forward strand.
GCTCGCGGCAGCGTTGCACCTTGTCGGCAAACAGCTGGCGGTCATAGTGACGGCGCATGAGCTTGAGGATGGGGTCGCTGCCGCTCTGCAAGGGGATGTGGAAATGTGGCATGAAGGCGCGCGACCGGGCACACCAGTCGATGATTTCGTCGGTGAGCAGGTCGGGCTCGATGGACGAGATTCGGTAGCGCTCGATGCCCTCGATGTCGTCGAGAGCCTTGAGCAGGTCCAGGAAATCCTCGCCCGTGTTCTTGCCGAAGTCGCCGATGTTCACGCCCGTGATGACGATTTCCTTGCCGCTGTCGGCTGCCACCTCGCGGGCTTGGGCGGTGAGGTCTGCGATGGTGCCGCTGCGGCTGCGTCCGCGGGCGGCGGGGATGGTGCAATAGCTGCACCAGTAGTCACAGCCGTCCTGTACCTTGAGCCAGTAGCGGGTGCGGTCACCGCGGTCACACGAGGGCGAGAAGGTGCGGATGTCGAGCGACGGCGTCACCGCAAGGCGCCTCTGGCAGTCCTCGAACCACTGCAGCACATATTGCGCGATTTCGGCCTTGTGCTCACTGCCCAGCACGATGTCCACACCGGGGATTTCGGCAATTTCCTTGCCTTGGAGTTGGGCGTAGCAGCCGGTTACCACCATCAGGGCGTCAGGGTACTGGCGGATGAGGTGGCGGATGTGCTGTCGGCACTTGCTGTCGGCAAGTGCTGTGACGCTGCAGGTGTTCACGATGCACACGTCCGGCACCTCGCCCTTGGCCACGGGCGTGATGCCGTGGCTGGCGAGCAGCGACTGCATGGTGGCGGTCTCCGAGAAGTTGAGTTTGCAGCCCAGCGTCTCGAGCTTTACCTTGCGTTGAGGATTGCGGTTCATTTATATCTCGTGAACGGATGTAACGGATATTATGGATGTAACGGAAAGCTTATTTCTTGCGGCCGCGGGGTTTGCCGCTGCGTGCCGGTTTGCCGGCTTTGGCTCCGCCACGGGCATTGCGCTTCGTTCGTGGGGCATGACCCTCCTGCACCTGGCGGCGGGTGCTATTGCCGCGTGCGCCGCGCTGCTGGCGGCGTGATGCGCTGCCGCCCTCGTACTGGATGCGCTGGCGCTCGTCACGTGAGAGCTTGCCGCCTGTGCTGCGGCTGTTCTGCTCGGTGATGGGTTCGCGGTCGATGCGGTGGCTGTCGGCGGGATTCTCGTCATCGACGATGACAAAGTCGAGCTGTTTCTTGATGAGGTCGGCACGTGCCACCTGTATGGTGATGGGGTCGCCCAGGCGATAGACGCGTCCACGGCGACGTCCGCGTATGCAGTAGTTCTTCTCGTCAAACTCATAGAAATCGTCGTCCAGTCCGCGGATGCCCACCAGACCCTCGCAATGCGTCTCGTCGAGTTCCACATACAGGCCCCACTCGGTCACGCCCGAGATGGTTCCCGTGAAGACACCACCCAGTCGCTGTCCCATGAACTCGACCTCCTTGTACTTGATGGAGGCGCGCTCGGCATTGGCGGCGAGCTGTTCCTGGGCACTCATGTGCTTGCACTGTTCCTCGAGTTTGACGGGGTCCACGCTCTTGCCACCAGCAGCATACAGGTCGAGCAGACGGTGTACCGTCAAGTCGGGGTAGCGGCGGATGGGAGAGGTGAAGTGGGTGTAGTAGTCGAAGGCGAGGCCGTAGTGCCCGATGTTGGTGGCGCTATAGACCGCCTTGGCCATCGAGCGGATGGCAAGAATGGCGAGCATTTCCTCTTCGGGCTTGCCCTTGCACTGCTCCAGCATCTTGTTGATGGACTTGTTGATGTCGCGTCCGGACCCCTTGGTGCGCACCTTGTAGCCAAAGTGGGCGGCGATGTCGGCAAAGTTCTGCAGCTTGTCCAGGTCGGGCTGGTCGTGTACACGATAGACAAAACTCTTGGCGGTCCTGTTCTTGGGGACCTTGCCGATGTGCTCAGCTACCTTGCAGTTGGCCAGCAGCATAAACTCCTCGATGAGTTTGTTGGCATCCTGTGCCACATGGATGTGTACGGCGGTGGGCTTGCCCTGCTCGTCGATGTCAAATTTCTTTTCCTCGCGGTTGAAGGACACTGAGCCGCCTTCCTCAAAGCGGCGGCTGCGCAGCTGCTTGGCCATCTCGTTGAGCACTGCCAGTTCGTTGGCCAGGTCGCCCTTGCCGGTCTCGAGGATGTGCTGCGCCTCCTCATAGGAGAAGCGCCTGTCGCTGCGGGTCACGGTGTGGCAGATTTTGTATTTTTTCACCTTGGCCTCGGCATCCATTTCCATGATGACCGAGTGGGTGAGTTTGTCCTCATCGGGGCGCAACGAACAGATGTTGTTGCACAGTTTCTCGGGCAGCATGGGGATGGTGCGGTCCACCAGATAGACCGAGGTGGCGCGTTCATAGGCCTCCTTGTCGATGATGGAGCCGGGGGTGACATAGTGGCTCACGTCGGCGATGTGCACGCCGATTTCCCAGTTTCCGTTCTTGAGCTTTTCGATAGACAGGGCATCGTCAAAGTCCTTGGCGTCGGCAGGGTCGATGGTGAAGGTAGTCACCTGGCGCATATCGCGGCGTCGGGCAATCTCCTCGGGGGTGATGTCGTCATCCAGCGCCTCGGCAGCCTCGGTGACGTTTTCGGGGTACTTGTATGGCAATCCGAATTCGGCAAGGATGGCGTGGATTTCGGCATTGTTCTCGCCGGCGACGCCCAGCACGTCAACCACCTCGCCGATGGGAGAATTGGCGTCTTCGGGCCAGTCCACGATTTTGACCACCGCCTTGTCACCGGTCCTGCCGCCCTGCAGCTTGTCCAGCGGGATAAAGATATCGGTGGCGAGGAACTTGCTGTCGGTCGCGAGTTGGGCAAAGTATTTCATCACCTGCAGGGTGCCGACAAAGACCTGCGGCTTGCGTTCGAGGATTTTCACCACCTCGGCTTCAGGCTCCATGCCGTGGCGTGCCGCGCGGATGTGTACCAGCACACGGTCGCCGTTCAGGGCATGCATCGAGTTGCGTTCGGCAACCATGATGGGTTCACCGTCGTCGCTGGCGGTATCCACACTGTTCTTGCCGTTGCTGCGGCGGATGAAGAGACCCTCGGCTACCGATGAGCGGTTCACCGCCTTGTAGCTGCCTGGTCCTGCCTGGGTCAGGAAACCGTCAATGGCGAGTTGCTCCAGTATTTCCACAATGAGTGCTCGGCGCTTGGGCGTGTTGGCCCCCACGGCGGCCGACACCTGCTTGTAGTTATACGATCCTGAGTCCTGCTCATTGAAGAAGTTAATTACCCTGTCGTGGAATTCACGACGTTCCTGTCTGAACGATTGTAATCCGCTTTTCTTTGCCATATCTAGTGAAAGTATTGTTCTTAAACCACAAAGATAAGGTTTTTTATAGATAAAAACTGCTTTTTTCGCAATTTTTTAGAAATTGTAGTCGCTCTATTAGGATTTATTAGGCTAAAGAGTGTAATTATTTGCGCTCGGTATGAACATTTTTTTGTAATTTTGCGGCCAACTTTAGATTTTCGCTCACTGCAGCACATGAATACCTAAATAGCAATGGATTTAATGGTTACACGCAAAATATCAAGCATATATATCACTTTGTTGGTCATCGCCTTGTTTCTGGTGATGCCTGGCATGGACGCTCATGCCCAGTCCAAAACCGACATCAACAAGCCAACGCGTGAACGCGTCACCAACAAGAAGGACAAGCAAGAGACCAAACAGGAGGCCCCCGCCAAGAAGCAGGAGGCCGCCCCCACCAAGAAGCAGGAGGCCGCCCCCACCAAGAAACAGGAGGCCAAACCTGCCGAGAAGAAGCCTGAAGCTAAACCAGCCGACAAACAAGAGGTCAAGGCCGGTGACAAGCAGTCTGCCAATCCTGAAAATGCCAAGTCCGCTACCGACACGGCAGCCAACCCCGCGACACCGCCCAAACCCAAGAAGCAACCGTTGGACACCGAGAAAGTGCAGTTCGACGGCATCGACGTGTCCAAGCATCAGGGCGACATCAACTGGGAGGAGCTGAAGAAGAACACCAAGATAAAGTTTGTCTTCATCAAGGCGACCGAGGGCAGTGACTATATCGACCCGCGCTACAAACAGAATATCAAGGAGGCCCGCCGTCACGGTTTCAAGGTGGGCAGCTACCACTTCCTGACCAACCGCTCGAGTGCCACGTCGCAGTTCATCAACTTTGCCAAGACGGCCAACCGCGACGAGCAGGACCTGATACCCATCATCGATGTGGAGGTGTGCAAGCAGTGGTCTTCGCAGCAGCTGCGCGACAGCCTCAAGGTGTTTGCCGACCTGCTCGAGGACTATTACGGCTGCAAACCGATGATTTATACCAGCGAGAAATTCTTCACCAAGCACTTGGGAAGGGCCTTTGCCGACTATCCGCTGTTCATTGCCAAGTACAACACCGCGCAGCCCAACATCGGTTACAAGTGGATTCTCTGGCAGTTCTCGGACTGCGGCCTGTTCCGCAAGGCGGTGAAGGGCAATAACGGTGAGGTGGACCTGAGCCGCTTCAACAAGGGTTGCAGCATCACCGACCTCATCTACAAGCCCGTGAAAGGTAAGCCCAAAATCAGCGTCATGGATGCTGTGGATAAGAACAAGGAGAAACCCGCCACCATCAATCTGACCGAGCAACAGGGCAAGGCCAAGGAAGCACCCAAGACCACGGCAAAACAGAAAGAAGAGGAGCAAAAGAAGGCCGAGAAAGCCAAACGTGCCAGCGAACGTGAGAAACGCTTAGCCGAGGAGGAGGCGAAGAAGAAAGCCAAAGAAAAAGCCGATGCTGACAAGAAGGCCAAGGCCAAGGCTGAACAGCAGCAGCGTGAAAAAGAGCGCCAGCAGGCCAAGGATAAGAAAGCCAAAGAAGAAGCTGCCGCAAAAGAGCGTAAGGCCGCCGAGCAGAAAGCCAAAGCCGATGCCGAAGCCAAGCGCAAAGCCGCCGAGAAAGCTGAAGCCGATGCAAAGGCCAAGCGTAAAGCTGCAGCCCAGAAGGCCAAGCAGGAAGCCAACCAGAAGAGCAGCACCAGCAAGCAGAATAAGTCGGCCAGCCTGCTGGGTTCTTCCTCATCCAAGATGTCGAAGGCCCAACAGGGCGACAGCATCCGCAACGCCCGCTATCAGGGCCGCAAAACCAACAAGAGTTCGGCGGACAACGATTAACAGAGATCAGATAATAGATAATAGATATTAGTTGGGGATGATGGTCGGAGGTTATCAGTTGGCAAAAGGTGATTGGCGATTAGCGATTGTGCTGATGCTGACTGTGCTGTGTTCCTGCGTTGGCAGCAACAGCCGCCGCATCAACGACGTCATCCGCAACATGCCCTCACGTGATGCGTCGGCCCCCTACGACGGCATCGACATCTCCAGCTATCAGGGTTATATCGACTGGAACAAGGTGAGCAGCGACAAGAACATCCGTTTTGTGTACATCAAGGCCACCGAGGGCGCCACCTACCGCTCGACACATTACGTTCATAACCTGACGCAGGCTCGCCGCAACGGCCTGCTCGTGGGCAGCTACCATTACCTCTCGCCGTCGTCAACCGTCGATGAGCAGTTCCAGAATTTCTCCAGTTTTGCCCTCAAGGATGTGCAGGACCTGGTGCCCATGCTCGATGTTGAGGTGCGTGGCGAGTGGTCACGCAGCCAGCTCATCGATAGCGTGGACAAGTTCTGCAACCTGATAGAGCGCCACTTTGGCGTGCAGCCCATGATTTACAGCACGATGGAATTTTACAACAAGAATCTTACCCCCCATTTCAATAAGCACCTCCTGTACATTGGTCGCTATTCCAACGAGGAGCCTGAAATCAACTGGGAAGGCCAGTACACCGTCTGGCAGTTCAGCGAGACGGGCATCATCCCCGGCATCAACGCCTATGTGGACCTGTGTCACTTCCACAAAGATGCCTGGCTCCAGGATATTATCCTGAAGTAGGCTTTAGGTTTTAGGCTTTAGGGGTGCGGATGCCACCTAACGCCTAACCCCCTTTGGGGACGACGTGTTGCCACAGGTAGAGTTTGTCGCTGGGGCGGATTTTCTCGGGGACAGCGATGGAGAAGTGCTCGCCCTTGACGGTTTTTTCCACAGGTTTGAGGTCCACGCGTATTTCCTCGATGGTCAAGGGGATGGCACCCGTAGTGGGGCCGATAATCCACACCTCGTCGCCCACGTGCAGTTCGCCCGCTTCCATGAGGAATTCGGCAACGCCCAGTTTGCTGTAATAGCGTATTCCCTTGGCGGCATAGACCTTTACTCTCGTTGCGCTGGAACCGTATTTTGCTGACCATTCGCCCAGGCGTTGGCCCAAGTAGTAGCCGTCCCAGAATCCGCGGTTGAAGACTTTGCCCAGGCGCTCGTTCCACTCGTCGATGCGTTCGTCGGTGTAGGTGCCGTCACAGATGGCCTTCAATGCCTCGTCATAGCAGCCGACGACGGTGCGCACATACTCAGGTCCGCGCGCCCTGCCCTCAATCTTGAAGACGGTGACACCGGCATCCACCATCTTGTTGAGGAAGTGGATGGTCTTGAGGTCCTTGGGCGACATGATGTATTTGTTCTCGATGGCCAGCTCGTCGCCGTTCACCAGGTCGGTGACGCGGTAGCCGCGGCGGCAAATCTGGCGGCAGGCGCCACGGTTGGCGCTGGTGTTTTCCTGATGCAGGCTCATGTAGCACTTGCCCGACACCGCCATGCACAGGGCCCCGTGGCAGAACATCTCCAACCTGACGCGCTCGCCATGCGGACCACGAAGGTCGTTTTGCTCGATGAAACCGCTGATTTTCTTGACCTGCTCGAGGTTGAGCTCGCGGGCTAGCACCATGACGTCGGCCCACTGGCTGTAGTAGCGCACCGCCTCGCTGTTGCTCACGTTGACCTGTGTGGAAATGTGCACTTCCACACCGATGCTGCGTGCAAACAGGATGGTTGCCATGTCGCTGGCGATGATGGCGCTCACGTCGGCGTCGCGGGCTGCTGTGACAATCTGGCGCATATAGTCCATGTCCTCGTCATAGACGATGGTGTTCACCGTCAGGTAGCTCTTCATGCCGTGCTCGTGGCACCACTGGGCGATGGTGCGCAGGTCATCGAGCGTGAAATTGACGCTGGAGCGCGAGCGCATGTTCAGTCCCTCGATGCCGAAGTAGATGGCGTCGGCACCGCCTTGATGGGCGGCATAAAGCGATTCCCAGGAGCCCACAGGGGCCATGATTTCAAAATCAGTTCGTTTCATATATTTAGTTTTAAGTTTTAAGTTTTTAGTTGTAAGTAATATTACCAATGTCTCTTGGCGTAAAGGCGACAGTAATTGTACTAAAAACTTACAACTTACAACTTAAAACTATGTTATCTTTCCTTCTTGCCGGTGAGGATGCCCTTGATGTCGTAGAGCTTGTTCAGGGCTTCCATGGGCGTGAGGTTGTTGATGTCGATGGTAAGGATTTCGTCGCGGATTTGGCTCAGCACGGGGTCATCGAGCTGGAAGATGGAGAGCTGGTAGCCCGAACGGCTGCTGGCGACGTCGCCCAGGTCCTTGGTGATGGCATTGTCGTTGCGGTTGTTGGCCTCGAGCTGCTTGAGCACCTCGTTAGCTCGTTCGACGATGGTGGGTGGCATGCCGGCGAGTTTGGCGACGTGGATACCGAAGCTGTGTTCGCTGCCTCCCTTGACCAACTGGCGCACGAATACCACCTTGCCGTTGATTTCCTTCACGGTCACGTTATAGTTCACGATGCGCTTGAAGGACTTCTCCATTTCGTTCAGTTCGTGGTAGTGGGTAGCAAACAGCGTCTTGGGCCTTGTGGCGTGTTCGTGGATGTGCTCAACGATGCTCCAGGCGATGGATATGCCGTCGTAGGTGCTCGTGCCACGACCCAACTCGTCGAACAGGATGAGGCTGCGCTGGCTCATGTTGTTGAGGATGGCGGCGGCCTCGGTCATCTCGACCATAAAGGTGGACTCGCCCAGCGAAATGTTGTCGCTGGCTCCCACACGGGTGAAAATCTTGTCCACGATGCCGATGCGGGCCTGCTCGGCGGGCACGAAGCTGCCCATCTGTGCCATCAGGGTGATGAGCGCCGTCTGACGCAGCAGTGCCGATTTACCCGCCATGTTGGGACCCGTGATGATGATGATCTGCTGGTCGTCGTTGCTCAGGCGGATGCTGTTGGGCACGTAGGTTTCGCCAGGCGGCAGCTGGCACTCGATGACGGGATGGCGGCCCATGGCGATGTCGATGTCCAGGCTGTCGTCCAGCACGGGACGGTTGTAGCGGTTTTCCATCGCCACACGCGTCAGGGCATTGAGGCAGTCGAGCTGGGCGATGATGGCGCTGTCGTTCTGGATGGCGGGGATATACTCGGTCACGGCGGTCACCAGTTCGTTGAACAGGCGGCCCTCGATGATGAGGATTTTCTCCTCGGCCCCCAGGATTTTCTCTTCATATTCCTTGAGTTCCTGCGTCACGTAGCGCTCGGCATTGACCAGCGTCTGCTTACGAATCCACTCGTCGGGCACCTTGTCCTTGTGGGTGTTGCGCACCTCGATGTAGTAGCCGAACACGTTGTTGTAGGAAATCTTCAGGCTCGGGATGCCCGTTTCATCGCTCAGCGTGCGTTGCATGGCCACCAGGTAGTCCTTGCCGCTGCACGAGATGTCGCGCAGCTCGTCGAGCTGCGCGTCCACGCCACGGCAGATGACGTTGCCACGGTTGGTCTGGTTGGGGGCGTCAGGGTTGATTTCGCGCTCGATGCGGTCGCGGATGAGGGCGCAGGGATTCAGCTGCTCGCCCAGGCTGCGCAGCACGTCGCACGGCGATTGTGAGCAATATTGCTTGATGGGCTCGATGGCCTGCAGGGCACTCTTGAGCTGAACGAGTTCGCGCGGGGTGATGCGTCCCACGGCAGCCTTTGACGTCAGGCGTTCCAGGTCGCCGATGAGTTCCAGACGCTCCCGAATCAGTTCGCGTCCGTCGGGGTCGCGCATGAACTGCTCCACCACGTCCAGACGACGGTTGATGGCCTTGACATCCTGCAGGGGGAACAGCACCCAGCGGCGCATCATGCGTCCGCCCATCGGCGAGATGGTGCGGTCGATGACGTCGAGCAGCGACTTGCCGTCGTCGCTCATGGGTGCCACCAGCTCCAGGTTGCGGATGGTGAATTTGTCGAGGCGCACATAACGCTCGGCCTCGATGCGCGACAGGTGGGTGATGTGGCCCAGCTGGGTGTGCTGGGTGATGTCGAGATAGTGGAGGATGGCACCGCTGGCGATGATGGCGTTGTCCATGGCCGTGATGCCGAAACCCTTGAGGTTGCGGGTCTCGAAATGCTTCAACAGGCGGTCGTTGGCCGATTCCAGGGTGAATACCCAGTCCTCGAGTTCAAACGTCAGGTAGCGCGACGAAAAAGTCGCGGCAAAGCGCTGGCGGTTGCTGCGCTCGATGAGCACCTCCTTGGGCGAGAAGTTGACCAGCAGTTTGTCGATGTATTCCTCGTTGCCCTCGGCGGTGAGGAACTCGCCCGTGCTGATGTCGAGGAAGGCGATGCCCAGCATCTTCTTGCCGAAGTGCACGGCCGCGAGCCAGTTGTTCTCCTTGCGGTCGAGCATCGTGCCGCCCACGACCACACCAGGGGTCACCAGTTCGGTGATGCCGCGCTTGACAAGCTTCTTGGTCAGTTTGGGGTCTTCGAGCTGGTCACAGATGGCGACACGCTTGCCGGCACGCACCAGCTTGGGCAGATAGGTGTCCAGGGCGTGGTGGGGAAATCCCGCCATCTCGGTCGCCGCTGCGGCACCGTTGCTGCGTCGCGTGAGGGTGATGCCCAGGATTTCGCTGGCCGTCACCGCATCCTCCAGATAGGTCTCATAGAAGTCGCCCACGCGGAACAGCAGCACGGCGTCGGGATGCTTTGCCTTCATCTCGACGAACTGCTTCATCATGGGAGTATTCAGCGGGTCTTTTGCCATCGTCTCTCGGGTTTAGTTCACGAAGTTTACCGACACGCCGACTTGCAGGCGGGCGGGGTTGAGCGGATAGTGCGGCGTGGCGAAATAGGCGGTGCCGCTCTTCAGTTTCTGGTTGAAATGTGTCCACATGACGAAGAAGCGCGCCTGTTTCATCCTGAAGTTGGCATACAGGTTCATGATGGCGAAGTCGCCGCATTTCGTCTCCTGCTGGCTGTGGAACGTCATCGTCGCGGGATTGTAGGCCGGGGCATAGTACTTGGTGTAGTAGTTGCCGTCAACGCCCATCTGCACGTGCAGCACGCGGGCGATGGTGAACGTGGCATACAGGTTGCTGTAAACGGCGAATTTGGGCAACGGCAGCACCTGCTCGTTGCTGCTCGTCTGCAGCGTCACGCTGCCCGTCCAGTTGAAGGCCTTGAAGTGCAGCCCCTGATGCCAGCGGGCGCTCAGCACGTGGATGGCGCCGCCATGCTGTGCTGGCAGTCCGTTCTCGTCCCAATAGATGTAGTCGTTGAGCGTCTCATAGCCCACGCCCAGGTTGGTCCACGTGTGGGGAATGTTCAGTTCGCCTCCCACACGCACCCGTTTGGTCTTATTGAAGTTGTTCTCCCACACAAAGTGGTTGGAGATGTAGTTCTTAATCAGATAGGGCACCGCCAGGTTCTTGAAGTAGCCGTAGCCCGTGATGCTCACCGTATCGCCCAGCAGGCGGAAACGTGTGGTCACGTCGCCCGTCACGTCAATCTCGCCCGCAGCCTCGCCCAGCACGCCGAACTGTGCCGTAGCGTTGTAGCGCAGCAGCGAGCCGCGTTGTTTGGTGAGTTGTCCGCCCAGCCACAGCAGGTTCTGCGTGGTGCGGTGCGGCACGATGGCGGGGACAGGTTCCAGCCCTTCGGGCAGGGTGGTACCGGTGATGCTGTCAACGGCTTGGGTGTAACGCCTCACCTCGTGGGTGCCATACAGGGCGAATCCGAATTTGGCGTACTTGTTGAAACCCTCGAGCAGCGACACGCCCACGGTGTTGCGCAGCCGCCAGTAGCTTGTCTCCTCGTCGGTGCCGTCCAGCGACAGGTAGGTGTGGTCAAAAAAGTTCTTGTCCTGGCTGGCGACGCTGTTCAGGAACTGGTGCTTGGCGTGCTTGAACTCCAGTGTCCAGATGAAGCTGGTCGCGGGGACGTAGGTGCGGTCAATGATGGTGTCGGTCACGCTGTCGCGGCGGTAGCGGTAGAAGCCCACCTTGTAGCGCTGGTTCACCCACAGCTGGCTGCCCTCCAGGTGGCTGTGGGCATTGGTCAGCAGGGTGGGGATGCTCTTGTTGTCCACCTTGGTCTCGCCGCCCTGCACCTCGGCAGGGTCGGTGATGAAGCGGTCGTCGGTGATGCCGCCGCTCTCCTTGGTGGTGTAGTTGTAGTGGTTGAAGAAGGTCTGCAGCTCGTAGCGGTCGCCCATGTGTGAGCCGAACAGGCGCCAGGTGAAGTCCTTGTCGGCCTGCGCGTCATAGGAGCCCTTGCTGTAGATGTAGTCCAGCCCCGCGCCCACCTGCGTCTTGCGGTCCACGTTGCCCGAGAACTCCAGACGTGTACGGTCCAGGTTGCTGTACTTGTCGCCGCCGGTGGAGTGGGCGAGCAGTGTCATGGGAATGCGCGTGTTGTAGAAGCGCATGGTGCGTGTGTCGTGCATCCAAGCCTCGATGGCGTCCTCGAAGAAGAAGTCGCTCATCAAGGGACGCTCCATGAAGATTTGGTTCTGCCCTGGGGCGCCGTAGTTGCCCGTCGTCAGCCAGGCGTCGCTCACGCCCGTGGGCACCATCGTCAGGTGGTAGTCCAGGTGGATGGTGTCGATGGTCGATGGGTAGTGCAATCCCAGCGGCTCGCTCACGCTCCACGCCACTGACGGCTCTACCCGCTGCTTCTTGGTAGAGGAAGCCTTGGAACTCTTGCTGCTGGAGTTGCCCAACGACGGCTGCTGCGCGACTGCAAGGCCGCACGCTGCACACATCAATACCAATATGACCAGAATCTTCTTCATTTCAGCCCACAAAGGTAGTAAAAAGTTTTAAGTTTTAAGTTTTAAGTTTAAGTAATGTTACCTGAATTGTCACTACACCTGCAGGCGACAGTAATTGTACTAAAAACTTACAACTAAAAACTTACAACTTATTTTGCGCCGAAGAGGAAACGGGCGAGGGTGGGGCTCAGGCGGATGATGTTGCTGATGAGTAGGCAGGCGGCGATAATGATGATGGCAATGAGCGAGGAGACGGCAAACTCGATGATGGGCATGGGGTAATCCTTGAACAGGGTGAACTCGCTCAAATAGCGCGGCAGCAGGAAGAAGTGGATGAGGTAGATGTCGAGGGTGCGGCGACCCACATACTGCATCGTGCGTCCCAGCCGCGTCTGCTGCGAGAACAGCGCCTGCTTCTGGCGGAAGAACGAGAACAGGATGACCAGGCCCGTCAGCGCCAGCAGGCCCTTGAAGAGTACGATCTTGACAGGCAACACGTCGCTAAAGACGTTCACCCCAAAGTAGATGGCGATGCACACCGGCAGCAGCCACTTGCTGTCGAGCCACTGCTGCACCTTGTCAAAATACTGCTTGGTGAACGTGCCCAGCACAAAGAACAGGAAAAAGCGCCACTGGTGGGCACTGATGAGCGCGAGAAAGTTGTCGGCCGTCTGGTTGTGGACGGTCATCGTGGGCCAGCAGAAGCAGTACATCAGCACGCCCAGTGCGGCAAGGATCCATGACGCCCAGCACCCTCGCACCGCAAACCTCACGGTGGCATAGAACACGTAGTATTCCAGCAGCACCAGCGTGAACCAGTAGCCCGCCTTGGTCTTGTCCATCACGCCGTCATACAGTGAGACATGACTCACGTGCAGGAAGAGGACGAAAAAGATAAACGGGCTGATGAGCTGCACGGGAATCTTCTTCTTGAAGAAACTGACAATCTGCTGCCAGTTCCACATCACGCCGGCCTTGTAGAGCACAAAGCCGCTGATGAAGAAGAACATCGGCATCCTCACCTGGGTGAAATAGTGGTGCAGACTGGGCGTGTCGGGGCCCAGCTGCCAGCACAGGGCCACCACATGCCCCAGCACCACCAGGAACATGGTGAAACCCCGCATCGCGTCGATGTAGCCGATGCGCTGCGTCACGCCACCACCTTGTCTGTTCGTTATCATGCCGCAAAGGTAGTGATTTTCTCTCACGCTAAGGCGCTAAGGCGAGAAGATTTTTAGTCGCCCGTCAGGGCGAGTAAATATCTTAGCAGCTTAGGTGGGGCAAAGGAATGCGGATGCTCCTTAGATATATCAGTATTTTCGGTTGTTTGATGAGGAAGGAGTGAGGGTGTTAGCTGGTGACGGTGATGTGGCTGGCGGTGTTGTTGCCGGGGTCGCGCTCAACGTGGATTTGTGTGGCGATGCGCTCCTTGAGGGCTTCGACGTGGCTGATGATGCCCACGCGGCGTCCGCCCAGGTCGTAGAGGTGGTTCAGCGTTTCCATCACGCTGGTGAGGTAGCCCTCGCTCAGGGTGCCGAATCCCTCGTCGATGAAGATGGTATCGACGGTGAACACCCGGCCCGTCATCCTCGCTAACGCTAATGCCAATGCCAGCGACACCATGAAGCTCTCGCCGCCCGACAGCGTGGTGACGGCTGCCAGGTCGCCCTGCAGCATGTCGTGCACGAGGATGGTGAGTGAGCCTGGGCGCGCCTGGAGTTCGTAGCGGTCGTTGAAGCGGTGCAGGTATTCGTTGGCGATGGTGAGCAGTTCCTCGAGGATGTAGCTCAAGGCGATTTTGCGGAATTTCGCGCCGTCGGCATTGCCCAGCATCTCGTTGAGGCTGGACCAGTGGCGGTAAACGTCCTCGGCCTCGACCAACTGCTGCTGGCGCTTGCCCGCGAGGTTGCGGTTCTGCTCGTCGGTGGCGAGGTGTGCCGTGCGCAGCGAAATTTCCTCATTCAGTTCCTGGTCGCGTTTGCTGGCCTGTTCCATGGCTGCCATGAGCAGTTCGGGGTTCTCGATGTCACATTCGGGCTTGAGCGACAGGTGTTCCGCTTGGCGCTTGTTTAGGGCGGCAGTCTCGCCCTGCAGGTGCTGGATGCGGCCCGTGAGCTGCTGCAATTCGGCCCTGATGGCGGCGATTTCGCCGTTGCTGTGGGCACCCAATTGTGTGAGTTGGTCCATGGTGATGTCGGGCGTTGCCGCCAGGAAACCGTCCAGTTTGCGTTGTGCCTCTTGGGCCGTTTCCTGCTCGCGACTGAGGGCGGTCTGCCACTGCAGGTATTGGTTCTCCAACGTGTTCCACTCCGAGATAAGGGAGGAGGGGGGAGAGGTGAGGGGGGAGTGGTGTGGGCTTTGGCCGCTGGGGAGGGGGGCATTTCTCTCCTCTCTCCTCACTACACTCTCCATAGCGGCGCAGCCGCTTGTATTCCGTTGAGCCTCTTGCATAACGGGAATCGAGGTCTTGAGTTGGGCGATGGCGGTCATCAGCGTCTGCGCCTCGGTGAGAATGGCGTTGAGCTTCTCCATCTCGCTGTTGATGTCGGCAATCTGGGCGTCGATGGAATCAGGAGGGAGGAGCGGGGAGGGAGGAGCGGGGAGAGAAGAGGTTGCCTTCTTGATTTGTCCCTGAAGGTGGTTGATGAGTTTCTCGCTGGCGCTGATGCGGGTCTGTGTCGCCTTCCAGTCCTGGTCGGCATCCTGATATTGCTTCTTGAGCTCGTCGAGCACACTTTGGGACTCGGGGGTGAGCAGGGTGTCGATGACGTGGCCGCACACGGGGCAAGTGTCGCCCTGATGCAGCGACTTGTGGGCTTGCGTGAGCAGGGCGTTCCAATTCTTGTGCCGCTCGAGCTCATCGTATGCCTTTTGGGCTATCGTCTTCTTCAGTTCCAGCGTTGCGCTCTCGCGGGCGAACAGTTCGCGTTGCTCCTTGAGGTCATCCGTCATCTCGGCAATGGCGGCTTGCTGGCGGTTGAAGGCTTCGATTTGCCCCTTGAGGGCTGTGAGGGAGGCCTTGCGCTCGCCCAGTGCGTCCTTGCGGGCGTTCACCTGGTCGATGGTCATGGCCTTGTCGGGCGCATCTTTGGCAATTTCCTCATAGAGTTGTTCCAGCCGCCTGTTTTTCTCGTCAAGCAGTGCCGTTGTCGCGGCCAGGGCTGCGCTCAGGCGGCTGTATTCCTTTTCCATCGCGGGCTTCTTGGCCTCGAGTGCGGTGATGTGCCGGCAGGCCTCATGGTGGCGCTTGAGCTCGGTGCGGGCCTCGGCTGTAGCGTCCCACTGCTCCAGCAGCTGGCGTTTGGCGGTATAGGCGGGTTCCTGGGTCTGTTGCAGCAGGTCCTTGAGCAGGTCGCCCTGTGTGGTGAGTTCCCGCTCAATCAGGCTTTTGGTGTTGAGCCAGTCGTGCATCGACTTGGCACGGTCATATTGCTGGCGCACGGTGGCCTGCTCCTGCTTGAATTGCGTGCGCTCGCCCTCGATGGCGGCGATTTCCTCAGGCTTGAGCAGGGTGATGTCCTTCAGGCTCTCCTTGAGCATGTCGCATGCCCGTTTTTTCTCGGCGGTCAGCTCGTAAATCTTCTTGCCCACCTGGGAATAGATTTCGATGCCCATCATCTTCTCGAGCAGCAGCGACTTCTCGTTGTCGTCAGCCTCGAGGAACTCTGAAAACTTGCCCTGGGCAAGGACTACAGTGCGGAAGAACTGGTTGACGTCCAGCCCGATGAGGCGGGTGATGAAGGCGTCAATCTCGGTCTTCTTGGTCAGGAAGACGTTGGGTGTCACGTCGTCTTCGGTCCGCAGGGTGCGTTCCACATCCTGCAGGGCACCCGTCGCACGGTTGCGGGCACGGTGCACGTGCCACGTGGCGATGTAGGGCGTGCCCTCGTTGTCGTCAAACGTCAGGCTTACGTCGGCGCTGCCGCAGCCGCGGCGCAGCAGCTGGCGCGGGTCGTTGGTGAACAGGCTCTTTTCAGCAGAACGGTCCTCGCTGCTGACCTCGTAGTCGGCGCGGCGGGCGGCCTTCATGCGTGGCGTGGTGCCGTACAGCGCCAGGCACAGGCAGTCGATGATGGTCGATTTTCCCGTGCCCGTGTCGCCCGTGATGAGGAACAGCCGCTCCTCGCTCAAGGGTGCCGCATCGAAGTCGATTTCGGCCTCCTGAATCGATGCGATATTGCTGATATGTAGCCTTTTCAGTTTCATTTTTTTCAGTTTTCAGTTTTCAGTAAGATTACTATCGCCTAAAACTTCTAACTTCTAACTCCTAACTTCTAACTCCTAACTCCATTAAGGACTTGTTGCAGCGCTTCGTTGAAGAGTTCCCGTTGCAGGTCGCTCATCGGGTTGCCGGTCTTGTCTGCGAAATACTGGTTGGCGACATCCTGCGGGCTCTTGCTGCTCAGCTGCTCGAGGCTCATTGTGGAGCCTTGCGGGCGTGCTGTGGCAGGCAAGGTGCGCTTGATGCAGCAGTAGCGGCAATGTTTCTCGGCCAGCAGCTGGGCAGCACGCGTCTGGGCGTCGTGAGGCAGATGGCCGTCGACGAGCACGTTGAGGCGGACGTAGGCATCCTCCTCGCTGATGCCCTGCAGCTGCTCCATCACCGAGTCAAAGTCGGCAGGCACCGTCGGCGGGATGGTGTGCAGCGGACGGATATTCCTGATGGCGTGGCGGCTGACAACGGGCGTGGTGCCGTGGGTGGCAATCTCGACGAGGCTCACTGCGTGTTCGCACTGCTCGTCGAAACTCACGGCCAGCGGCGTGCCGCAGTAACGGGCTTGCTGGCTGAGCTGTTGCGGATGGTGGATGTGCCCTAAGGCGGCATAATCGTAGCCCGTGCCCAGCTCGTTGAGTGCCACGCTGTCCATCAGCACCGTGCTGTCATGACCCGTGATGTTGCTGCCGCTCACGGCCAGGTGGGCCATCAGCGCCACGGGCAGCCCGTCGGGGTTCAATTCGGCAGCACGGTCCAGCAGCGCCTGGAAATAGGCCTGCTGGCGTTGGTCGCGTGTGGCGGTGTTTCCTGCAATGTGCGGAAAATTGGCCGCGTAGCCAAAGGGCACCGCCGCGACGATTCCCTTGTCGCCGACGCGCACCAGGTGGCGGTCCAGGTCGGCCGTTCCGTCGCCGTTGCGGGCGATGCCTCCCAGCACAGTCACTCCCGCCAGTCGCCACAGCAGGCTGTCGCTCTCCAGACGTGCCGCACTGTCGTGGTTGCCTGCAATGACGATAATGGCCATCTCGGGGCAGGCCTCGTGGATGTCCAGCATCGACTTGACATACAGGCTCACGGCACTGTTCGAGGGCGAGGGTGTGTGATAGACGTCACCGCTCACAAGCAGGGCATCAGGGCGCTGCTCGGCCACGATGGCGGCGAGCTGCTGCAGGAAGTCGCGCTGCTCGGCACTGCGGTCGTAGCCGTAGAAATTCTGGCCCAGGTGCCAGTCACTGGTATGGATAAATCGGAACATAGCTGCAAAGATAATAATTTTTCTCTCACCAACCCTCATCAAACAACTCAGACAACATTTTTGTTCAAACAACATGGACAACGTTGAACAACTGATATTTTAGTCGCGCTGACGCGCGAGAACCTTTAGCTCGGCGTAGCCAAATCATGCAAATCTTAGCAAATCAAGCAAATTAAATGAAGAGATTTGTTCAATTTGAACAGATTTTGTTGGATTTCTCGGCCGATAGGCCGACAAAAAAGACATCCGCACTCCTGTAGCAGGAATGCGGATGCAATTAGTTAAATTAGCGTAATTGGCTTCGCTAAAGGTTCGTAGTTTAAACCCGAATGCGGATGCTAACAGCTAATGGCTTAGAAATTATGGCCAAACCTCATTGAGGATGTAGTCAATCAGTACAGTAATGTCGCCGATGCTTACCTCGCCGTCGAGGTCCACGTCGGCCGACGTGGCATCGGCACCAGGAGCATAGCCATTAAGTATGTAGTCAATGAGTGAGGTTACATCACTGATGGTGACCTGGCCGTCGTTGTCCACATCACCACGCAGTGGGTTGCTGCCAGCCTCGTTGCTGAAGTACATGTCCTGTACCTCGGCAAGGGCGATGGTGGCAGTGCCATCCACGTTGGTGACGGTCACATTCGTGTTATCGTAGGTGAGCTTGAGACCCTGTGCCGAATAGGTCACGGTCGAACCATTGGTCTTGGTGAACTTCAGGTAGTTATAGGTCTCGGCGCTGGCGATCATGGCCACCAGTGCGATGAGCATCGTTATAATCGTCTTTTTCATAATCTTTGTTGTTTTAAGTTTTAAGTTTTTAGTTTTAAGTAAGGTTACTATCGCCTAAAACTTCTAACTCCTAACTTTTAACTTCTAACGTATTACATGGGTGAGCCTGTTGAACCGGTATAGGTCGTGAGTGTTACCGACGAGCCGCCCGTTGCATTGGTGCTGCCCTTGCCGCTCCACAGCGTGGTGCCGCTGAAGGTCACGCCCGACTTGAGCGTCGTGCCAGACGGTGTCGAGACGATGAAGGTTGCGCTCTGACCACCACCGCCAGGACCTCCACCGCCAGGTCCACTGCCCGCGAGCCAACCGGATCCGCCGCCACCGCTGATGGTCGGTGCCGTGACAGCAAATGCCACAGTGCCGTTGCTCAGCAGGGCATAACGTGTGCCGCCCGAATAGGTGGACGCCTTGTAGCAGGTCTGACCCAGGCTTGCGCCGCTCTCGAGTGCGCCCATGCTACGGCCGTAGGCCATGAGGTAAACACCAGGCTCGATATAGAGTTTCTTGCGTCCCTCGGTGTTGGCGTCGGCGCCTTCCTCGCTACCAGCGCAGAAGATGTAGCCGCCGCTCAGGTGCATGTCGCCGTTGGCGTCAAGTGCGTCGTTGTTGGTGGCTACAGCGTAGATGTAACCGCCCTGGATGTACATGTCGCCAGCGGAGTTCATGGCATCGTCATAGCAGGTGGACTCGATGTAACCGTCCGTGACGGTAATCATGGACTTGGACTCGATGCCCTCGGCGCCCTCACCGCCCGTACAGGAAACGGTGAACGTGCCGCCGTTGATGGTGACGGTGCCCTCGGCGCGGATGCCCTTGGGCGAGGAGCTGGTGTCACCACTGCTCTCACCGCCGCCCCACGGGTTCCAACCGCCGCCACCGCCACTGGTGCCATACTTGGAGCCCGTGGTGGTCACCTTGATGTTGCCGTCGTTGATGGTGAGCGTGCCGTCGATGTTCATGCCCTTGCCACCGGCGCCGGTAGCCTTCAGGTCGAAGGTGCCGCCGTCGATGATGACGTTGCCGTCGCACTTGATGCCGGCACAGGCACTCGTGGTGTTGTCGTTATAGGTCTCGCCCCCGCCGCTCACGGTTCCCGTGATGGTGCCGCCCGTGATGTGCAGATTGCCGATAGGCTTGATGGCCTTGCTGGCAGCGCCGGTCACGGTGAAGTTGATGGTTCCGCCGGTGATGTCCATGTCGCCGTCGGTCTTGATGCCGTGGTCATAGGTGTTGAGCGTCAAGGTTCCGCCGCTGATGAGTGCGGTGCCCTCGCTACGCACGCCCATGGCCTCGTCCTTGATGGTGGTGCACTTCATGGTGGCACCGTTCAGGATAAAGGCATAGTCGGCCTTGGCACAGGCTACCTTGGTGGTGTCCACGGTGCCGTAAGCCCAAGGCTCGCCCTGGCATTTAATGTCGATGTTGCCGGCGGTGCAGGTCATGGTGCTGTCGCACTTCATGCCGCGCGTGCCGTTGCCTGTCATCGTGATGTTGATAACTGCTGCGTCACCATTGATGGTGAGGTTGCGGTCGGTGCCCAAGCCGGTAGCTTCCTTGATTTTGCTCTTGTCGGCATCCCATACAGCGTTACCGCTGTGGTTGAGCATCAGTGTGCCGCCCTGGATGTCGATGTTGCCCTCGGCCTTGATGCACTTGGTGCCTGCTGCACTGCCGTTGATGGTAAGCGTGCCGCCCTTGATGAGGACGTGGCCGTCAAGTTCGGGGTCGGTGGCATCTTCGGCATCAACCTGGATGCCGTCGTCACCGCAGCTCTGGATGTTGATGGTTCCGCCGTTCATCAGGAAGTACTGGGCCACGTTGATGGCGTCGGCCACAGCACCCGTGATGGTGATGGTGCCCACGGTCTTCTTGACCTCCATGTACTCGTTGCAGGCCAGCGCGTGCTTCTTGTTGCCCGTGATGGTCAATGAGCCGCCCTTGCTGAACTCGGCATGGCCCTTCACCAGGAAGGCAGCCTTCTTGGTGTTGTTGGCGCCGTCCTTCAGCGTGTTGGTCGTACCGTCGGCCAGCTGCACGGCGATGCGCTTGCTGTTCTGGATGTTGATGGCGGCGCTGTCAGGGTTGGTAAGGTTAACACCGTTCAGCACCAGCGTCATCTTGTAGTAACCTGCATGGTAGAAGCAGCCGCTGGTGCTTGTGCCCTGCAAGGTGTAGGTGTACTCGGTGGCCACGTCGGCGTCCTGCATGACGGCCACGCGTGCGCCGGTCACCTGAGCGGTAATGTGGTTGGCGATGTTACCTGCCACATACACGTCCGCCGTGTTGCCCGTGTACTTGACCAGCACGTTGTCGTCGGCGAACGTCTCGTCGGCGACTGTCACGCTGTCCACATCGGCAAGGGCGAACCCCTTCTCCAGCACGGTGAGCATGTTGGCCGAGCTGTACGGCATCGTGCCCACCGTCTCGGTGTTGTAGGCCCAGTGCACTTGACCTGTGTGAACCCACATCGTCTGCTGTGCATAGCCCAAAACACCCGCCATGGCAATCAGTGTTGCCAATAGGAATCGTTTCTTCATAAATACTAAATGTTAGTTTGTCGTTTAAAGTGATTAAAACATGATTATTTGTTGCAAAATAATGTAATATTTGTGGTATACTGCAATTATTTTCAACAAAGCCCCGTTTTTCATCGGTTAAATGCTACCGAAAAGTGTTTTTTTTATTGAATTTAATGGGTCGTTACTGTTGGCTCATGAGGGGGTGTTGATAAAATAAAGATGATGATTACGTGTACATTTCAAATATATAATCAGACAGCATTCATGTTCATTGTTTATGTGAGACCTTGGCTCCATTTTGGGGTGGAGGTTATGCCTTTTTATTATCTTTCGTGATGATTTTAAGAATAATTTGTAATTATTTTAGGTATTTTAAGTTGATTTGTTGTCGGAAACGTGTACATTTGCACCACTTTGTTATTTTAAAAAGACTATTTATTAACCATTCGTGGTGGTGAATGCGGCGGTTTTTCCTACTCTCTCTACACCCCCGTCTCGCCTCTCTCCCGCATGAGTCTCAGGCATCATCACGTATTATCAACATTACAACAATGAAGACAAGTTTACGATTTTTGGTATTGCTGATGGCACTCGTGTGTGGCACATCAGCTTGGTCTGCTGTGGACCCCTATTCGGCCCTGACCGTGACTCCCGCCGAAGGCAATGTGGAGAGCCTGCAACACTTCACTATCACCTTTGCCGACCTGCCCGTGGTAGTCAATGAGAATTCCATCCCGACGCTGGAGAAGGGCGGTGGCGGAACCATCGAGGGCACCATCAGTGCCGGTGCCGACGGCAAGAGTGTGCTGATTGACTTTGACGAGTGTGTGACCACCCCGGGACATTACTTCCTGAACATCCCCGAGAACACCCTCACCGTCAACAACCAGCGCCTGCTGCCGCTGACCCTCAGGTTCATCATTCCTGTCACCCCCGAGTCGTTCTACGAGCAGATTACCGTCGACCCTGCCGAGGGCACCGTCGAGAGCCTGCAGAACTTTATCGTATCGTTCCCGCTGAGCGTGGGCGAGATTGAATACGGCATGGAGGCCACGCTGACCAATACCACCACGGGACAGTCGTGGAGCACCGACATATATGACGTGCGCTACACCGTGCTGATGTACTTCCCCGAGGAGGTGACCGAGCCCGGTGAGTATGTGCTGACGATTCCCGCCGGTGCCGTGATATTCTACACCCTGGACGCCCAGGTGCATGAACTCAACTTCCATTACACCATCCCCGGCGCCGAGCTGTTGCTGGGCGACGTGGACCTTGATGGCAAGGTGGGCATTGCCGACGTGACCCTTCTCATCGACCTCATCCTGGATGGCAGCTCCGCTCCCGCCGAGGCCGACGTTGACCAAAACGGAAGCGTGAGCATCGGCGACGTGACCGCCCTCATCGACTGGCTCCTCTCGATAAACTGATAACATAAAGATCTTTCTATAGCATCTATCACTATAAACTTTAAAAAATGAACCAAGTCCATAGACTATTCACCATGTTGATGGTCATCGCGCTGAGCAGCGCGACGGCTTTTGCCGTGGTTGACCCTTACGAGGTCATGGCTGTCACCCCTGCCGAGGGCACGGTGGAGAGCCTGCAGCATTTTACCATCACCTTTGCCGACCTGCCGGTGACGGTGAACGAGAATGCCGTCCCCACGCTGGAGAAGGGCGGTGGGGCGACCCTCAAGGGCACCATGCGTGCCGATGAAGAGGGCAAGACCGTGATTATCGACTTTGACGAGTGCTGCACCGCCTCGGGACATTACTACCTGAACATCCCCGAGAACTCCCTTACCGTCAATGGCCAGCGGCTGCTGCCCATGACGCTCAGGTTTGACATCAGCGGCACCACAGAATCATTTTACGAGCAGATTACCATCAACCCCGCCGAGGGTACTGTGGAAAGCCTGCAGAATTTCACCCTTTCCCTGCCCGAGTATGTGGGTGAGATAGAGTACGGCATGCGTGCAACGCTCACCAACACCACCACGGGCAAGAGCTGGCAGGCCGAGATGTATGATGTGCGCTACACCGTGCTGATGTACTTCCCACAGGAAGTGACCGAGGCCGGCGAATACACGCTGACGATTCCCGCTGGCGCCATCATCATCTACAGCATGGACGAGGCGGTGCATGAACTCAACTTCCACTACACCATCGAGGGCGGCAGTGTGCAGCAGTTCTATGACCAGATAACCATCAACCCTCTCGAGGGCTTTGAGGAGATGTTGCAGCGCTTCACCATCACCTTCCCGATGGCGGTGGACAGCATTGCCGACGGCAGTGTGGCCACGCTGGGCAATATCACTAAGGGCCATACCTGGCAGACGACGATGAGTGCCGACGGCAACCAGGTGACGATGGACTTTGGCAACCGGATTGAAGAGTCGGGCCGATACGCCTTGATTATCCCCGCTGGCGCTGTCATCGTGAATGCCCTGGGCGAAGAGGTGCATGAACTCAGGTTTGAATACACGATTTCTGGTGAGGGCATGCCCGACTACACCATCAATCCTCCCGAGGGCGAACTGTATATCCTGCAGAACTTCACCCTCGCCTATGGGGAAAAGGTGGAAGTCCTGGAGAGCGTCCACCCCGTACTGGCCAACGATTCAACCGGCGAGGAATTCCTGTGCAACATGATGGAGATTGGAGAGAATGCCGTGGTCTATCTGGAGTATCCCACGAGCGTGGTGGGAAACTATACGCTCACCATCCCTGCGGGCTGCATCATGGTGCAGGCCACAGGCCAACTCAATCCCGAGATGGTCTTCCACTACACCGTTGTAGAGAAGGACATCTATATTCCCCCCGTCATCGAAGCCCAGCCCGAGGGCGAACTGCACCTGTACATGCGCTCGGGAAGCATTGTCAGGGAAGTCGAGCGTGAGGACGCCCAGGAGGGCGAGGACGTCTATGAGATTATCTACGGCGACCAGGAAGGCGTGTTGAGCTTTGTGTTTGCCGACAGCAACAAGGTGTACATCCAGCGCCCCGTCTCCTGGACCTATTATGACGGATGGGTGGAAGGTACCTTG
The DNA here is from genome assembly GCA_902782465.1 of uncultured Bacteroidales bacterium. GTDB lineage: Bacteria > Bacteroidota > Bacteroidia > Bacteroidales > Muribaculaceae > Sodaliphilus. Next base: position 243,772 of record CACZNH010000001.1, read on the forward strand.
AGCGAGGACGGCAAGACCATCACCGTGCCCATGGGACAGTATATCGCCTACACCAAGTCGCTGGAGATGGCGGTTCAGGTCGCCATGTTTGCCTACGACGAGGAGCGCGACAGCTACTTCTATGACGACTCCATCACCGAGGTGACCTACACCATCAACGACGATGGCTCCATCAGCCTCAACGGCACCGACATGAACCTGGTGATGGGAACCATGAACCGGGCCTTCGGCCAGAATTTCCAGTACCTCGACTACGAGTGGCTGCAGGCCGGCGACTTCGGGTCAACCTATCTGCCCATTGATGAGGCCCCCTTGTCACCGCCCGCCGACATGGAAATCGAGACCTACTACCTGACCACCGCCATCAACGATGGCTATGCATGGGATCCCTATCGCGCCACCGTCAATGTGGGATTCTATGGCGACGAGGTGTGGATCCAGGGCATCTCCGAGTATCTGCCTAAGGCGTGGATTAAGGGCGAGAGCAAGGGCAACACTGTCACCTTCGCCAACCCGCAGCTGCTGGGCTCCAACGATGTGCTCTTCTACTTCAAGTGTGCCCACTACAATCCCGTTGACGGCAGCACGACGCAGAAGGATATGGTGCTGACGTTCAATGATGCGCGCGACCTGACGACGTTTGATTACATCTTCATCACCGTCGACAAGGACAACCTGTACTATGTCAATTACTACCAAGGACTCACCCTCTCCAGGCATCCCGACGCGCTGCTCCAGGCCCCCGAGGACCTCGAGTTCAAGGAGTATGAGTTCTCTTACCAGACCCAGTACAATGTCAACCGCCCCCCCGTCGAGGACAGCCACACCGTCAAGGTGGGCTTCACCGATGAGTATGTGTACATCCAGGGCATCTGGCCCGGTCTGCCCGAGGCATGGGTAGCCGGTGTGCTTAGGAACGGAAAAATCGAGTTCACCCTGCCGCAGTACATGGGCCGCTATGAGGATGAGTATGAAGGGACTTACCCCATCTACCTCGGCACCTTTGACAAGAACAACGGCTCAGTGCTGACGCAAGTCGTCTTTGATTACGACAGCAACACCGGCGTGTTCAGTAACCTGACCATGCCCTTCAGCATCGGCATCAACAAGACCGGTTACCTGAGCGTGCAGGACTACAGTAAGCTGGTGTTCACCCCCGTGAACTCTGCGGTCGAGGAGGTGAAGGCCGGTGTCAACGGTCCTGTCGAGTACTACGACCTGCAGGGCCGCCGCTTGACCGATATCAGCAATGCCACCGGCATCATCATCGTCAAGAATGCCGACGGCACCGCTACCAAGATCCTCAAGTAAGGTTTCAGGCTTTAGGTTTTAGGTTTTAGGGGCATCCGCATTCAATTGAGTGCGGATGTCTTTTTTGTCGGCCTGGCGGCCGAGAAATCCAACAAAATCTGTTCAAATTGAACAAATCTCTTCATTTAATTTGCTTGATTTGCTAAGATTTGCATGATTTGGCTACGCCGAGCAAAAGGCTCTCGCGCGTCAGCGCGACTAAAATAACAGTTGTTCAAGTTATTCAACGTTGTCCATGTTGTTTGAACAAAAATGTTGTCTGAGTTGTTTGATGAGGGTTGGTGAGAGAAAAATTATTATCTTTGCAGCATCGACTACGGACTAAGGACTAAAAACTAAGGACTAAATAATATGAAACGAATTGTCTTACTTTTCACTGTGGCGATGGTGGGGTGGCTGTGCCTCACGGCTGGGGTGCGCGAGGATTTCAAGGCCAACCCCAAACTGAGCGCCAACAACTATCAGGCCTATCCTGACAAGGCACTGCCCGCCATTCCGGCGGCGCCTGCAGGCTATGAGCCGTTTTTCATCAACCACTACGGCCGCCACGGCAGCCGCTGGCTTATCAACAGGACGAAATATTCCTATCCCCTGCAGATGCTGGAAATGGGTGAGCGCAACGGCAAACTCACTCCCCGCGGCCAGCAGGTACTCAACATCCTGCGTGAGGTGAATGAGGCCAGCCAGGGCCGCCTGGGCGAACTCAGCGACATCGGCCACGAGCAGCACCAGGGCATCGCCCGTCGCATGTTCCAGAACTTCCCGCAGGTGTTCAAGGATGGGGCACCCGTGAATGCCCGTTCGACGATCGTCATCCGCTGCATCCTGTCGATGCAGAACGAGGTGGATGTGCTGGCATCGCTCAATCCCAAGCTCAACATCACCACCGACGCCAGCGAGGCGACGATGTATTATATGAACTATAAGGACACCGTGGTCAGGTCCCTGCGTGAGCAGATGGCGCCGCTGCGCGAGCAGTACATGAACAAGTGGCTCAACCCCAAGCACATGTTCAAAAAGCTGTTCAAGGACCAGAAGTTTGCCCGCGACAGCGTGACCGATGGCCGCAAGATGCTCCTCTACCTGATGGAGGTGGCCGGCAACATGCAGAGTCATCACCAGTTTGAGCAGGTGGACCTGTATGACTTGTTCAGTGCCGATGATATTTATAATGTGTGGCGCTACAATAACCTCTACTGGTATGTATGGTCGGGCGAGACGCCGCTGACGCAGAATCGCGTGGACTATATGGAAGCCAACCTGCTGCGCAACTTCATCGAGGATGCCGACCGTGCCACCACTACCGACAACCGCACGCCTGGCGCGTCGCTGCGCTTCGGCCACGAGAGCGTGGTGCTGCCTCTGTGCTGTCTGATGGGCCTGAACGGCGCTGACTACCGCACGTCCGACGTCGAGACGCTGGACCAGCACTGGCAGACCTACAAAATCTTCCCGATGGCCGCCAACATCCAGTTCGTGTACTTCCGCAAGGCGGGCAACGACGATGTGCTGATGCTGCCGCTGCTCAATGAGCGCGTTGCAACGCTGCCTGTTGAGACCGATGTCGCCCCCTTCTACCACTGGACCGATGTGCGCGACTATTTCATCGATAAACTCTCCCGTCAACCCATTGTGAAACAATAGTTTTCAGTCTTCAGTCTTCAGTTTTCAGCGGCATCCGCATTTTACTGAAAACTGAAAACTGAAAACTGACAACTGACAACTGAAATAAAATGAAAAAGTTCATCACATACATTACCATTCTGGCATTTGCCGTCATGACGGTGAGCGCCCAAACGCCGCACAAGCAGGTCATCAGCAACTTTGACCGCTCGGCCAGTAACCACTATGCCTACCCCTACGGCACCGACGTGAAGGTGCCCGTGTTGACGGCAGCACCAGCGGGTTATGAGCCTTTCTATATCGACCACTACGGCCGCCACGGCAGCCGCTGGCTGACCAATGCCAAGTATTATGAACGCCCCTGCAAGGAACTTGCCAAGGCCAAAGAGGCGGGTATGCTCAACCTGCAAGGCGAACTGTTGCGCCGCCAACTGAGCATGGTGTATGAGACCTCCAAGCAGCGTGCCGGTGACCTGAGCGACGAGGGCGCCCTGCAGCATCAGGAAATCGCCCAGCGCATGTTTGATAACTTCCCCGAGGTGTTTGCCGGCGATGCCCGCGTGGATGCCCGCTCAACCGTCATCATCCGCTGCATCCTGTCGATGCAGAACGAGACAATGCGCCTGCGCTCGCTCAACCCTGACCTGCGCATCACCACAGACGCCAGCTACCACGACATGTACTACATGGGGTGGGGCTACGGCGAGGACACCCTGGCCAACGACCTGCGCAAGAGCGTGGACCCGATTTCCAACGGGATGTATGACAAGCACCTGAATCCCCAGCGCTTCATTGCCCAACTGGTGAACGACACCGCATGGGCTGCTGCCAACCTGAACGGACGTCAACTGATGCGTGACGTGTTCGACGTGGCTGGCTCGCTGCAGGGACACCAGTTCTTTGACGACGTTAACCTGTACCACTACTTCAGCAACAACGAGATTTTTGAGCTGTGGCGCCTCAAGAACATCTACTGGTACATCCATTGGGCCAATGCGCCCCAGAACGGCAACCGCATGCCCTTTATCGAGCGCGCCCTGCTGCGCGACATGATTGAGAAGGCCGACGAGGCCATCGCCACGGGCGAACGCGGCGCCTCGCTGCGCTTTGGCCACGAGACCTGTGTGCTGCCGCTGGCCTGCCTCATGGAGCTCGACAGCGTCAACTACAGTTGTGAGAACCTTGACGAACTGCATGAGCATTGGCAGGACTACAATACCATCCCCAAGGCCTGCAACATTCAGATGGTCTTCTACCGCCCCATCGGCTCAACTGGCAACAATCCCGACGACATTCTGGTCAAGGTCCTGCTCAACGAACACGAGGCACTGCTGCCAGTCACCCCCGCCCAGGGACCCTACTACCGCTGGAGCGATCTGCGCCGCTACTACGACAAGAAACTCCAGACCGTCATCGACTGGAGGGTTTGATAAAAAAAGGTGCCGCGATTGCGGCATCTTTTTTTGATTAGTGATTAGTGGTTAGTGATTAGTGATCGGTGAGGGCGAGCTGGTAGATGGCCTGGTAGCGGCGGGCGGCGGCCTGTTCGCTGTAGGTAGCGACGGCGGCTGCGCGGGCTGCAGCACTCAAGGCGGGCTGGCGCTGCTCGTCAAGGCACCAGGCGATGCCTTGGGCGAAGTCGATGCTGTCGCAGTAGTCGGCCACATAGCCGTCCTGGCGGTGCGTAATCATCTCGGGGATGCCGCCCACGTTGAAGCCCACGCAGGGCACGCCGCACGACATCGCCTCGACGATGGTGTTGGGCAGGTTGTCCTGCAGCGAGGGCGTGACAAACAGGTCGGCGGCATTATACAGTTCGGCAATCTCTTTCTCGTTATTCAGGTAACCCACAGAATAGACGGGCAACGGCAAGGCCTCCTTGACGCTCTGCGCGTCACCGCCCAGCACAACGATGCCCAACCTGTCGGGCAGGGTGGGGTGGTGCATCTTGATGTGCTCACAGGCCTCGACCAGAAAGCGGAAACCTTTGCGCTCGTCGGTGATGCGTTGGGCACCGAACAGCAGCAGCTTCTTGTCCAGAGGCAGGTTGTGGCGACGGCGTGCCTCTTGCTTATCGATGGGCTTGAAGACATCGGTGTCGATGGCGTTGGGGATATTGGTCACGGTGTGGCCCTGCGTCAGGCGGCTCTGGCGCGCCATGTCGGCCATCCAGCGGCTGCAGCCCACAAAGGTCAGATTCCGCCCTTGATACATCGCCCGCTTGCGGTCAAACACGCGTTGTGTCACGTCCCACGTGCCGCCGCCCTTGAGCATCGGGCAGTGCTGGCACTGCGTCTGGTACTTGTCGCAGCCACCCGAGTAGTGGCAGATGCCCGTGAAGTACCACTGGTCGTGCATTGTCACCACGACGGGCTTGCCGCTGGTCAGGATGCGTTCCAAGTCATTCAGCGACAGGAAACCCTGGTTGACCCAGTGCAGGTGGATGACGTCGGCCCATTGGAACTCGGGCATCGCGGTGATGTCGGTTCCCGCATTGGCGATATCGACCTGGAAAATGCCTTGTTTCTTTAATCCGTTGGCAAGCCAGATGACGCCGCGCTCCCACAGGAAATTGGCCTTAAGCCGTAGCGACTGGGGGATGTTGACCACCTCAGGGGCATCGGTCTTGCGGTCGCGCACCAGCATCCGCGTCTCGACACCATTGTGGTTCAAGGCGTGCATCAGACGGTTGGCGGCAATCGCCGCGCCCCCCGTCCTCTCGGCAGTATTGACAATCAGTACCCGCATGATTGATCTACAAAATTATAAAAAGTTACATGGATGTAAGTTACATTGATGTAACTTTTTAAGGATAAATGATTTTAGTTGTTATACTCTTGATTGAACCACAGTTGGAAAATCGGGTCCACAAATTCAAACCGATGCCCTCGTTGTTCAATGTAATCCTTGTCTTGCAGGATGCGCTTGTTGCGTGCGATGGTGTTGGCATTGCCCATCGCATATAGCCGTTTGGTCTCGTCAGCAGCAAACTGGTAGCGGCCATCGTTCACTGCCCGCAGCATGGCTTTTTGGCTGGCTGTGAGCTGTTCAATGTCGTTTTGGAACATCGGCGCGTTGGTGTCAATCAAGCGCTGTAACGACCGATTGAAGATTTCCTCGGTCACCTCGGTGTCGGTAGCATTCCAAATGAAGAAACTCAACTGTTGCACATACCACGAGTGGCATTTGGTGACGTCGCAAATGCGTCGGGCAAACTCGGTCGAGATGCTTTTTCCAGTTCTTTCAAAAGCGCTGACGATAAATTCTACCCAATAGCGCTCCTCGATTTTCTTGAGCCAGATGACTTGCCCGAAGCGGTAAAACGGTTTGGTGGAATCATTAAATATCTCTGTCATCATGTGGCGCTTGCTGCCATATAAGCAATAAGACACATTGTGTTGCTGTTGCCACACCGAGCGCATCTTGCCCTCCATGTCAGGGTACTGCGGGATACTGGACAAATGCTGGAACTCGTCGATGCACACGATGATTCTCAACCCCTTGGCGGCAGCGATTTTTTCGGGCAGTTCCAGAATTTCAAATTTGTCTTTCTCATGAGGCTGGAACCGCAGGTCAAAAGTGACGAATTCAGTCACTTTGTCGCGGATAACGAGCTGTGGCACTGCCCCCGTGAGGAATTTCTTCATCTCCTCAATGCCTCTCTTGAATCGCGAGGCGGCACATGACATGACGCGGCTGGCAAACACGCGGTAAAACTCGGTCTCGGTGCTGATGCTGAAAGCGTCGATGTAGCACACGCGCACATTTTTGTTTTCGGCCATCAGTTCCTCTCCAACGGCCTTGACCAGTGACGATTTTCCCCATCGGCGCGGTGAAATGAGCATCACATGAATGCCCGACATGAGCAGCTGTTTGAGCAACGCCCTGTCCTCAACGCGGTCGATGAAGTTCTCTTTCTCGGCCAGCGATCCAAATTGAAATGGTGCCTTCATTTTCTTGACAAAGTTTGGTTATCGGCTGCAAAGATAATAAAAGTTACATTGATGTAAGTTACATTGATGTAACTTTTTTTTGAAATATTTGTTTTTTGGGGTTGAAAAATAGCCAATTAACGATGATGGCGGCTCCCTGTAGAGGAAGTCGCCATCATAACTATAGAAAATGTTTTATTATTTCCCTAGGGTTCAGAGCTGGGGAGCGGCGGCTACCAGAGCCTTGCCTGCCTCGTCATTATTTTACAAATATAAAATCGTGTTGATGATGGTGTTGATGTCAGCAATGTTCACAACCCCGTCATGGTTAACATCAGATCGACCATATGTTTGTCCATCAACATGCCTGCCAAGTATAATGTCTATTAAAATGTTTATGTCTGAAATATTCACATTGCCATCACCATTTACATCAAACATTTCAACAGATATTTCGCTCATGATGTTCTCAAATTTGTTCCAATAATTTGTGGATCTATAAGCATTGATTAATCCTTTGGGAACATATAATACCGCTTTTTCATAAGTATCTGATGAAAAACAGTTAGTGTTTTGCATCACGGGAGGGACGGTACCTTTACAATCCACCTTTTCTATGGCTGTGCAATTAAAGAAAGCATTGTCACCGATGGTTGTGACAGCATTACCGATGGTAACACTGGTCACTCCAGCGCAATTGTAGAATGCTGCTTTGCCAATGGCAGTGACAGAGTTGGGTATGTTCAAATTACCTGTTATTCCACTACAGTTGCTGAATGCTGAGTTGCCGATGGCGGTAACGTTGTTACCAAAGGCGACATGGGTCAATTCGGTAAGCCCGCTTGAGAAATATGCAGGTATTTTATCGACTGTTTCACCGATGTTGATGGTTTGAAAGTGCAGATTATAAAAGGGATGTGCAGTGTAATCGGAATTGAAATCGCTGCAATTGGCTGCATCGTAGTTGAGCGTATTTAATGCCGTACAGCCCTGAAATGCGGAGTCTCCAATAGTAGTGATTTTTTCGGGTATATTCAAATCACCTGTTAGCCCGATGCAATTGTAGAATGCTCGCGCTCCGATTGTTCTGACAGAGTTCGGAATGGTAATATTTGTTATTCCAACGAAACCTTCAAAAGCGCTGGAATTGATGGTAGTAACGTTGTAAGTGTTGTCGAGATAAGTCACACTAGATGGAATAACTACGTTACCGATACACAAATCGGGATTTCCTGATATTACAGTCGCTTTTTTTGAACTTTTGATGACATAATAAATTCCATTTACTTCAAAGTAACTTTTCTCTTTGATGGTTCTGAATATATTCCAAGCCGAATACACATAGACTTGTCCGCATTTGTATGGTACAGTTAGTGTGGGATAACAATAGACGTTGATTCCGCTAAAAGTTTCATTATGTATGCTTGGCGGCGTTTCAGCAAGACAAGTCACATAACGTAGTGAATCACAACTTGCAAATGCCAGGTTGCCAATAGAAGTGACGGATTTGCCGATGGTGAGGTCGGTCAGTCTGATGCAAGCCGAGAATGCTCCATAGCCAATGGTAGTGACGGCGTTTCCGATGGTGACGCTGGTTAGCCCACTACAACAACTAAACGCATTCTCGCAGATGGTTTTGACGGAGTTGGGGATGATTAAACCACCTGTCAACCCAGTACAAAGGCAAAATGCCTCGTCGCCAATTGTTTTGACTGAATCACCAAAGGTTACACTGGACAACCCGCTACACCTGTAGAAAGCTTTTGAGCCGATAGAAGTGACGGAGTTGGGGATGGTTAAAATGCCTGACAGCCCACTATTCATGAACGTAAAATCGTTTATTTTAGTAATGGTGTTGGGAATCGTTAAATCAGTCAGTTCCATCCCATTTAATAATAATTTACCATTACCCCAAGCATAGCATAAAGGATGACTAGTATATGTAAACCAAGAATCACTATCAAAAGTAATTCGGCACCATGCTTCCAAATCATTGATGTGAACAACGCTTAGAGCACGGCATTCTTGAAATGCACCTCTACCAATGGTCTTGATGGAACTGGGAATGTGGATTTGGGTCAATTTAGTTGCATCAATGGCTAGACATGCAGGAATTCTCCGAACCCCTTCTCCAATATTGATGACTGTGACGTTTGGGAAATAGTAGTTTCGAAGTCCAGAGGATGGGTCCTCGGGATCATCGGCACAATTGATAGCATTGAAGTTAAGTGTTTCTAATGACTCACAATGGAGCGCATGATAACCTAATGATGTGACAGACCTGCCGATGGTGATGGTTTTCAATTTATCCAGGCCTTTAGTAAAATAAGCAGGAATTCTCTTGACATCATCTCCGAAGTTAACGGTTGAGATATCCAGTCCTGCGAAAGGATTAGGAATATCTAGTCCAATACTATTTGTTAAATAGAAGTCGTCAAAACTGGTTGCATTGAAGTTGAGAGTGTCTAATGCTGTGCAATGGTAAAATGCGTTGCCCGTAATTGTCTTGACTGAATTACCGATGGTTACGCTTGACAACCCGACACAATATTCGAAAGCTCTTGAGCCGATAGAAGTGACTGAATTAGGGATGGTGATGCTCGTCAATGCTGTGCAGTGGTAAAATGCGGAATCCTCAATTGTTTTGACTGAATTACCAATAGTTGCACTGGACAACCCGACACAATATCCGAAAGCCGTTGAGCCGATAGAAGTGACTGAATTAGGGATGGTGATGCTCGTCAATCCTGTGCAACTAATAAATGCATAGCGCCCGATGGATGTAATTGAGTTTGGGATGATCGTATTGTTGCAACCGACGATGAGCGTATTGGTAGCAGTTTCGATAATAGCATTGCAGTTGTCGCGTGAATCATACTTAGGATTATTGTTATCAACAGTAATGCTAGTCAAGCCTGAACAATCGTAAAATGCTCTTTCACCAATAGCTGTAACCGAGTTAGGAATGGTCACACTTGACAATTGGATACATCCTTGAAAAGCTTGTCCACCGATGGATGTAACCGAATTAGGGATTATCGCGCTAGTCAGTCCCGTGCAGCCAGAAAACGCTTTGTTGCAAATGGTGGTGACGGTGTTGGGGATATCGATGCTTTTCAGTGAATAGCTGAAAGTGAACGCATTCTTTCCGATGGCTGTGACACTATAGATGGTTCCTTCATGGTTGACAGTGGTCGGAATAATGATATTGCCACTGTATGAATTGTAGTTGTCGTCCCGATAGGTCACCATAACTGTCTTGTCTGACTGGTTAGAGATATCATAATAGATGCCACCAGACATGAAATCGAAGGCGGAGACAGGCGCGGGCGTCACAAGAGCCAACATCAACAGCGATAGCTTGATAAGAGTTTTCATAGTCGTTTATCTTAAATCTAAAAAGTGTTAAGTAAACTTGATGTCAAGTATTCTCTAACATGATATCCGCTACCGTTTAGGAGTGGTATAGTCAAAGAACAACCGCAAATATACACTTTTTTTATAAATGTCTTTTGAATATTTTATTATAGTTGGCGGATTAAACGGATTAATGGGTTTTTGACTTCCGCACTAAAATAGCAACAGGGGCAACAAATGAATGTTGTCCCTGTTGTATGAAAAGTTGTCCTTGTTGTCTGAAATGGGTGTTTACAGCTGGGGACCGGCGGCTACAAGAGCCTTGCCTGCCTCGTTGTCCTCGTACTTGACGAAGTTCTTGATGAAGCGGCTTGCGAGGTCCTTGGCCTTCTCTTCCCACTGTGCAGCGTCGGCGTAGGTGTCGCGCGGGTCGAGGATGCCGGTGTCAACGCCCTCGAGTTGGGTGGGAACGGTGAGGTTGAAGTAAGGAATCACCTTGGTGGGAGCATTGTCGATGCTGTGGTTGAGGATAGCGTCGATGATGCCACGGGTGTCGCGAATCGAGATACGCTTGCCGGTGCCGTTCCAACCGGTGTTCACCAAGTAAGCCTTGGCACCGCTCATCTTCATACGCTTCACGAGCTCCTCGGCATACTTCGTGGGATGCAGCTCCAGGAATGCCTGGCCGAAGCAAGCGCTGAAGGTGGGGGTGGGCTCGGTGATGCCGCGCTCGGTA
>CACZNH010000002.1 GCA_902782465.1 uncultured Bacteroidales bacterium
AAATCGGGTGCAGAATGTGCAGTACATGCTCATAATGTTTCCCAAATGTTTCCCAAATTTGCCGTAACGTGCTGATAATCAGTTCTCGTTAGCCGCCGCACAGGCAGCCGTCGAGGCCGAGTAATTTCGAACGGAAATTCGATAATAAAAGCGGTAAAGTCTTGTCAACAAAGACTTTACCGCTTTGTAAATTAAAACTCAATACACTCAGGAGTAAGGCAAAACATGGTTGACGTTTATATTTTTAATCCGGAACATGACTTGGCGCTGGCGCACGGTGAGCACAACTACACCGCACCACCATTTGCACGTCAGTTTCGCTACGATATGCGCCTGTTGCCGGCATGGATGGCGCCTGCAGGCTCCTATATCGCCGTTCCCGACTATGCTCCGCTTGACGAGGACTGCCGCTGGCTCAACGACCATCATCTTAACGTCACACCCATAGCCTTTAGCCGCATTGCCGAGCTGGGCGCCTGCCGCATCCACCCGTGGGGCTGGGATGCCACTCTGCGCTTCCAGCTGTTGCAGTCAGGCGTTTTACCTGATTATCTGCCCACTGACGAGCAGTTGGACTGGATTCGCCGCCTGTCGCACCGCCGCACCACCATCGCCATTCATCAGGCATTGGGAAATGCGTTTTCTCCATCACCAGTGGAACTGAACACCCAGGAGGAGGTCGTTGCCTTCATGCAAGCGCATCCCGGCTGTTACCTCAAGATGCCGTGGTCAGGTAGCGGCAAGGGCATCTACCGCGTCATCGACCCGCAGGGCGACAACCACGTGCCTCGTTGGATAGCGGGCGCCTTGAAGCGTCAAGGCTCACTCCTGTGCGAGGTGGGGCTGGAGCGTCTGCAGGATTTCGCCGTCGAGTGCGAGTGCTGTGACGGCAAAACGACGCTCACGGGCTACTCGGTCTTTGATAGCGACTTCCACAGCCAGTTCGGCATGGGCATCGTCGCCACGATGGAAGAACTGCACCAACTGTTGCTGGAACAATACCCCTCGCTGGACCCTATAATAAATAATGTGCTAAAAGCATTGGATGCCATCGTTGAGCCGCACTACGATGGCCCCCTGGGCATCGACATGATGTTCTATCGTGATGAAAATGGCAATGTTGCCCTCAATCCCTGTGTGGAAATCAACCTGCGCATGACCATGGGCATGGTTACGGCCGCCATGGGCAACCGTCATCACCTCCACGGCCGTTTCAAGATAGAAAGCACCTCCACTGGCTATAGATTCAACCTGCTATAGCATCTATAGCTTCTATTTTTCCCGCTCGAGATAGAAGGCGTAATATTCATCAAAGGTTATCCCCTCGTCGTGGATGCGCTTGGCAGTCTCCACGCCCACATAGCGCATGTGCCACGGCTCGTAGCTGTAGCCCATGATGTGTGACTGTTTCTCGGGGTAACGCAGGATGAGGCCATACCTGTGGCAATTCTCACGCATCCACACGCCCTCCTTGGACTTGCCGAATTCCCATTTCAAGGGATGTTGCAGCGATGTGACGTCGATGGCGAGGCCCGTCTGATGCTCGCTGTGGCCAGGTGTGGCGACATATCGCTTGTCATTGCGCTTGTACGTTCCAATCTGGTCAGCATAGGAGCGATAGGCCGAATTGACCATCAGGTGGGCGCCGGTCTGTTTCTTGCATTCCTGCTGCAATGCCACAAATGCATCAACCACAACGCTGAGCGCCTTCTGGTCCTCATAGCAGCACGTCTTGTTGAATGTTGCCAAATCGCTTGGCTTATAGGTCTCGTCGAGGTAATGGCGCCCGTTGACCAGCATCAACAGGCCCTTGCTGGTGTCGCAGGGTGCCGCAATCGTTTTGCCGTCACGTCCCACATTGACCAGGGCGACGATGTCGCTGATGGCGATACCGGTCGTGTCGGTCTTGTGGAAAGCCAGATAGCGGTCAAAATTGTCAAGGATGAAGTAGCGCTCACTCAGTAACGGATAGGCGATAGTGTCATGTTCTTGCCTGGCAATCAGGCTGTCGGCTTGTTCATCACTGAGCGTTGCTGCAAGAACTCGGGCCTGCTCGATGGGGTAGCCCAGTTTGTAAATCCTGCACTCGTTGCTGTGCAGATACACGATGCCCTGGCAACTCTTCACCAGCACCAGCAGCACAAACAGTGCGGCGATGGTACACGGCACCGCCAGCCAGCGGTTGTCGCGGGCAGTCCACTCCTTGATGAAATGCTTGATGCTTTGTAACGTGCCCTGCATCGCTTAACGGTTGGCGCGTTTTGCCATCTCAAACAGTTCCAGTGGCAGGTGGCAGTAGCCGTCGGGATTCTTGTCCAGATAATCCTGATGGTATTCCTCGGCAGGGTAGAAGTTCTTGAGCGGCAGCAGTTCCACGGCGAGACGCAGTTTCACTTCGGCCTGCACGCGATTATAAACCTTCTGCAGCACGGGCACGTCGGCCTCGTCGGTATAGTAGATGCCTGTGCGGTACTGGGTACCCTTGTCGTGACCCTGCTGGTTGACGCTTGTCGGGTCGATGGCCTTGAAATACATCTCGGTGAGGAATTCCAGCGAAATCACGTCAGGATTATAGGCGATGCGCACCGTCTCGGCATAGCCCGTCTTGTCGGTGCAAACGTCCTGATAGGTAGGATTCTCGGTATGCCCGTTGGCATAACCCACCTCAGTCTCAATGACGCCGTTCACCAGCTTAAAATAATGCTCTGTTCCCCAGAAGCATCCGCCTGCAAAATAAATCTCTTTCATCATGACTGTCTTCAATTTGATGGACAAAGATAAATCAAATTCTCCAATCATCAAGCTATTATCGAGCTTTTAATGCTTGATAACACCTGGGTGGCAGCCTCCCTTCAGTGTGGTTGAGGTAATGCAAGCCTCTAGCTTGTACTTTGGTTCGTACTCCGGCTTGTATGAGTAAATTCCTTAAACTTTCTTGCCTATTTTTAGTCTTATTACTAATTTTGCCTTGCAATTATGAAACGTGTGGTAATTATAGGTTCGGGTAACGTGGCAACCAGTCTGGCGCATGGCTTGGCAGCACGTTGTGAGGTGGCTCAGATTTACAGCCGCCAGTTGGCTCATGCCCAGGAACTGGCCGATGCCATCGGCTGCGACAATGCCACCGATGACCTGCTGGCTCTGATTCCCGATGCCGACGCCTACATCATCGCCGTGCGTGACGATGCCATTGCCGATGTCATTGCTGCAACCCCCGACAATGGCGCCCTGTGGGTGCACACCTCGGGCAGCAAGCCGATGGACCTGTTCGCGGGACACCGCAAACGCTATGGTGTGCTTTATCCCATGCAGTCCTTCTCTCGCCAGGTGGTGACACCCCTCGACGAGGTGCATTTCTTTATCGAGGCGCCTGATGAGGCGACACTGGCCGATGTCCGCTTATTGGGCGAACAGCTCTCGTGCAATGTCAACGAGGCCAACAGCGACCAGCGCCGCCAGTTGCATGTCGCAGCAGTGTTCTCCTGCAACTTTGCCAACCACCTGTGGACGCTTGCCGACGAGGTGCTTGCCGATGCCGGACTTCCGTTTGATGCGATGAAGCCCCTCATCCGCACCACTGTCGAGAAGCTTGACCGCCTGACGCCAGCCCAGTCCCAGACGGGACCCGCCGTGCGCCACGACACCCAGGTTATCGATGCCCATCTGGCAATGCTCGACGGCGACAAGCGCGACATTTACCGCCTGTTGACCGACTCCATCATCAACCGCACAACTAAGGACTAAGGACTAAAAATAATGCTCAACAATCTCGATAAATATGATGTGGTACTGGGAAGCAACTCGCCCCGCCGCCGTGAACTCTTGAACGACATGGGCGTCAATTTCCGTGTTGAGGCCATCAAGGGCATTGACGAGACTTATCCCGCCAATCTCCCCGTTGAGGAAATTCCCGTCTTCCTTGCCCGCATCAAGGCCGAGGGGCATCCCTTGAAACCCAATGAGCTGCTCATCACCGCCGACACCGTCGTTGTTCTTGACGAAGCTGTACTGGGTAAACCCACAGGCGAAGCCGACGCCCACCGCATGCTGCGGGCCCTATCGGGACGCGCCCACCGTGTCATCAGCGGCGTGTGTGTTACAACCGTTGACCGCACCGAGGCGTTTGCCGACACGAGCATCGTCCACTTCGCCGAACTCACCGATGACGAGATTGACTACTATATCGAGCATTACCGCCCGTTGGACAAGGCTGGCGCCTACGGCATCCAGGAATGGATTGGCAACATCGGCATCAGTGGCATTAACGGCGACTTCTATAACGTGATGGGCCTGCCCACACGCAAGCTTTATCAACTGTTGAAAACATTTTAATTGGATAAGGATATGAAAACCACGCTCAAATACTTCCTGACAATGCTCCTGGTGGCATTGGGCGCAATTCACTGCTACGCAGATGACAAAAAAGAGCCGATTGACACGGCCTATTTCTTCAACTCATGGAATCAGATGCTTGATTTCGAGCCCATTGCAATGTTGGTGAATCCGTACATTCAAGCACCTTCACCATTCATGGTATATATGGGTTCCGATGACGAGGAAGTGAACCGCGTGCTCAGAGAGAAAGGTTTCATCTCGGCAGCGATAGGTGAAGACGTTTGGCTGGCCAACAGTGACTACATCCAGCAAGAGTTTGATGGCGATGTGATGAACTTTGTTTCTCTTGTGCCACTGTTCTTCAACAGCAAGATAGCGTATATCACATTTCCCGTCGAGTTGAGCTTGAAGGAATCCTTCTTTACCAGCGATGACACCTATGCTGTCGGATATTTCTATATCGACTTCAAGAATAGAAAGGTTAAGAGGGTCACCCACAAGTACCTGAGTGAATTGCTTGAGGACTATCCCGATCTGAAGATGCGTTACGAGGGCATGAAGGACTACAAGAAACGCGAAATCATCGAGTACTTCTTTCTCCAGTACGTCTATCGCGCGACCGAGGACTTCATGCGTCCCGACATCACCGACTATGTAGATTAAACCACAATGAATCGACTGTCTCTTCATTTTTCCATCATTATCTTGGTCATGGCCACGTTATGTGTTCATGCCGAAGAGACGCATCATGACACGATCTATTTCTTCAACACTTGGGAGCAGATGTTGTATTTCGAACCTGTAAGCATGTTGCAGGATCCGTTTATCTATGAGCAATCCCCGCTTCAAGTGTATTTTGAGATTGAGGATGAGAAATGGAATAGCGTTATCGATTACGACTTTTTGGGGGCTTCGATAGGTGATAGCATCTGGTATGTCAATAGCAACTATTTGAAGGAGCATTTCGAAGGGGATGTTAACCTCTTAAAAGGCTATATACCACTGTTCTTTAATGAGAAAGTGGCCTATTTCAGATATGGTGGATACTCCTATGGGGATTCCAATATAGATCATGATTATGGCCTCAGGTCCAGAATGGGTAGTGAAAGAACCATTAATCATATTAGTTGGCAGTATTACAACATTGATTTTGAGAAGCATGAGTTGCTCAAGGTAACTCACGCAGTACTGAGCAAGTTGCTTGCCGATTACCATGACCTGCAGATGCGCTACGAGGGCATGAAGGATTACAAGAAACACGAAGTCATCGAGGACTATTTCCTCAAGTATATCGAACGTGCTTCCTCAGATGTCTTGCGCCCAAGCGTACTAGACCTCGTAGATTATCAAGAATTGAAAAAGAAGTGAAATTAATTATGGTTTTGACTGATAAAAGATACCGCTTAACCTTGTTCCTCCTCCCGCTGCTGCTCTTGACGTCATGTTTCAGGAGCGGCAAGACGACTGTCGCCGGTATGGATGCCGATGGCAAGGTCATCACGCATGCCCGCTTGCTGACGATGCAGCGCGAGCCGGATTATACCCTTGTTACGGTTGGCAACCCGTGGAAGGGTGGGGTGCTGCACCGTTATGTGCTGGTGCATCGCGACTCGGTCATGCCCGACAATTTGCCCGAGGGCACCGTGGTGCGCACGCCCGTCACCAATGCGCTGGTCTATTCGTCGGTACACACGAGCCTGCTGCGCGAACTCAATGCACTCAATGCGGTGCGCGGTGTGGTGGATAGTCAGTATTTCATTGACCAGGACATCCTCGACGGTGTGAAGTCTGGCCAGATTGCCGACTGCGGCAACTCGATGAATCCCACTGTGGAACGTGTCATCAACATGCAGCCCGACGCCATCATGCTCTCGCCCTATCAGGATGCCAGCTACGGTCAGATTGCAAGTCTGGATATCCCCATCATTGAGTGTGCCGACTATCTGGAATATGACCCCCTGGGACGTGCCGAGTGGATGAAGTTTTATGGTGAACTGGTCGGAAAGCAACGGGAAGCCGACAGCCTATATAATGTGGTGACTAATGCCTATAACGAGTTGAAACAGAAGGCCACTGAAGCTAAAACCCGTCCCACCGTCGTAACCGAAATGGTCATTAACGGCGTGTGGAATGTTCCTGGCGGCCAAAGCTATATGGCCCGCATCATCAACGAGGCCGGAGGCCAATACCTGTGGGCCGATGACGAGAACACGGGTTCTCTGGCACTGGATTTCAACCAGGTGCTGGCCGTGGCTCAGAATGCTGACTACTGGTTCATCAAGTGGACCGATATCACTTCTCTCAAGGACCTGCAGGGAGCCTTCGACTTGAACAAGGAGATGGCCGCATTCCAGAACAAGCGCGTCTATGTGTGCGACACCGACAAGACCCGCTTTTTTGACCGCATCCCCTTCCATCCCGAGTTGTTGCTTCGTGAGTTCGCTGCCATCCTGCATCCCGAACTCTTCCCAGATTTCACACCTCAAATGTATCACCACATTGACTGACAGCCCAATGACATATCGCCGCTATGTCGTCACCATCGTCGCGTTGACGTTGTTGCTGGTGCTGCTGGCACTGGCGTGCCTCGTCTTCGGCTCGGTGGATATCCCGGTGGGCAGCATCACCGACATCCTTACGGGAAAGGGCAGCGGCAACAAGGCTTGGGACATCATCATCCTGCAATCGCGCATTCCCATGATTGCAACGGCAGCACTGGCTGGCGCAGCCTTGTCGATTTCAGGTCTGCTGCTGCAGACGACGTTCAATAACCCGCTGGCGGGGCCTTCTATTTTGGGCGTCTCGTCAGGAGCGGGACTGGGTGTTGCCATAGTCATTCTTGCATTGGGTGGCTCGTTGGGAGGTTTCTTCGGTGAGAGTATGGGCAGCTATATGGCTGTGCTCGTGGGAGCGCTGCTGGGTGCCGGAGTGGTGCTGGCGGTGCTCATTGCTTTTTCGGCCATCGTGCGCAGCAACACGATGTTGCTCATCATCGGTATCCTTGTGAGCTACCTCACCTCGAGCGTGGTGCAACTCCTTAACTCGGTGGCCACCGAGGAGGGCGTCCACAATTACGTTTCCTGGGGGTTCGGCAACTTCTCGGGCGTGAGTGTGGCACAGATGCCTATTTATGCCGGTGTCATCATTCTGGCCCTTATCGGCTCGGCGCTCATGGTCAAGCCCTTGAATGCCTTGCTGCTGGGTGCACGTTATGCCCGCAACCTGGGCATCAACGTGTCGCGCACACGCAATATCCTGCTGATTATCACTGGCGTGCTCACGGCTGTCGTGACTGCCTTCTGCGGCCCCATCGGTTTTATCGGTCTGGTGGTGCCCCACATTGCCCGCATGTCGCTTGGGACGAGCAACCATAGCCGTCTGGTGCCTGCAACCATCCTGGCGGGTGCTGATATTGCCCTGCTTTGTGCTGTGGCCAGCGTGAACAGCCCCCACGGCATCATTCCCATCAACGCCATCACACCCATCATCGGCGTGCCCATTATCCTGTATATCATCCTGAACCGCCGCCGCATCCAATACTTCAACTGATGAACAAAAAGAATACCATATTCCAGACCCGTGAACTTGCTGTTGGTTACCGCAACGGCAAGTCCGAAGTGACTTTGCTTCGCGGCCTGAACCTCTCGCTTGAGAAAGGCAAACTTGTTGCTCTGTTGGGACAAAACGGAGCCGGCAAATCGACCCTGTTGCGTGCCCTCACTTGTGACGAGCGCCCCTTGGCGGGAACTGTCGAGGTGAACGGGAAAAACCTGCACGACATGAGCCAGAAGGACCGTTCCCGACTCATCGGACTGGTCTCGACCGAGCGCATCCAGGCTGGAGCACTCACCGTCACCGAACTGGTCGGTCTGGGACGGCAACCACACACGGGCTTTC
The DNA here is from genome assembly GCA_902782465.1 of uncultured Bacteroidales bacterium. Lineage (GTDB taxonomy): Bacteria > Bacteroidota > Bacteroidia > Bacteroidales > Muribaculaceae > Sodaliphilus. Next base: position 8,233 of record CACZNH010000002.1, read on the forward strand.
TGGGACGCCTCGACGACGAGGACCGTCAGATTGTGCATCAGGCAATGGTGGATTCAGGTATTATCGGCAAGGCAAATGACTATATGGCCTCGCTGAGCGACGGCGAGCGCCAGAAGGCGATGATTGCTCGTGCCCTGGCGCAGCAGACGCCCATTATCATCCTCGACGAGCCGACGGCTTTTCTCGATGTGGCAAGCCGCATCGAGACAATGCGTCTCTTGCAGACCCTAGCCCACGACCGCAGCAAGGCAGTATTGCTCTCCAGCCATGACATTTCCCAATCGCTCATGCTTGCCGACGAACTCTGGCTAATCACCACCGACCGCCAGGTCATCACCGGCACCCCCAGTGACCTTGTCGCAGCCGGCACCATGGACCGACTCTTTGAGAATCGTGACATCCATTTCAACCCCTCCATCCTCGACTACTCCTTCTAGTTGAACCCATAGCCAGCCGGTTGAACTTTGGCTGGCCGGTTGAGGTATCGCAAGGCTCAGTCTTGTATATCTCCATGTTTCGCATTAATTAAAATACAACTTCTTGTAATTTTTCTTGCAATTTAAAGAAACCTGTACTATCTTTGTGGGCGATACAGAATAGTGCAACAGCTCGAAGTATCATAACAGCATTTTGGATAAAACGTTGCGTGTTTTTGCTTTATAACAAGAATCGTCCTCGCGCTTCTATTTTATCTGTTTCTAATTAACTCCAACTTTTAACCCGCCTTGCCTGAGGAGGACCAGACACGGCATCAATACTTGTGTGCGTATGAATGATTTGTTATTAACCCTACGTAATTTTATTTTGTTGGCTGTCATTGTGATGCTTTCATCAACGGCCAAAGCCCAGGTCTTTTATGAAAATGGTATTTATTATGAAGTGACTTCAAGTTACGACAATCTGGAAGCATCAGTGTATCCCTATAATGGTAGCTACCAGGGAGTTCTCGAGATTCCTGAAACGGTGACGACTATGGTGTGGTGTGACTATGAGCAATTTGAAATGACTTATACTGTGACAGGTATCTCTAATGATGCCTTTCGTGACTGTAACCAGTTGACTAAAGTTGTTTTGCCCAACACCATCCGTTCTATCGGGCGTAACGCTTTTTATAATTGCTCGGCATTGTCAGAGATCAATTTGCCGGCATCCCTTACAAGCATCGGTTCCTCAGCATTCGGTTACTGTACTTCACTAAACTCAATTGTTATCCCTGAAAATGTGAATACCATTGGCTGGAATGCGTTCTATTGCTGCACTGGCCTTACCGATGTCACCATTTCGTCAGCTGTCACTGAGTTGAACGGCACTTTCTTTGGCTGTACCGGGTTGACGGCTGTAGAGATTCCACAATCGGTGACGAAGCTTGACGGTACTTTTACAGGGTGTACCGGACTCAAGGCAATGAATGTTCCCGCTTCGGTGGAATATATCGGTGCCAGGACATTTGACGGCTGTACGGCACTGGCATCGGTAGTGTTGCCCTCCTCGCTCACTTACATTGCTGAACAGGCATTCTTTAACTGTGAAAACCTCAAGATTGTCACCTGTCTTGCTGTCACTCCACCTTCCATGTACACCAATGATTCAGAGAGCTTCGATTATTTGACTTACATGGATGGATTACTGTTTGTCCCCTCAGCTTCCATCCCGCAGTATCAATCGACCGACTGGTGGAGTTTGTTCCAGCACATTCAGGGCCTGTTGACATTGAATGTGACTTCGATGACCCTGAACAAGGGTAAGTCGTTTAAGCTGGTCACCAATTTTGCACCGGGCTTTATACTGGATTCTCCCGTTACCTGGCGTAGCAGCAATCCCACAACAGTTGCGGTTACGAATAATGGTTTGATTAGGGCTCTTGCAGTAGGACAAGCAGTCATTTATGCCACTGCTGGCAATGAAGAGGTTTCTTGTCAGGTCATCGTTATGGATGGTGAACACATTCTGGGTGATATAGATGGTGACGGCCAGGTTGCCATTGGCGATATCACTATGCTCATCGACTTGATACTGAATGGCGGTGCTGAACCTGCCTTCGATGATGTTGACGGTAACGGTATCGTGGACATCTCCGATATCACTGCCCTCATCGACTACATTCTTAACCATTAATGATTAATCAACAAAACAAGATACAGTTATGAAACGTAAAGCATTATTATTGATAGCCATCATGGCTGTAGCGATAACAGCTACCGCACGTGTGTCGTATAATCAACGCCCCGTTCAACAACAAAACAATAGAGTGGCAGCCCCCAACGAGAAAATCCATGGAACTGTAAAGAACATGACGCGTTTTGACGCCAGCCTCAGGATTCCCGATGGCGATTTGAAGACCTACAAGCGTTCAGGACAGTATGTGTATGTCAAGAACGGTTACCTTTACCGTGGATTCCAGACCGATAAGGTGGATATCGTCTATGCCGACAACAATGTCGTTTACCTCAAGAATATCCTGTGTGGTGCCAAGAACTATTTTGGCGACAACTTTTGGGTGCAGGGTACAATCAACGATGCGGGTACTGAAATTACCGTGCCGATGGGACAGTCGCTTTATGCCAACGTGAACGATGGCACTGAAGTGATTCTGGGATGGGGTATCACTACCGATGCTGCTGCTGATGTCTCCTACAGGATAGATGAAGATGTGACCGAGGTCGTTTATGCCATCGACGGCGACAAGATTTCATGCTTAGGCACATCAGGACTGGCAAGTTCAGACAGCTACGCCGCCACAGGTTTGTCGGCTTACTGGAGCGATGATGACAGCTGGACGGGATTTATCGAGTGTAACACTGTGCTCACCGAGACTGCACCGGTTGCTGCACCTCAGGTCATCGCCGAGCTTCCTGAGGGCTGCGAGGTCTCAACCTATGCCTATAAGGGAGGATGCGTTTATGGCGACTGGACTGCCGGCTGGGCAACATGCAATACCAGAGGCAAAATTGACGTGGCATTTGCCGAGGACGGCGTCGTTTACTTGCGCAATCCGCTGTGGTGGCACAACAGCTACAACACTTGGGTGCAGGGAACGTTCGATCCTGAGACGGGCATCATCTCGGTTCCCACGGGACAGTATCTGGCTTGGTCCGACAAGTCGGGATACGGCATCCAGCTCAAGTGGGGCAGCACCCACATCGTTGAGAATGGCATTGACGATGACGGCAAGCCTGTTTATGAGTTGCGTTACTCGGTTGACGAGAGCACAAAGCAAATCTGCTACCAGGTAGATGACAATAAATTATACCTCATTGGTTCTGAGGAAGATAGCCAAGCCACATTCCCATACAACTATGAGGCAACCAGCGTCATTGCCGTCTTTAGCGACAACCAGATGATGGACGCCATGGAATTTGGCATCGACGGCACTGAATTGCGTGAGGATGTAGAATGGGGCGTTCCCGAAATGCCTTGGGCAAATTATTGCTTTTTTGATGGTTACTACGAAGGATATTGCAACTTCTTTTTCACGTTACCAGAGTATGATGTCAATGGCAACTATCTGGATCCTGAGCATCTGAGTTACAGCATCTATGCTAATGGTGATGAAATGATAGCATTTGATCCGGATTATTACCCTGAGCTCTCAGATTGGACCACAGAGATTACGTATGAAATATGGAGCCAGAATAATTCCTTTGGTTACGATTATGCCATTATTTACGGCTACTGGTGGGATTGCTACGCAATGGGTATTCAGGCACATTATACTGTTAACGGTGAGAAATACTCGTCAGATATCAATGTTTGTCATATCGATATGCCGACAGGAACGACCGAATTACCTGACATGAAGCCGGTTTCAAGTGTGCGCTATTTCAACGTGATGGGTCAGGAAATCCCCGCTCCTGAGGGCTTGACCATCAAAGTCACCACCTATACCGACGGAACCACCTCTGCCACCAAACTGATTAAATAATTGCACATGAAAAGCGGCACTAGCCGCAATCCGATTGTATAAGTGAGGAGTGAAGCGGACAATCCCGCCTCACTCCTCATTCTTAACTCCTGGCGGCCACGCCATGGCGAGGCCCTACACTCCACCCTCCATCTCCACCCTCCTCAACGGCACTAGCCGCTTCTTGTTAATAACTTTATTTTTCTAGATGAAATATTTGGTGTAATTTTACACTCCAGTTCCCTTAGTGATTTTTTTACCGTTCACTAACAACTAATATCTATTAACTGTTATCCATTATCTGAAATAAAGCGATGATTCCTTTTGTACATCTGCACGTACACTCACAATACTCGATTCTTGACGGTATGGCACCTGTCAAGTCGTTGGTTGATAAGGCTATAGCCGACGGAATGCGCGGCATGGCCATTACCGACCACGGCAACATGTATGGCATCAAGGAATTTCACGACTATGTGTCCAAGTTGAACAAGAAGCGCGAGGAAAAGGGCGAGGAGAAATTCAAGCCCATCTTCGGCTGCGAGGTTTATGTGGCCTGGAACGACCGCCATGACCGCAACGACAAGCGGGACAACGGCAACCACCTGATCCTGCTGGCCAAAAACCTCAAGGGCTACAAGAACCTCATCAAAATCGTGTCGCACGCCTGGACCGAGGGCATGTACTACCATCCCCGCACCGACCACAGCGAGCTGGAGAAGTACCACGAGGGAATCATCTGCTGCTCGGCTTGCCTGGGCGGTGAGGTGCCGCAGCTGATTATGGGAGGACGCCTGCAGGAGGCACGTGAGACCATACAGTGGTTCAAGAGCGTCTTTGGTGACGATTACTACCTGGAGTTGCAGCGACACAAGGCGACCGTTGCTCGCGCTAACCATGAGACCTACGAGAAGCAGTGCATGGTCAACGACGAGCTCATAAAGTTCGCCCGCGAGCTGGATATCAAACTCATCTGTTCCAACGACTCACACTTTGTCAACGAGGAGGATGCCGACGCCCATGAGCGTCTCATCTGCGTCTCCACAGGCCGCAAGCTCAGCGACGAGAACGTGATGCTCTACAGCAAGCAGGAGTGGTTCAAGACCACCGAGGAGATGAACGAGGTCTTTGCCGACATCCCCGAGGCGCTGCTGAACACCAACGAGATTCTCGACAAGGTGGAAATCTACAGCATCGACCATGCGCCCATCCTGCCCGATTTCCCGCTGCCCGATGGTTTTGATAACGAGGACGACTACCTGCGCTATCTGGTCTATGAAGGAGCCAAGGAGCGTTGGCCTGACTTGGACGACGAGCACCGCGAGCGCCTCGACTTTGAGCTGGAGACCATCAAGAACATGGGATTCCCCGGCTACTTCCTCATCGTGCAGGACTACATCCGCATGGCTCCAAAACTGGGTTGCTCCGTCGGTCCCGGTCGCGGTTCGGCGGCAGGTTCGGCAGTGGCTTACTGTTTGGGTATCACCAAGATTGACCCGATGAAGTATGACCTGCTGTTTGAGCGCTTCCTGAATCCTGACCGCATTTCCCTGCCTGATATCGATACGGACTTTGACGATGACGGCCGTGCTGCTGTGCTTAACTATGTGACCGATAAATACGGTGCTGAGAAGGTGGCGCACATCGTCACCTACGGCACCATGGCTGCCAAGAGCGCCATCAAGGACGTCGCCCGTGTCGAGGACCTGTCTATCGACGAGAGCAACCGCCTCGCCAAGTTCATCCCCTCATCTCCCAACGAGATGCCCGAGGACAAGAACGGCAAGAAGCCCAAAATCACCGTCAAGAATTGCCTGGAGAGTTTCGACAACTTCCGTGCCGAACTGGACAACCAGGACCCCAGGGTGGGAGAGACCATCCGTTTTGCCGAGAAACTGGAAGGCAACATCCGCAGCACCGGTGTCCATGCCTGTGGCGTGATTATCGGTCGCGACGATATCACCGACTGGGTGCCTGTGAGCACAGCTACCGACAGCGACGGCGAGAAAATCATCGTCACCCAGTACGAGGGCGGCGTCATCGAGAGCACCGGCCTCATCAAGATGGACTTCTTGGGACTGAAGAACCTCTCCATCATCAAGGAGGCGCTGGCTAACATCAAGATTAACCACGGTGTTGACATCGACATCGAGAAAATCCCGATTGATGACCCCAAGACCTATGCGCTATATTGTAAGGGCCAGACGTCAGCAACCTTCCAGTTCGAGTCGGCGGGCATGCAGAAGTGCCTCATCGAGCTGCACCCCACCTGTTTCGAGGACCTGATTGCCATGAACGCCCTCTACCGTCCGGGTCCCATGGACTATATCCCCTCGTTCATCAACCGCAAGCATGGCAAGGAGCCTATCGAGTATGACATCCCGTGCATGGAAAAATATCTCAAGGAGACTTACGGCATCACGGTCTATCAGGAGCAGGTGATGCTCCTGTCAAGGCAGCTGGCAGGTTTCACTCGCGGTCAGAGCGATACCCTGCGCAAGGCGATGGGTAAAAAGCAGATCGAGAAGATGAACGAGCTCGAGGCCCTCTTCTACGAGGGCGGCGAGAAAAACGGCTATGACAAGAAGGTGCTGAACAAGATTTGGGAAGACTGGAAGAAGTTCGCTTCCTACGCCTTCAACAAGTCACACGCCACATGTTACAGTTGGGTCGCCTATCAGACCGCCTATCTCAAGGCCAACTATCCCAGCGAATACATGGCTGCCGTACTGAGCAGCAACCTGAACGACATCACGACGCTGTCCAAATATATGGACGAATGCCGCTCGATGGGCATCGAGGTGCTGGGCCCCAACATCAACGAGAGTTACAACCGCTTCAGCGCCACCAAGGACGGACGCATCCGTTTCGGCCTTGCCGGCATCAAGGGGGTGGGGGTTGGCTGTGTGGACGCTATTGTCGAGGAACGCGAGAAAAACGGCCCCTATCAGGATATCTTTGATTTTGTGCAGCGCGTCAACCAGGGCGCCTGCAACCGCAAGGCACTGGAGTCGATGGCGCTGGCGGGCGCATTCGATGACTTCAAGGACATCAAGCGCGAAGACTTCTTTGAGGTCAATCCGCGAGGTGAGGCCTATAGCGAGACGCTGATGCGTTTCGGTCAACGGTATCAGACCAGCAAACAGGAAATGCAGAACTCACTGTTCGGGGCTTTTGACGATGCCATCGAGGTGGCAACACCCCCGATTCCTCATGCCGAACCGTGGTCGCAGCTGGAGCGCCTGAACCGTGAGCGCGACCTGGTGGGCATGTACCTGTCGGCTCATCCGCTCGACCCCTATTATATCGAGGTAAAATATGGCTGCGACACGCCGCTGTCCGAGGTGAATCAGCGGGCCGATAAACTGGACCAGGAGATTACCATGGGCGGCATCGTCGTGGACTTCCAGACACGCATGGGCAAGAAAGGCGGCCAGTTCGGCATCCTCAAGATTGAGGACTATTCCGGCTCCTTTGAGTTCATGCTCTTCGGTAACAAGTTTGTCGATTATCAGAAGTTCGGCGTGCCGGGTCTTGCCATTGTCGTGCGCGGGGCTTACGAAAAAGGCTATGGCGACAAAGTGCGTTTCAACATGCGCTCGATAGACCTGTTGGAGAACCTCAAGGGCAAAATGGTGAAGAATCTCGTCATCTCGCTCAAGGACGAAGATTTGGGCAGTGTCGGCTTCCTGAAGGAACGTGTCGGCGCCGAGGGTGACAACCGTTGCGAACTCTACTTCCGCATGAAGGACCAGTCAAGTGGCAATTATGTCATGTTGCGTTCCAAAAAACTCGTCGCCGTGGACAAGCGCTTAATGGAGTCTCTGCAAGAAGCTGGAATCAGGTTTAAAGTCAATGCCCGCGTGTGACTTGGCATCATTATTGCTGAACATTCATCGGAATTTTATCAATTAACAATTATAATCAACCTATTAACCAACTAAGAGAAGAAATGGCTACTGTTATTAATGACGCGAACTACAAGAGTTTGCTTGAAGCGGGCAAACCCGTTGTGATTGACTTCTGGGCTCCCTGGTGTGGCCCCTGCCGCAGCATCGCTCCGATTATCGAAGATGTTGCCGCTGCCTACGAGGACCGTGCCATCGTCGGCAAGTATGATGTGGACGAGGGTGACGAGCTGAGTGTGGAATACGGCATCCGCAATATCCCCACGCTGCTGTTCTTTGACAAGAGTGGACAGATGGTGGATAAGCACGTCGGCACCATTACCCGCGACGCACTGGCTGCCAAAATCGACGCCCTGCTGTAACACTTATCAAACAACTCTGGCAACTTTTTTGTTTAGACAACTTGGACAACGTTGAACAACCTAAACAACTTGATTAAATTATGCATCCGCACGCCTTCTACGGGCATGCGGATGTCTTTTTTGTCGAGTATTATAGTCGCCCTGCGGGCGAGAAATCCAACAAATCGTTTCAAATCCAACAAATAACTTTATTAATTTTTTCGATTTGCATTGATTTGAGAGATTTGGATAAGATTGGCGGCACCTCAGCCATTGAAGCAGGCCTCATGGCATTCGGTTTGCACAATCTTTCTCGGCCGCCAGGCCGACTTAACCATGCATTCGCATTCCCGATATAAAGGTAGGCGGATGACATCAGATCATTCAGACTATTCAGTTGTTGAGATTTCTAACAATGCAAGAAAAACTATATTTTTCTTGCAATTATTTTCGGCTTGCACTATCTTTGCCGTCAAGAAAAAGATATAGGATTATGACTTCAGGAGAATTAAACGCACAGATTTTGCGCGACATGGCCGAAATCGCAGATAGCGAGGCGCTGATGAAACAGCTCGCCAAATATCTGAAGAAACTGGTCGCCAAGAAAAACGACCCCACGTTGATGACCAAAGAGGAGTTCTTCGCCAAGTTAGAGGAAGGAGAACGCGCCTATGAACGTGGAGAATGCAGTGAAATGCTTGTAAACGAAGACATGACCACTTATTTGAGAAGGCGTGGTTATGATTTATAGGATATTCTATACTCCAAAAGCTGAGTTGGACTTCTTGCGTCTTGCAAAGAATGAGCCTAAAGCATATAAGAAAGCCTGTGAGTACATCGAGGAATTGAAATTGCATCCCACTACAGGGTTAGGTCACCCCGAACCGTTGAAAGGAAAACCCGAAGGGCGATGGAGCCGAAGAATCACGAAGAAACACCGCATGGTTTACCGCATCTATGACAGTGATGTGGTAGTTCTCGTCTTGTCAAGCTACGGCCATTACAACGACAAATAAACCATCAAATTGGCATTCGCTCCCATTATCAATCAACAAAGACAACGTTGAACAACATAAACAACGTTTCTCAAATTGCGCTGACGTGTGATTTTTTAATGCGAATTTCACATTTCAGGACAAGTCAATTGGGTTATTTGAGACGGTAGAAATAGCCTAGGGTGACTGTGACGGTCATCGAGTTAGAGCTGGAGAAGACGTCGGTCTTGTGGTTGGGGAAGACGTCGGCGAGGCCATAGTAGAAGCGACCTTCCAGCAACAGGGAGTGCTTGGCGTTGAGGTTCACTTCCATGCCGGCTCCGCCGCAGATGCCATAATCCAGCCTGTTCTTCACCTTCATCGTCATTTGCTCGATGTGGCGGGTGTTCTGGTAGAAATAGTCCATACTGGCCGCATCCTGATAGGCAAAATTGGATGAGACGCCGTCGGCAATCATCACGTTCAGCTCTGGTCCCAGGTTAAAGAAACCCTTGACGTGACGGTTGCCGAAGTAGATGTGCGTCATCACCGGCAACTCCAGATAAGTGAAACGGTGGCTATAGTTGTAGTCAGATTCTTCCAGATTCTCTTTCCAGCCGCGTTGAGTCAGGTTCAATTCAGCGATGAGGCCGAAATTCTTCTCCTCGATGTAGCGGAACATCACACCCGCCGTCATGCCGGGCAGCATCGATTGCTGCACGGTGGGATTGAAGTTCACACGTGAGAGCGTGGCTCCCGCCTTGCCACCCACGGCAATCTGACCCTCATAATGGGTCTGTGCCGTGACCAGCAGTGTTGCCAGTGCAGTCAGGATGAACGCCAAGCGTCTCATTTAGTATAGACGGTGATTTGGTGGTCGGGGGAGAAGTGGACAACCTCGATGGCCTGGTTGGTGTAGCCGCGCCAGTTGTCACCGCGTTCCCAGCGGAAACTCGTCTGGATGCCTTTGTACATCGGCGTCTCGTCATCGATGATGCCGTCAACGCCCAGCGATTTGAGCAGGTACATTCCGGTGTCATAACCCATAATCGCCATGTTGGGCACACCCTGCAGCGGTTCGCCGCCGAAGTTGTTCTTGTAGGCGGTCTCCAGATCGCGTGAGCGGAAGCCCTTGGCATTGAAGAATCGGGTGAACATATAGGTGTCCACATCCTGCAGGTCGGTCTGGAACTCCTTGAGATACAGCACGTATTCGGGATAGGCAATCAGCGACAGGTCGCAGTCAAAACGCTCGTTCTTGACCTCTTTGAGGGCTTTGATGAATTTCTTGACGAGTGCCTTGTCACCTGACGAGGGGATGAAGACGTATTTTGAGCCGGGGTCCATCTTGTTAGAGATGTCGTCATAGCTGAGTTCTCCGCCCACATTGATGGTGCTGGCGTTATATTTCTTGCGTGTGATGTGGTTGCGTATGTGTTCAAACATCTCCTTGTCATTTTCACTGGCAGCATTCAGGAAAATCACGTTGTAACCCTTGAAGGCATCGTCAAACCAGCGCATCACGTCATGCATCATCTCATCAGTCGGGGTGTTTACCTGATAAACGTAGGGGTTATCCAGATAGTCCTCGTTCTTGGTGGTGAAGCAGTTCATCACGTTGATGCCGTTGGCCTTGCCGAAGGCGTTGATGCGGGCCAGCTGCTGGGGTTCGCTCGGGGCGATAATCATGTTCATAGTCTTGAGCTCGGGCAGCGACAGGATGCTGTCGGTGACATTCAGGTTGTGCTGCGTGTCATAGACCTTGAGATTGATGTGTTTGTCGGTGATGTGGCTCACGCTGTCCAGGGCAAGCAGGAAACCTTTATAGTAGTCGGTATAGAGGTAGGCCTGCTTGGGTGGTGCGCTCTTGTGCAGCTGGAAGGGGAGCACCAGGGCGATGTTCACCTCACTGTCAAGGCGCTTCTGCACGAGGCTCTGGTACAGGTCATTGATGCGGGGCTGGTAGTAGGCACGCAGTTCCTCGATGGGGATAGTGGCCATCTCGCCTGATACATGCTCGATATAGGGCTTGGGCAGGGTGATGGTTTTGCCTTTCTTGACTTTTTTAAGGTCGGGGTTGGCGGCCTTCAGCTCCTCCTCGGTGATTCCGTTGTCACGGGCAATCGAGGCGTAGGTCTCGCCGCGCTGCACCTCATACTTGTAGTTGCGTCGGCTCTCACGTTCATAGTTGAAGGGCAGGGCGGTATTGGGCACCACCTTAATCTTGGTGCCGGTAACGTAGTCGTCGGGCTTCAGGCCGGGATTGTTGGTAAGGATGGCTTCGATGGAGGTGTTGTGCTGCTTGGCAATGGTATAGATGTCCTCACCGTCATAGATGGTCACGAAAACGGGGTCGGTGCCTTGCGGTGCGCTGTGGCTGAAGGCGTTCTTCACCTGTTTGCCTGCATTGGCAGTCGAGGTAACGGTTGTGGCCTCTGGAATCTTCAGATTCTGGTCGATTTTGATGCCGTTTTCCGAACCGGGATTGGCGGCAATCAGGTCATCGACGGTCACACCATAGGTCTTGGCAAGGCCGTAGAGGGTCTCTCCCTGCTTGACATTGTGTATCTTGTAATAGGGTGTCGTCTCCTGGACAGCCACGGGAGCAGTCTGGTCGTTCTCGGTAGGGAAGTACAGTCTCATGCCGTCGCTGATGCCGTCGGCGGCATCCGGGTTGTTCTTGATGATTTCGTCCTTGGTGATACCCAGTTTCGAGGCAATGGAATAGATGCTTTCTCCGGCACTGGTCTCATAATAGTAGTATTCGTGCCCGGCAATGGTGGTCTTGGGCAGGTTGGACTGCGCACCGGCCAGCAATGCAATAAAGGAGAAAACGGTCAATGTGATGAGTTTTCTTGTGCTCATATTTAATAAATTATAATCAGTTTCTTCAAGTAATGGTTTATATGTTTACCCTCGATAGGGATAAACTACACGGCAAAATTAATAATTATTGCCCGATATGCCATACAATCGGGCTGAAAAAAAATAGACGGGAGTTGCCGAAAAAGAGGGTTTATTTGGGATTGACGACGCGGTCGCCGATTTTGGCCGCAAGTTGGCGCCTCACTTTGTACAGTTCCTGCAGGTATTCCATGAGTTCAGGCAGCTGGTCGGCGGTGGCATGGGCTATCTGGTCCTTGGTCTCGTTGATTTTCTGGATGAGCAAGGCGTTTTTCCAATTGTACAGACGTTCGGGAACCAAGTGAAGAAGGCGGTCGCGTTCTTCAACTATTACTGCAAATTGCGTGTGTATCTTACTCAGTTGCGGAAGGTTATCTGCAGCGAGGTCGCAAGCGAGCTGCCTCACGTCATCGTCATCAATCGAGCACAGTGCTTTCAACAGATAGTCACTGCTGAACTCCATCAGCTCGTTCTTTGCCATGACGCTAGCCTTGGCCTCAATAGCCTTTTTCTTGCGTTCCTGGGCGTTGATGAGTGCATCGCTGTCGAGGGCTTCAGGACTCTCGTCATCATTCTTGGCCATCTCGGCAGCCACATAGTTGTCCATCTTTTCCTCCAGTGCGCGATTGAACGTACTCTGGTCACGATAATACGGCTCAACGTAGCGCAGTGCGGTTTCAAAGGTGCTGTGGTACAGCGGGTTGCTGAACTGCATGTGGTCCAGATAGAGTTCGTTGCTGATGTGCTCCAGCACGGTCGTTGGCCTGATCGTACCGTCGTCATATTCGGTATCTTTCAGGTAGCACATGCCGTAGTTGACGATGAGCCTGATGATTTCGCGTTCCTGGATGGTCAGATCGCTCGAGGCATTGAGCGGACGTTCGTCGCCGGGCGCAGTAGTGGCCGGTGGGATCGGTGGGGTGAAATCAGGTGTCTCGGGGATGGGTGGAGGAGGTGTCTCCTCTCCGCTCATGCGCTGTTCACGCGCCTGTTGCTGCTGGCGCTCCTTGTGCCATTGCTCGATGAACTTGTTGCGGTGGTGCTTGATTTGGCGCAGGATAGTCTGCTCGTCAATGCCGAAGCGGCTGCTGCACTCCTTGGCATAGACCATACGGGTAATCTCGTCAGGGATGATGGCAATGGACTTGACCACGTCGGTGATGGCGGCAGTGCGCTTGATGGGGTCGTTCTGGGCGTCCTTGAGCATGACATCGGCCTTAAAGCTGATGAAGTCAGCTTCGTTTTGCTTGATGTAGTCCTCCACCTCGGTGTGGCTGTGGGCGCGGACAAACGTGTCGGGGTCATCTTCGGGAGGTAACGGCAACACCTTGATATTCAGTCCCTCCTTGAGCAGCATGTCCACACCGCGCAGGGCCGCCTTGATGCCCGCGGCATCACCGTCAAACATCTCGGTTACGTTGCTGGTAAAGCGGCGAATGGCATGGATGTGCCCCTCGGTCAATGCAGTGCCCGATGAGGCGATAACATTCTTGAAACCAGCCTGATGCATCGAGATGACGTCGGCATAACCCTCCACGATATAGCACTTGTCCTGCTTGCTGATTTCGCGCTTGGCATGGTACAGGCCGTAGATGACATCACGTTTGGAATAGATGACCGACTCGGGCGAATTGACATATTTAGCAATGTTCTTGTCCTTCTTCAACGTTCGGCCACCAAAGGCGATGACCTTGCCGGCGATGTTCAGGATGGGGAATATCACGCGTCCGCGATATCGGTCTCGTCCGCCACCACGGTCATCCTTGATGCACAGTCCCACGTCAAACAACAGTTGGGGGTTGAAGCCCTGGGCTACGGCAGCCTTGTACAGGCCGTCATAGCTCTCGCTGGAATAGCCCAGGCGGAACTCCTTGATAGTCGCATCGCTGAAGCCGCGTTCCTTGAAGTAGGTGAGGCCGATATCCTGGCCTGCCTGGGTCTCGTGCAGCTGTTTCTCAAAGTAGGCGCAGGCCCACTCGTTGAGCATGAGCATGGCTTCGCGTTCGCTCTGAGCCTGCTTTTCCTCGTCGGTGAGTTCCTTTTCCTGGATTTCGATGTGGTATTTGTTGGCCAGATAGCGCAGTGCTTCGGGATAGCTCAGCTGCTCATGCTTCATGATGAAGTTGACCGCACTGCCGCCTTCGCCGCAGGCAAAGCACTTGCAGATGCCCTTGGCACGTGACACGTAGAATGACGGGCGGCGGTCGTTGTGGAACGGACACAGGCCAATCCAGTTGGTGCCCCGACGTTTCAGTGCCACAAAGTCGCTCACCACGTCGACAATGTCGGCGGTGTCAAGTATCTGCTGTACTGTATTGTGGTCAATCATCTTAACTTATTTATAAACTACGAATTCCGCTAATTTCACGAAAGACAAAAATAATTCGTTAAATTCGTGAAATTCTTAGTTTTAAATTATCCGTGTATTAATCCAGCGCAAACTGTATCGGGAATCAGCGACTGGTCCACCGCCGAAATGCCGTGCAGCCTCAGTTCCATGGCGTCGTTCTTGAAGGCTTCGCGGAACTTGGCCGTATTGTTGTCCATCTTGCGCAACGCCTGGCGATAGGTGTCGATGGCTTCACGTGTCATGCCCTTGCACAGCAGCACATGGCCCTGGTTGAGCAGGTCTTGGGCCGACGGCGTGTCGTTATCGGCGATGCGGTTATAGTAATCCAGTGCGCGGTCATAATCGTTGAGCAGGAACGAGCACCAGGCGATGGGGCGCCAGGCGCGGTGTTTCGCGTTGGGCATCAGGTCGGCCTTGAAATACTGCTGCAGCGCCTCGCTGGTGAGGTTCTGCTCCAGCAGCACATGGCCGATGGTGAGCGTCAGCGACACGTTGTCGGGTGTCATCGCCTCGACGCGGCGGTAGTAGTCCAGCGCTTTCTCGTTGTCACCGAGCAGACGATAGCAGGCTGCCAGGTGGCGCATGTTCCAGGCGTCCTCCTCGTGCAGCAGCTCATAACGTTTATAATAGGTGAGCGCCTTTTCGGTATTGCCCGCATTCTGGTAGGCGAAGCCGATTTTCTGATAAATATGGTCGTCGGTGGCGTCGTCCATGGCTTCCAGGCGGGTGAAGCATTTGACGGCGTCATCATAGAAACCGTTCTTGAAATAGAATGCTCCCAGCAGCTCAATCACGTGGGCGTCACGGGTCACCTGGGCCAGCGGCAGGCAGTCAATCATGTCCAGGCCGGGGTCATCCATCACGGGGATGAACTCGCGGCGCCTCGAGAACAGTTTGAAGAAGCGGTACAGGTCCTGGACAAACGAGTTGACGATGCTCACGCGGCGCTTGCGCTCGTCGGGGATCTCTCCCTGCTGGGCCTCGGTGAGTGCCGCATTCTGCTCCTCGAGCTGCATCGACATCATCGACCGCTGCGACTCGGGCAAGGCCCCCAGCGACAGGCAGAAGGAGTACTTGTCGCTGTTGCACAGGTAGGGTGCGTGCTCGACAACCTCGGCAAGTCCCAATTTCCCTGCACCCAGGCTCTCCAAGATAATCGAGTGGGCAGGGTAGAACGGCAGGAACCAGTTGCTCAGCGTCTTGAAGAACGGGAACGTCTTCAGGTGCGAGAAGGTGGCAATGAACACGTCGCTGCCCTCAATCTGCATGGCGTTGAACTCCTCGATGCGCTTGGTGATGCCGCTCTCGTCCAGCCATTGCTGCCAGTCGGGATTGGCTTCCATATCGCTCAGGTCAATGATTTGCGACTCCTTGTCCTTGAGTTTCTCCAGGATGTCGGGGCGCATCTTCATGATGTTGGGTATCAAGTCGTCACGCACGCGGTTCTTCACATTCTCGGTGTTGCGCGAGCGGGCCAGTTGCAGTTGGATACTCCACACGTCCTGGTCAAAGCCCGGGGTGTCGAGCATGGCGGCAAGCCGTGTCTGGATGGCCTTGGACGACGGGATGCGTTTGCGGTGGGCGAGCATTGCCAGCATGGCACAGGTCAGAGCCCGCAATTCCACCTGCGGGTCATCGCTGATGGAATATACCTCCAGCAGAATCAGCAGTTTGCTCTCGTCATAATAGGTCATCAGCCCGAGCAGCAGTGCCGCTACCAGCAGGCAGCGGGTGTGCACGGGCAGGATGTCGCCGGTGAGGCACAACTTCAGCGTGCCCGCATCGTCGGCACTCAGCGGGAAAGATGACCATACACGGTTGAACAGCCGTGTCTCCAATTCCTCGGCTTGATGCAGGCATGACAAAATGGCGTGACTGTCGCTTTGCTCTGTCGGCACTGACTGCACCAGTGACAGGTCTTTCAGCGCCGCGCGGTATTCTTCCACGATAGCGACAATCGACAGACTGCCCAGGTCGCGACGACGGGTGTAGAACACCTCATGGCTGATGGGCTCTTTCAACCACATGTGGCACTGGTCGTTCATCGTGTACAGCGACTGGCGGATGCTGGTGAGAATCTCGTCACGCTGGGGGTCCATGACCCCGTCGGCCAGATATTTGAGCATGAAGTCATAGGAGATGCGCAGGCGCTCCAGGTCGTCGTTGATGTCCGAACGTCCCAGCTCCTTGGCGAGCATATTGATTTGGCCAAAGGCTTCCTGCACTCTGGCTTCGTCGATGTATCGGGCCGCTTGGCGGTGGATATTCTCAATTTCTTGTATGGTCATTTTGGCTCTCGGAATTGCAGGTTTTTTGGTCTTTACACTGCAAATAATATGCAAAAATACTAATAAATGACATTATGGACGAATTTTCTTATGGATTTATGAGGATTATAGAAATATTTCCTTAATTTTGCCGTCTAATTCATCAACAAAACTACTAAAAACCGAGATTATTATGGTTATTCAACGCATTCAAACCCTTTATCTCCTCATTGCAGCCATCCTGATGGGAGTATTTGCATTTTTCCCTGTTGGCCTGGTAATGATTACCTTGATTATTCTGGTTGCCTTCCTGGCAATCGTTGACATCTTCCTGTACAAGAACCTGCAGCGCCAGATGACGGTGTGCTTCGTGGATGTTATCATCGGCCTTGCCATGCTGGTATCCATTGCTGTACAGGCTTGTAAAATCAGCCTTGACGGTGAGGCCACTGTGTCGTGGAACTGGTGGTATCTCTTGCTGCCGGTGCTCTCGGTCATCTTCCTGATGATGGCCCACAAGGCGATGTCCAACGACAAGAAGAAACTGCGCGATGCCGATCGCCTGCGCTAAGATAATACAGAGTGGTTGCACCGCAGCCGCTCCATGAATTAATTGATTGAATACCAAGTTAAACTAACTGCATTTGACGATGATAGCGGCGATGATAATCATCTTTGTAATCGGCTACCTGCTGATTGCATTGGAACATCCCCTTCACATGAACAAGGCATCCTTTGCCCTGGTTACCTGCGGCATCCTGTGGTCCATCTATGCCATCTGGGGTCATGACCCTCACATGCACGAGGCTATTGTCACCCAGTTGGGCGACGCGTGCGAGATTGTGGTCTTCCTCATCGGTGCGATGACCATTGTGGAGATTATTGACCGTTATGGTGGCTTCTCGTTTATCACCGAGCACATCAATGCCAAGAGCAAGCGCCACCTGCTGTGGATTCTATGCAGTCTGTCGTTCGTCATGTCGGCAGTGCTCGACAACATGACCACCACCATCATCATGGTGATGATGCTGCGCCGTCTGCTCAGTGACCAGAAGGAACGTTGGCTCTTTGCCGGACTCATCGTCATTGCTGCCAATGCCGGCGGCGCCTTCTCACCCATTGGCGACGTGACCACCATCATGCTGTGGATGGACGAGAAAGTGTCATCGGTCGGCTTGTTCGCCAACCTGATTATCCCGAGCATCTTGGCGATGGTGATTCCTGTCTTCATTGCCCAGTACTCCATTCGTGACGGCAAGATGCAGACCATTACCACGCTCGCCGAGAAGAATCCAGTCCTGCATGAGCGCCATCCGCAGCTCAGCAAGTGGATGCTGATTATCGGTGTCTCGGGTCTGTTGTTTGTCCCCGTGTTCAAGACGTTCACAGGCCTGCCCCCGTTCATGGGCATCATGATTTCGCTGGGTGTCATCTGGGGCGTTACCGAGTTTTGGGTGAAGCGTTACAAAATCGATTCCAAGATGGGTGGACGCGTGTCATCGGCATTGCACACCATCGACATGCCCACCATTCTTTTCTTCCTGGGCATCCTCATGGCGGTGTCGGCACTCTCTGAAGTCGGTGTCCTCAATACCGTTGCCGATGAGATGAATACCAAGATTCATCAGCCCGTGCTGATGACATCCATCATCGGTGTCCTGTCGTCGATCGTCGATAATGTGCCTCTGGTGTCGGCTTGTATCAAGATGTTTGAGAACATGGTGCCCCCTGGTACCACCGACCTTTATCTGCTCACCTTTGTCGAGGACGGACTGTTCTGGCATCTGCTGACCTTCTGTGCCGGAGTGGGCGGTTCACTGCTCATCATCGGTTCGGCCGCAGGTGTGGTAGCCATGGGCATCGAGAAAATCCAGTTCTTCTGGTACTTCAAGCACATCTCCTGGTTGGCGCTTATCGGATACCTCGCCGGTGTTGCCGTCATCTGGCTCGAGAGCTTGTGCCCCTTCTTCATGCTCACCGCCGGCTAACCGCTATTCTCAAACAACTGAAAAATCTGAGTTTTTCTGATATAAATCCGCCCCCGAGACGTCTCGAGGGCGGATATTTCATTTGTTTAAATCGTGTAATTCGTAGTTTAAAAATACCGGCCTGAAACGTTGTTTACTGTTGCTTGATGCTTTCCAGGTCCAGCAGACGTCGTTTTATGTCAGGCCCAGCGGCGTAGCCGCCCAGCGAACCGTCGGCGTTGATGACACGGTGGCAGGGAACGACGATGCCCACGGGGTTGTTGTGGCAGCCCTGTGCAACAGCGCGTGACGCCTTGGCGTTGCCCAGGCGGGTCGCCAGCTCACCGTATGAAACCGTCTGGCCGTAAGGGATGCGTTGCAGTTCGTGCCATACCTGCTGTTGGAAATCGGTGCCTACCAGATGCAGCGGCAGCGTGAAATTGCGCAGTTTGCCCTCAAAGTACTCGCCCAGTTGCTTGACACACTGGCGGAGTAGGGGAGTGCACTCCTCTTTCATCGGCATGTGAAGTGTTTCGGCAGTCTTTTCGATGGCCTCGATATTGATGCTGAGGACTGCGACGCCTAGACTGTCGGCGCCGATGTGCAGGGTGCCCACGGGGCTTTCCATCGACTTGTGGCACAGGAATCCCTGATTCGCGGGCACAATATTCAGCTCACGCGCCTTGTCCAGCATGAGGCGGTAGGCCGAGGCGTAGTCGTTGGTAATCACCCCGTCAAGGATGGCGTCCTTGATGGCATCCTTGATATAGCCCACTGGCTTGGAGGGCGCGAGCCCGAAGGTCTGCATGATTTCCTCACCGTCAACTGGCGGTTGGAAGTTGCGCACGCGGTCTTTCTCCTCGATGTCAATCAGTTTCTGCTTCACCAGGTCGAAGTTCTCGCGGAACTGCTGCACCTTGTTCTGGTTCTTGCTGGTGATGTCGGCCTTGCACAGCGTCATCAGGTCGTCGATGTCGTCGCCCGCGTCAAACAGCAGTCGCCGCACGGCGCTGTCGGTCACCTCGTCCTCGACAAGGGCGATGGGGCGCATGTGCAGCCCGACGAGTTTTTTCACATATTTCATGTGCTCGTTCAACGGTAGACGCATTTTGGCAAAAATCTTGGGTACCATCTTCTCACCGATGAAGTTGTGGTTGTGGAAGGTCCAACCCAGTTGTGCATCCCAGCGCTTGGAGCGGGCCTTGCCCACGTCATGGAGCAATGCCGCCCACCGCAGCCACACGTCATCGCTGGCGGCAGCAACGTTGTCCAGCACCTGCATCGTGTGCATGAAGTTGTCCTTGTGGCCGCGTCCCTGTACCGTTTCCACCCCCTTGAGGGCAGCGAGTTCGGGACAGATGAGAGGTAGCAGTCCGCACTGGTCCAGCAGCATCCATCCCCGTGACGGCTGCCTGCTGCCCATGATTTTCATCAGCTCGTCGGCAATGCGCTCACGCGTGATGATGTTGATGCGCCCCGCGTTGCGGCGGATGGCGGCGAAGGTCTTGGGATAGATGTCGAAATCCAGCTGCGTGGCAAAGCGCACGGCGCGCATCATCCTCAAAGGGTCGTCGCTGAAGGTGATGTCAGGGTCCAGCGGGGTACGGATGATGCGGCGGTCCAGGTCACCGATACCGTCAAACGGGTCCAGCAGCTCGCCATAGTGCTCCTCGTTCAGGCAGATGGCCATCGCATTGATGGTGAAGTCGCGGCGCCGCTGGTCGTCCTCGAGGGTGCCGTCTTCCACGATGGGATTGCGGCTGTCGCGGTGGTAGGACTCGCGCCGTGCCCCGACGAACTCCAGTTCCCATTGACGGGTCTTAACCTGTGCAGTGCCGTAGGTCTTGAACACCGACAGATGGGCACGTTTGCCCAGCCTTTGGGCGACCTCGCGCGCCACCGTGATGCCGCTGCCCACGGTCACGAAATCCATGTCGTTAGACGGGCGCTCCAGGAAGATGTCACGCACATATCCGCCCACGATATAGCACTCGCGGTGCAACTCGTCGGCAACGTTGCCAATCAGTTTCAAGACGGGCAACTGGACATGTTCGGCTATTTTTTGACGGTCAATGTTCATGTTTTTGCGTTTAGCACGGCAAAAATACTGCTTTTTTGCCGTTTTTTTTGTTCATATCACCAAAAAACACTAATTTTGCAGTGCAAAACAATGAATACACAGCGTTTTGCGATTAGTTACTAATTCATTATCTCCTTATTTTTTCCTGAACGATTTTTTTTGATGTGTCTGCGGACGCAAACCCTTTATGTCAACGGTAAGGAACCGACAGGAGGCATGAATTGAAAGTACTTGATTGTAGAAATCATCAACCAAATGGAAATGAACGTGCGCGAGAGTGCACTTCATGGTATGACTCGAATGGACTATTGCCCTTTGTGGCTCATCACATACCTTCCTGAACATTATTATTACTATATATGTATAACATCAATCAACTGAATGAAATGAGCGACGAGCAGCTGCGTGAGCTGGCAAAGTCGATGGGAATTAAACGTGTGGATTCGGCAGAGCATGATGACCTGGTTTACCAGGTGCTCGACATGCAGGCTGAGACCGAGGCCGCCAATGCCCCGGAACCCACCCGACGCCGCCGTGAGCGCATCCGCCAGCCTGCCGCCAAGGCCAATGGCAATGAAGTGACCAAGGATGACGCCGTCGCCAACAAATCCAATAAAAACAATTCCAAGAAAGCAGAACCGGCCATAGCAGAACCGGCAAACGCCAACCCCGCTAGCGAGCCTCAGGAGAAGCCTGCCGAAGCTGAGGCACCCAAGCCCCAGGAAGCGCCCGAAGCACCCAAGAAGAAGCGCGGACGCCCCACGGCAGCCGAAAAGGCCGCCCGTGACGCCGCCATCAAGAGTGAAGCCGAGGCAAAAAATCCTGACGAGGTGAATCAGCAGGCCACCCAGCCCGGTGACACAGCCGAGGCTCCTGCAGCACAGCCCGCCCGTCGTCGTGGACGCAAATCCAAAAACGAAGCCACTGCCCCCGTTCTGCCCTTTGAAAATCTGGACGAGGAAGTGAATGGCAATCAGGCACAGGTTGTCGAGCCTCATGCCGATGAACCCGCTTCCATAGATAATCCAGCCTCTGCGGACGTTCCAGGCATTCCGGTGATTGACGAGACCACCAAGGCTGCTGGCGATGTCTCCCAGGCACCTGAACGTCAGGCCATGTCACTCAATTCCTTCTTCAATACCGGCGGCAATGTCACCTTCAAGCCCCGCACCCAGCAGGAACGCGAAGAGGCCCAACGACGCGCCGAGGAAGACCGCAAACGTGCTGCCGAGGAGGCCGCAGTGGCACCCATCGTCATTCAGGAGCCCAAGGTGGTCAAGGACAGCAAAAAGAACAAGCGCAAGCAGAAACAGCAACAGCAGCAGATGATTGCCGAGTCCAATCCTTATCTGGACCAGCCCTATAATTTCGACGGCATCCTGGAGGCACAGGGCGTGCTCGACATTGCTCCTGAGGGCTATGGTTTCCTGCGCTCCAGCGATTACAATTACCTCACGTCGCCCGACGACATCTACGTCCAGCAGTCGCAAATCAAGGCCTACGGCCTCAAGACCGGTGACGTGATTGAAGGCACCATCCGTCCACCCATGGAGGGCGAGAAATACTTCCCCATGAGCGAAATCCGCCTCATCAACGGACGCACCCCGGCATACGTGCGTGACCGCGTCCCCTTTGAGCATCTGGTGCCCCTCTTCCCCGACGAGAAGTTTGACCTGGTGAGCAAGCGTCACCCGACGGTGTCGCAGCGCGTGGTGGACATGTTCTCGCCCATCGGCAAGGGCCAGCGCGGCCTCATCGTCGCCCAGCCCAAGACCGGTAAAACCATGCTGCTCAAGGAAATCGCCAATGCCATCTCGGAGAATCACCCTGAGACCTATATGATTATCCTGCTCATCGACGAGCGCCCCGAGGAGGTGACCGACATGGCCCGCAGCGTCAATGCCGAGGTGATTGCCTCGACCTTTGACGAGCCTGCCGACCGTCATGTCAAGATTGCCGACCTGGTGCTCAGCAAGGCCAAGCGACTGGTGGAGTGCGGCCATGACGTGGTCATCCTGCTCGACTCGATTACCCGCCTGGCTCGTGCCTACAACACCATCGCTCCCGCATCGGGCAAAATCCTGACCGGTGGTGTCGATGCCAACGCCCTGCAGCGTCCCAAGCGATTCTTTGGCGCAGCACGCAACATCGAGGGCGGCGGTAGCCTTACCATCATTGCCACTGCCCTGACCGAGACCGGTTCCAAGATGGACGAGGTCATCTTTGAGGAATTCAAGGGCACCGGCAACATGGAGTTGCAGCTCGACCGCAAGCTGTCCAACAAGCGCATCTTCCCTGCTGTCGACGTTATGGCATCGAGCACGCGTCGCGACGACCTGCTCTTGCCCCAGGACACCCTGAACAAGATGTGGATTATCCGCCGCTTCCTCAGCGACCGCACATCGGTCGAGGCCATGGAATTTGTCAAGGAGCGCATGGATCGCACCCGCGACAACGAGGAGTTCCTGCTCACCATGCAGCAAGGATAAACCTATAAAGGTTGATGACGATGGGACGCATCATGGGCATCGATTACGGTCGCAAGCGCACCGGAGTTGCTGTTACCGACCCCCTGGGTATCGTTGCCGGCAACCTGGCGACGGTGCCCACACATACGCTCATGCAGTTCATCATCGACTATATCGCCCGTGAACAGGTCGAGCGCATCGTCGTGGGACAGCCCACACAGCTCAATGGCGAGCCCAGCGAGAGCATGAAGTACATCACCCCCTTTGTCAACCGCCTGCGCAAGCAGTTGCCCGACGCGATTCCCGTGGTGATGTATGACGAGCGCTTTACCAGCACCATCGCCCACCAGGCAATGATAGACGGCGGCATGAAGAAGAGCGACCGCCGCGACAAGTCGCGCGTCGATGCCATCGCTGCCACCATCATCCTTAATGACTATTTACAAAGCATATACAACCAACCTGATATCAAAGCATTATGATTTTACCGATTTATATCTACGGTCATCCCGTACTGAGGGCTGAAAATGCCACAGTAACACCCGAATTCGAGGGGCTGCACCAGCTCATCGAGGACATGAAGGAAACCATGTATCATACCAAGGGCATCGGCATTGCCGCACCACAGGTGGGCGTCAACGCACGCATCGTTTACATCGATGTGGACGTCCTGGCCGAGGACTTCCCTGAACTGAAAGGCGTAAATATGGTACTCATTAACCCTGAAGTGACCATCGACGAAACGGCAAAATATGTCTCACGCGAAGAAGGCTGCCTCAGTGTGCCCGGCATCCATGAGAATGTGCAGCGGTTTGAGAAAATCCACCTCCGCTGGCAGGACGAGCAGTTCAACGAGCACGAACAGGATATCGAGGGCTATCTGGCCCGCGTGGTGCAGCACGAGTGCGACCACCTGGACAAGACGTTGTTCATTGACCGCATCTCGCCCATCCGCAAGCAGCTGGTACGAAATAAACTGAATAATATAATCAAGGGAAAGGTGTCTTGTGACTATCGCTGTAAATTTGCACATCCCAAGCGCCACAAATAAAGAAAAGTGGAAGATGTCTCACGACAGCCTCCACAAACCTTAAATCTAATACCATGAAAAACACACGCACAAATATACTATTGTTTTTTTGATTTAAACAAATATTTTAACGATTTTTTATATTTTTATATAAAAATTCAGAGTGATATGGCTATAAACTTAAGTATCAATATTACAGATGATGACCGTCGCTTCATGAAGATGGCATGTGATATAGCATCTGCTAATATTGATAGTGGTGGTGGGCCTTTTGGAGCAGTGATTGTTAAGGATGGTGAGGTGATTGCCGCAGCGGGCAACTCGGTAACGCTCGACAATGACCCCACGGCACATGCCGAGGTCAACGCCATTCGCCGGGCCTGTAGCCTCACCCGAAACTTCAAGTTGGACGGTTGCGTGGTCTATAGCAGCTGTGAGCCGTGTCCCATGTGCCTCAGCGCCCTGTATTGGGCTGGAGTGAGCCGCATCTATTATGGCAACACTGCTGCTGACGCCGACCGCATCTCTTTTGGCAACGATTTCATTTACAAGGAGATAGTCAAGCCTCATCTCGAACGTTCCATCCCCTGCATCCGCATCGACGAGCCTGCTGCCATCGCGGCTTTCAACAAGTGGGATGAGGACAAAATCGAGTACTGAACAATAGATGATAGTTATAAAATGGTGGCTGCCTCCACAGATCGGGGGCAGCCACGCTTGTTGAGATAAATAAGTCTCTCGTATTACTGATTTAGGCTATCAGAATTTCATACCGAAGGCAAGCTGGATGTTGCCGTTCTTGGCATCATTAGCCTCACCCTTGAAGGCATTGGTCATGCCCATGGTGTAGCGGGCCTGGATGAAGGCGTTCTCGGTCAGGTTGTAGGTGCCGCCCAGACCGACGCCAAAGTCGACACTCTTGGTGAAGTCCTTGATATCGGCAGCGTCAAGATCGCCAACCTTCTGCTTGCTGTACACATTGAAGCCCACTTGCGGACCCAGGTCGATGCTGAACTCGGGAGATACGTAGTACTTGAACATCACGGGCACGTTGATATAGTTCATGGTGTACTTGTTCTCGACTTTCAGGTCGCCGATTTCTGCAAGTTTGAACTTGCCACCCTGGGCAGCGAACACAACCTCAGGGGCGATGGCAAACTTCGGGGTGAACTTGTACTCCATCAACAGACCGGCCTGGTAGTTGAGCTGCATGCCGTGAGGCATATCCTTGCCCCAGAAGTTGGTAGCGTCAACACCCACCTTGGCACCGAATTGAACTTGCGCCATTGCGCTCATGCTTACGATTGCAGCAGCAATCAAAACAAACACTTTCTTCATAATCTACGTTGTTAGTTTTTACTCTAAACTTTAATTCAAATCTTATTCATTACAAGTTGCTTTTTTGACAAAAGCCACTCTTTGACGCAGCAAAACAGCCAAAGTTTAATCATCCCGTCAAAAAAATGCACATTATAGCATTCCGGAACACTTAACAGCCGTTTTAGGACACTTTTAAGCCTTGTTTTACTCAATTCCGTCCGCCCAGCCCCCAATGCCGTGACAGTGTCACGGCCATTTTCGCCCCACGAGTGTCAAATCATTTGACACTTTATCAAATAAATAGGGCCATCACACGTTTTTTACAAATGAATACTTGTAGATGTCTCATATTCTCAGTAACTTTACACCCTGACAAGTGCCACCTGCCGCACTCTGCCTCCACAATCAATTATCATTATTTACTTAAAACCGTATCCTTATGAAACAAAAACTATTTCTAATCTTGCTGTTCTTGCTTGCAGCCACCACAGCTACAGCTCACGACTTCGAGGTCGATGGCATTTTCTACAGAATCAAAGGAAACAATGTCGCCGTCACCTACCAAGGTAGTTCTGAAAACCAGTATTCAAACGAATACTCGGGCTCGGTGACCATTCCCTCCACCGTTACCTATGACGGTGTGACCTATCCTGTCACCTCCATTGACATTTATGCGTTCTATCAGTGCTACGACCTGACAAGCGTGACCATCCCCAACTCGGTTACCGACATTGGCGGCGGTGCGTTCTATAGATGCTACAAGCTGACGGACGTGAACATCCCCAACTCGGTCACCTCCATCAGCAATGCTACGTTCTATTACTGCAGCGGCCTGACGAGTGTAGCCATCCCCAACTCGGTTACCTCCATCGGTGGCTCTGCGTTTGAAGATTGCAGCGGCCTGACGAGCATGACCATCCCCAACTCGGTTACCTCTATCGGCAGCTGGGCGTTCGCTAGCTGCAGCAGCCTGACCAGCATCACCATCCCTAGCTCGGTCACCTCCATCGGCAACAAGACGTTCTATAACTGCATCGGCTTGACGAGCATGACTGTTGAGGAGGGAAACACACACTACGATTCCCGCAACGGCTGCAATGCCATTATTGAAACTGAAAGCAATACCTTGATTGTAGGTTGCCAGAATACCGTCATCCCCAATTCGGTCACCTCCCTCGACGACTGGGCGTTCTATAACTGCACCGGCCTGACGACCGTGACTATCCCCAAGTCGCTCACCTTCATCGGTGCTCGTGTGTTCTCTGGCTGCTACGGCCTGACGAGTATCACTGTCGAGGAGGGAAACACACACTTTGATTCCCGCAACGGCTGCAACGCCATCATTGAAACCGAAAGCAATACCCTGATTACAGGATGCCAGAATACCGTCATCCCCAACACGGTTACCTCCATCGGCGGCTGGGCCTTCAGGGATTGCATCACCCTGACGAGTGTGAACATTCCCAACTCGGTCACCTCCATCGGCGAATATGCGTTCTTTGGATGCACCGGCCTGACGAGCTTGACGATTCCCAACTCGGTCACCACCATCGACGAATGTGGGTTCTGGGGCTGCAGAGGGTTGACGAGTCTGACCATCCCCAACTCGGTCACCTTCATCGGCACCAGTGCGTTCGGTTGGTGCACCGGCCTGACGAGCGTGACCATCCCCAATTCGGTAACCACTATCAGCGACTATGCGTTCCGTGACAGCTATGACCTGACTGACGTATATTCTTTGATCGAAGACCTGTCAAATGTCACGATTGGACGCAGTGTTTTCTATGTGTACCCCCCCAACGGATATTCATTTGACTATTCAGGACGTACGTTACACGTTCCCGCGGGAACCCTGGCAAGTTATAAGGCCGAGACGAATTGGATCATGTATTTCGGCGCAATGGTGGAGATGGAGCCTGTAGTTACCGTTCCTGGCGACATCGACGGGGATGGCGAGATTGGTATTGGCGATGTGATTGGCCTCATCGATTTGATGCTGGCTGGTGAAATCAGTATCGAGGATTATCCGGCTGCCGACGTGAACGGTGACTGCAAGATTGATATCGGCGATATCACCGCCCTCATCGACCAGCTCCTTGCTGCTGAGCCTTAATTCCCAAAATCATAAACACAAGAAGGACAACTCATTGAAAATCAACAATAGTTGTCCTTCTTGTATTTCTTGTTGTTAGAAAGAATACAACTCTAACAACTTGGACAATAAATGATTAAACAACAATTTGTTAGCATTGTACAAGTTGTGTTTTTAATTGAGATAGCAGGCTGGATAGCTTAATTTTTCTTGTCTTTCTTGTCGTTAAAACCCTAGCGGTTGTATTGCTTGCAGTATTGTTGTATCCCGCAGTTCAGGCAATCGGGGCGTTGCGCCTTGCACACGTAGCGGCCGTGCAGCAGTATCCAGTGATGGGCCTTGAAACGCAATTCGGCAGGGATGTGGCGCGTCAGGTCGCGCTCCACGTCGGCAGGCGTCTTGCCCTGTGACAGCCCCAGGCGGTGCGACACACGATAGACGTGCGTATCCACGGGAATGGTCGCTTGATGGAAGACGATGCCCAGGATGACGTTGGCCGTCTTGCGGCCCACGCCGGGCAGCGACGTCAGGTCCTTCATGTTGTCGGGCACCTGGCCGCCGAATTCCTCCACCAGCTTCTGCGCCATCTGTTGCAGGTGTGCCGCCTTGCTGTTGGGATAGGAGACGCTCTTAATATAATGTAGGATGTCCTCGACGCCGGCAGCGGCCATCGCTTGAGGGGTGGGGTAGGCGGCAAACAGGTCGGGCGTGACCATATTCACCCGCTTGTCGGTACACTGGGCACTCAGCATCACAGCCACCAGCAGCTGGAACGGGTCGTGGTATTGCAATTCGGTCTCGGGGTTGGGCTGCACCCGCTGGAAGTACTCCAGGATCCCCTCATATCTCTGCTTAATCGTCATTGCCTCGATATTAAATAATGTAGAGACGCAAAATCTTGCGTCTCTATCACTAATCTCTAATCACTAATCTCTAATCCATTTTGCCTGGGCAAAACTTAATGCGCGCTCTTGAACTCGTCCAGGAAGCGCACGTCGTTCTCGCTGAACATGCGCAGGTCTTTCACCATATACTTCAGGTTGGTGATGCGCTCCACGCCCAATCCGAAGGCATAGCCGGTATAGACCTTGCTGTCGATGCCGCTGGCCTCAAGCACGGCGGGATCCACCATGCCGCAGCCCAGAATCTCGACCCAGCCCGTATGCTTGCAGAAACCGCAGCCTTCGCCGCCGCACAGCATACACGACACGTCCATTTCGGCGCTCGGCTCGGTGAACGGGAAATAGCTGGGACGCAGGCGAATCTGGGTGTCGGTGCCGAACAGCTCCTGTGCGAAGTGCAGCAGCACCTGCTTCAGGTCGGCAAACGACACGTTCTTGTCGATATACAGACCTTCAATCTGGTGGAAGAAGCAGTGGGCGCGGGCGGTGATGGCCTCGTTGCGGTAAACGCGGCCCGGGCAGATGATGCGGATGGGCGGCTGGTTGCGCTCCATGGTGCGCACCTGCACCGAGCTGGTGTGGCTGCGCAGCACGATGTTGCGGGTCACGTCCTGCTCGTTCTTCTCGATGAAGAAGGTGTCCTGCATGTCACGCGCGGGATGGTCGGCGGCAAAGTTCAGCGCGCTGAACACGTGCCAGTCGTCCTCAACCTCGGGACCGTCGGCGATGGTGAAGCCCAGGCGCGAGAAGATGTCGATAATCTGCTTGCGCACCACCGAAATGGGGTGCCTCGTTCCCAGCTCGGCAGGGAATGCCGGACGGGTGATGTCAATCTTGTTCTGCTCCTTGGCCTGCTGCTTGGTAGCCTCGCGCAGGGCATTGATTTTCTCGGTGGCGAGGTTCTTCAGCTCGTTGAGCTTCTGGCCCAACTCGCGTTTCTCCTCGGGGGCCACCTCGCGGAACTCGTTGAACAATGCAGTCACTTCACCTTTCTTGCTCAGGTATTTGATACGCAACGCCTCAAGGGCCTCTTCGTTATCGGCCTTGAGCTCAGCAATCTGCGCCTTCAGCGCTTCTATTTTGTCCTTTAACATAGTCAGTTTTGTTGAAAAATCGTGCAAAGGTACGAATTACTTTTCACTTAACGATGAACACGTTCCAGTTTTTTTAATGTTTGATGACGTATAGCGCAGCGTTGTGGGGCCCGATGTGGATGGGCAGCATGGCGTCGGGTGAGAGACTCACCTCGGTTGAGCTGCCTTCAAGCAGGTTATGGCAGGTGTAGGTGCCATCTGGCATCTGGGCGCAGTCCAGGGCGTGCTGCGGGATGCGCACCGAGGTGCTGACCTCCTTGTCGCTGAAGTTGGCGACCACTAGCGTCATCTCACCGTCGCAGTGGCGCAAGTAGGCATACTGGTGGCGGGTGTCGAGGGTATCCTGATTGACATACATCAGGTCGAAGAAGGCGCCCCGTGCCAGCGTTTTCTCGCTGTTGCACAGGCGCAGCACCTTGCGGTACATCGCCCTCAACCGACGTTCGGCAGTTGTCGGCTTGCCCTGATGCCAGCGGCGCAGGCTGGGCACGCTCCAGTAGTCAAAGATGGTCGTTCGTCCGTCATGGCCGCTATAGCCCTCGGCATCGGCAGCGGGTTCGCCCAGTTCCTGTCCGGCATAGACCATAAACGGGCACCTTGACATCGTGGCGCTCACCACCAGTGCAGGCAAGGCGCGCCACGGTTCTCCGCAGAACTGTCGCGACGCGATGCGTTGCTCGTCGTGGTTCTCCAGGAAGTTCAGCATGTGGTCGCCGATGCCCTCCACCGTCTGCCAGCAGCGGGTCAGGTCGCTAGCAGGCCAACCGTGGCACAGGATGCCGCGCAGCGTGTCGTAGAGTGTCACCTTGTCATACAGGTAGTCGAAGCCGCCCTCGTGGATGTAGCGGTGGTACAGTCCCACGTCATAAATCTCGGCAATGAAGATGATGCCGGGGTATTGCGCTTTGACCTCGCTGATGGCCCACTGCCAGAACGCCACGGGCACCATGTGCGCCATGTCGCAGCGGAAGGCGTCAACGCCCTTGGCTGCCCAGAACAGCAGAATGTCCAGCATCTTGGTCCAGGTGGGTGGGATAGGGTAGAAGTGGGTGCTGCCATTCCACGGGTCAACGCCGTAGTTGAGCTTCACGGTCTCGTACCAGTCATCGCGGTTGGGCGATGCCGTGTAACAGTCGTTGCCGGTGGCGCGGGCAGGAAACTCGCGATAGGCATCCTTGCCGCTGCCCAAATCCACACCGTTAGGTGCAAACTCCTGTCCTGTAATATAGTAGAAGTTGTTCTTTGGGTCGAAGAACATCATCGGGTTGTCGCCCTCGCCCAGGTCAGATACCCCTGCAGGCTTGGCGTCGCTCTCATATTCACGTGCCACATGGTTAGGCACAAAGTCGATGATGACATTCAGCCCCGCGCGGTGTGTACGCTCGACAAGCGCCTCAAATTCCGCCATGCGATTCTTGACTTTTACAGCCATGTCAGGACACACGTCATAGTAGTCGCGGATGGCGTAGGGCGAACCTGCCTTGCCTTTAACCACATGGGGATTACAGGGCGCAATGCCCTGGCGGGAATAGTCAGTGGCAGTGGCGTGCTCGATGATGCCGGTGTACCACACATGGGTAGCGCCCAACGATTTGATTGACCGCAGTTTCTCCTCGTCAATCTCGTTGAACTTGCCGCAACCGTTCTGGCGGATGCTGCCATTAGCCACACAATGCTCACGGCAATTGGTGAACCACCGAGGCATCAACTGGTAAATAATCATCTTCTTGTTAGCTTTCATATTGCAAAGATAACACGTTTTTTCGTTTTTTTAATTACCTTTGCCCCACAATTTTTTAGGCGATAGTAATCGTACTTAAAACTCAAAACTCAAAAATTAAAACTGACTATGATTTCATTCGAGAGTGATTATAATAACGGTTGCCACGAGGCCATCCTCAAGCGTCTCATCGAGACCAATGACGAGCGGGCCACAGGCTACGGCCTGGACGATTACTGCACTGCAGCCAAGGAGAAAATCCGCACTGCCTGCGGCAAACCCGATGCCGACGTCTTTTTCCTCGTGGGCGGTACACAGACCAATGCCACAGTCATCGACGCCATGCTGCATTCCTATCAGGGCGTGCTGTCGGTCGAGACAGGTCATATCAACGTACACGAGAGCGGCGCCATCGAGTTTGGCGGCCACAAGGTGCTCGCTTTGCCCTCACACGACGGCAAAATGGATGTTGCCGAGTTGGGTAACTGGTTGCATGATTTCTATGCCGACCCCACCTACGACCACATGGTCTTCCCCGGCATGGTGTATATCACCTTTGCCACCGAGATGGGTACCATCTACACCCTCGAGGAGCTGCAGGCTATCAGCGACATCTGCCGCCACTACAACCTGCCGCTCTTCATTGATGGTGCGCGTTTGGGCTACGGCCTGATGGCCGAGGGCAGCGATGTGACCCTGCCGCAGCTGGCCGACCTGTGCGATGTCTTCTACCTTGGCGGCACCAAGTGCGGCGCCCTGTGTGGTGAGGCGGTCGTTTTTCCCAATCCCAATGCTCCCGCTCCTGCCCATTTCTTCACCATCGTCAAGCAGCACGGCGCTTTGCTGGCAAAGGGGCGCCTGTTGGGCATCCAGTTCGATGCACTGATGCAGGACGGGCTCTACTTCAAGATTGCCCGCCATGCCGTTGAGCAGGCGATGCGCCTGCGTGATGCCTTCATCGCCAAGGGCTATAAGATGTACAGCAATTCACCCACCAACCAGCAGTTTGTCCTCCTGGACAGTGCCACCATCGCCCGCTTGGAAAAAGACTTCGTTTTCGAGCAGTGGTATCCCGTAGGCGAGCTGATGAATTGCCGTTTCGTCACCAGCTGGGCCACGCTCCCCGAGGACGTTGATACCCTCATCGCTGCCCTCTAACCCGAGATATTTCAATAATAACTGATACTAAAAAAATGAAATGTAACTTGATTTTGGCGGCAGCCACGGTTGCTGCTGTCCTTTGTTCGTCGCAAGTGCATGCCGAGGGTATTGATGCCCATCAGGCCCATGCCATTGCAGCTGATTTCTTGTCTAGCCACAAGACGCCAATCAAATCCACCCGGTCTTCACTGGAACTCTCGTTGTCCCATACCTTTTTTTCGTCGAGGGACGGCGTGACCCCCGTTTATTACGTCTTTGCTGACGAGAATCATGGCGGATGGGTTGTTGTCGCTGCCGATTACCGTGCCGTGCCGGTGCTCGGTTATGCCGAGCAGGGTGTTTTTGACATGGACAAATTGCCCGACAACCTGCGTTCGTGGCTCGATGGCTACAGCGCTCAGCTGGAATACGTTCAGGCTCAGCCTGACGCCGCTCCCGCTCAGTTCGTTCCCCGCAAGGCCTCGTCACAGCCCGCTATCGCCCAGATGATGACGACGACTTGGGGACAAAGTTCGCCCTTCAACGCCCAGTGTCCCAAGGTGGGCTATTACCGCACTTACACCGGCTGTGTGGCCACGGCGATGGCCCAGGTGATGTATTATCATCGCTTTCCTGCCGCCGAGTGCCGTGCGATTCCCGCTTACCGCTCCTCGGGCGGCATCAACGTGCCCGAATTGTCTGCGACCCGTTTCAACTGGGACGATATGCTGGAATCCTACGGCGGTTATTACAATACTGCCCAGAGTGATGCCGTTTCGACCCTGATGCGCTATTGCGGCCAGTCTGTCGAGATGAACTACAGCACGAGTGTCAGCACGAGCGCCGTACAGGCGATCCCCTTCGCCTTGAACTATTTCTTTGGCTATAAGAACTCGGCGACGGTGCTCATGAGGGATACCTCTAATGACGCCGACTGGGACCAGATGATGTACGACGAGTTGGCACAGGGCCGTCCCATCATCTACTCGGGCTATGACAGCAACAGCGGTTCCCATGCTTTTGTCATCGACGGCTATCGTGACGGGATGTTCCACGTCAATTGGGGATGGAGTGGGGACTACGACTCCTACTGGCAGCTGTCGGCATTGACTCCCAGGTCTTACAATTACTCGACACGTCAATACGCTGTTATTGGCATCGAGGGAGATTACACCGATGTGAACCATGACGGCACCATCAGCATTGCCGATGTCACCGAGTTGATTGACATGATTCTCACGGGTGAGTTTGACGGCCTGGCAGGAGACGCCAACGGCGACCATCAGGTCAATATTGCCGATGTCACCGAATTGATTGACAGGATTTTGTATGGTTCCGGCTTCAATGCCAATGACGAGCAGATTACAGTCAACGGCGTGTCGTTCACGATGGTGCGCGTTGACGGCGGTACCTTCACGATGGGTGCGACGTCCGAGCAGGGTGATGATGCCGACGCTGTGGAATCTCCGGCCCATCAAGTCACCTTGTCCTCTTACTATATCGGCCAGACCGAGGTCACCCAGGAACTCTGGAAAGCCGTTATGGGTACCAATCCCAGTTCCATCCACGGTCCCGAATTGCCCGTTGGCGGTGTCAGCTGGAACGACTGCATGACCTTCATCAGCCGTCTCAATGACCTCACCGGCCAGACTTTCCGCTTGCCCACCGAGGCCGAATGGGAGTATGCAGCCCGTGGCGGCAACCGCAGCCAGGGATACAAATACGCTGGCAGCGATGACATTGATGCCGTAGCCTGGTATTTCGACAATGCCCAGTATTCATATGGCAAGCGCGTGGCCCTCAAGGCCCCCAACGAGTTGGGCCTCTATGACATGAGCGGTAACATGTACGAGTGGTGCGCCGACTATTGCGCCTTGTATGAGGAAGGTGCCCAGGACAACCCGCAGGGTCCCTCTTCGGGCGACCTGCGTGTCGTGCGCAGTGGCAGCTGGTATTCACCGGCCAATGAGTGCCGTAACTCGGCACGTTCAGGCCTTGAACCCGATGCTGCCTATGTCCATATCGGACTGCGCTTGGCAAAGTAATCAACTGAATTCACCCCATGCTAAGGCGTCAAGATGCTATAAAACAAATACTTAGCTTCTTTTCGCCTTAGCATGGGGCTTTTACTGAGAAAGCCATTTTTTGAACGATTTCAAAAATAATCGCTAAAAAATTTGTCAGTTTCAAAAATGGTATTACCTTTGCATCCGCAATTCGGGGCATTAGCTCATCTGGTAGAGCGCAACACTGGCAGTGTTGAGGTAAGCGGTTCGAGTCCGCTATGCTCCACAATCGATTTTATAAGTGACTGAGAAATCAGCCACTTATTTTTTGTCCGATGGGGTGCTTCCCCCCAATGTGTCCCCTTTTCCTGTTTTCGGCGCATAATTCGATATGATTTTTTGAATATCATTGTCGAACTGATATGAACCCCGAAAGTTAGACAAAAAACTTTCGGGGTTCATATCATAACTCAGCCACTTTTTTTGTGTGAAAATGTGTGGGATTACACTGGATTATTCTCCGTTCAGCAACATGTCGATGAGGGCCGTCACATCGCCGATGGCGATGCTGCCGTTATCATCCACATCGGCATTTACAGCAATCCCCTCGGCTGTGTCTAATATCATATCGATGAGTGTTGACAGGTCGCCGATGCTGATGTTGCCGTCACCGTCAACATCGCCGAGCATTCTCTCATAGGTGTAACCAAGCTCGGTAACGGGAAGGTCCACATTGGTTCCGCATCCCAGCGTGGCGGTCGCATCGGGGAAATCATAGCCTAATGCGTAGTCCACAAAGCTGATCCAGTTGTCGGTGTAGGTCATCGCCTTGCCGCGTATGCCCGAGGTGTAGAAGGGCGCGTAGTCGCTGCCGGCGGTGCAATTGTCGTCATCTTCGGCATCAAGAATGATGGTCACAAGCAGACTCTTGCCCGGGGTGTAGGTGAACGGTTCTTGAATCTCCATGGCCAGGATCTGGTCTTCACCGTAAGTGTCAAGCAAGTCGATGTCATACCGACCTTCGGCGACGAGTTCACCAAAGTCGAAGAATTGCTTGATGCCGTATTTGTTGACGGCAAACTCGGTGTCATCAATCTCCCGAAGATAAATCTTCGCATTACGGACAATCTCTTCATAGCTGGCACTGAAGAACCTGAAATTAAGGTACTTGATCTGTATGCCGTCCTTGCCCTTCATACTGGTCAGCAGGTCTGGCGTGTAAATCATCTGGGAACCGGTGTGAGCCAGATAGAAGGTGGTCGGTGCCACGTCAAAGTATGAGCCGTTGTAAGTTTCGGTGGTGTTGTAATAGTCGCCCACCTCAACCCAACCGAGGAATTGGGCTTGAGCCGTCATGGACAGAGCAGCGATTGCTGCGAGAATCATGTAAAACTTTTTCATCTCTTTAATCATTTAGTGGTTAATATGAGTTTATACTTGAATGTGCTATTATGCCTCGTGATAGCGTTGTGAAGACGCAAAAATAGTCATTTTTTGCCATTGATGGCTATGAAACACGCAACAAATTGCATCGTATTCCTCAAAAAATGAGTAAAATATCAATATCCCGCCAGGCAATGCCCTATCCAGGCTTGAACGTCAACTCCAGACGTCAGCCTGGTCCACTGTGCCACGGCATTGCCGCGGCCCCCTGCTGTCAATGGTACTTTTGGCATCAGTTTTATGCAAAAAATGTGCGATAATGTGGCAATAATTCAAAAAAAGTAGTACTTTTGCAGTTAAAATTTGGTAACTATGCCTTCAACGGAGTTGAACGATAAGCTGCAAGCGTTGATGCTCAAG
Organism: uncultured Bacteroidales bacterium; assembly: GCA_902782465.1. Classification (GTDB taxonomy): domain Bacteria; phylum Bacteroidota; class Bacteroidia; order Bacteroidales; family Muribaculaceae; genus Sodaliphilus. Next base: position 44,500 of record CACZNH010000002.1, read on the forward strand.
GTGAAAAGCCTGGGCAAGCGTTTTGTTGCGCTCCAGGACGAGAACAAGCAATTGTCGCGTCAGATTGAAAGGCAGCAACTGGAAATTGCGCAATTGGAGAAGGAATTGAAACAGCTCCGCATCGACAACGAGTTCCTGCGTGTGGCTCATTCCGTCCCGGCAAAGCCTGAAGCGGTGGCGCAATACAAGAAGCAGGTTGCCAAGATGGTGCGGGACATTGACCGGTGCATCAAACAATTGAAAGCTTGATACGGACGATTGACGTTATGGCCGACAATAATAAAGAGAAAATATGGATTGAACTTGCCGATGCTAACCCTATTGCCTTGAGTATCAGTCCGGGCGAGGAGGAAAGCTATCGTAAAGCGGAAGAGCTGGTCAACACCTTGTGGACCAAGTGGATGAACCGCTTTAACAGCACTTCGTCAGATGTGCTGGCAAGGGTGGCATTCCAGTTTGCACGCCTCTATCTGGAGGCTTATGGCGAAAACCGTAAGGTCAATGACTTCCTGACTGATTTGGATAAACAGCTCGACACCCTCATCCGTGGCGAGTAATAAGCTATGGTTCCCCTAGCGGGGACGATGGCATTATTGAAGAAATTAGGTTCCTGCACCACTTTACGTTTGGTATGATATCATACTGTATATCAGTGTGATGTTGTCGACGTTGGTGGTGTGTTTTATTAAATATATTTATTATTGTAATGAACATTATAGTTACTGTGATTGTAGCCATCCTGGCGATGGCAATTGGAGGTGCACTGGCGCTCTATTTCTCAAAAAAGAACGCCAAGTCACGAGCCAACGAGATTATAGAGAAAGCCCGTCTCGAAGCCGAAGTACTCAAGAACAACGAGGTGTTGAAAGGCAAGGAGAAGGGTATGTCAATTAAGAATGAGGCTGAGAAAGAGGCCAATGCGAGACTCTCTAAGGTACAGACCAGCGAAGCCAAGCTCAAGCAGCGTGAAATGACGCTCAACCAGCAGATGGGTGACCTCAAGCGCCGCAACAATGAGCTGGACGGACTGAAAATGAACCTCGACAACCAGACGGCAGTCCTCGAGGAGCGCAAGAAAGAGGTTGACAAGATGGAAAGAAGCGTTCGCGACACGCTCGAGCACGTCAGCGGACTGTCGGCCGAGGAAGCCAAGGAGAAACTCATCGAGTCGCTCAAGGACGAGGCCAAGACCAACGCTGCCAGCTATATCAATGAAATCATGGACGATGCCAAGATGACCGCCAACAAGGAGGCCAAGCGCATCATCATCGAGACCATCCAGCGTGTGGCTACCGAGACGGCCGTCGAGAATGCCGTTACTGTTTTCCATATCGATAATGACGAAATCAAGGGTCGCATCATCGGCCGTGAGGGACGCAACATCCGTGCCCTGGAGGCCGCTACCGGCGTTGAAATCGTTGTAGATGACACGCCCGAGGCAATCGTCCTGTCGGGTTTTGACCCCGTACGCCGCGAGATTGCCCGTCTGGCGCTGCATCAGCTCGTCAGCGACGGCCGCATCCATCCCGCCCGCATCGAGGAGGTGGTGGCCAAGGTGCGCCGCCAGGTCGAGGAAGAGGTCATTGAGACCGGTAAGCGCACGACCATCGACATGGGTATCCATGGTCTGCATCCCGAGCTCATCCGCCTTATCGGTAAGATGAAATACCGCTCCAGCTACGGCCAGAACCTGCTCCAGCACTCCCGTGAGACCGCCAACCTGTGCGCCATCATGGCCAGCGAGTTGGGTCTGAACCCCAAGAAGGCACGCCGTGCCGGTCTGTTGCATGACATCGGCAAGGTGCCCGATGACGAGCCCGAACTGCCGCATGCACAGCTGGGTATGAAGCTCGCCGAGAAATACAAGGAGAAAGCCGACATCTGCAACGCCATCGGTGCCCATCACGACGAGGAAGAGGCCACGAGCCTCTATGCTCCCATCGTGCAGGTGTGTGACGCCATCAGCGGTGCCCGTCCCGGTGCCCGCCGCGAGATTGTCGAGGCCTACATCAAGCGCCTCAACGACCTGGAGAAGCTGGCTCTGTCTTATCCCGGCGTCATCAAGACATACGCCATCCAGGCTGGACGCGAGCTGCGCGTGATTGTCGGTGCCGACAAGATTACCGACGAGGAGACCGAAAAGCTCTCGAACGAGATTGCACAGAAGATTCAGGACGAGATGACCTATCCCGGACAGGTGCGCATCACCGTCATCCGCGAGACGCGTGCCGTGAGCTACGCTAAATAATGCACGCGTACCACGATGGACGAGAACAAGAATAACCAACTGAATCTCCCCGAGGACACCGAACCGACGATGAAGTGCGACGGCGGGTCTTGCGGTTGCTGTTGCCATGACGGTGACATCGGCCGTTGCAACCTCACCAGTACCAACTGGCTCGAGGATGTGCCCGACAACGACTACGAGATTGTCGAGGTGCTCTTCAAGAACACGCGCAGGGGATTCTTCCGCAATACCGCACGCATTCCCCTCAAGCAGGGCGATTGGGTAGCGGTCGAGGCCAACCCTGGCCACGATATCGGGCGTGTGGGTCTCACGGGACGTCTGGTCAAGAACCAGATGGCACGTGTCAACCTGCGCAAGGACATCGAGCTGCTCCGCGTGTTCCGCAAGGCCAAGCCGGCTGACATGGAGCGCTATGAGCAGGCCAAGGCCCGCGAGGAGGACACGATGATTCGCTCCCGCAAAATCGCCGTGGACCTGGGCCTGAAGATGAAGATTGGCGATGTGGAATATCAGGGCGACGGCAACAAGGCGATTTTCTACTACATTGCCGACGAGCGCGTGGATTTCCGCCAGCTCATCAAGGTCCTGGCCGACGTCTTCAAGATTCGCGTCGAGATGAAGCAAATCGGTGCACGTCAGGAGGCGGGACGCATCGGCGGCATCGGCCCCTGTGGCCGTCCGCTGTGCTGCGCCACCTGGATGTCAGCCTTCGTGTCGGTGGCAACCAGTGCCGCTCGCTTCCAGGACATCTCCCTCAATCCGCAGAACCTTGCCGGCCAATGTGCCAAGCTCAAGTGCTGCATCAACTTCGAGGTGAATACTTATGTCGAGGCAATCCGGCAACTGCCGCCCAAGGACGTGCATCTCGAGACCAAGGATGCCATCTATTACTATTTCAAGGCCGATGCGCTCAAGCGTGAAATCACTTATTCCACCCAGCGCAATGCCCCTGTCGATACCGTGACATTGACGGCAGCACAGGCGTTTGAAATCATTGCTCTCAACAAGAACGGCATCAAGCCCGACAGCCTCAAGGCCGAGGACAGCAACGCTAATGCTTCACCGTTTGGCGATCTGCTCAACCAGGATGCCATCAACCGCTTCGACAAGAAGAAAAAGAAAAAGAAGAAAAAAGGAGGCGGTGACAAACAGGCGCAGATAGCCAAACCAGAGAAGCCTGAGAAGCAAGACAAGCCGCAGGGCAAGCCTCAAGACAAGCCGCAGGGCAAACCCGACAGACCTGCTCAACCCAAAGATGGACCTGGCAGGCCCGACCGCGGCGACCGCAAGCCGCGCCAGGGAAAACCCAAGCGCCCGCATCATCCCGGCCAGGGCAATAAAGGTCACAACAAGCCAGATGCTTAATAAACGCAGTAGGCATAGGAACATGATAGCTATGACGGTAATGACGATTGTCATTGCCGTCATCGTGCTATCGGTCACAGCCTGCCAGCGACAGCCAGTCTTGCCGACAGCACGCTTCACGCATTTGCCGACCGACGGGTGGGTCTCATCGGCTCCCCTGTCGTTTTCTCCCACATATGGCGACTCAACGGCGGCCTATGACCTCATTCTGGCCGTGCGACACACCAACAGATACCGTTACCGCAATCTTTCTCTCGTGGTCGATGTCATTGCGGCCGACTCGTCGGTCAATCGCAAGACCTTCGACCTCTCGTTGGCCGATGAATACGGCAACTGGTCAGGTGGCGGTTTCGGGGCCTTGTATCAGGCCACCCAGCCGATAATCGGCGGCGTGACGCCCGACAAGGCCCGTCGAGTCGTCGTTTGGCAGACAATGGCTGGGTGTGACACCCTGCACGGTGTGGTCGATGTGGGCGTCTTCACAAAGCCGAGAAATGCCAATAGCTGACCGCGAATTGCTAAAAGCTAAAAAAAATTTTGTCAATTCGTTAAAAAGACCTAATTTTGCCAAGTTAAAACTGTTATCATGAAGATAGATAAAGAAGAAGCTAAACAGACGGGCATTCAATTGCTCAAGTACGGTGTGATTGGCGTTCTGAACACGCTCATCACGCTGGTTACCTTCTATCTTCTCAACACCAAGGCCGGCTTGTCTTACGGTATCTCCAACGTCACGGGCTACGTGCTGGGTGTGATAAACAGTTTCCTGTGGAACCGCAATTGGGTCTTCAAGACTAACAATGACTTCAAGCGCGAGCTGGTGCTCTTCGTCGGCGGCTTCCTGATTTGTCTGGCCCTGCAGCTGGCCGTCAGCGGCATACTGCTTGAGGGCCTCGGCTGGAAGAACCTGCCCGACAACATCATCCCCTTCTTCCCCATGCAGAAGGCAGGCCAGAACATCGTCATGGTTCTCGCCATGGTCGTTTACACCCTCGCCAACTACACCTACAACCGCTTCGTCACCTTCAAACAAAAATAGTTAGAGGTAATAAGTTAATATTCAAAACTAACACGCCGCATCTCACTTTTCGAGATGCGGCGTGCTTGTTGTGTAAACTTTTCAGATAGGGTGGTTTACTTCACGATGACCTTCTGGCCGTTGTGGATGTAGATGCCGGCGGGCAGGTTACCCTCGGTGAACTTCTGGCCCATCAGGTTGTAGTAAACGTTGCTCTCAGCAGTAGCGGCCTTTACCTCCTCAACGCTGGTGCTCTTGGAGTAGGTGTAGGTGATCACGGTGACAGGCAACTCAACGTTGGTGCCGCAACCCAGCGTAGCGGTAGCATCGGGGAAGTCGTTGCCATTGGCAAAGTCCAGGAAGCTCTCGACGTTGTCGGTGTAGGTCATGCCCTGGCCACGAACGCTGGTGCAGTAGAAGGGTGCCATGTCGGTGCCACCACCGATGCAGTTGTCATCATCCTCAGCATCATAGACCATGGTTACAATCAGGTTCTTGTCAGCGGGCAGGCTGAAAGGCTCATCCAACTCATACTCCATCATCTGGTCCTCATAGTAGAAGTCCAGCATCGAGAACTCTTCAGCGCCTTCATACACGAGCTTGTCGAAGGTGAAGAACTGCTTAACACCTTCTTCATTAACGGCAAACTCGGTGGCATCGGAAGCCTCCATGTAAATCTTCACGTTGCGGTAGATGTCCTCATAAGCGCCAGCGTTCTGGAGACGGAATGTCAGCTTGGTAATCTGAACATTCTTCTTGCCCTGCAGGTCAGCCAGCTCATTGGCGGTGTAAATCATCTGGGCACCGGTGTGAGCCAGATAGTAAGTCGTGGGAGCGCAATCCCAATACGAACCGTTGTAAACCTCGGTGGTGTTGTAGAAATCACCGACTTCGATAGTGCCCTCAATTTCTTGAGCCTGAGCACTCAACGTCATTGCAGCAACAGCTGCGAGAATCATGTAAAACTTTTTCATTGTGATTAAAAATTTTGGTTAAAATGATACTATAAACACAAATAAAACTCTCTTTTCTGATTGCCGGCATCAACACGGGAACGGGTCCCGTGTTGAATACCGAACGATATCGCAAAAATAACACTTTTTTACTAAAAATGGAAGACTTTCAATAAAAAACTATCGTTTTTGGCTAGTTATAGACTTTAGACCTTAGACCTTAGGTGCGGAAGCCCACTTCTAACTTCTAACTTCTAACTGCCAAGGCGAGGCCCTGCACTCCTAATCCCTGACTTCAATAACGTAGATGTCGCCGCTGGGTGTCGAGAAGGCGATTTTTCCCGCTTGGCGGCAGGGCAGGGGATAGGTGGCTATCACATCGTCGCCGGTGAGCGTCTGCTCTGCTCCATCCAGGGTGCGGGCCACAATAGACGAGGCAATGACAGTGTATTCATCGTCCATCTCATGCATGCCCACGATGGTGTTGTCATTCCACCATTCGGGAGCGGTGATGTCGCCCATGCTGGTGACATGATTACCGTCCAGGTCGCAGACAAAAGCGCCTTGACCGCTCACATAGTAGAGCACCTTGCTGCCATCGGGCGAGAGCGAGGACCAGATGTAACGCTCGTCCTCACCGTTGGGGGCGAGCTGCCTGGTAACGCCGTCGCGTGTGATATAGAGCTTGAGGTGATGGTGGGTCAGCACAGGACCATCGCCGGATGTCTTGATAGCGGCGGGTGCTTGACGTTGGGATTTGGCTTTGCTCACCGTTTTTTTCTTACCATTGGCAAGGTTGATGGTTTTCTCGGCCTGCAGACGGCGCCTGTTCTTATAGGACACTTCTTCGTAATTCACCTGACTGCCGTCCTCACTGATGCTCACACCACTGCTTGTGATGGACTCAGTGGTCAGGACTGATGACTGTCCTGTCTCGAAGTCCCATTTCACCAGTCCTTGTTTGGTGTCGGTCGAGAGCAGCAGGTAGTCGCCTTGAGGGCTGATGGCCACTGCTTGACCAATCTGGCCCTCATGCTTATTGACGTTCAGCCGTTCGATGGATGTCACGTTCAGGACCTGGCCTTGTGCGGCCAGCATCGAAAACATGAAGGATATTATAATCAGCTTTTTCATTGTTGTTCTGTTTTATTTGTCGATGTCTGTTATCGGGATGATTAGTTCAATACCAAGTCGATGAGCGTGGTGATATCAACAACGTTGATAATGCCGTCACGGTTAACATCAGCGGCTTGAAGGCTAAATGGCTGCTGGACTGTGTTTCCAAGGACGTAGTCAATTAACGCTGTAATGTCGGTGATTTCACGACTGCCGTTGCAGTTCACATCACCAGGCAGGAAACTGGGCTCCTTCACAACGGTGAGAGATGCCCTGGCAGGTGTCGTGCTCTGGTTGTCATCGGTAGGGATGGAATAGATGCCGATATTGCCACCGGCGCACACCAGGTTGCCGCCCCAGTCAAAGGCCATCTGGTAGATGGCATTGTTGCTGGCTCGGGCATCGGTGGTGAAGCTGGTACCGTTGGAAGTCAACGTCGGAGTCGAGCCGTTCCACGTGATATTGTAGAACTGCAGCACGCCGTCGCCGTCATTGATGACCATCAGGTCACCTGGGTTGTTGATGGCAAAGCCTGACATGAGCGAGCCGTTGAGCGAGGCCAGGTCGCTACCGCTGTTGAAGACCACGTTGCCACTGTTATCGACAAACACGAGCGAGGGCACGGCTGCGGAATTATTCCCCTTGCTGCGGTACTGCATTACCCAGGTGCCGCGTCCGTCGGAGTCGGCGATGATGTTGCCGTTACCGTTTTGCATGAGCGAGCCCAAGTCAAGCAACTGGTCGGGAGCATTGTCCCAGGTCGTGAGCAGGCTGCCGTCGGTCTGGCCGATGTTGTAGATGCCCACATTGTTGCCCCTGCCCGATGGAGCAATAACATCCTCGAGGAAGGCATACAGCTTGGTTTCGGCACCTGTGCCTTGAATCCACACGCCAGGCACCGAGCTGCCCACGCTTTGGCCGTTGTTGGTAATCAATCCGCTGCTATTGCGTGAACCCGTAAAGAACTGCGTGAATGCGCCGTCCAGATGGTCGGGGTCGGCAATGTAGATGCCCGAGGTGGCATCGCCCCATTCGGGGATATAAATCTTGCCCTCACCGTCAACGGCAATGCGCATGTTGTTGGACCAAGTGATACCGCCGTTATAAACAGTGCTGTGTTTGGGCTGGCCGTTGATGTCGCAGGCATAGATGCCGTTGCCTGCATGTTCCTTGCCTTTGCGCTCGCCCACGTAGATGGTGCCGAAGTGCGCACTCTCGGGGCTGCGGTCGATGGCTACCATGGCACGGGTGTAGTCGGCATAATGGTCATTCAGGCGCGTGATGCGCGTGATGGCGTCGCCCACGACGTTCACAGCCCAGTTCATCACTTGACCGTCCTCGCCAGGCAGCTGCTCTTTGGTTAGCGTGATTCTGTTCACGCCTTCCACAACATTATCGATGGCAACGCGGCCCACTTCCTCACCGCTCACGTTATCGGTGAAGATAATGTAGGCCTCACGGGCGTCACTGTTGGCCTTAAAAGTGAAGGTATATCTGCCATTGCCGTTCTCGGCTCTGGTCAAGTCGTAAGCAAAAATGCCCTTGACGAATGAGGTATCAACCACAATGCCTCTCTTGACGACGCTCAGCGATTTCCTGGCAGGTGTCGTGCTCTGGTTGTTGTCGGTGGGTATAGAATAGATGCCGATGTTCTTGCCGGCGCACACCAGGTTGCCGCCCCAGTCAAATGCCATCTGATGGATGGCGCCTGCATCGGTGCGGGCATCGGCGGTGTAGGTCGTGCCGGTTGACGTCAGAACAGGGGCATTGCCGTTCCAGCTGATGTTATAGAACTGCAGCACGCCGTCGCCATCGTTGATGACCAGCATGTCGCCCGCATTGTTGATGGCGAAACCGGCGATAACCGAGCCGTTGAGCGAGGTCAGGTCAGTGCCCGAATTGAAGAGCACATTGCCGCTGTCGTCGGTAAACACGATAGAGGGTACATCGGCAGTATTTTGGCCCTTGCTGCGGTTTTGAACGACCCACACACCGCGTCCCTCGGGGTCAGCGATGATGTTGCCGTTGGTGCTGGCTTCCAGTGCACCGATGTCGAGGTAGTTGCTGGGTGCCTGGCCCCAGGTCGTGAGCAGGCTGCCGTCAGCTTGGCCGATGTTGTAAACGCCGATGCCGTTCTTCCTGCCTGACGGTCCGGCCAGGTCCTCAAGATAGGCATACAGCTTGGTATCGGCGCCGCTGCCCTGTACCCACACGCTGGGAACCGAGCTGCCCACGCCTACGCCGTTGTTGCTGATAAGGCCGTTGCTGTCACGGGTGCCGGTAAAGAATGGCGTGAACGTGCCGCCCAGGTTGTCGGGGTCGGCGATATACACGCCCGATGAGGGGTCGGCCCAATCAGGGATATAGATTTTGCCCTCGGCGTCAACGCTGATGCGGAAACAGTTGCTCAGCGCCTGTCCGCCGCGATAGACGGTAGTGTTGAGGGGTCTGCCGTCAATATCACAGACGTACAGTCCGTTCCCTGCATTGTCCTTGCCCACGCGTTCACCCACGTAGATAGTGCCGAAGTGTGCGCTCTCGGGGCTGCGGTCAATCGCCACGGTAGCACGGGTGTAGGTCGCATTGACGCTGTTCAGGCGTGCGATGCTGGTGATAGGTTCACCCGCTACGTTCACTGCCCAAGCCAGCACTTGTCCGTCAGCTCCAGGCAGGTCTTCGGGTGCCACGGTAACGGTGTTGTCGCCCTCGGTGATGTTGCTCAGGGCGATGCTGCCCACCGTCTCGCCGCTCACGCTGTCGGTAAACACCAGGTTGGCGTTGGTGGCGTCGGTATTGCACTTGAAGGTAAACACGTAGTTGCCGCTCGCATCGGTTGTGCGGTTCAGGCCGTAGGCATAGATGCCCTTGACGTGGTCGGCTTCGGTCATATAGAGCACCATATAGGTGGTCTCGTTGGCGCTCACGTTGTAACTGCCCTGGTTGTTCAGGTTGGCATAGCCGTCTGCTGTCACGCTGATGGTGTAGTCGTTGCCGGGAGCCAGGCCGCTGAACACAAAGATGCCGTTGTAATTGTTGTCGGTCTTGTAGGTGCCCACAAGCGTGCCGCCCTTGTACAGTTTGACGGTCGCACCGTTGATGGGCGCATGGGCGTCAATCGTTTCGTCAATATAGGTGTAAAGGCTGTTTTCCAGACTGTTAACCAAGTCTTTTACACTACCCATGATGTAGCCCGTATTCTCGCCGCTGATGCCGAAATAGTCGGCGGCACCACGGGCCAGGCGTATGCCTTCCTGACGGCAGTAGTCTTGATTAAGGGCACGGTGGCGGGCCGGCTGATAGGTGTGGAAATATCCCTCAACCAAGAAGCCGGGTACACCGTGCTTGAGAGCGCCCAGGTAGCCGTAATAGGTGATGCCTGAGGCACTGTTGGTCGAGTTCGACCCTCCGTTATAGAAGGTGACGTCGCCCACGATATAGGGGGTTGTCTTGTTGATGGTGCGGGAAACGCAGTAGCTGGGATCCACCTCGTCCATCCAGTGACGAGGCCAACTGGATTGACACATCGCAGTGCTTCCGCTCACCGCCTCGCTGGCGTTGGTGCCGCGGTAGATGTAGAGCGGGTAATTGTCCAACTTTCCGTCGGCTGACGACGCATTGGAGTGGATGGAGACAAACATGTCATAGTCGCCCTCTTCGGCTTCGGCGGCAATCACACTCAGTTTCTTGCTGTAGGCGCCATATTGGTTCCCGTCGTAGGGGTAGGGACCGTTGGCGGTTCTCGAGAGCGTGATGTTCTCGTCTTTTACACCCATGCGCTTGAGGGCATCGCGCATTTCAAATGCTTTCCACAGGTTGGTGTTGCTCTCGTAGAAGCCGCAGGTGTCGGGTCGACCCGTTGACAGTGCGGGATAGGAGATGGTCGCCATGGGGCGGTCGTTGGGGCCCCAGCCGCCATGGCCCGGGTTGATGTAGATGCGCACATCGTCGGCTGTCACGGCAAGCGCCGCACCGGCTGCGCACATCGCAATCAACAACAGTAATAGTCTTTTTTTCATCTTCTAGAGTTTTATCGGTTAAACAATTCTTTGGTTATGGTTGATGTCTTGCTTATAACGCACAAGAAACCCGTTGCGGGCCTCTTGGTAACTGATTGTTATGATTCCGGCTTTTCCTCATCCTCGAGCACGAGGCTCTTGGCGCGGTAGGTCCAGCCATAGTGTTTGTAGATGTCCACCAGATGCGGCAGGCGTGACTTGAAGTCCTGATAGTCCTTGTTCTGTGGCTGAATCCATTGAACTTCGGCCAGTGCGGCCATGCGGGGCAGGATTTGGTACTGAATCTGCGGCTCGCAGGTGATGTATTCGGTCCACACGTTGGCCTGTGCGCCCAGGATGTGGTGTCGCTTGTCGGCAGGCAAATCGGCGGCTACGGGCTCAAAGTCATAGACCTTCTTGAGCGTATTGCATCCACCGAAGGCAGGCGGCTCGTTCCAGGTATTGCTGGTCTGGTAGTAGTCAAAATAGAGTGGCCCAACGGGTGTCATGATGACGTCATGGCCTGTCATAGCGCCCTTGGCACCCGGCTCGGCACCCCGCCACGACATGATGGTCGCAGTGGTGTCCACGTCACAGCCCAGCAGCTCGTCCCAGCCGATGATGCGTTTGCCCTTGTCGGCCAGATAGTGCTGCACATGGGTGGTGAACCATCCCTGCAGCAAGGCCTCGGCACTCTGCTTGCCCTTGGCTTGAAGACCCAGCTGCCTGATGCGCTGCTGGCACAAGGGGCACTGCTCCCAGCGCACTCGGGGCGACTCGTCACCGCCGATGTGGACATGCTCACCGGGGAATAGCTGGGAAACCTCGTCGAGCACGTCCTTGACAAACTGCAGCGTCTGGTCCTTGCCCACGCACAGGATATCGTCGGTCACACCCCACTGGCCCCACACCTCGTAGGGGCCACCGGTGCAACCCAGCTCAGGATAGGCAGCCAGTGCGCCCAGCATATGGCCCGGCATGTCAATTTCGGGGATGATGGTGATGTAGCGGTCGGCAGCATAGCGCACGATGTCACGGATCTGTTCCTGGGTGTAATAGCCGCCATAGCGGATGCCGTCGTTCACGGGCGAGTTGTGGCCAAGCACGGTGCCGTTACGCCAGCCGCCTACTTCGGTCAGTCGGGGATATTTCTTGATTTCCACACGCCAGCCCTGGTCATCGGTCAGGTGCCAGTGCAGACGGTTCATGCCGTGCAGCGCCATAATGTCGATGTAGCGTTTCACCGTCTCAACGCCAAAGAAGTGACGCGAGCAATCCAGATGCATGCCGCGGTAGCCAAAACGGGGCTTGCCTGCTATCTGTGCAGCTGGTAGGCCGATGGTTGTGGCTTCACCGGCGGGCAGCGACTTGCGCAGCACCTGCAGGCCATGGAAGACACCGGCAGGAGTCTTGCCGCTCACCTCGACACCATTGGGCATGACCGTGATGCTGTAGGCCTCGTCACCGTCAATTTTGGGGTCGATGAGCAGTGAGATGTTCCCCGTGCGGTCCTTGGTGTTGAGGGTGGGGCGTGTGCTCAGGTGCATCCCCGTCAGTTCCTCGACATACTGGCTCAGCAGCATCGCATTGCGTTCCATATCGCGGTTTCCTGTCGGGTAGTTGACGATGCAGCGCTCGGTGAGCTTGAAATCAGCCCCCTTGATGCCGTTAATCGCGTCGGGCAGCGGTATTACCCGATAGTCAGCCTTGGGAGCCTGTGCCATTGCCGTGATGGCAATCAATGCCATTGCCAGGCTGGTAAATAAATGTCTTGCAGTCATCATTATTGGGTTATTTGTGGTTATGCGTTAATGAATCTTGCAAAGTTAGTAATTTACTTTTTAGATTCAAATGATTTAACTACGAATTTCGCTAATTACTCTAATGTACAATCTCTTAATTTGTGAAATTCGCATCATTCGTAGTTTCTGAAACCGCAAAACAAGAGTGGGCCGCCCATCGTGGCGACCCACCCTCATATCATTACAAATTATGCGATTAAACTTTTAAATTCGTGAAATTCGCGTAATTCGTAGTTTCGATTACTTGATGACCTTCACGCTCTGAGTCGAGCCGTCGCTGTAGGTGCGAACGATGATGTTCACGCCCTCGACAGGCTGGCTGTACTCAATACCGCGGATGTCGTAGTAGCGCTCACGGACAAGGGTCTTCTCGGCCTTCACCTCATCAACACCCGTTGTCGGAATCTTAATTACCTTGAACTCACCGCAAGCGGGAGTGGTGCAGATGTTCTCCTGGGTGGGCAGTGAGTAGATACCGATGTTGCCACCAGCGCAAACCAGGTTGCCGGCATAGTCAAATGCCATCTGGTAGATGCTTCCCTGACCAGTCTTGAACGAGTACTTAGGAGTGATATCGGGCGTGTTGCCGTTCCAAGTGATGTCGAAGAACTGGAGCACATAGCTACCGTCGTTGATGACGAGCAGATCGGAAGCTTCGTTCACGGTAAAGCCGGCACGATCACTACCGTTGATCATCTCGTTGTAGGGAGCGCGGCCAGAGTTGAAGGTCACGTTGCCGTCATTGTCAACAAACATGAGCGAGGGAACACCGGCGGCATTGTTACCTGCGCTGCGGTACTGCGATACCCAAACGCCGTGGCCAGCGGGATCAGGAACAACGTTACCGTTGGTGTTGAGCTGCCATGCGCCGATGTCAAAGTACTGGTTGGGTGCAGTTGTCCAAGTGTCAACGATGCTGCCGTCAGGCTGACCGATGTTGTAAACACCCACACCGTTGCCGAAGTCCTCAAGATATACATACAGCTTGGTGTCAGCACCAGTGCCACCGATGCCTACGCCAGGCGTCGACGAACCGACAGCCACACCATTGTTGGTGATCAGACCGTCGCTGTTGCGCTCACCGACGAAGAAGTTGTTCCAAGTCTCGTCAAGCTTGTTGGGATCGGCAATGAATACGCCCGAGGTGGGATCACCCCAATCGGGAACGTACAGCTTACCGTTGCAGTCAATACCCATGCGGTAGAGGCTGCGCCAGGTGCGGTTGCCGTTGTAGAACTGGTCGTTCATACGGATACCGTTAGCGTCATACAGATAAACACCATTGCCCGGATCGTTGTTGGCGACGCGGTTACCGGCATAGATGGTACCCATCTTGGGACTGCACGGTGACTTGTCGACAGCGACAAACAGCTGGCCGCTGTAGCTCGGGCCAACCGGGTTGATGCGATGGATGGTGTTGATGTTCTCACTCTCGAGCGTGATGCTCCAGGTCAAGGTCTCGCCAGCCATTGCGGGCAACTCGTTGAAGGCGATGCTGAACTCGTTCTCGCCCTTTACCACGTCGGGAATCTCATAGGTGCCCACTTCCTCGCCATCAGCGTTATAGAAGGTGATATAAGCACCTTGAGCATCGTCGTTGGCATTGAATGCGAACGTGCAGGTCTCGTCGTCGTTGCTGTAGTTCAGACCGTAAGCATAGATGGCAGGAACACCAGGCTGGGCATTGGCAATAGCCTGCCACTTGGTGATCTTGTTGTCCTGCATCAGGTACAGGTTGATGTCCTCACCCTTGACAGCGGCACCCGTTGCCATGAACTGGGTGGCCAGCGGAGTCAGGTCGGTGTTGGTGGTAGCTACCAGAGCGGCCTGGTCCAGACCGGCAGTGATGTCATACAGCTTGATGCCACCCACGTTGACGGCCTCACCACGGTCGGGAGCGATGTAGGGCGTCACCATGTACTGGTGCTCGGCATACTTGAAGAATGAAGTGCCCACAACGGGGATGTCAATCTCATCGCCCACAAAGCGGCCCACTATCTCGCTGTCGGTACCGTTGGCCTTGGCCGTGGCAACCTCCATGAGCAGGGTGTTCTCGCCGTCCAGCATGACTTGGTCGTCGTTGCGCGGCGAGAGGACGATCTGCGGCTCTCCCACCTTGTCCCGGGTGAAGTTGCTCGTGGCATTGACGGTCTTCTCGGTGTAAACAGTGCTGGTAATCTGGTTGTTGACAATCGTCAGCTTCAGGAACCTCATGCCACCGGCGCTGCTAGCGGCGTCGTTGGTACCAGCGATGGTCACGGTGCAGTCGTCGGCACCACCGTCGATGGCCAGCGACTGGGCACGGTAGTAGTAGAAGTTGGCAGAGCTCTGGGTGGTTACCCACTCAACGGGATTACTGTCAAAGTCAGCCCACTTGAACAGGCGCAGCGTGCCGCGCTCGAAGCCTGCATTCACATGACCGGCGTCAAACTGGGTCTGGAGGCTGTTGATGCCCACGAGCTGGTTGTCGGCAGTGAAGCAGATGTCTTTCAGACGGCTGTAGAAGCCGATGTTGTTGGGCTCGGCAGGAGCGATACCGTCGATGCTCAGCTCCTTGACAATCGCCTTGTCAACATTGTTGATCAGGTACAGGTGAGGAGTGCCGTCCTCAGCGTTGGTCAGCACAACGGTGCTGTCGCCGCGAACGAGCATGCGCATGATCTTGCCGTCAAACTCATACTCGGTGCCCTCGTCACATACCAGGTCAAGCTTCTCGGGAGCGCTCACGTAGGCGGGCAGCTCGGGCTCGGGATAGTTCTGGTACAGGTCTTCAGGAACAACATACTCGTTGTCCTCGAGCAGGGCAACCTCGTAGGTGGTCTTGTTGGCCTCGACAACGATGTTGCCTGCGGCCTTGGCAATCCATTCCTTCCACTGGCTGTCGACATCGGCAGGGGAGTACTCGCCCAGGGGCTTGAAGCCTTCGGCCTCAACGGCCAGGGTATAGGTGCCGGGATCCAGGTTCTCGAACACGAACACGCCATTGTAGTTGTCATCGGTGGTGTAGCGAGCTACCTCCTGACCGTTCTTGTACAGGATGACTACGGCGCCGTTGATGGGAGCCCACTGGTCCATGGTGCCTGCATTGTAGTTGTACAGGTTGTGGACGAGGTGGTTGTGCAGGTCCTTCACGGTACCCATGATGTAACCCTTGCTGTCAGGGGTCAGACCGAAGTATTCACCGATACCGCGGGCGATGCGGATACCCTCCTGGTGGCAATAGTCAATGTTCAGCGCACGGTGGCGTGCGGGCTGATAGGTGTGGAAGTAACCCTCAACCAGGAAGCCAGGAGCACCATGCTTCAACACGCCCAGATAGCCGGTGTAAGCGTTGCCGGTATTGGGGTCAACACGTGTCGATGAGCTGCCATAGAAGTTGATATCACCACGCACGTTGGGACTCGTGGGGCTGTAGTTGGTCATCGGGTCAATCTCGTTGGTGTAGAAGATGGGCCAGCAGGTCAGACCCATGGCACGGCTGCCAGGAGCCAGGTCGCCGCCATCACCGTCATTACCGCGATACAGCATCAGCGGGTAGTTGGTGGCGGTGCCGTCGGTCAACGCGTTGGAGTGGTGCGACAGGAACATGTCGTAGTTGCCGATTTCCACCTCCTCGCAGATCTCGGACAACGGACGGTTGTAAATCTCGGCGTCTTCAGCACCCTGTACATAGGGGTACGGACCGTTAAACCACCTCGACATGGTGATGTTCTCGGCCTTCACGCCCATCTTGATGAGCTGGGCGCGCGTCTGGATGGATTTCCACAGGTTGGTGTTACTCTCGTAGAAACCGTTGGTGTCGGGACGTCCCGTCTCGGGCAACATGGGATAGGAAATGGTCGCCATCGGGCGGTCATTGGGACCCCAGCTACCGTGACCGGGATTCAGATAAATACGAAGATCGTCGGCTGTGTCAGCCTGCATTGCGCCAGCTGCCATGATGGCGGCTACGGCAAGTAAAAATATCTTTTTCATAGCGGTCATCATTTGGTTACGTTAATAATGTAAGCCTCACCGGCGGGAGTGCTGAAGGCAATCTTGCCGTCGGCAGCATGGGGATACATGGCGATGGTGGCATCGTCGGTCAGCGTCTGGGTCGTGCCGTCGAGCGTGGCGGCAACGATGGTCGAGGCGTAGATGAACTCGCCGTCGTCCAGGTCCATCATGCCCACGATGGTGTTGTTGTCATACCATACGGGAGCACGCATCTTGCCCACCTTGCGAACGTTGCTGCCGTCAAGGTTGCACACGTAGGTGCCATGAGCGGCACGGTAATAGAGTACCTGGGTGCCGTCGGGCGACAGGCTGGCCCACATGTAGCTGTACTGGTCACCGTTGGGCGAGAGCTTGCGCGTCTTGCCGTTGATGGTAATCATCAGCTGGCCCTTGTCGATGGAGAGCACGGGCAGTTTCTGGGCCTTGGCATTGCCGATGGCCTTGTTGCTGTACTTGCCCTTGTTCACGGCACATGCGCTCGTGGCGTCAACATTGTAGCCCTGCAGGTTGCGTGTGGGCTTCACCAGCACCTGGCTGGCACCGGTAGCGAGGTTCACGCTGTTGAGCGATGACAGGCGCAGGTGTTTCTTGTTGAAGGAACCCTCGCGGTAAACGACCGTCTGGCCGTCGGGCGAAATCTTCACGTTGTGTCCTGCACTGGGGGCAGTACTCAACACCTGGCGTTGGTTGGTGTTCAGGTCCAGCTTGACGAGGCCCTGGTTGGTGGCGCTGGTCAGCAGCAGGTAATCGCCCTGGGGGCTGATTGCCGCTACAGCAGCCTGTTCAGGCAGATTGACCTTCTCGACCGAGGTCACATTCAGTACCTGACCCATTGCACTCATCGAGAAACCTAACGCCAATGCGAATAGAAGTTTTCTCATCATGTCGGTAAATGGATTAAAGTTAAACAATATTGGTTATAAAAATCTTTATACTCGTTTTGGTGTATTGACCCTTGAATGGAATACGCAAAGGTAATCGAAAAAAATGTAAAAAACAAATAAAAAATGATTTCTTTGATATATAGGCTCAAATTTGCCTTTTTTTTGTAATTTTGTGGCTCGTTACTGAATAACCTCCTGTATTGGGTACGATCATATCCATATTAATCGGCTGTGTGTCAATAGGTATCTTCCTGTCGGCACCCATGGGGCCTATAGGTATCCTGTGCATCCAGCGCACCCTGAACAATGGCCGCCGCTCGGGCTTTTTCACTGGTGTGGGGGCTGCAGCGAGCGATTTGTTCTATTGCCTGCTCGTCGGGCTGGGCATATCCTTCGTGACCGACTTTATCGCCGACCACGTCAATGTGCTGCAGATTGTCGGCAGCATCATCCTGATTGTCTATGCCATCTACATGATTGTCCACAACCCCGTCAGCCAAATCAAGGAGAGCATCGACCCGCGTAACGACAAGTGGCGTGACATGGTAACAGGTTTCCTGTTCACCCTGAGTAACCCGCTCATCATGTTCCTGATTATCCCCCTGTTCGCCCGATTCAACTTCCCGCTGCCCGAGTACAAGTGGTTTCACATCATCCTCGGTTATGCCTCGATAGTGTTGGGCGCCCTTATCTGGTGGGCCGTCATCACGTTCTTTGTTAACAAGGTGCGCACCCACTTCAACATCCGCTCCATGTGGCTCATCAACCGCATCATCGGCTCCATCATCCTCATCCTCTCCATCTACGGCCTCGTTACCGGCATCATCGCCACCCTCCAGCAATACCACATCATCTAATTGATGCTCAATTCGTCCGCTTTGTAGAGACGAAAAATCTTGCGTCTCACAACCGAAGGCATCGTAGTCGAAAAAAACTCCACACCTATTGCAGATTAATGATTGAACGACAATAAAGATTAAGCGAGGCGTCCATCATCATGAACACCTCGCTATTAAAACTCTAAAGCCTAACGCCTAAAGCCTAACGCCTAGTACTTCTTTACCTCGATTTCGCCATCTAAGGCTGCAGCAGCATTGGCGGCCAGTGCCGACATCTCGTCCTCACCAGGATAGATGTGAACGGGAGCCATCCAGCCGATGCGCTTCTGCAGCTCGTCGGTCATGTATTTCCAGTAGGCGATACCGCCGGTGATGAGGATAGCATCAATCTTGCCGCACAGCACAGCGCCCTTCTCGGCAATAGCCTTGGCAATGTGATAAATCATGGCGTTGATGACGAGCTTAGCCTTCTCGTCGCCATTGTTCATCATTTTCTCGGCCTCAATCATGTCGGTCGTGCCCAGGTGTGAGAATACGCCACCTTTGCCCGAGATCATCTTGAGGATTTCGTCCTGGGTGTACTTGCCGCTGAAGCACAGGTTCACCAGCTCTTTAGCGGGCAGGCTACCGGCGCGCTCGGGTGAGAACGGACCCTCACCATCCAGGGCGTTGTTCACGTCAACGGCACGGCCGTGGTCGTGGGCTGCTACCGAGATACCGCCACCCAGGTGGGCAACGATGAGGTTCAGGTCCTCGTAGCGCTTGCCGTTCTCCTTGGCGAAGCGGCGGGCGATGGCGCGCTGGTTCAGGGCGTGCCAGATGCTCTCGCGCTTGAACATTGCCAGGCCGCAAACGCGGGCATAGTCGTTCAACTCGTCGGTTACGACGGGGTCAGCGATATAGCAGGGGCAACCCAGGCCCTTGGCAATCTCGTTGGCGATGACGCAACCCAGGTCACAGGCGTGCTGGTGCTCGCTGGCATAGGTCGCCTGAATCATGTTCTCGTCAACGGCATATACACCGCCAGGAAGCGGCTTGGTCAGACTGCCACGAGCGACAATCGCGTCAAACTCTACGGGGATGCCGGCCTTCTCCAACTCGCCAAGAATCATCTTGCGGCGGAAGTCAAACTGGTCGGTAATCTTGGCAAAGGGTGCCAACTCCTCGGCTGCGTGACGGATAACTTTAATCAATTTGGGCTCACCATTCTCAACAACAGCCATTTTGGTCGAGGTCGAACCGGGGTTGATAACTAATATTTTCATTATTATAGTTTTAAGTTGTAAGTTTTAAGTTGTAAGTACGATTACTATCGCCTAAAATCTCTCTAATCTCTACTCACTAATCACTAATCTGTCATTTTTCAGTTTTGAAAAGTGATTCTTACTCCGCTGCCATGGTGGCTACAGCGAGGCTGTAGAACTTGGACTGGGCGCTGTCGGCACGCGAGGGAACCACGGCGGGGCACTTGGCACCCAACAGCAGACCGGCGGTGCTGGCACCGGCAAACAGCGTGATGGCTTTATAGAACACGTTACCGGCCTCGATGTCGGGCATGATGAGCACGTCGCTGTCGCCCTCCAGGGGTGACGTCAGGCCCTTGGCCTCCATGGCGTGCTGGCTGCAGGCGCACTTGGCGTCCAGCGGTCCGTCAACGATGCATTTGCCCAGCTCGCCGTTCTTGGCCATCTCGATAATCACGGGATAGTCCTCGGTGAAGGGGAAGTGCTTGCCGTTGACCTTCTCGGTGCAGTGGATGAGGGCCACTTTGGGCACCTCGACACCGAAGTTGCGGGCAACATTGGACATATATTTCACCATCTCGACGCGTTGTGCCTGGTTGGGATAGGGGATAACGGCAGCATCGGTGAAAATCAGCAACTTGTGGTAGTTGGGAATGTCGGCCACGGCGGCGTGCGTCAGCACGTTGCCCTTGGGCAGGATACCCGTTTCCTTGTTCAGCACGGCACGCAGCAGGTTGTCGGTGTTGATGAGACCCTTCATGAGTACATCGGCCTTGTCCTCACGCACCAGGGCAACAGCCTTGGCGGCAGCGTCATCGGCGTCGGTAGCATCGACAAAACTCATGTTGGCGGCAAAAGGCTTCAGCGCTTCGTTGGCTTTAAGTTTCTCCTCGCAGCCCACAAAGATGGCCTCGATAAAGCCGGCCTCAAGTGCCTGAGCACAAGCAGCGGGGGTTTTCTCATCGGCGGCCCAAACGACAGCCACGCGTTTCTTCACATTGTTTTCTTTGAGATGAGCAAGCAACTCATCAAAATTCTTAATGGTATTCATTAATAAATAGTATAAAGAAGTTAATGGTTTTTGATGCCGCAAAGATACTGCAAGCCGAGCGAAATGGCAAGAAAAATCTTTTTTTTCTTACATTTCCTAGGCGCCGCCTATCTTGCCCGAGGGCCACAAGCCCGTAGGGAAAATTACTACAATTTTGCAACATGGCACAATTTTTTTATAGGTAACTTGAAAAAAAAGACTATCTTTGCCTTCGGTAACAACTTTTAAACAACTCAAGCAATGATGACACTGAACGGAATATTGGCTTTTTTTAACCTGGGAACAGGTGAAATCATCCTCATCGTGGCTGTGATTTTGCTGCTTTTCGGCGGCAAGAAGATTCCCGAGCTCATGCGCGGCCTGGGCAAGGGTGTCAAGAGCTTCAAGCAAGGCATGAACGAGGTCGAGGACGAACTCAAAAAACCCCTCGACGACCTCGACAAGAAAGACGAATAACCCCGTTTATCAAACAACAGGAACAACAATAAACAACAGGAACAACTTTTTTATTTTATATGTTGTTTCAGTTGTTCATGGTTGTTTTAGTTGTTTGAAAAAGTGTGTGAAACCGATGGGCGAGGGTAAACTCGAAGAAATGTCGTTTTGGGATCACATCGACGCGTTGCGCTCGGTGCTGATTCGCATTGTTGTCGTTCTGGTGGCGGTGACCATCGGCCTGTTTGCCGTCATGCCCACCATCTTCGACTCTATCATCCTTGCGCCCTGCCATGGCGACTTTGCCCTGTACAGCTTGTTTGAACGCATGACTGCATCGGTGCCATGGCTGCCGCAGTTCACCACCGAGGGCTTCCATGTCGAACTCATCAATATCAAGCTGGCGTCGCAGTTCTTCATCCACATGTCCTCCTCCTTTTGGCTGGCGCTGGTGCTGACCTTCCCCTTTGTCCTCTATCAGTTGTGGACCTTCATCGCCCCTGCGCTCTATCCTAACGAGAAACGCGGCATCAAGACGGCCTTCTTCATCGGTTGCCTGATGTTCTTCCTGGGTGTGGCAGTGGGCTATTTCATCGTCTTCCCCGTCACCCTGCGTTTCCTTGCCGATTACCACGTCAGCCAGCTGGTTCCCAATCAGATATCTCTCGACAGCTACATGGACACCTTCCTGATGCTCATTTTCGTGATGGGTATCATCTTTGAATTGCCGTTGATGGCATGGCTGCTGGGCAACCTGGGCGTCTTGAAGCGCAATTTCTTCGGCAACTATCGTCGTCATGCCGTCGTCGCCCTGCTGGCCCTTGCCGCCATCATCACCCCCACGGGCGACCCCTTCACCCTGATGGTCGTCTTCCTCCCCATCTACCTCCTCTACGAGGTCAGCGCCTACCTCGTCCCCAAATCAAACAATAACAACCAATAAACAACAAAAAACAACTGAATTATAAAGTTGTTCTTGTTGTTCTTGCCGTCTGAAAACGGTGCGGATGCCTTATTATTTATTGTACTTATTGTTTTCCTTTAGACTTTATTTGTCGCGGTATCGTCAGCTGGTCGGTGGTCATGCGCTGCATGTATTGCTGGATGAACGACTGCATCTGGCGTGTCATGAGGTGTAGCGTGTCCTGTGGCATCGTGCGCAGCACGTTGTGGGTGAAGGTGGAGTCGGTGCGGAACTTGTAGGCTGCCGTTACCTCCTTGCCGTCGAACTGCAAGGCATAATTTCCCCAAACATACTCGTAGCTGCTGGACTCGGGCAGCCAGTGGAGGGCAAGGCCATCGCTGGCGGGCGTGAGCAGCATGTCGCGGCCAAAGGCGATGTAGGGCTGGTCATAGTTGAGGTAAGTCAGCACCGTGGGCATGATGTCAATCTGCTCCACGATACGCTCCACGTCATAACCTTGCAATGCGGGGTCGCCAGGGGCATACAGGATGATGGGCACACAGTAGTTGCCCAACGTCGTGCAGTAAAACGGGTCAATCTGCTGGCTCACATGGTCGGCCGTGATGACAAACAGCGTGTTGTTGAACCACGGCTGGCGGCTGGCGGCCTCAAAGAAACGCTTCAAGGCGTAGTCGGTATAGGCGATGCACTCCTGCAGCGGACTCTCGCCCTGAGGGAATCGGCCCTTGTACTTCTCGGGTACGACAAACGGGTCATGTGACGACGCGCTGAACAAGGCGGTCATGAACGGCTCCTGCATTTTGCCCATCTCCTGGGCATAGAACTGGAAAAACTCCTCGTCCCAAATCGCCCACGTGCCGTCAAAATCGTCATTGCCATGGAAATTGGGGTCGGCATTGAACTCCTCGCGGCCATAATACTGCTGGAATCCTGTGGCCCGCGCAAAGGCGTGGAAACCCATCGAACTGTTCTGTGCGCCATGGAAAAAGGCAGTGGTGTAACCCTTGTTCTCGCCCAGTTCACGCGCCAGGCCCGACATTGAGTTCAACGAGGCGGGCGTGAGGAACAGCGGTTCGACGAAGTTGGGCAGTGACGACAACACCGACGGCATGCCCTCAATGCTCTTGCGCCCGTTGGCATAGGAATATTGCCAGGTCATCGACTGGGTGATGAGCGAGTCGAGGAAGGGCGTGAACCCCTTGTAGGTGCCGTTTCTCAAGGTCTTGTTGTAGAACCCGATATGCTGTTTGCTGAAGCTTTCCAAAATCAGCACCACCACATTGCGCGGCATGAACGTGCCGCTGCCAGCGGGTTGGTGGAGTGGGGTATAGAGCGAGGTGGCTTCCTCGTCGCTCATGTAATCGGGCACGACGAACGGCGTCTTCTTCAGTGTCCTGAAAATGGAAAACGGCGTGTTCAGCACGATGCCCGTCTCGGCAGGGCGGTTGACGTACTGGTTGGCATTGCTGATGGTGATGGGACGTGTGGATTTGGTAAAGCCGCCGCGGATGGCAGCGATGCACAACGGTATGGCAACCAGCAGCGACACCGTCTGGATGAGATAATATCTGGGAATGCTAAATTGTCCGTCTTTTCCGTCTCCTCGAGGTCTGAACAACTTCCAGAACAGCCACGTCACCAGCGCCGCCAGCAGCACCAGATACCAGTGGCTCAGGAACTGCCCACCGAAGATTTTCAGCATCTCGCCCGTACTCTCGTTGCTGAATTCGGCAAACACCGATGCCGTGGTGCGCTTGCCCGTGAAAGGGAAATAGACGCAGTCCATCAGGTTGACATACACGGCAATGCTGTTCACGATGGTGTAAATCCAGCGTGCCACGCGGTAAAAGCCGGGACGTTCCTTCCAGTGCAGCGGCAACAGGAGCATCAGCAGGATGATGGCATTGGTATAGAGGATGGCAGGAGTGTCAAACAGCAGCCCGGCGCCGAACAGTTCCAGTCCGTGTTTCCACGTCAAGGTGCCTGCATACAGCGACCAGTTGAGCGACAGGAAAATGCCGCGGCAAATGGTGTAAGCCACATACACCACCAGCAGGTCCCACAGCACCGCCACAAGGGGTATATTGGATAGGGAAAAACGTCGTTTCATGACGCAAAAGTAGTAAAAACTCCTCAGTTTTATTGAGTAGAGACGCAAAATCTTGCGTCTCCAAGAGACTTTCACTAACTTTGCACCTCAATATGAAATCCAGTAGAAGAAAACTTAAGACCCTAGCAGCCCTGTTGCTACTGTTGGCGGTGACCGTGTGGGTCGCCAGCCGATGGCAGGTGTGGTTTGGCAACCCCGAGGAATTGGCAGTGAAACCGCTGTCGGCTCCTGGCCATGTCTTACTTACCTTTGGCAACGAGGATGAGTTGTCGCGCAACGTCAGCTGGCAGTGCGACACGGTGTTGAGTCCTTCATGGCTGGAGCTGGTGTGCGACGGCGATACGACACGCATCCAGGCCGATGGCGAGGTCTTTGAGTCCCGCAACGGCAAGGCGGCCTATTATGTTGCCCGCCTGCGTCAGCTCAAGCCAGCCTCACATTACAGCTACCGCGTTTTCAGTGGCAATGAATTCTCGCCGTGGTACGCTTTTCAGACCTATGCCCCCGGCCGAAACCGCTTCTCGTTCCTTTATGTGGGCGACGTGCAGGACACCATCGGCGGTATAGCCAACAGCCTGCTGATGAACGCTTGGGCCCATCATCCCGGGGTGGAGTTCCTCGTCTGTGGCGGTGACCTCACGGAGCGTCCCGCAAACCAATATTGGGCAGAAACCTTCCGCACACTGGACAGCATCGGCCAATCCATTCCTGTGCTCAACGTGACAGGCAACCACGATTATTTCAAGGGTGTTGTCCGTCGCTTGGAACGCCGCTTCCCGCTGGTGTTCTCCTATTTCCTGGACTCCAAGCAGGAAGAGAATATGGTCTATACCTTGAATTACGGCGATGCCCAACTCTTTGTGCTGGACAGCAACCGCGAGTTTTTCCATCTGTGGACGCAGCGCCAGTGGCTCAAGGAACAGTTGGAGAAGAGCAAGGCAAAATGGAAAATACTGGTTTTGCACCATCCGCTCTATTCCATCAAGAAAAAGAATAATAACCTGATTCAGCGCTGGATGTTCGATGACCTGGTGCGTCAGTATAGTGTGGACTTGGTCTTGCAGGGACACGAGCATGCCTATGCCCGCATGATTGGCGGTCTCTCCAAGAATAACCGTCCTGCTGTGCCCGTTTACACCGTCAGCCACTGCTCGCCAAAGAATTACCGCATCCATTTCGACGAGCGCTTCGACAAATTCGGCATCTCCAGCCGCTATTATCAAGTGGTGAACGTCAGCGCTGACACCCTGGCGATGGCTACCTATGACGCCAATACCCATGCGCTCTATGATTCCTTGAGGGTAGTTATTGGCCCGTACGCGTGGCATATCGTTCAGGACCTGGGCAAGGATATTCCTGAATATATGGAGTTCACACCCGACCCGAACAACAAAAAGGACCAAAAGTTTGCTAAACGCATCCAGGAATACGTCAACCGACATCCCGAACGACAAAAAAAACTGAAAACTGACAACTGAAAACTGACAACTGAATATGGCAGAAAACGCATTATTACAACGACTTGACGGCCTTGACGCCCGCTTTGAGGAAATCGGTACGCTCATTACCGACCCCAGTGTTATCGCTGATCAGCGGCGCTACGTCAAGCTGACCAAGGAATATAAGAGCCTGGAAACCCTGCTGGGTGCCACCAACCGCTACCGCAAGCTTCTGGAGGACATCGAGCAGGCCAAGGCTGTGCTGGATACTGAAACTGACGAGGACCTGCGTGCAATGGCACGCGAGGAAATCGATGCCAACCAGGCCGAGGTGCCCAAACTGGAAGAGGAAATCAAGCTGCTGCTCATCCCCGAGGACCCCGAGGACAGCAAGAACGTGGTGCTTGAGATTCGCGGCGGTACGGGTGGCGACGAGGCAGCACTGTTTGCCGGTGACCTTGCCCGCATGTACACCCGCTACTGCGAGACCAAGGGCTGGAACGTGCAGATGTCCAGCTGCAGCGAGGGCGCTGTGGGTGGCTTCAAGGAGGTGGTGTTCAGCATCACTGGTGATAACGTGTACGGTACTTTGAAATATGAATCGGGCGTTCACCGCGTGCAGCGAGTGCCTGTCACCGAGACGCAGGGCCGTGTACACACCTCGGCAGCCAGTGTGGCCGTGTTGCCCGAGGCCGAGCCGTTCGACGTTCACATCAACGAGGGCGAAATCAAGTGGGACACCTTCCGCAGCGGCGGTGCAGGTGGTCAGAACGTGAACAAGGTGAACAGTGGTGTCCGCCTGCGCTACATGTGGACCAATCCCAACACGGGTGAACAGCAGGAAATTCTCATCGAGTGTACCGAGACCCGCGATCAGCCCAAGAACAAGGAAAGGGCTTTGGCTCGCCTGCGTACCTTTATCTACGACAACGAGCACCAGAAGTATGTGGACGATATCGCGTCACGCCGCAAGACGCTCGTCTCGACGGGTGACCGCTCGGCCAAAATCCGCACCTACAACTATCCGCAGGGGCGCATCACCGACCACCGCATCGGCTACACCATCTACAACCTGCCCGCCTTTATGGACGGCGACATCCAGGACTGCATCGACCACCTTATCGTAGCCGAGAACGCCGAGAAACTCAAGGAGGCAGAACTCTAACACTTTCCAACCTAGATATATCAGGATGAAGAAGATATTGGTATTATTGACGGTTTTCTGCCTCAGTGCTTCGGCATTTGCAGCAAGTCTTGAGCCGGTGGATTATGTGAATCCGCTGGTGGGAACAGAGTCGAGTTTTGTCCTTTCGACAGGAAACACTTATCCTGCCATCGCCATGCCGTGGGGCATGAACTTCTGGGTGCCGCAGACGGGCAAGATGGGTGACGGATGGCAATATACCTATGGCGCTACAAAAATCCGCGGATTCAAGCAGACGCACCAACCCAGTCCGTGGATTAACGACTATGGCCAGTTCTCCATCATGCCGACAGTGGGCGAGCCTGTCTTTGACGAGGATAGACGTGCCAGCTGGTTCTCACACAAGGCCGAAGTTGCCACACCTTATTATTATCAGGTCTATCTGGCCGATTATGACGTAATCGCCGAGGTCGCTCCGACTGAACGTGCCGCCATCATGCGATTCACTTTCCGTAAGACCGAAAAGGCCAATATCGTTGTTGACGCCTTCGACAAGGGCTCAGAGGTAACTATTCTGCCTGATCAACGGCGCATCATCGGCTACACGACACGCAACAGTGGCGGCGTACCCGATAATTTCAGGAATTATTTCGTCATTGAGTTTGACAAGCCTTTCGATGTCTATTATACGGTCAACGACAGCATTATCAACGAGGGACAGTCCAGTGTCACTTGTAACCATGCAGGCGCCATCGTGTCGCTCCACACCAACAGTGGTGGTGACCAGGTCAATGTCCGCGTTGCATCGTCGTTCATCAGTCCCGAACAGGCTTTGCTGAACCTGCAGGAATTAGGCACCGATGACTTGGAGACCGTTAAGGCCAAAGGTCGCCAGCGTTGGAACGAGGTGCTGGGCCGCATCATGGTTGAGGATGTTGACATCGACCACCTGCGCACCTTCTATTCCTGCCTGTACCGCTCGGTGCTGTTCCCGCGCAGCCTCTACGAGATAGACGCCAAAGGCCAGCCCGTGCATTACAGCCCGTTTAACGGCAAGGTGCTGCCAGGACGCATGTTTACTGACACAGGCTTTTGGGACACCTTCCGCGCCCTCTTCCCCCTGGTTGACCTGATGTACCCCACGATGGGCTCGTGGATGCAGGAGGGTCTGGTGAACACCTATCTTGAGAGCGGATTTCTGCCCGAGTGGGCAAGCCCCGGTCACCGCAACTGTATGGTGGGCAACAACAGCGCATCGGTAGTTGCAGACGCCTATCTGAAGGGCTTGCGCGGCTATGACATCGAGAAGTTGTGGGAAGCCGTTGTTCACGGTACCAACGCAGTTCATCCGCAGGTGAAGTCAACTGGACGCCTGGGCTACGAATACTACAACAAATTTGGATATATCCCTTATGACGTGGGCATCAACGAGAACGTGGCCCGTACGCTGGAGTATGCCTACGATGACTGGTGCATCTACCGCCTGGGCAAGGCATTGGGCAAGCCTGAGAGTGAAATCAAGGTCTTTGCCGAGCGGGCGATGAACTACCGCAATGTGTTTGACCCCGAGTATCGGTTGATGCGTGGCCGATTGCAGGACGGCACCTTTCAAACACCGTTCAGCCCCTACAAGTGGGGTGATGCCTTTACCGAGGGCAATAGCCTGCACTACACATGGAGTGTGTTCCATGACCCGCAAGGTCTTATCGACCTGATGGGCGGCAGAAAGCGTTTTCTGGAGGCGCTGAACACGGTCTTTACCGTTCCGCCGGTGTTCGATGACAGCTACTACGGTTATACCATCCACGAAATCCGCGAGATGCAGATCATGAACATGGGCAATTATGCCCACGGCAATCAGCCCATCCAGCACATGATTTACTTGTACAACTATACCGGATGGCCTTGGAGGGCCCAGTATTGGGTGCGTCAGGTGATGGATCGCCTGTACAGTGCCGCGCCCGATGGCTATTGCGGAGATGAGGACAATGGCCAGACCTCGGCGTGGTATGTGTTCTCGGCTATGGGCTTCTATCCTGTATGCCCAGGTAGCAATCAGTATGTAATTGGAACGCCTTACTTCAACAAGATGACACTCAGCCTTGAGAACGGCAAGCAGGTCACGATTACGCGTGAGGGCAACGGCTGTTATATCCAAAAGATGATACTGGACGGAAAAGAATACACCCGCAACTATCTCGAGCATGGCAGCTTGCTTCAAGGGTGCAATATCCATTTCATCATGGGCGACGAGCCGAACTATCAACGTGCTACAGCACCTGAAGACGCCCCTTACTCGTTCTCGACGGCCAATCGTTAATAGCTTGAAAATAAAAACTTATCGCCATCGCGCCGCTGTGTGAGGGCGAAAATAAAAGACCGCTGCGCTCACGCGTGGCGGCCTTCTTGAAAATAACATTTCTCCAAATTTATTAACTTTTAACTTTAGATAACTTGTGGAAACCATTGGCCATACATATGGACAAGGTGTCATCAAGCTAATTGAATGGATGCATAAAAATTATGAAAAGAATTCATTTCTGTTATTTATGATGATTGCAGTTGTTTGCATCTTTTCATTGCTCTGCAAAGTTACAATGTTTTTTTGTGATTAGAAAAACATTCGGTATGCATTTTCAGTATAATTAACTGAAATTTATGCAAAACGCCATTTTTGTATGACAAATCTTGTTGTCATGGGGTGATTGGTTTGCCTATGACAAGCCAAGATTACAGACAGTTTCGGAAAATGATTTCAATATCATGCTGCTCCAGGGGAACGAAACCGGGCAGAACACCTCCGGCACACGACTTGCGAGCCATGGTGGGAATGTGCTCATCGCCAATGCCCAGAGCAGTGAATGTGCTCTTCAGTTCCAGCGTGCCGAAGAGGAATTCCTTGGTCTTCTCGATGGCTTGCTTGGCAATATCCATCGCGGGCTGATTGGCATCGATGCCGAAGACGTTTACGCCATACTGCACATACTTGCTCACCGTCTTCTCGCTCAGGCAGTATTCCATCCAGCGGGGGGTGATGATGGCAAGACCCAGGCCATGGGTGATGTCATAGTAGGCCGAAACCTCGTGTTCCATCGGGTGGCAGCTCCATGCCTGGCGTTTGCCTCCGTCAATAAAGCCGTTGATGGCCCATGACGATGTCCACATCAGGTTGGCACGTGCCTCATAGTTCTCGGGCTCCTTCATGGCGATGGGGGCATACTTGATGATGGTCTTCATCATGCCTTCCATGAAGCAGTCGAGCATGTACAGGTCCTGATCCATGTTGAAATAGACCTCAAAGATGTGCGACAGCATGTCGGCAGCACCGCAAGCCGTTTGATAAGGGCTGACGGTATAGGTCACTGTGGGGTCAAGGAACGAAACCTTAGGCAACAGGGTGGGGCGCACAACGCGACCGATTTTGTCATTGGTCTCAGGGTTGCTGATGACACCGCCGGCATCCATCTCGCTGCCCGTGGCCGACAGAGTCAGGACGCTGATGATGGGCAGGGCCTCGGTGATGGGGGCATGCTTCTCGTTAAAGAAGTCCCATGGGTCATTGTCCACCTTGGCTCCAGCAGCCATGAATTTGGTGGCGTCGATGGTCGAGCCGCCACCCACGGCGAGCAACACGTCGATATTGTGGTCCTTGCACATCTGTGCACCACGGCGCACGCTGTCGATGCGGGGATTGGGCTCGATGCCCGACAGTTCAAACAGTTCCATACCTGCCTTCTTGACTTCGGCAACTACTGCCTCATACAGGCCCGTACGCTTGATGGAGCCGCCTCCGTAAGTGAGCAGCACTCGTTTACCGAATTTTGGCAATTCTTCACTCAGGTGACACAGTTGGTTCTCACCGAAATAAACCTTTACCGGAATGTCATATACAAAGTTGTTCATTGTTGATGGGTTATAGAGGGTGAAACGTTCAAAATGATTACAGCTTAATAATCGTGTACTTCTTGCTGCCCAGCCCGATGTGCTCGGCCCAGTCGATGGTGTGGGTGCCGTGGCGGGTGTTGATGCGCTCAATCAGGGGCGCATTGTCGTCGCCGGCGCTGGCCTTGTGGTTGAACACCATCTCCACGCAAGCCCAGTCGAGAGCCACGGGGTCAAGGCTGGCCATGATGCCCATGTCCTTGAGCTTGGGGGCTTCGGGTGTGCCGTCACAGTCACAATCGACCGACATGTTGTTCATTACGTTGATGTAGATGACACGACCGCCCATGTAGTTGTGCACTGCCTGGGCTGCAGCGGCCATCGACTCCAGGAAGCCGTCCTGGTCTTCGATGTGGTTCCACGCATCGCTGGCATCATCGGTGTAACCTGCCGAGTGGATATAGGCCTTGCCGGCAGTGCTGGCAACACCGATGGAGGCATTCTTCAGCACGCCGCCGTATCCGCCCATGGCATGACCCTTGAAGTGGGCCAGGTTAATCATCCAGTCATAGTTGGCCAGATGGTCGCCCACGATGTCATACTTGATGTGCGTGCGGTCCTTAACGGGGATGCGCATCTGGCCAAACTCGTCCATGATATCGACGGCAAAGATGCTGTCAAAGCCGTGTTCATGGATGGTCTGCCAGTGCTTGGATACTTCTTGACGTGAGCCACCGTAGGCGGTGCAGCATTCCACGATGGTGCCATTCACTTCATCCACCAGGTTGCGGATGAACGTGGGTTTCAAGTAATGGTTGTTGCCTGACTCGCCGGTGCTGATCTTAACGGCCACACGCCCTGTGGCTTCGACTCCCAGTGCTTTGTAAATCTTGACGAGCGACTCGGGGGTAATTTCCTGGGTGTAATAGACCTTGCTCTGCGCGTTGGCCATGACTGCCATCAGGCAGGCCACCGCAATAAATAATATCTTTCTTGTAGTCATAACTATAGGATGTAATTGAGTTAACACACAAAGATAGTAATAATTTGTGGCATGAGCAAATCGCCCGGCTAAAACAAGCAAGAATTTAAGCTTATAGTCAAAGTGAATCCAGCCAGCGCTTGATATCACCCTCGTTGGCATAGTTGAGGTTCTTGGGCTCAACCCAGTTGGCGTTGGGTGCCGACGGCTTGAGGTACTTCAGCGTCTCACCGGCTCCGCTGCCGCCCGAAGTGAAGAACGGAACGATGGTTTTGCCAGTCAGGTCATATTGCTCTAGGAAAGTGTTGATGATGGTAGGAGCAACATACCACCAGATGGGGAAGCCGACAAATATGGTGTCATACTGTGACATGTTCTCGACACGGTTGGCGATAGCGGGACGGCTGCTCTTGTCCTTCATCTCGATGCTGCTGCGGCTGTTTTTGTCGCGCCAGTTCAGGTCGGCAGGGGTATAGCGGGTTTCGGGAACGATTTCGTGCAGCTGGGCATCAGCAACTTTTGCAAGGAGTGTTGCTGCCTCCATGGTTGTACCTGTCGCGCTGAAGTAGGCGACCAGTTTTTTGGAATTGTTGTTCATGTCGTTGAATTGTGATTGGTTATTGTCGCTGGCTACGGCGCTCAAGGCCAGGCAGCTGGCAATGAATGTGAATAAAAGTCGTTGGATGGATTTCATATTAATGTGTGATAATGTAATCAATGATTTCTGACACGTCTGATATGTTAACCGAACCGTCTTCATTGAAATCGGCGGTCTCAAAATCAATATTCTCACCGCCCAGGATAAAGTCGATGATGGTGGTGACATCGGTGACATTAACGGTGCCATCTCCATTCACGTCGCCCTTGAGTGAGGCGGTGGCCATCTCAAACCTGACCGTGACGTCGCCTGAACCCAATGCTGCGCTGAGCCCGGTCGGGTCATCGATGGCCCCGATGCGCGTGTAGCTGTAGCTGGTGTTGAAGGTCTCGTAGAACAAAACCACGCAATTGCGGCCATACAGCATGATATCGCCCGAGTGGATGGTGCCCGGGTT
The DNA here is from genome assembly GCA_902782465.1 of uncultured Bacteroidales bacterium. Lineage (GTDB taxonomy): Bacteria > Bacteroidota > Bacteroidia > Bacteroidales > Muribaculaceae > Sodaliphilus. The sequence continues at coordinate 76,983 of CACZNH010000002.1, forward strand.
AGTGGCTGCACTCGGCAGATTGGTGCTCAGATAGTTGTATTTCTCATTGCCATTGAGTTCGGTCATGTTGAGCGTTAAGGGCAACAAAGCCTTGAACGCATCGGCCGTGGCATTGTCGGCCAGCGTGGCGGTAAAGGTTTTGTTCCCCACGATGACACGCAGGTCTCCTGCAGCAACGGGTGCCTCAAAGTCGAGGCCGCTTGTCCAGTTGTGGGTCATAGTGGTGATATTTGAGCGGTTATTATAATTAATGTGCAACGCATTGCCGACAAAGGTACAGTTGGGCAACTGGTTATGGGCGTCGTTGACGACATTGGTGATGCCGCTGCTCCAGCTGGTAACGGCAAGAGCTACCTGCTTGCCAGCCAGTTTGCTGGCATGGTTGTGCAGGAAGGTGAGCATCGGGTTGGCCATCTTGCCGTTCCACAACGGAGTGCAGATGATGATGGCATCCCACTGGTCAAAGTTGTCAACCGCAGTCTTGATTTCGGGCCAGTTGCCTGCATCAATCTGGCTGCGCTCATTGTTGGCATAGTTGTAGGTTGTAGAACTCTCAGGACGCGGATAGTTGCCGTGGTCAACCACTTCGAGCAGTGTGCCGCCACAATAGTTGGCGATGGCATTGGCCAGGGTCTCGGTAACGCCGCTATAACTGTAATAAATGACCAGGCTATTGATATCGCTGGCAGGAACGGCTCCAGTGCGACCGGCGGTCATCAACAGAGCCATGCAAGTCAAGATAAAAGTTGTTTTTTTCATCATCGTTTCTGATATAATGTTGGATTATTCATTGTGCTTGCAAAGTTACTCTGAACATGTGGACCGCTTGTTACCTATCTTCCCGATATATATACCAATATCCCGTTTTTCCCTTAAAATCAAAATAATATGACCACATTTATTACATTGAATAAAAAAAAACACTAATTTTGTGCCCTAAATCAAAAATAATACACAAGACGTTTATAACTATGAATTTCAAGAGGTTAATAAGCTCACTGCTGCTGGTTTTGCTTGCAGTGGCATCATTTCATGTTCTGGCCGACAATGTCAGTGCCGAGAAGGCACGTACAATGGCCAATAGCTTCATCAAGTCGCATGTCAAGTCGGCCCCGGGCACGATAAAGGCCCCGGCAATGGCCGATATCGTGCTGGCTCATGCCGAGCCGTCCAGCAAATTGGCAAATGCCAATGATTACTATGTCTTCAACATCAAGGGGGGCGGCTTCATCATCGTATCGGGCGAGGACAAGTCGGCTCCGGTGCTTGGTTACAGTGACAAGGGACAAATTGACTTCAACAATATGTCCGAACCGCTCAAGGAACTGCTGGACAGCTACAAGAATGAAATTGAGTACCTGCAGACGAACAAGATAAGTGCACAAATGCTGCGCACCAGGTCTATAAGCTCGTCGACTGGTGTGGAACCTATGGTCAAGACAACATGGGGTCCCGAAGAACCCTATAACCTGCAATGCCCCATTCAGAATGGCGTAAATTGCAAGGTGGGATGTGTCGGCGTTTGTATGGCTCAGACCATTTACTTCTGGAAGTATCCCGCTTCAATCGATTCACTTCCCGCATACTGGTGTGCAAGATTGAGCGCAACAGTTCCTGCGCTGCCTCCAACCACACTTGATTACAGCAAGATGCTGCTGTCTTACAGCCACTGGAATCTTGACACCAAAACGCTTGTTCAGGACGTATATACCGAGGAACAAGCGCAAGAGATTGCCAAATTGTGCCGCTACTGCGGACAGTCGGTCAAGATGAACTACTCTGCATCAAGCAGCGGCGCTACAACGGGCAAAATGCCGGCATTGAAAGCAATGGGCTATAGCTCAAAGGCCGCTAACTATTATCGTTCGTCTTTTGATGATGAAACATGGGAAGCTATGATGCGGGAAGATTTGGATGCGGGAAGGCTAATCCTCTATGCCGCCAACGGTTCCTCGTCGGTAGGCCATGCTTTCATTGTTGACGGTTATGACAATGAGGGTTATTTCCACATGAATATGGGATGGTACGGTATCAATGACGGTTGGTATTTGTCGAGTGCAATCATCTTTACCAACCGCTATGGTCAACCCCGCAACTATTATCGCAACCACTCGATGATTTTGCGGATGGAGCCTCCCTTGTTCTGCGATATCACCGCCGACATCGATGGCACCGGTGGTCTGTTCCTGTTGGGCCAAACGTTCTATCCCCAGGCAACAGATATCAACCTGAACATGTCTTATCGCACGCTTCCGTTCATGTTCTCTCTGACCGATGCCGCTGGCAATCAGATAGCCCTCAGCGAGTCAATCACTCTGAACAGACTCACCTTTGAGAATGGCAGCGACATCACCCTGCCGCTTACGCTTCCCGAGGTCCTGCCCCAGGGCGATTATGACCTGCACTTCAATTACCGCACAAGTGACAGCGCGACGCTGACGCAAGCCGTTACCGCTCAGGGACAGCTGCACGTTGTCGGCAGGTTGGCTAAGTTTGGCGCTCCGTTCGGTATTGGCGATGTGGCTGATGCACTTGATATTATTCTTGCCGAAGCTTCTGATAGCCCTGAGTTCAATATAGGCGATGTGACATCACTCATCGACTACCTGTTGAACATCTAATCGTTTAGTTCAGTATAGAAATAATGAGTTCCGATAATCATAAACGAATCAGATCATATGAATTTCAAAAGATTAATCTGTTCAGTGCTCTTGGCGTTATTCGCGATAGCATCGTTTGATGCAACTGCCGAGGGTGTCAGTGTAAACAAGGCGCGTACCATTGCCAACAGCTTTATCAAGTCCCACTCGATGACTGCTCCGGGTTCTATTCAGGCGCCTGCGATGGCCGACCTGGTGCTGGCTCATGCCGAACCGTCAGGCAAGGTGGCTAATACCATTGTTTACTATGTTTTCAACATCAAGGGTGGTGGTTTCATCATCGTTTCGGCCGAGGATAAGGCTGCCCCGGTGCTGGGCTATAGCGACAAGGGACAAATTGACATCAACAACATGTCTGACCCTTTGCGCTTCATGCTTGACGGATATAAAGAGGAAATCGACTACCTGTTGACTCATAAAATCAAGCCGTCACAATCCTTCAGGCAGACCATCAGTGACCCCGTCACCATCATCGAACCGATGACGATAACGACTTGGGGACCTGAAGACCCTTATAATTATCAGTGCCCTCAGCTTAGAGGCAAATACAGCCGCATCGGGTGCGTGGGAGTGTGTATGGCTCAAATCACTTATTTCTGGAAATTCCCGTTGTCATGCGATTCTCTTCCCACTTACTGGGCTTCCAGGTTGAATGCCTATGTCCCCGCGTTGCCGGCAACCACGTTTGACTACAGCAAGATGATACTCTCCTATAGCCACTGGGACTTTGAAACCGGCAAAGTCGTTCTTGACACCTATACCCAAGAACAGGCCGATGAGGTTGCCAAATTGTGCCGTTACTGCGGCCAGGCTACGCAGATGAACTACTCGCCGACGGGCAGCACCCCGAATGTTGCGGGTGGCAAGCTGAAGGCGATGATAAAATTTGGATATAACTCCAAAGCTAAGAGCATCAACCGTGACAACTACGAGGAAGACGCGTGGGAGACCCTGTTGCAGGCCGAGCTGCATGCGGGAAGACCCGTCATGTACACTGGCTATGGTGCTGCAGCGGCCTCGGTCGGCCATGCATTCATTGTTGACGGCTATAACAACGAGCACTATTACCACATGAACATGGGCTGGTATGGCGTTAATGACGGCTGGTATATCTTATCGGCAATCTCTTTCGTCAACCGCTTTGGCGAGAATATTTTCTATGAGAGAAAACTCTCTATGATTCTGGGAATGGAGCCGCCCTTGTTCTGTACCATCAACGCTGATGTTCATGCCGATGGCGGCCTGTACATGTTGGGGCAGACAATCTACCCCTTGGCTAGTGATGTTGACCTGAGCATGTCTTATCGCACACTCCCGTTCATGTTCTCATTGACCGATGCTGCTGGCAACAAGGTGGCCGAGAGCGAGTCAATCACGCTGAACAGGCTCTCCTTCGAGAATGGCAGTGACATTTCACTACCCATGATGCTTCCCGAGACGTTGCCCACAGGCACTTATGACCTGCACCTCAACTACCGCACCAGTGATAGCGACCCGCTGACTCAGGCAATCACCGCCCAGGGGCAGTTGTATGTCGTTGGCAGGCTGGCCAAGTATGGCACGCCGTTCGGCATTGGTGATGTGGCAGATGCCATCGACATGATTCTTGCCGAGACACCTGCAGAGCCTGCTCTCAATATTGGCGACGTAACAATGCTCATCGACTATATCATAAACAACTGCTAAGGTATATGCAGATTGGAATATGTGGCGGGTATCGAATGATACCTGCCATTTTTTGTGGAGTTGCATAGTGAATGAATAATCAAAAAAAGCATGTTTTTCAATATGTTTTCTTACTGAAAATTGATTTTCTTTAAAAAAAAGTGTATTTTTGGCGTCGTTTTGTCACAGAGTATATCTTACCAATTCAAACATAAACGTTTAAACTTAAAAAACTATGAGTATTAAGAAGACTATTAATGCTTTGGCATTCATTGCGTTAGCGATGACAACAATGAATGTCAATGCGGCAGACATCAATGCCGTGGATGCCCAAAAGGTGGCAAACAATTATTTGAAACAACATGTCGCTTCGGGCAGATTCAATGCTCAGGCAAATGTCGGTTTGAAACTCGTCCATGCCGAGAAGGCCTCGGACAAGTTTGGAGCAAATGATTTCTATGCTTTCAACATTACGGGTGGAGGTTTTGTCATCGTTGCCGGCGAGGACCGCGCAACACCGGTGCTGGGCTATAGTGATAAAGGCCGCATCGACTTCAACAACCTGCCCGCTCCGCTCAAGGACCTCCTCGACGGCTACAAAGCCGAGATAGAGCTCTTGAGGTCATATAAGGGGAATGACCTGGTGCCTGCCCCCGTTTCCTATCAAGCCAATGGTGCTGTGGAACCGCTGATTACGAGTACTTGGGGACAGGAGATGCCCTATTATCTGCAATGCCCCGTCTATCGTGGCGAATATTGCGTTGTGGGTTGTGTCGCCACGGCAATGGCTCAAGTGATGAACTACTGGCAGTATCCCACCAGTATTTCTAGCCAGGCCCGCTACTATTGCTATGATATCGGCGGTTACGTTCCTGCTTTGCCGGCAGCTACTATCGATTACAGCCTGATGCTCGACTCCTATTGCCACTGGGACTGGGACAACAGCGTGCTGGTTCAGGACACCTATACCGACGCACAGGCTCAGGAGGTTGCCAAATTGGGACGTTACTGCGGTCAGGCCGTGGAAATGGGTTACAGCCCCGAGGGTAGTGGCGCATATACTAACGACCAGCTGTCGGCAATGAAGAGCTTCGGTTTCACCAACTCTAAGCTTTATCAAAAAAGCAGCGGCTGGGGCGGCTGGGGTAATGACAACTATACCAAAGAACAATGGGAATCCATGATTAAGACCGAGTTGGATGCCGGGCGCCCAATTCTCTATTCCGCTAACGACCCGAGTGCCGGCGGTCACGCCTTTATCTGCGACGGATACAACAGTGACGGCCTGTTCCACTTCAATTTGGGATGGTATGGAACCTGTGACGGATGGTATGTCTCAACAGCGTTGAACATGGTACATCGTGATGGTGATGAACTCCACTTTACTTCTGGCCACGAGATAATTACAAATATTCAACCGAGCAACTACTGCAAGGTAACTGTCGAAAGCATGGATGCTAACAATGACCTGCTCATTGTGGGCGAGGATATCTTGAATATGCAGGCTGTGAATGTCACATTCCGCACCACTTACTTCAATATCTATCTGATGTTCGCATTGACCGATGCCGAAGGCAATCGTGTGGCTAGCAGCGATGCCGTCGGCCTCAATAATAAAAACTTCGAGCAAGGCAGCAATGTCACTGGAACCGTGAATTTGCTTTCTGACTTGACTCCGGGCATTTACAACTTGTCCTTGTACTATTACATCAACGATGCAAATCAGCTCACTGCAGTTGCTGCCAATGCAACGGGTCAGCTCCATGTGGTAGGTCACCTTGCAAAGTATAACGCACCGTTTGAGATTAGTGATGTGACAAGGGTTATAGATGAAATCCTTAACGAAAGCCATCCATCACTTACCATCGGCGATGTAAGTGATCTCATCGACTACATTCTCAATTACGAATAAGGTAGAATCTACTTCTGCATAAGATGCCCCTGGGACAACTTTTGTTCCAGGGGCTTTTGCAATGTGGATTGTGCTACTCAGCTTTTTTATCAAGACCTGCTATCTTATCATGCCTGTGTAGAAGTATAGTGTCTTGCTCTGGGTGTTGAAGTGGTTTTGGTTGGGAGACCACTCGCCGCGTTGGAGGCTTGGCGTGAGTTTGACCGAACGTGAACCGTACATGTTGTTGATGTTGTCGATACTGGTCATCAGGCGGCGCAACTTGCCATAGTCATCCGGGTCAAACAAATTGAGCTGGATGCCACTGCCATGTTCGATGTCAAGTGCCATCACACCAGCCTTGCGGTAACCGAAACCTTCGCGCCAGATGTGATAAAAGGCATTGAGGGCCTTCCGCACGATGGTCATGGTGTCGTTGGTGGGAGTATCGAGGGTCAGTTGACAAGAGTTGGAGTAGAATGGCAAGTCCTCACGGAAACGGTCCCCTCTGACGTAGGTCATAATGCTGCCGGCAACGCTTCCCTCGTTACGCAGTTGGCGCGCTGTTCGTTCGGCAAAGTTGACGATGGCATCGGCAATCTCGTCACGGTCAGTGATGATTTTCCCGAAGGTGCGTGATGTCATGATGGTCTTGTGGGCGATGTCCACGGGATTGGCAATCTGGCAATCATGGCCCATGAGCTCACGCTGTGTGCGTTCGAGCGTCACCGAGTATTGCGACCGCACCAGCGACGGTGGCAACTTCACAAAATCGGCAGCCGTCTTGATGCCCCTGGCTTGAAGCGATGCTGACAGGCGTCGTCCGATGCCCCAAACGTCCTCTATGGGTGTGCGTCGCAAGATGATGTCGATGGCTTCAGGACGCACCAGCCAATACACGCCGTCGGTGATGCGGCGGTCTTTTTTGGCGATGTGGTTGGCGACTTTGGCTAACGTGCGGGTGGGGGCGAAACCCACGCTGACAGGGATGCCCACATATTGCTTGATTCTCTTGACCACGTCGGCCATCACACGGTGGCTGGTCTCTACATCTTCCTGAGGCAAGACAAAAAAGGCTTCATCGACTGAATACTGTTGTAGATTGACCACTTCCTGGTCCAGAATCTGCATCACGCGGTCCGACAGGTCGCGGTACAGGATGTGTCGTGCCGACAGTTGGATAACTTGGCTCGGGTCGGTATGTTCCTTGATTTTAAAGGCGGGGCAACCCATCGGTATGCCTGCTGCCTTGGCTTCATTGCTGCGGGCGATGACGCAACCGTCGTTGTTGGAAAGTACGACGACCTTTTTCCCGTTTAGCCGTGGGTCGAACACCCGTTCACAGGAAACAAAGAAGTTATTGCAGTCAACCAGCCCGTACATCAGTCCAGATAAAAGATAATGGAAAATAGATAACCCCTTAGTCTTAACTTTCAGAAAGTTCCAGCCAACGCAGTTCTTTCTCGTCCAGCAGGTCTTTGACCTCCTGATAGCGGGCGGCTTTGGCCGCTACATCGTCCAGGGTCTCGCCGCTGGCAAACAAGGCATCCAGTTCGGCTTTCTCTTTGCTTAGGGCCTCGATGTCGATGTTGAGTTGTTCGAGTTCGCGTTGTTCCTTGTAGCTGAGGCGCTTTTTGTCATTGCGGTTCGCCCAGGTGTTCTCTTTTGGCTTGGCAGCCTCCTGCTCCTTAGCCAGTTGCGCTGCCTCTTGCTCGTGGCGCTGTTTCCAAGCTCTATACTCGCTGTAGTTCCCTGGAAAGTCCTTGACATGGCCGTTGCCTGTAAAGACAAACGTGTGGTCCACCGTACGGTCCATAAAGAAACGGTCATGGCTCACAATGATGACGCACCCGTTGAACTGCGACAGGTACTCCTCGAGGATTTCCAGCGTAGAGATGTCCAGGTCGTTGGTCGGCTCATCAAGAATGAGGAAGTTGGGCTTGGTCATCAGCACCATTGCCAGATACAGCCGTCGGCGTTCGCCACCACTCAGCTTGGCGATAAACTTCTGCTGGTCCTGCGGTGTGAACAGGAAATGGTTCAGCCACGCCATGGCAGTATAGTGGTGTTTTTCGTCAAAGTAAATGTACTCTGCCACATCGCGCACTGCATCGATGACACGCTTGCCCTCGTCAAAATGCATCCCTTCCTGGCTATAGTGGGCAAACTTCACCGTCTCGCCAATCTCAAAGTAGCCGCTGTCGGGTTTCACGATGTCGAGCAGCAGCTTGATGAACGTGGTTTTGCCCACACCGTTGTCGCCGACAATACCCAATTTCTCGTAGCGCGCAAACGTGTAGTTGAAGTCTTCCAGAATCACTTTGTCGCCAAAGCGCTTGGTCACGTGGTGGGCAGTGAAGATTTTCTTGCCGATATAGGCGCTCTTGACGTTCAGTTCCACCTCACTGTCATCGCGACGTTGTTGGGCGCGTTCCTGCAGGTCATAGAAGGCGTCGATGCGGTACTGGGCCTTGTGGGCGCGGGCCTGCGGCTGGCGGCGCATCCAGTCAAGTTCGGTGCGCAGCAGGTTGCGGGCGCGCTCTACCTGTGCATTCTGTGTCTCGATGCGCTCGGCACGTTTCTCCAGATAGTAGTTGTAATTGCCATTGTAGGAGAAGATGCTGTGCTGGTCCATCTCCAGGATGCGGTTGCAGATGTTGTCCAGGAAATAGCGGTCATGGGTCACCATCAGCAACGTCACGCGGCTGCGCTGCAGGAAATTCTCCAGCCACTCAATCATGTCGATGTCCAAGTGGTTGGTTGGCTCGTCCAGAATGAGCATCTGCGGCTCGTCAATCAACAGTCGCGCCAGCGCCACACGTTTCACCTGACCGCCGCTCAGTTCCTTGACAGGCTGGTTGTAGTCGGTAATCTTGAGTTGGGTGAGAATCTGCTTGAAGCGTTCCTCATAGTCCCATGCCCTGGTGGCATCCATCGCTTGGATGGCAGCTGTCATTGCGTCGCTGTCGCCAGTGCGCAGGGCATTTTCATAGGCATGGATGGCCCCCGACCGCGGATCGTCACCGTGCAGACAGGCGTCAAGCACAGTGTGTGCCCCGCCCAGGTCGGGCAACTGCGGCAGGTAACCCACACGCAGGTTATTACGGTAGATGACCGTGCCGCTGTCTTGCGAAGCGATGCCGGCTAGGATGTCGAGTAGGGTAGACTTGCCCGTGCCGTTCTTGGCGATAAGCCCGATTTTCTCACCCTCGGCAATGCCAAAGGTCAGGTTCTCAAAGAGCACATCGACACCAAACGCCTTGCTCAACCCCTCTACCTGCAGATAACTCACCATAACTCAGTCCAGTATGCGGCCGTGTCATAATTCAATTGCAAGGATTATAACCGCCCTGCGGGCGGGAAATTAAGCAAATTAATTATAAAATTTTTATTATTATACATATAATATCGTGCGAAAGCACGGTTATATTACCATGTAGCAATTATGACACAGCGACTTTGGTTTCAAGAGAAGAACTGCTTCATCACCTTAATCATGTTCACATGGTCGTCACATGACCCCGTCTCGCGCACCGAGTGCATTGCTAGCACGGGATTACCCACGTCAACGCCCTCGATGTCGAGTTGCCCCGTCAGGATATTGCCCAGTGTCGAGCCGCCTGCCACGTCGCTGTGGTTCACGAAGTACTGGAACGGTGCTCCAGCGTTCTCACACAGGCTCCTGAAGATGGCTGCCGAGTGGGCGTCACTCATATACTTGCAGTTGGCATTAACCTTGACGCACGGGCCGCCACCCAGCGAGGGATGATTGGTCGGGTCATATTTCTCAGCATAGTTGGGATGGAAGGCGTGGGCGTTGTCGGCCGAAATCATGAACGAACGGTGAACGGCACGGCCGAAGTCCTCAAAGTCGCCGCCCAGTGCCATGACCAAGCGCAGCAGCATGTTGCCCAGCACGGGTGAGTGGGCGCCCTGCTTGGTGCCGCTGCCTGTCTCCTCGTTGTCAAAGATGGCGGCTACCAGTGTGGCATCCTTATCTTTGGCCTCGGTGATGGCGGTGATGGCGGCATGGACCATGCTCAGGTCGTCGAGTCGGCCTGCCGAGATGAACTCGTTGTTCAAGCCGAACAGGCTTGCCTTGCTCACGTCATAGAGCATCAGGTCAAAATCGAGGATATCGTCAGCCTCAACCTGCAATTCGTCGGCAACAAGGTTAAGCAAGGTATTCTGCCATTCAAAGTCCTTGTTGATTTTAGCAAGGATGGGAAGCATGTCTTTCTGCTTTGACAAGTGATTGCCCTCGTTGACGGCACGGTTGAAGTGGATGGCAAGGTGCGAGATGCACATCAGCGGGCGGTCAATCTTGATGAGTTTGGTCACAGGATGCAGCGCGTCTTTGCCCTTGAGCAGTACGCGGCCGGCAAGTGACAGAGGACGGTCAAACCAGGTATAGAGAATCGGACCGCCATACACCTCGGTGTTCAAGCGCAGGATGCCGCCGTCGCCTGGGATTTCAGCCGCAGGTTTGATGCGGAAGCACGGCGAGTCGCTGTGTGCTGCAATAATCTTGAATCCTGTGTCGGCAGGCTTTTTCTTGCCCACCTGCACGGCAAACACGGCGCTGTCGTTCTTCGTAAAGAAGAATTTCTCGCCAGCCTTGGCGGTCATCTTGTCATCGATTTTCTTCTCCTTAAAGCCATTGGCAGTCAGGATTTTCTTCACAGTGTCAACCGCCAGGAAATTACAAGGACTGTTGTCCAGAAACTCAAGCAGTGAGCTAACATATTTATCTGTCTTCTTCATAATATCTGTAATATATTATCTATAATATGCTGAATTCAGTGCCCTGAGGACGTTGCACAATGTCTGTCCCCAATAGTTGATGAAGTTGATTTTGCATTGGCACAGCATCTCGTGCTGTGTTTCGGTCAACGCATCCTGTATTGAGTGTATCAGATTGAAAAACTCCTGATACAGGTCCGCGAGGTTCTCAGATATGGATGTAGCGATGGGCGTGTCGCTGTATTTCATGTCCTCCATGAACACTTCCAGATAGATGTCCTCCTCGGCCATAATCTGCGCCACGCGTTCGCGCACCAGGTCATAGACATCCTCTTCCAGGGCCGGGTCTATAAACTCCTCGCTATAGGTGTCGTCCTCAATGTCGTTGATGGTGATGTATAACCGAGGCAGCAGTTTGAGCATCTGTGCCACAAACTGGTCGCGCGACTCACTGGCGTGGGCCTGTTCCAGCGCATGGCAATACTCATTGGCCAAGGCGATGAACGCCAATTCATTAGGTGTCAATTTCTCCATGTTGTTCTCTCTTGTAAAGATTTTTCCTGTCGATGTATTGTCCGACTTCGTCGGGCACATAGTAGCGAACGCTCTTGCCTTCGGCCAGCCGCTTGCGTATCTCGGTCGAGGACAGTTCGATGATGGGTGCATCAACCAGGGTGACACGTCCTTTCAATTCCTCGGGGATTACCACCTCATGACCCAATCGCGGATAAACGAGCAAATGGTATTTTTCCAGGATTTCGTCGCTGCAGCGCCACCTGCCGAACAACGACCAGTTGTCAGCACCGATGACCAGATAGAACTCGTCATCAGGGAACTTTTCCTGCAGCGTGTTCAGCGTGTCGATGGTGTAGGACGGCTTGGGCATCGAGAACTCCAGTGCCGACGTCTCCACGCCTTCCATGGGGCGCGACACCATTTCCACCATGCGCAGGCGGTCAGTGTCGGCCACCTGACGCTCTTTGTCTGCCTTCAGCGGATTCATCGGCGACACCATGAACCACAGCTGGTCAACAATGCCGCTGCCGATGATGTGCTGTGCGATAATCGCGTGTCCAATATGTATCGGGTCAAACGACCCTCCGAATATTCCTATCTTCATAATTACCGCAAAATTAGCTCTTTTTGCCCACTATTGCAACTATTTTGCACGTTTTGTTGCGAATGGTGTATAGTGCGCTGTTACACAGTGTGTTATGTGTCCATTTAAACGGCCTGCAGAGGCAAAAAGTGTCCTTAAAATTTGGTCAATTCAAATGATTAACATACCTTTGCGGCAACGAACCAATTACTAACAACTTATGCTAAGACGATTTTTTTTAGCGCTTGCTGTTGTGATTGCTGTGTCTGCCGTGGGGCAGGAATATAAATTGCATGCCACCAAATATCATCCTGGACAGGGTGGTGCTGGATGGGTAACAGCAAGTGGAGACCGAATCAATTACGATAAGTTGAAAAACTATCAGATTCGATGGGTCGCTCTCTCGCATGACATGTTCAAGCAACATGGATTCAAAATGGGCGACGTGATTATTGTGGAGAGTGAGTCAACCCCCGCTATCAATGGTGAATGGGTTGTAAAGGACAAGATGGGACCGCGCTTGCGCAAACGCATCGACTTCCTCACTCCTAGAGGTGACAAGTACAACTTCCGTAACGGATCCGTCACCATTCGCAAGAAGAAAACCGAGAAAACTCAACAATGAGTTTCTATTAAGAAATGAAGATGACGAGACAGATAACCTCTGCCTCGTCATCTTCATTTATCGGAATCTGGAAACACTATTCGGTAATCGGAAAGGCCGCCTTGTGTCTGTTTAGGGCTTTGAGGGCCGTCTGAACGGTGCTGTCGTTGCGGTTTACAATCAATGAATAGCCCTCGGGCCCGAAGATGTCGTGGGCGATAATAGCCTTAATCTTGGTCAATATCAGGTCACGGGACCGGTTGATGTAGTACCATCTCGGGACTATGCCGTTGTCAGCGGCATAGTCGGCAAACTCCTTGATAATGTCATTATCGATGGGCGTCGTACGCAAGAACTGCTTGTAGTCGCTCATCTGCTCAAGGGTCGCGCGGTTTTTCTCGCAATAGGTGAAGGCAAAACGCTGTAACAAACCAGCATTCTCGACATCAATATAGTAATTGGTGATTCCTGCCGTGTCGCGTGCAACAAAGCAGTCGGGGACGATGCCGCCACCACCATAGACTGTTCGGCCATGTTGTGTGGTAAATACCTGGCTTTTGTCTATCCTGATGCTGTCCCGGTTGAAGAGTTCGCCGTGTTTGAGGCGTTCCAGCAGTTCGTTATCATAATAGCTGGTTTCATGAAACTTGTAATTCTTCTGGATGCAGCGGCCGCTTGGGGTATAGTATCGGGCTATGGCAAGACGCAGGATACTGCTGTCAGGCAGGCTGAAATCGTTTTGCACCAGTCCTTTGCCAAAGGAGCGGCGGCCAACGATGAGCGCACGGTCGTTATCCTGCAAGGCGCCGGCAAAGATTTCGCTGGCGCTGGCACTGTATTCATCAATCAGCACCGCAACTTCAGTATTCTGGAATGCTCCCTTGCCGTCGCTCTTGTAGGTTTGGTCATATTTTTTGTGCCTGCCGCGCACCGTGACGATTGCTTGTCCCGAGGGCAGGAACTCGTTGGCCATGAGCACGGCAATCTCCATATAGCCTCCACCATTGCCCCTCAGGTCAATCATGAAGCGCTTGGCGCCTTGGGCTTGCAGTTTGGTTAAAGCCTCCACAAATTCCTTATAGGTGTTGCGTTCAAACTGGTTGACCTTGACATACCCCGTGTTTTTATCAAGCATATAGAAAGAATCAATGGTTTTCTTTACTAACCTGTCGCGCGTCACGGTGAAGTCTAGAATTTTGGGATAGCCATGGCGTTGCACGCTCAATGTGAGCTTGCTGCCATCGGGTCCACTCAAGAGTTTGAAGACCTCACTAGGAGTTTTCTTGATGTTGGCGGTTGGTTGCCCGTCAATCTTCACGATGCAGTCTCCGGGCAGGATACCCGCAATATCGCTTGGACCAGCGGGAACAATACATTCAACATGAATCGTGTCGTTGAAGATGATGAGTACAGCGCCGATGTCAGGTATTACCCCATCGGGATGGTCTCGGGTAATCTTGGAACTCTGGGCGTCAAAATAGCTGGTGTGGGGATCGAGGCCTCTCAGGATGAGCGGAATGCTCTTCTCTATAAGGTCGCCAGGATTGACAGGGTCAACATATTCTTCGGCAATGAGTTCAAGGATGGCTTTGACTTTTGGATTTCTGCGGTCAGGTTTTGTCGCGGGATTCAGAAAATGATGGTCCACAAACAGTCCTGCCGCAAACGCAATCAATGCGATGACGATTGTTAACCAGATGGGCAGGTTTCGTTTCATGGATAGCAGTGGAATCCTTAGTCGGTAATCGGGAAGACCGCTTTATGCTTGTTCATGGCTTTAAGGGCGGCCTGAACAGTTTTGTCATTGCGGTTATAGATAGGGTAGAAGGCCTGGTTGCCAAAGACGTCACGGGCAATCAGCGCCTTCAGGTTTGTCACAATCAGGTCGCGCGACTGGTTGATGTAGTACCAGCGTGGTACAATACCGTTGGCGGCGGCATAGTCGGCGAAGTCCTTGGTGAGGGCCTCATCGCTGGGTGCCGTGCGCAGGAACTGCATGTAGTCGTCCATCTTGCTCAGCGATGAGCGGTTGTTGTTGCAGTAGTTGAAGGCAAAGCGCTGCAGCAGTCCTGAATTGACCACATCAATGTAGTAGGCCGTGATGCCACTGGTGTCGCGGGGGACAAACAGGTCAGGGACAATGCCGCCGCCACCATACACCGTGCGGCCGGTTATTAATGTCGAATAGACTTGACTCTTGTCAATCTTCATGCTGTCGCGGCTATAGAGTTCACCGCCGGTGTAACGGACTACCAGTTCCCGCTCATAGTCCAGCATGCCGTCCTTGTAATCCTTCTGGATGCAGCGGCCGCTGGGCGTGTAGTAGCGGGCCGTCGTCAGGCGGATGGCACTGCTGTCGGGCAGCACAAACTCCTTTTGTACCAATCCCTTGCCGAAAGAGCGGCAACCCACAATCAGGCCACGGTCGTTATCCTGCAACGCGCCGGCAAAGATTTCGCTGGCGCTGGCGCTGAACTCATCGATGAGTACAGCCACCTCAGCGTCCTGGAAGGAGCCGTTGCCGTCGCTCCACACCTCGCTCTCGTCACGTTTGTAACGGCCCTTGGTGAACACGATGGGCTGATCGGCGGGCAAGAACTCGTTGACCATCAGTACGGCCATCTCCATGAATCCGCCACCGTTGCCGCGCAGGTCAATCATGTAGCGTTTCGCACCTTCGGCCTGCAGGCTGGCCATGGCAGTAATGAATTCGTCGTAGGTGTGGCGGCCGAACTGGTTGATTTTGACATAGCCGGTCACCTTGTCCAGCATGTAGTATGCGTCAACCGTGTTCACGGGGATGTCGCCGCGTGTCACGGTAAAAGTGAGCGTTTTGCTGGTGTTATAGCGCTTGATGCCCAGTTTCACCTTGCTGCCCTTGTCGCCGCGCAGGCGTTTCATCACCTCGCCGCTCGACATTTTGGGGCCGGTGGCTACCGAGTCATCAATCAGGATAATCTTGTCACCGGCCATCAGACCCACCTTCTCGCTGGGTCCTCCGGGAATGACTTCTACCACACCGATGGTGTCGTTCATCATCACAAACGAGATGCCGATGCCGCTGAACGAACCGTTCAGGTCATCGGTGGCGGCCTTCAGCTCGTCGGCACTGAAGTAAATCGTGTGAGGGTCAAGGTTGCTAAGTATTTCAGGAATACTCAACTCGATGAGGTCATGCAGGTTGGTCGTGTCCACATAATCCTGGGCAATCAGGTTGAGAATCGCGTTGAGTTTGCGGTCGTTCTCCGCAACGGGTTTGTTGGCGGTGAAACGACTGCCAATGAAGATGCCCACCACCACCGCCAGGGCTATGGCGAGGGGTAACCAGATGGGTTGACGTGTGGACTTCTGTTTCATCAATGATAAGTGTAATGCAACATCTAACTCCTAACTCCTAACTCTTTGGCCACTTCCTGATAATGGCTCTCGCTGTTGTCGACGGTAATGGGCACCACCTCGTACTCGCCGTTGCGCTCCCACAGGTGAATAACCTCAATACCGGCACGGCACAGCAGGTCTACACCGTCGTGCATGCGGTAATACTCGCCAAACACCACGCGACAGATGCCAGCTTGGATGATGAGCTTGCTGCACTCCATGCAGGGCGACGTGGTGACATACAACGTAGCACCGTCGCTGCTGTTGTTGCTGCGTGCCACCTTGGTGATGGCGTTGGCCTCGGCATGCAGGACATAGGGCTTGGAATGGTCGGCGTCTTCCTCACACACGTTCTCAAACCCAGCCGGTGTACCGTTATAGCCATCGCTGATAATCATCTTGTCTTTCACCAGCAACGCGCCCACCTGGCGACGTTTGCAATACGAATTTTCGGCCCAGATCTGCGTCATCCGCAGGTATCTGGAGTCAAGCACCAACTGTTTTTTCTCGCGTGCGTCCATTTATATCAATTTTAATCGACAAAATTAGTCATTTTTTTGCTATTAATACATCCTCTATCGTTTTTTCTCAGATAAATAGGCATTAATTTCATTATTTTGTTCCTGGATAGCATTATTTCTGCTTTTTGGGGGCCATCAAAGTGTAAATAATTGTGACAATATTGCTTTTTTGGTTAAATCATTCAAACGGATGCAACAAACTCTCCTTTTCTGCGTCTAAATAAAATATGTTAAGGATTTAGGTGATATTAATCGTACTAAAGACTAAAAACTTACAACTTAAAACCAGATAATATGAAAAAGAGTGTTTTAATGATGACCATGCTGGCAGGTCTTTTGCTCGTGAGCAGTTGTGCCAGCAAGAAGGATCTGCAAGAATGCCAGCAGCGCAATCAGGGAATGATTCAATCCCTTAAGGAAATGAACGTCAATTACCAGGGTGCTAAGGAGCAACTCGCTGCTGCCAATGCGCGTGTTTCCTCGCTCGAGGAGCAGCTGGCACAGGCCAAGACCGCCTATGAGCGTCTGCAGCAGTCACTCGACAAGAGCCTTGTCAATACCAATCAGAGCAATGTCTCCATCGAGAAGCTCGTGGATCAAATCAACGAGAGCAACCAGTATATCCGCCACTTGACCGACTTGAAGTCCAAGAGCGACTCGCTCAACCTGGCGTTGACCAACAAACTCACGCGCTCACTCTCCAAGGAGGAGCTCAAGGACGTGGATGTCCAGGTGCTGAAAGGTGTGGTTTATATCTCGTTGGCCGACAACATGCTCTACAAGAGTGGTTCCTATGAGATTAACGAGCGTGCCGCCGAGACCCTGTCCAAGATTGCCAAGATTATCAACGACTATGAGGACTACGATGTGCTCATCGAGGGTAACACCGACGACGTTCCCATCCGTCGAGAGAACATCCGCAACAACTGGGACCTCTCGTGCCTGCGTGCCTCATCGGTGGTACAAGCCCTCCAGAACGATTACGGTGTCAATCCCAAGCGCTTGACTGCAGGCGGACGCGGCGAGTACAATCCCCTGGTAAGCAACAGTACCGCAACGGGCAAGCAGCGCAACCGCCGCACCCAAATCATCATTACTCCCAAGCTTGAAGAGTTCCTGGAACTCATCGACGACGCCCCCGAAGACTGACTCTCCTTTAAGATATCAGATAATTGATGATTGACAAAAGTTGGCATTCGCATATCCATCAAAAATGGAACGCGGATGCCAACTATCTGTTATCTGATATCTATGTTTACATTTTCTCTTCTTGAAACGTCTATAGTGTGTAATTGATTCACCAATGATGACAAGACAAGAGACTGAGATATTATTCAAGACCCATTACCCGGCTATGTACCGACTGGCGATGTCGCTCCTCTATGACGAGGACGAGAGCAAGGACGTCGTGAGCGACGTCTTCGCCTCGCTGCTCGATGGCAGCATGACACTCAGCAGCGACAATGCCCGCGGCTTCCTGTTGACCTGCGTACGCAACAGCTGCATCAACGTGATTCGGCACAAGCGGGTGAGGGAACGCTTTGCAAACTTGTATAGCACAAGCGGTGAGCCCTTGGCCGATGGCCCCGACGACACGATGATGCTTGACGAGTTGCGGGACTATATCAACAAGCAGTTGCCGCCCCTCACGTGCCGCATCTTCACCCTGCGCTACTTGCAGGACATGACGTGCCAGCAGGTCGCCGATGCCGTGGGCGTGAGCCGCGTGACGGTTCATCATCACTTGTCTCAGTCATTGGAAAAAATCAATGCCTATTTCAACAACTCAAAACTATAGACGTAATGGAACAGAACGACAACATCCGTCTTTTGCTCGACATGCACGAGCATCCCGAGAATTACACCGACGAGCAACTGGCCCGTCTGCTCGATGACAAGTCGTTGGCAGCCTTGCAAGAAAGGCTGGCTACGGCCAAGCGTGCCATGGGTGATGTCCCCGAGCCCGATGTCGATGCCGAGTGGCAACGCTTTGAACAACAGCATTTCGCCCCTGCGAAAAACCGTCGCTGGCTCAAAGTGGCCGCGATGATTGCCGGCGTGATGATGCTCTCGGCTTTCACCTATGCCGCTATCCATGCCGTGCGCCACAACGCCGTTGACAAAGCCAAAGAACCCATCGAGACCGTCGCCCCCGAGTCGCAGACCGAATCAACCGTAGGCCCTCGCCAAGGCGTGGCCGATACTGTAGCTGTAGTGGAGGGAGAACCCGTCGTATTCGACAACCAGCCATTAGACCAGATGATGGAACATATCGCTCCCCACTACGGTATGCAGGTCGAGTTCCGCAACGAGGACGCCCGTGCGCTGCGCTTCTACTTCGTATGGCAGCCTGATGAGAACCTGGATGCGGTGCTCGAGCGCCTCAACTTGTTCGAGAGTGTAAATATCAGTAAGGAGGGCAATACAATCGTGGTGGAATGATGGCAAGACGTATGATTTTTCTCGTGGCATGCCTGTTCATCGCCACGGCTGCTTATGGGCAGCGGGTGACGCGGTCGTTCAATGACGTGTCGATGAGCGAGGCGCTCAAGTGGCTCAACGAGCGGGGTGGGGAATACAACATCAGTTTTCTCTATAACGAGTTGGAGGACTTCAGGGTGACGACCTCGGTCAAAAACAAGTCAGTGCCCGATGTCATCCAGCAGCTGATTGGCTTCTATCCCATCAAGATGACCGTGCAAGGCAAGGAAATCGCCGTCGAGTGCCCGCAGAAGGCCTCCACGCGCTACAAGGGCACCGTCCTTGACGAGACGGGCCAGCCGTTGCCATACGCCAACGTGGCCCTGCTTTCGCCGCGCGACTCCACCCTCATCACCGGCGGCGTGACCAACGAGAGCGGCCTGTTCGTCATCCCCTGCGACCAAACAGGTGTCCTCGCCCGCATCACCTACGTGGGCTACCGCCCCGTCTATCGCCACTGCAAGACCTCCCACCTGGGCACCATCAAGATGCAGCCCGACCAATACACCCTCGACGGCGTCACCGTCAAGGGCGAGCGCCCGATAGTAAAGGCTGAGAACGGCCACTTGACATACAATATACCGCATCTGTTGGAAATACTCCCTGCCGATAATGCCTACGAAGCCTTGACCCGTATTCCAGGTGTGACGGATGGCGGAGACGGACTATCGTTTGCCGGGCAATCGGCAATGCTTATCATTAACGGCAAGCCAACAACGCTAAGTGCCGAGCAGGTGGTGGAGCGGTTGAAACAGATGCCAGCAGCCCAATTGTCCAAAGCCGAGGTGATGCCGTCGGCTCCTGCCAGGTACCATGTGCGTGGAATGGCTATCAACATCGTAACGAAAGATTTTGCTGGAACAAACCATTTTTCAGGACAACTGAAGGGCGGTTGGGAGCAAAGCAAGTATGGTACAGGCTTTGCGGGTGGAAGCATCATCTATAATCATAGAAAGTTGGGCATAGACGCATCTTACAAGTTCACCGATGGCACGGGGTATGGACAGGTGGAGCACGAGGCCAACCATCCTCTCAACGGTCAGCGCGTGTACTACAGTGACAAAACTCGCAACCGCAGCGACGGTCTGAGCCATGATTATCGCATAGGTGTTGACTATGCCATCGCAGATGATCATCGCCTGAACTTGGCCTACACGGGGCGATGGAATTCCACCCGTTCCACCAACACCACGACAGGCACGGCACAAACCAGACAGCACTCCCGTCAACACGAATATCTGCACAACGTTGATGCTAGCTATTCGGCTCCGTTCGGCCTGCAACTCGGCGTTTCCTATACCAACTATCAGGAACCGCGAACGCAAACCCTAGACGGCGAACTGCTTGACATCAGCCGCAGCCTGTATGTCGATAGTCGTCAAAAGGTAAGCAAATGGCTCTTTACAGCAGACCAGATTCACTCTCTACCTAAAGGTTGGGAACTGAGCTATGGCGGTAAAATGCAGTTCACCAATAACAACAGTTATCAGACCACCCTTGACGCAAATCGCCAACCCCTGCCCGATGCTACCTCAAGTGTTAACTACGATGAGCGCATCATCAATGGCTATGTGGGACTGAGCAAACAAATTGGCGAGTCTTTGAGCCTGGAATCATCTGTGACGGCTGAGCAATACCATGCCACCAAGTGGAACGAGTGGCGCATCTATCCGCAGTTTAATGCGATGTGGAATATCAATGACAAGAACATGCTCAACTTTGGCATCAGCAGTCAGGCCATCTATCCCAGCTACTGGAGCACGATGAGCAGCATCTACTACGCGTCGGCCTACAGCGAGATATGGGGCAATCCCGACCTGAAACCGATGTCAAAATATGACTTCAACTTGATGTGGCAACTCAACCACAAATACACCTTCTCGGCATTCGCCATGCTGGAGCCCGACTATTTCGTGCAGATGGCCTATCAGCCATCAGACCGCATGGCCGTTGTGATGAAGGAGACCAACTTTGACTATTCCAACTACTTTGGTCTACAAGCCTCGGCACAATTCAGTATTGGTAGCTGGCTCAACGGAAACGTCATGGCGACCGCCCTCTATCGCCACGACAAAACGGACAATTTCTTTGACCTGCCTATTGACCGCACCTTCCTTTCGGGAATCTTGGGTGGTATGGTTGCAGCTAAACTGTCATCGCGGCACAATATTCAGTTTATCCTCAATCCGTTCTTCCAGACAAAAGCCATCCAGGGAGTCTATGACATCGACCCGTTGCTGCGGCTCAATGCCACGCTCCGTTATACCTCCGGCAACGGGAAGTGGAGCCTTGTTGCGCAAGGCAACAACATTCTTAACGGCTATGCCACAACGCACTCCAACATTGGAAATCAAGACTATGCCATGCGAGTCTGGATGCCCTACACAACCTATTCGTTAACTGTCGTCTACCGCATCGGCAATTTCAAGGAGAAGAAAAAGAAAGAGGTCGACACCTCGCGCATGGGATATTGACCCCGATGCTGCACCCATCTGCAACGACGAGAAATCCCGCCTGTGACCATAAAAAGACAAGTCCTTGACTCAACGTCAAGGACTTGTTTTAACTAATTAACCTTCTAATACCATTAACATAAACCTTAAACATTATTGGATTCCCTACGGGTCTCACGACGCTCGAGTTTCCTCAATCTTAAAAACTAATACCATGAAAACCGATGCAAATATAATGCCTAAAGTTTTTTTCTACCTAATTTTTTGGCAAGAAAATATGAAGAATTAACACTTTTTATCAAAAATCGCTTAGAAATCGGCGAAAAATCATAATAATTCATTTAAAACTGCATTATTTTTGCCCGGTTTGGTTACATTGTCTCAAATCGAGACGGATTTAAGGTCATTGAATGATATCAGCCAGTTTGTCCGCAAGAATCTTGCCCGACAGGCCACGTAACAGGATGGTGCCGTCAGGGCCGAACACGATGATGTGGGGGATGCCCTTGATGCCGTACAGATCGGTCGGCTCGGTCAACTTCTGCGTGCCGATGATGACAGGCCAGGTGATCTCGAGTTCGGTCATTGCCTTGCGGCTGTCATCGGGGTTATCCCACACGGCAACACCCAGCACGTCCAGTTTGTCGCCATACTTGGCCTTCAATGCCTGCAGCTTGGGAATCTCGGCACGGCAGGGAGGACACCAGCTGGCCCAAAAGTCAACGAGCGTGACCTTGCCCTTGCCGACGTAGTCCGACAGTTTCTGGACTGCTCCGTCCTCGGCCTTCACCTCAAAGTCGGTGAAGCGTTGACCCTCGGCAGTAACGGTCATCGCGCGGGCAGCGTTCTTGGCTTTCTCGACGCGTTTCAGCTGGGCATATTCGGCGGGCGCCTCTTTGAGCAAGCCATCGATGTCAGCCTCGCTGAAGTCTTTATACATCAGGTAGTTGCAGAAAGCCCACGGGCCGATGGCGTTGTCCTTGTTCTCCTGGTAGAGTTTCAACAGCCCCTCGGCATAACGGGCCTCGTTTTCAATCTCGTTGTGGGTCGTATCATCAGCGAGTTGCTGCATTTCCTTGCTCCAAGCCTCCATCTTGTCGTTGAGCGGGCTGTAGGCGGTACCGGCAGCGATGTCGAGTTTCACCTCGCCGGGCTCCACGATGAATCCATAAGGGTTGCCGCTAGCATACAGGCGGGCAAAGAAGCTCTTTTCGGCCTCACCCTCAAAGGTACAGGTGTTATTGTCTACTGTAGCCGTGGCGATGGTGTCGCCCGTGTCATAGTTGGTCAGAAACGCGGTCTCGCCGTTGGCGCTGTCGTCAGGAAAGGTGACGGTCACCTTATACCCCTTGCTGCATGAAGCCAGCAGCAACAAAGCAGTAAAAAGGATAGATAACTTTTTCATTATAAATCAATTAACTGGTTAATCAAAATCATCTATAGCATCTATAATCTCACTCCCTAATCGCGCGGTAGATGAGCGAGTGGATGTGGCTGCGCGCGCTGATGCGCCCGAAGTTCGGGTTATTCCTCGTGGGGCTCACGCGGTTGCTCAGGAAGATGTAGAACATATCGTTCTTGGGATCTACCCAGAAGCAAGTGCCCGTGAATCCGGTGTGGCCGAAGGTCTCGGGCGTTGCCTCGGCACAGGTGTTGCTGGCGCTGGGGTTGCCGATGACGGGTTTGTCAAAGCCCAGGCCTCGGTGGCTGTTGGGACTCTTCTGCGTCGTGAAGGTCTCCACGGTCGAAGCCTTCAACAGGCGCACGCCGCCATAGGTGCCGCCGTTGAGCCACATTTGGAAAAGTTTGGCCAGGTCGTTGGCGTTGCTGAACAGGCCCGCATTGCCCTGCACGCCGCCAGAGAAGGCTGCCAGCTCATCGTGGACATAGCCGTGGATGTGCTGACGGCGCAGGTAGGTGTCCTTTTCGGTATAGGCAATCTCGTCACGCGAGAACTTGCTCAGCGGGCGGTACATCGTGTGGTAGGCACCCAGCGGAGCAAAGATGTAGTTGTTCACATAGTAGTTGAGCGGTGAGTGCGTCATGCGCTGCACGGCGTCGGCCAGCAACGAGAAGTTGCAGCAGCTGTACAGGTATTTCTTCTTGCCCAACTTGGCATGGTACATGCGGTTCATCACCGAGTCGTAGGTCACCCTGCCACCCCAGATGTCGTCGGCAATGGCGATGTTGAACTTGTCGGTCTTGACGGTCGAGAGGATGTCGGTGCGCAGTTTCGCGTCCTTGTGTCCCCATGCACCGTTCATCACCTTAATGGGGTGGGTGGCATCCTCGGCACCGACGATGAGTTCGCCGCTATAGGTATTGGAATCCATCATCATGTACCACATGTTGAGCGAGGCGGGCATTCCGGTCTCGTGATAGAGCAGGTCGCGGAAGGTGATGTCCTCCTTGTCACCGTTGCGCAGTCCAGGGATATATTGACTTGCCTTGTCGTCGAGGCGGAACTTGCCGTCGTCAAAGGCCTTCATCACGCCGCTGATGGTACCCGTCGCTTTGGACACTGATGCCAAGCCGAACAGCGTGTTGTCATCCACCTTGTTGGGGTTGCCGTAGTCGATGGCGCCAAACGAGCCTTTATAGACCACCTTGCCATGACGGGCCACAATCACCTGGCAGCCAGGGAAGGCGTGCTGCTGTACGCCCAGGCGGCAAACCGAGTCAATCTGCGCTGTCAGGCGGTTGTCCAGTCCTACCTCTGCAGGAATGGAGTAGCCCAGGCGGGTAGCTTGATAGTGGATGCCGTCGCCTGCCTCATAGCGTGTCTTCTTGCCCTTGAAACTCAATGAGATGGGCAGGAGGCCGTTGGCAGCATTGCCGCCAAAGATGGTCTGTGCGGCATAATCCTCGGCAAGTGTGGAGTTCTCGTAGGTAAGCACCACTGCCTTGACGTGCTTGTGGGTGATGGCGCTGCCATAGTTCTTGATATCATAGGGCTTGCAGGTGAGTACGACGATGACATTCTTGCATTTCTTGGCGATGGCATCCAGGGCGGTGCGGTTGGCGTCATTGTCTTCACCCACTTCCACGATAATCGTATTGAAGTGTCCGTCATGCAGTTGCTCGGCAAGCTCGCTGGCTGTTCCAACCTTTGCAAGGTCAAACCGTTTGACTTCAGCATAGTCGGCGCAACGACGCGTAAATGTCGATGCCGTTCCCTTGTCATTGCCGATGGTGGCCACGGCGATGCGACGGCTCTGCAGGTTGTGGATGGGCAGGATGTTGTCGTTGTTCTTGATGACGGTGATACTGCCGGCAGTGAGCCTGCGCTTGAGAACACCAGCGTACTGTGAGTTGACTTCGTTGGTGATATTGCCCGTATTCACATGCTGGCGGCCAGTGAGGTCCAGGGCATATTTGTATCGCAGGATTTTCTTGCACCGCTCATCGATAACGCTTTGGCTGATTTCACCGTTGGCGATGGCTGCTTTGATGGCTGCAATTTCAGCAGTGACATTCTCGGGCATGAGCAGCACGTCATTGCCTGCCTGCAGAGCGTTGACACAGGGTGAGCCATTGAGCATCTGGGTAGCGCCCTTCATATTCAGGGCATCGGTAAAGATGAGGCCGTCAAAGTCGAGGTCATGGCGCAGCACATCGGTCACGCAGTCCGACGACAGGCTTGTCGGGGCCTTGCCCTTGTCAATGGCGGGAACGAGCAGGTGGGCGGTGAGGATGCCGCTCAGGCCTGCCTCGATGAATTTGCGGAAGGGGACCAGTTCGCAGGTGTTGATTTCCTGCATGGTCTTGTTGATGACCGGTAGCGTCTTGTGGGAATCCTCGCTTGATGAGCCGTGGCCAGGGAAATGCTTGCCCACGGCCATCACACCGCCGTCTTCCAGACCGCGGGCGAAGGCGATGGCATGCCGTGCCACCAGTTCAGGACTTTCACCGAAGGACCGGGCTCCGATGACGGGATTCAACGGGTTGTCGTTGACGTCAAGCACGGGAGCGAAGTTGACCTGGATACCCATGCGGCGGCACTGACGTGCCACCTCGCGGCCGTATTCATATAGCAGCATATCATCGTCCAGGGCACCAAGGATGAGGTTGCGCTGGAAATTGGGCACCTCTTTGAGCCGCATTCCCAGTCCCCATTCGCCGTCGATGGTAATCATCAGCGGCACGGTTGCCAGCGATTGTGCCAGGTTAGTGACCTCGGCCTGCTCGGCAATGGTGCTGCCCTCGTAGATAAGTCCGCCAACCAGGTTCTGTGCCACCAGTCGGCGCACCGTCTCGCGTGTGACGTCGTTGCTGCGAGGTGTCACGGCGGCAACAATGAGCTGTCCGATGCGTCCCTCGGCTGACAAACTGTTAAACACACTGTCCACCCATTGGTTCATCGCCACCTGGTCCACCTGGTTGAACAGGTTGGGCAGTTTGGTCGTACTGCGTGCCGATGCTCCCAACGTGAGCACTAATGCAACAATTACCAGTGATATACGTTTGAATCCGGTCATCTTCTTTTTGCTTGTTTATAAAGTCCTTTAGGTCCTTAAACTCCTAACTTCTAACCCCTAACTTCTAACCCCTAACTTCTAACTCCTAACTCCTAAACTAAATATTACTGTTTCTTGATTCTCACCTCGTCCTTGGCATCAATCTTCTTGCCTGCAGCCTGCAGCTTCTTCACGTATTCCATGATGTGGTTGCCATACTTCTGGGTATCGGTAAACAGGCGTTTGCAGCGCGTCATCGGTGTCATGTAGTCACCGCCGTTGGCCAGGTAGTCGATGGTGGCGACATAGTAGGTCTTCTTCGGGTCAATCTTCTTGCCATTGAGGGTGGCCTTGACGAGTTCACCCTTGGCATTATAGGTGGCGCGCAGCTCCTTGCTCACGGCATCGCCGCCACGGCCGCACATGAGCTTGATGCTCTCAATCAGCTCGGTGCCGGGCATCTCCAGTACCACAAAGCGGTTGTCGAATGGGAACATCGAGCCGATGACACCCTCGGTAACGGTGCCCTCTGGCATATCTGTGCGGATGCCTCCCTTGTTCATGATGGCGCAGTCGATGTGCTTGATGCCCGACAATTCCTTGATGATTTCCATCGCAGCATCGCTCACCCAGTTCTGGGCAGCATCGCTGGAGTTCTTCATGAAGCGGGCGCTCGTGGCCACGGGGTTGTTCATGATGCTGTCCACGCCGTGACGGTACAGGTCAAGCCACTCGTTCATTGCCGTGTAACGGCTGGCGGCAGCATCCCAGCTGGCATCGACATCAATCTGGTTATAAACGATTTCTCCACTCTCCAGGTCCAGGTCATAGGTGGCGACAAATTTGCCGCTCTTGCCGTTCTGCCCGATGGGAATCATCTTGCCGTCGGCATTGGCGATGCGGTCCATGCCGCTGCCCGGCTTGATGGTGGTGTGGGAGTGCGAACTGATGACCATGTCGATGTAGTGGCTCTGGCCGATGATGAGCGCATCGTTAGGCTCGGTGGGCTCATAACTGCTATAGCCGATGTGCGACACCATCACGACATAGTCGATGCCCAGAATCTCCTTCAGGTAGCGTGCCGTGGCGTCGGCGACACTAGGCGCGTAGCGGTAGCGCAGCCCCTCGCAGTTCATGTCGGCAATCAGTCCCTCGGGGTTGACATTAATGCCGATAAATGCCACACGCTTGTCGCCCACAGCCTTCACCCAATAGGGTTGGAACAGGCCGTTGAGGGGCGTGTCGCTGAAGTCGTAGTTGGTGCTGATTTTCACGGCATCGACGTTGCGGTAATGGGCAGCCAGTTCTTCCATGCCGTTGTCAAACTCGTGGTTGCCCATGATAATCGCGTCATAGCGCAACGAGTCCATGAGCGCAAATTCCACCTCACCGCGGTAGAGCGAGAAGAACAGCGTTCCCTGCACGGCATCGCCGGCGTGGATGAGCGCCGTGTGGGGATTGGTGGCTCGCAGCTGGTCATAGATGGCGCGGCGCCGCGCTACGCCGCCCTTGCCGTCGCTGGCAGGGTCAATCTGGCTGTGGGTGTCATTAACAGCGATAATCATCAGGTGCTCGGCGCGCAGGGCAGGGAAGACCATGAATGCGCACAGGCACAGGAGCATGAAGTTTCGAATCTTTGCCATAATCTCTATTGTGTTTTTGATGTGGTTTCTTTAAAAGGTCAAAATTACACAAAATCCCCACACCACAAGCCCCACAACCGTTGATTTTTGCAAAAATTAACCTCAACAGTCTCCATGGCTTGAAAAAATCCCTAAAAACAGGGCCAACATGGCGGTTATATGGAATTTTTTTTGTACCTTTGCGCGATTTTTTACATTATCTATAGTAATTTTTTATGACACCTACTACTAAAACCATCGTACTGAGTGACGGACGTGAGATCACTCTGCAGACTGGAAAGCTTGCTGAGCAAGCCGATGGAGCTGTTGAATTGAGGTTCAACAACACAATGTTGTTGGCCACCGTATGCTCGGCCAAGGAGGCCGACGAGGGCGTGGACTTCATGCCCCTCACTGTTGAATACAAGGAGAAATTCTCCGCTTATGGACGTTTCCCCGGCGGTTTCACCCGCCGCGAGGGCCGCGCCAGCGACTACGAGGTGCTCACCGCACGTCTCGTGGACCGCGTTCTGCGCCCGCTGTTCCCCTCTAATTATCACGCCAACACCATCGTTCACATCATCATGTTCTCGAGCGACGGCGTTGACGCCCCCGATGCCCTGGCAGGTCTTGCCGCATCGGCAGCCATCGCAGTGAGCGATGTGCCCTTTGAAGAGCCCATTGCCGAGGTGCGTGTTGCACGCATCAACGGCGAATTCGTTATCGACCCGACGTTTGAGCAGATTGAACAGGCTGACATGGAATTGATGGTAGGTGCGACTTACGATAATATTATGATGGTCGAGGGCGAAATGGACGAAGTGAGCGAGGATGACCTGATTGCTGCCCTGAAGGCTGCACACGAGGCCATCAAGCCCATGTGCCTCATCCAGAAGGAAATGATGGCTGAACTCGGCGTTACCAAGCGCGAGTACTGCCACGAGACTGACGACGAGGAACTCCACGAGCGCGTGCGCAAGGAGATTTATCCCAAGTGCTACGCTGTGGCTCAGGCCGGCAAGGCCGACAAGCAGTGGCGCAACGAGACCTTCCAGAAGGCTTACGACGACTTCATGGAGACCATCCCCGAGGAGGAGCGTGAGGAGAAGGAACCGATGATTAAGCGCTACTATGAGGAAGTGCAGCGCGACGCCGTTCGCCGTTGCATCCTCGACGAGCACATCCGCCTCGATGGCCGCAAGACCAACGAAATCCGTCCCATCTCATGTGAACCCGATTATCTGCCTTATCCCCACGGCTCGGCACTGTTCAAGCGTGGCGAGACCCAGGCCCTCGCAACCGTAACCCTGGGCACCAAGGACGACGAGAAGCTCATTGACGACGTGCTGCGTCACGAGAACGAGCGCTTCCTGTTGCACTATAACTTCCCCGCATTCTCGACTGGCGAGGCACGCGCTCCGCGTGGCGTGAGCCGCCGCGAGATTGGCCACGGTAACCTGGCACATCGTGCCCTCAAGCGCATGATTCCCGAGGATAACCCCTATTGCATCCGCATCGTCAGCGACATCCTGAGCAGTAACGGTTCGTCATCGATGGCTACCGTTTGCGCCGGTTGCATGGCACTGCTCGACGCCGGTGTGAAGATGAAAAAGCCCGTTGCCGGTATCGCTATGGGTCTGATTACCGATGAGGGTAACGTGAAGCATGCTGTGTTGAGCGATATCCTGGGTGATGAGGACCACCTGGGTGACATGGACTTCAAGGTGACAGGTACCGTCGACGGTATCACCGCTACCCAGATGGATATCAAGTGTGACGGTCTGCCCTACGAGATTCTCGAGCAGGCATTGCATCAGGCCAAGGAAGGTCGTCTCCACATCCTCAACCTTATCAACGAGGCCATTCCCGCACCCCGTGAGGACTACAAGCCCCACGTGCCCCGCATCGTTACCATGGTCATCGACAAGGAATTCATCGGTGCCGTTATCGGCAAGGGTGGCGAGGTTATCCAGGGAACAAGGAGAGCATCGAAGCTGCCGTTGAGCGCATCAAGGCGATTACTGCAGTTCCCGAGGAGGGCCAAATTTACACCGGCAAGGTGGTCAGCATCCTTGAATTCGGTGCCTTCGTTGAATTCATGCCTGGCCGTGACGGTCTGCTGCACATCAGCGAAATCAGCTGGGACCGTCTTGCCGACATGGAGGCCGCTGGCCTGCATGAGGGTGACGTGGTTACCGTCAAGCTCATTGAGATTGACAAGAAGACCGGCAAGTTCCGTCTGTCGATGCGCGCCCTGCAGGAAAAGCCCGAGGGTTATGACGAGCGTCGCCAAGGGGGTGGCCCCCGTGGTCCCCGTGGCAATGGTGGCGGTAATGGCAACGGTGGCGGCAATCGTGGTCCCCGTCCCGGCGGCAACGGTGGTGGCCGTCCTATGGGTAGCGGCAATCGTGGTCCCCGACCCAACGGTCCCCGTCGTCCTCGCCGTGATGATCGCCGCGACGACGAGTAAATATGAATTAAAGTATTTAGTACTACGATATGAAGAGCGCCCAGGTCAACGCCCAAGGGCGCTCTTGTTAAAAAACAATTGTGATTATGAAGAATTCATGGAAATTGATGGCTGCATGGCTGATTCTTGCGCTGCTGGGTGGCAACCTCTCAACGATGGCACACGACCTTGAGGTCGATGGTATCTATTATAACAAGACCGGCGAGAACACGCTGGGGGTGACCTATGGTCCTGCCTTGTATAACACCTACAAGGGTGACATCGTTATCCCGCAAAATGTGACTGTTGACGGTGTCAATTATGTGGTCAATGCTGTTGATGACAAGGCTTTCCAACTGTGTGTGCGCCTGACCGGTGTCAAGTTGCCCGCAACCATCACCCGAATCGGAGATGAAGGCTTCTCACGTTGCACCCAATTGACACATATCACGCTGCCCGAGGCAGTGACTATGGTTGGCGACAGTGCCTTCTATGCTTGTATGCGTCTTCAGGAAATCGTTATCCCCGATGCCGTGACGAGCATCGGTCGTGAGGCGTTCTTCAACTGTGGTGACTTAACTGATGTCGTTCTTGGCAGTGGTCTGCAGGAGTTGAAAACCATGGCCTTTGGTTGCACTACCGTGAGTATGATAGAATCCATTACCTGCCGCGCTGCCGTTCCTCCAGTGATGGAAGCCGCCGACTGCTTCTTTGCAACCGTGTATAGCGACGCCACGCTCACCGTTCCTGCAGCATCGCTCTCGGCCTATCAGCAGACCGACTGGTGGAACCTTTTCCTTAACGTTGAGGGATACAATGATGTGTTGCTTGGTGATGTGGACGGCGACGGTGCTTTGACCGTTGGCGACCTGGCCGACCTGATTGACATGATTCTGGCCGGAAATGACTCGGTGGCCTATAATCCTGTTGCCGACTGCGACCAGGATGGTATTGTCGGCATTGGCGATGTGGCCGAGCTCATTGACACGCTGCTCAAGAGCTAACAATTTACCTTTTATTTCTTGACGGGCAGAAAACGATAGTCGATAATGGATCTCAAGACAGCATACAGGCGTTTCAAGCGGTGGCAACAAGACCCGTTTGAGTACAAATCCAACAGTCAGAAAACGCATTGTTGCAACAATTGCGGTAACGATTTTGTAGGCAATTACTGTCCCATTTGTTCACAGAAGGAGAACGTGGGCCGCATCACGTGGAAGAGCGTGCTTCAAAGCCTCGCCGAGGTATGGGGCTTGAATAACCGTTCATTGATTTACTCGTTGGTGCAGCTGTTTTTGCGCCCAGGCTACTTTATCAGTGACTACATCAGCGGCAAGCGCATGGTGAGTTTTCCGCCCGTCAAGATGTTGGCGATAATCGCCTTGCTTGGCATCTTCCTCGATTACTTGATTGGTACCAATGGAACCGTTGGCGTATTCGATAACGACTTCGATTTTGAGGGTGACAAGATGTTGTTCATCGACAACGCTTTTGAGTGGATGAATTCCCATCCCGACTTCATGTCGGTGATTATGTTGTCTTATCTGATTATTCCCGTCTATTTTCTCTTCCGTTTTGCTCCGCGCAATTCTCATCACACTTTGCCCCAGGGATTCTTTATTCAGGTGTTCACATCTGTGGCGTTTCTGATCATAAACATGTTGTATGATTTGACGTCCATGATGTGGTTTGCATTCGTATTGGGCTTTGTTTGGCTGTTCGTTACATACAGGCAGCTATTCGGCTATAATGTGTGGGGTACATTGTGGCGCATAGTCTTAGCATTGATTTGCGCTGTCTTGATTGCGTTGATTCTGCTCGGAGTAGATTTTAGTGTTCACGCGTTTCAGACAGGAAATTACAATCTTGCAACGGGATTTAAGCTCTTTGTGAAGCTTCTTGTAAGGATGGTAACCAATAGCGATGTGTGATATAGGCTTTAGTTTTTAGTTCTTAGCGCTCAATGGATATCAAGACAGCATATCGGCATTTCAGACAGTGGCAGTTGAATCCTTTTGTTGCTGAGTTCAGATCTCAGGATTCTAAGCATTGCGTCAACTGCGGACATGATTTTGTGGGCAATTTCTGTCCCTACTGTTCCCAGGAGTCTGACTTGGGTCGCATCACGTGGCGCAGTGTGGGAAAAAGTATTGCCGAGGTGTGGGGTATGCACAACCGTTCGTTGCTCTACTCGATTTTGCAGTTGTTCCTGCGGCCGGGTTACTTCATGAGCGACTACATCCGCGGCAAGCGCCAGGTGAGTTTCCCGCCTGTCAAGATGTTGGCAATTATCGCCCTGATGGGTGTGATAGTCGATTTCCTGACAGGTGCTATCCATGGCATGATTAAGAATGAAAAGACCGAGAGGTTTGATTACATCAGCTCGGTGTTCTCGTGGCTCAATCAACATCTCTTCGGTGCTTTCCCGCCACCCAGCGACTACTTGAGCAATGTGTTCAACTGGCTGAACACGCATCCTGACGTGCTGTCACTGGTAATGCTCTCCTTCCTGATTATTCCTAACTATTTCATTTTCCGTTTTGCACCGCGCAACGCATGTCACACTATCCCTCAGGGATTTTTTATTCAGGTATTCAGCACCGCCGCGTTCTTGATTCTGAATATGTTCTATGACATCACGGCACTAGGATGGCTCGTATTCTTGTTTGCGGCAATGTTGATCTTTTGCACTTACAAACAGCTGTTTGGCTACGGGGTATGGGGAACCTTGTGGCGTGTCATTTTATCATTTGTGTGCGCTTTTATCTCACTCTCCATCATGCTGAACATCAATTACGGTTTCCACTTGCTGCGTGAAGGCAAGGACGACAATGCCAGCGGAGTGTTCTTCTATGTACCTATTGCCCTTGTGTTTCTCGTTGTCTTCCTGTTTGTCGGCTACGTCATTAGCGGCAAGCCTCAAGAAGATTAATCATGATTGCCCAAAGCCCTGATTTTCAAGCGGCGGTAGCTCCAGATGCCCAATAGAGGCACTGCGGTGCCCACGATGGTGTAAAGCACCCAGAACAGGTCAGTCGTGCTGTTCTCGTGGATGACCATGTGGCATCCGATTTGTCCCCAATCCATGCCATAATACCAAATTTTGAGTGCCGAAACGAGCTTGAAACTGATGATGTGGAACACATAAATATATAATGTGTTGTCTCCGCAATAGACCATAAACCGTTTCACGATGCCATCATGCCGGTCTAGCCATGAGGCAATGGCGTGCACCATCAGGAAGCCGATGGCGCCGGTGAGGGGTAGGGTGGCGACGGTCCTGAGCTCAACCTGCAACGCCATACCTTGGAACCCTAACATCGCTCCACCCACAAGTAAGGCAAAATACGCCAATGTCAATGCCCAGTGCTCGGGGATAAGGTGCTCATAGCGGCGGTAAATTACACCCATCGCGAAAAACAGCACTCCCCAGCACTCACGTATGCCGCCCTGTACGACTGTGATGATACTCAGGTGGTTAGCGACTTTGAACCAGGCAAAACCGACGGCCATCACAGCAATCACCACGGGGACGGTGCCGTGGTTGAGCCACTTGCGGCGGTTGTACAGCAGCAGATACAACACCAGGAAAACGATGCTCGACACCAGCAATGCCCTGAAGAACCAGAAAGCACCGGCCAGGAACTCGTCATAGCCGCCCATGGAGAAAACGATGTGGACCAGCCGTTGCCAGAACTGGTACCAGCTGTAAGGGTGGGTGACACCGCCGGTCCAGTTGCCGTATTGCTCGTTCATCAACCCGATTCTGAAGAAAAAGTTGTGAAACACCAGGAAGAACAGGCTCCACTTGACAAACGGTAAATACAGCCCCTTGAACCGTTTTTTGCAGAAGGTCCATGGATCCTCAAGGTATTTCTTATCAAAGAAATAGCCTGCCGCAATAAAGAAAATCGGCATGTGAAACAGGTAGATGAAGGTAACCAGCAGTGTTGGCCCCTCGGCATGGCCTGCACACATCAGGATGATGGCGATGGCTTTGCAGATGGCAAGATTGGTATTTCGGCTCTTTCTGGTTTTCATGTATCGGGATGCCGCAGCGAGGGCTCGCGGACAAGGTGCAAAGGTAACGATTATTATTGAAAAAACTACCATTTTGGTGAATGTTTGCTGGAAATCCAGTAAATTTGCGGTCTATTTCAGATTCCCTTGTAACGTTGTATTGTATTCAATGAAAAAATCGCTACTATCGCTCCTGCTGTGTGCGCTCTCGTGTGCCGCCTTTACTGCACTGGCACAACAACCGTTATACCTGCAGGACAACTATTACCACAAACGCATGGTCAAGGTGTTCAAGTCATTGCAGGAACACAAGCTCGATAAGGCGGCAAAATATATGGAAGACATCAGGAACAAGTCGGTTAAGGATACTGATATCGACCCGAATATCGACATCACCAGTCAGCTGTTCCCCCTGTGGCAGCTGTCTGAGTGCATGATGATGAACATCCGCGACGGGCGTGGCAAGTCGGTGCAATGCCTGCCCTATGACCCCTGGAATGCCTACCGCCAGCTCAAGGGGACCTATCGTGATACCTATGACATCGCGAGTGCCGACCTTTTCTTTGCCGACGAGAGGGGCTTGAAAATGTCAGTGGCCGATATCAAGAGGGACATTGAGGCCAATCTGGTGGACACTGTGCGCATGATTGCTACCGAGGCGGCGTATGACGAACTCATAGGCCTGTTGTTTGACTGCAGCCAGATGAATGCCCTCAAAAGTGAGAGGGAGCAGGTGGCCTATGATGGTGTCAAGCATGTTGACGATTTGGAAAGAAGCCAGCAATACCTTGACAAATACAAGGACTACAACACGTCGCATCATGCAGTGATTGAGTGGCGACGTGACAGCCTTGCCTACGAGTTGGTGGATTCCACTGCGACATCGTGCCAGCGATACCTGGACCTGTATCCGTCGTCCCGGTTCTGCACGGCAGTGGAGCAGCAACTGCACCATTGTGCCTTTAATGAAATGACTCCCACGGTTGAGTCCTGTAAACAATATCTGAAAAAGTACCCGGAATCGCGTTTTGCCGACCGTGTAAGGAAGATGGAAGTGGATTACGCTTATCGCGATGCCAGGCAGAAGAACACGGTGGGAGCTTACCATGATTTCATCACCGGATATCCCGCTGCTGATGTTGCCGAGGAGGCCGCAGGCCTGATGCAGCAGGTTTTTGACCAGCAATACTTCAACAGCCATGTGTCTCTTGCCCAATTGATGGTGTACTGCAATTCTGTAAACGGGATTGAACAGCTGCGTGATGGCGCTGTCAAGTCATTGTTCGAGAACCTGTTGCTGATGCCCACCTCGACGCTGATGATGGGCTGTGACGGATTATTGGGAGAAGTGACAGTGACGACCACATCAACGGGGACAGAGAATCTTGAGCAGTTAGTCTTCAATCAGCAGGGATTGCTCATACGGCATGCTAACCGTGCTACTGGACAGAGCGAGGATTATGTTTATGATTTTGACCCGATTTTTGGTTTCAAGATGCTCTCTAAAACCGATGCTAAAGGCAGAACGGTGACTTATACAACCAGGTGGAACTACGATGGATCGCTATCGGAAATCATTGGTAGCGACGGCTCACGCATGGTGTATCACGACAGTGACGAATACATGAAAAAAATCATGCATTACAAGGGAAAAAGTCTGGTCAAAACTGACTATTTCGATGGCAATTATCGTCTAGTGGAGTCTTTGCTGCCTGGAAATCAGGAAGTAGGGTACGGTTATAACCCTCAGGGAGACGTCAGTTCGATGACTAAAATGCAGGGTACTGATGTGAAGGAACAGAATTCCTATGAATACGAGTATGAGGAGAATCCCGAAACAGGTAGGCATTGGATTACGCGAACGCAGTACAATGGGAGCAACAAAATCGTGCAGACCAAGGTACGCCATTTTTATCAGACGATTTACCGCATTCAGTCCGATGGGCGCCAGCAATACAAAATTGATTGGAACTTTGAGTCTGAACCTGAGGTAGTTAAGGGTGAGGATATCACTCGTAATTAAGGAGCCCTAACCTTAAAGGGAATAAAAAGAATCCAGGCTAGCGTTGATGTCTAGCCTGGATTGCTTTTTTATCTATCGGACGTGGATTACCACCTTCCGTTCAGCATGTAGTCGATGAGGCGTGTCACGTCACCGATGGTCAACACGCCGTCCAGGTCGGTGTCGGCATTGGTCGTGCTTACTGGCATGGTATGATTGCCCAGCATCCAGTCGATCAATGCGGTTATATCGCCCACGTTCACCTCGCCGTCCATGTCCACGTCACCGCGTACCACTTGAGGCTCGGGTGTCCATTTCTCGACAACGAGCTTGCCGCCAGTGAGATACAGTGTCAGGTTGTACTTGCCGGTTGCGATGCGGAAGGCGTTTTGTCCTGCAACGACGTTCAGTTCTTGTCCCAGTTGCGACTGGCTGATGAGCTGGTCCTTGCTGGTGGCGCCCATGCGGCAGCTGGCAATGGCATCCCAGTCGTCTGCATTGGTAGCCAGCGCCGTACTGAAGCTGAAGTAGCTGTATCCGCCGTAGGGGTCGACAAAGTCGATGGTAGCGGTGTACTTCTCGCCGTTGGTCGTTGTCATCTCGATGCCGTTGTTGGGAGCCCAACCCGTCTGGTTGATGTTACCCAGCACATACACCTTCTCAAAGCTGGCAGAGCCTGCACCGGCATACCTCTCGGTCATGTCGAGGTAGGTGTCGGCTGCGGAATAGCCGTAGGTGCTCAACTCGTTGTTGGGATAGATGAAGAAGGCATCGCGGGTCACGTTGATGGTCGACGTCTGGTTCTCAAAGCCGCCGTCACCGTTGTTGAAGATGACCGAAACGTGGTCAGCATCCACGTGCAGGCAATACCACTCGATGTCGTTGAGGGTGACTTTGTCCAGGCTACTGATGGCCTTACCGGGCCAGGAGTTGCCGGTCACGCTGCCCTCGCTGGTCCATGCCCAGATGTGGGCATTGTTGGAGGTGGACTTCACATACACGTTGATGCCCGTCGTGGCGGCATCGGTGATGGTATAGACGTAGCTCTCGATGTTCTCCACCTGGTCACCGTTCAGGACGCCCACCTTGAGCGTGGTGCTCTCGTTGAAGGTGAAGTTGGTCGAGGCGCTGATGGCGGTGCTGCTGGTGGTGGGCTCGCTGCCGTCGATGGTATAGACGAGCGTCGTGCCGCTCTTGCTGGGAGCGACGGTGAGGCTCACGTTGCCAACATAGTTGCCGGCAGCCTTGCTGACCACGGGATAGCCCAGGATGCTGCCATCCTTGCCCACGTGCTGCCAGTCGATGCCGTAGGTGATGTACAGAGCGTAACCATCGCCTGTTTGAACCGTTTCATAGCCATAAGGACATCCTGCAGCAACAGCGCCGCCGACCTGCAGGTACAGGTTGCCGCGTGTACCCTGGGTCTCCAGGATGTAACCGCCGTTGCTCTCCTGCTGCGTGAGGATGGCGCTCTGGTTGTGGACACCGGCAGCGCGACGAGCCTTGATGCAGTTATTGATTTCGTCGGTATAAACGAGATAGTGCTTGTAGAAGATACACGGTGTGCCAGGCATCGCCAGGATAAAGGCGTTGGCGGGCATGATGTTTGTCTTCAGGCAGTCATAGTTGGTGTTTTGGCCCGTGTCGTGGTTGTCGACGAAGGTCACCGAGTAGCGCTGGTAATTGGGGTCAGCGGCAAGGCCCTTGTCGTTCAACGCGCTCCAGTTGCCGCTGGCAAAGGCGCTCTGCATCGGATACTTCAGCGCGAAGTCGAACACGGCGGTCTGGATGCGG
The DNA here is from genome assembly GCA_902782465.1 of uncultured Bacteroidales bacterium. Lineage (GTDB taxonomy): Bacteria > Bacteroidota > Bacteroidia > Bacteroidales > Muribaculaceae > Sodaliphilus. Next base: position 114,822 of record CACZNH010000002.1, read on the forward strand.
TCGTCCTGCTTGGTCTCGTTGAGCCACCAGCGCAGGGTCTCAGGATTGCCGTCCCAGTACTCGCTCACCGAGAAGGTGGGCTCGCTGGCCTTGTTGTACAGGCCCACGTAGTAGCCTGCATAGCCCTTGCACATGTCGTAGCGGAAGCCGTCATAGCCCAATTCCTTCATCAGGTACTGCTGGTAAGTCTTGACGTTCTTCTGCACATTGGCGCTGGTGTGGTCCAGGTCACGGCTGCCGTCAAAGTCCTCGCCCTCGTCATTGGCGCCCGTGGCAGCATAGCCTGCACCAACGCACTCATCGCTGCGGCAGATGTCGGCAAGCGTCCATGTCAATTTGTACTCCTCGCCGGTGACAGGACCGGTGACGGTCTCGTTGGCAAAGTCAACCCAGCCGCTCTTGCCGCTCTTGTGGTTGATGACCATGTCCATCAGCACACTGGTGTTGTGATTGTGGAAGGTCGAAATCATGTCGCGCAGCTGCTGCTCGGTGCCGAAACACGAGTTGTGCTTCAGCCAATAGACGGGCATATAGCCCATGCTCTGGCCGACGCCGTTGGCATCAACGCTGCCCGAGTTGGGTACCCACACAACGTCGAAGTACTGGCCCAGGTCTTGAGCCTGCTCGGTCAGCGTGGTCCAGCGGGTAGCATTGTAGCTGTCCCAATAGAAGCCCTGCAGCATCACGCCGCCATACATCGACGGCCAGCCCTTACCGCTGACAGTGCCGCCACCGCTGTCACGCGTGATGACGCAGGTGAGGGCGCTCACGTTGACAGTGATGGTATAGGTGCCGGCAGGAATGCGGAAGGCCACGTCGATGTTCACGCCCATCGGATTAAGCTGGATGGTGTTGCCCAGCATCGACGAGGTAACCCAGAAGTCAGTGCCCTCGTCAGCGATGGGCGACAGGCGGTAAGACCTGATGCCTTCCCAGTCGCTGCTGCTTTCAGCAAGCTTGGTTGTGAACGAGAAATAGCTCACGTTGGCATCCTCCTCGCTGTGCTCGCCGTTGAAGGTCACCTGGGCGGTAAACGTGTTGCCGTCGTTGCTGCTCATCTCCACACCTGTGTTGGGAGCCCAACTGTTGCCGCCAACCTCGCCCAGCATGTAGAGCTTGCCAGTGGTGGGGGTGACGGGGCCACTTCCATTGCCAGTGATTTTGAACCGTTTGTTGTTGGCGTCAAAGATGAATTCATACTCCGAACCGTCGCCTGTGAAGTAGTAAGCGCCATGGTCACCCGCCTTCTGGGCTGGAACCCAAGTGTCGGCAGCGACGTTCTGGTCACCGCTCGAGGGACCGTAGCGGTAGCTGCTGTTAAACGTGTCCCAACTGCTGCTGAGGCCGTCGGCAAACACAAAATACACCGTGCCATTGATGGCAACACTGTAACTGTAAGTACCGTTACCCTGGTCTGCCATCTGCACGCCCTCGGCAAGTTGCCACTCGCCAAAGGGTCCGCTGCCAACGATATACATCGCGGCTCCCGCTTGCAGTGTCATGAGTGACACCACAAGCGCAATTAGAAATCTCAATGACTTTTTCATAATTATGATTAGAGTTAAAATGATATGTGAATTATTGGTTATTCAGATGGTGAAAAACAGGCAGCAAGGGCCTGATTCGGTTCTTCAACCCCAAAATTAATGAATCTATCCACATGATTGATGTAACTTCTTTTTCGGATACAAAAAAAAACAACGCAAACGATTGCATGCTCGCATATTAGAAAAAAATCACTACCTTTGCCCTAATCAAACATAATAACACAAATGGCAATGAAATATCTCGTTAGTATTGCAATTCTGTTGGAATACATGCTAGGTATGGCAGCCTCAGCTCAAAGCTTTGAGGCCGACGGCATCTATTTCACTATCGACGGCGACCATGCCTGCGTCACCAGTGGTGCCGTTTCATATAGTGGCGACGTGGCCATTCCTGAAGCTGTCGTCTGTGGCGACAAGACCTATGCGGTAACGGTTATCGGTCACTCGGCATTCCGTAACTGTACGGCGTTGAAAAGTGTAAATATCCCTTCCACCATCACTACCATCGGTGAACATGCCTTTGCCGGATGTACGGCAATTGACAGCGTGGAAATCAACGACTTGGCAGCATGGTGCGGCATCTGTTTCGAGTCACGATTGTCCAATCCCTGCTATCTGGCGCATCGCCTCTTTCTGAATGGTGAGGAAATCATCGACCTGACTGTCCCTGACACGGTCACTACGATTGGCTCCTATGCTTTTGCCGGCTGCACGAGCCTCGGCAGCGTTGTCATCCCCGCCAGTGTCGAGGACATCGGTGCTTCGGCCTTTGCGGGTTGTCCTGAACTCGCTGCTATCACAGTGGCTGCCGACAATCCTGCCTATGACTCGCGTGACAGTTGCAATGCCATCATCAGGACGGCCACTGGAACCCTGATTGCAGGATGCCGTAACACCGTTATTCCGAACACGGTGACCGCCATCGGTGACTGGGCTTTCAGTGAATGTGCCACGCTCAGGAGCATCACTATCCCCAATTCGGTTACTTCCATCGGGCTTGAGGCATTTTACCGCTGTGCCGACCTCATCAGCGCCTTCATCCCCAATTCGGTCTTCACAATCGGCTACCAGGCATTCTACGGCTGCTCGTCGCTCAGGAGTGTTAACATCCCTGCATCGGTGAGGGGCATCGCCTCGTCGGCATTCGAGTTTTGTCCGTCAATTACCAGCATGACGGTAGCGAGCGGCAACAGGCAGTATGATTCCCGCAACGACTGCAACGCGATTATCGAGAAGGCCGAAAACCGCCTGATTGCAGGCTGCATGAACACGGTTATCCCCAATACGGTCACAGCCATCGACGACTATGCCTTCTCGGGGTGTTCCGAACTCGCGGCTATCGAGATTCCCGCTTCGGTGACCCACATCGGTGATTATGCTTTCAGGGCCTGTTCCAAACTGCGCTCTGCTATTCTTCCTGAATCCCTTTCTGTAATCGGTGCTTCGGCATTTTTTGACTGCTCGGCACTCAGCAGCATCAGCATTCCCGCCCAGGTATCGTCAATCGGTGCCTTCGCCTTCGAGCACTGTCCAGCCCTAATCAGCATCACTGTAGACAGCGGCAACGTGACATATGATTCCCGCCACGACTGCAACGCCATTATCGAGACGGCTACGGGCAGATTGATAGCTGGCTGCATGAACACGACCGTTCCGGCCACAGTTACCTCAATCGGTGAGAACGCATTCAGCGGGTGCTACATGCTCACGGGCATCACTCTTCCCAAGTCGGTGACCGTTATCGGTGACTATGCTTTCACGGGATGCTCATCGTTGGCCGACATCAACATTCCCAGTTCGGTGACGGCTATCGGTTACGCCGCTTTCAACGGCTGTTCGGCACTTACCAGCCTGGATATTCCCAACTCCGTCGCTGCCATTGGACCTGCTACCTTTGGCGGTTGCGTGTCGCTCACTAGCATCACCTTGCCCAAGTCTGTCACGACCATCGGTGACCATGAGTTCTATGGCTGCGTGTCACTCGTCAGCGTGGTGATGCCCAAGAATGTGACATCTATCGGCACTGCCGCTTTCTATGGATGCGCCTCGCTTGAGTCGCTCCATCTCCCTTCGGCACTAACTGCCATTGGCTCTGCTGCCTTTAGCGGCTGCACGGCGCTCAAGAGCATCAGTATCCCCGGTTCGGTCACCCGAATCGGACATGCTGCCATCCGTAATTGCCCTTCACTGTCTTCTATCACTGTGGCTGACGCCAATGCCAAGTATGACTCACGTCAGGGTTGCAATGCCATCATCGAGACGGCTTCCGGAACCTTGATAGCCGGCTGCAGGAAGACGGTCATCCCAGGCTCGGTGAGGGAAATCGGCTATTCGGCCTTTGACGGCTGCACTTCACTGACGGCCATCACGTTACCCGACGCCATCATCCGCATCGGCAAAAAAGCCTTTAGTGAATGCACGGGTTTGAAGACCGTCACCACCCGGATAACAGACCCCACTCAGGTCGCTGTCGCACACGATGCCTTCAAGCTGACCTCAGGTGACTATTCCCGTCGCACCCTGCGCGTCCCCGCCGGTACGGCCTTAGTTTACCAATCTATCGTCCCTTGGAACGAACATTTCGGCACTATTGCTGAATAATGGATAAATTTCACTACCTTTGTCCCAAAAATAGTGAGACGACATGAAGAAGCTGGTGATTTTTGACCTGGACGGCACGCTGCTCAACACCATCGAGGACTTGGGGCAGGCCGCCAACTACGCGTTGGAGCGCAACGGCTATGCGACACACAGCATGGCGAGTTACCCCTATTTTGTGGGCAACGGCGTGCGCCGCCTGATGACGCGTGTGCTGCCCGAGGATGCCCGTGACGACGAGACGGTGGACCGCGTGCTGGGCGACTTTCTGGAGTACTATGACGAGCACTGCATCGACTACACCAAGCCTTATAATGGCATGCCCGAGCTGCTGCAGGACCTGCGAGACCTGGGCGTGACGATGGCCGTGGCCAGCAACAAGTACCAGAAGGCGGTGGATAAAATCATTCCCCACTTCTTCCCTGATATACCGTTCGTTGCCATCGAGGGACACCGCGAGGGCGTGAACGTCAAGCCAGACCCCAGCGTGGTGTTCGCCATCCTGGCTAAGGCGGGCGTTGCCAAAGCCGATACGCTCTACGTGGGCGACAGCGGCGTGGACATGGAGACGGCACGCCGTGCCTGCATCGACTCGGTGGGCGTGACATGGGGGTTCCGCAGCAAGAAGGAACTCGTTGAATACTATGCCGACGTCATTGTGGGCAACCCCGTGGACATTCTCTCCATCGTCGAGGACGGCATCAAAATCTCTTGAAAACTGACAACTGAAAACTGACAACTGACAACTGAAAACTGACAACTGACAACTGAAAACTGAAAAAACATGAACTGGTTCACTGAATTATTCATCGGTAACAGTGTTGCACACACGCTGCTCATCTACGCTCTGGTTATAGCCATCGGAGTGCTTTTGGGCAAAGTTAAAATTTTCGGAATTTCCCTCGGGGCGACTTTCGTCCTGTTTTGTGGCATTTTAGTCGGCCACCTCGGTGTGGAAGTCGATCCATCGACACTCAAGTTTATCCAGGAATTTGGCCTGATTCTGTTCATCTTCTCCATCGGTTTGCAGGTGGGACCGAGCTTTTTCTCGTCATTCAAGCGTGAGGGTATTCAGCTCAACGGCATTGCCATGCTAATCGTGGCACTGAACGTCGTGGTGGCCTTTGCCATCTATCTCATAGCGGGCAATATCACCATCACCGACATGGTGGGCGTGATGAGCGGTGCCGTGACCAACACGCCAGGTCTGGGTGCTGCACAGCAGGCGATAATCGAGACCATGGGCGACCGTGCCGGAGACATCAACGGCTCGATGTCGCTGGGTTATGCCGCAGCCTATCCCTTGGGCGTTATCGGCATCATCCTGTCGATGGTGCTGCTGAAGGCGTTTTTCCGCATCAATGTTGACAGCGAGGTCGAGGAGATTGAGCGCGAGAAGGAAGACAGCCAGCTCAAGCCCCACGTCATCACCTATCAGGTGACCAACAAGCTCATCTTTGACAAAACAGTGACGCGCCTGCATGCCATCATCGACCACAACTTCACCATTTCTCGCCTCAAGCGTGCCGACGGCACCGTCGAGATTCCGCAGGGAGAGACCATTATCCACCAGGACGACGTGCTGCGCATCGTCATGAGTGCCAACGACCAGGACATTTTTGACGCTATCATCGGCCCCCATGTCGATTTTGACTGGCAGGTGGAGACAAGCCCCAAGGGTATCGTGAGCAAGCGAATTGTCATTACCAATAACGAGCTCAACGGCCGCAAAATCGGCTCTATCCGCCTGCACGAGGGATACAAGGTCAACGTCACCCGCGTCTATCGTGCCGGTGTCGAGCTGTTGGCCAGCCCCAACCTGTCGCTGCAGGTGGGCGACCGCCTCACTGTCGTCGGACGTGAAGAGGATGTGGACCGCCTGGGTAAGCGCATGGGCGACTCCTACAAGCGCTTGGAGCATCCCAACCTGTTCACCATGTTTATCGGCATCTTCCTGGGTATCATCGTGGGCTCCATTCCATTCATGCTGCCTGGCATGTCGGTGCCCATGAAACTCGGTCTCGCCGGAGGTCCCCTCATCGTCGCCATCCTCATCGGACGTTATGGCCACAAGGCGCGCCTCGTGACCTATACCAGCACCGCTGCCAGCCTGATGCTGCGAGAGTTGGGACTTTGCCTCTTCCTTGCCTCGGTGGGCCTTGCTGCTGGCGGTAAGTTTGTAGAGACTATTTTGAGCGCAAACGGTGCCTTGTGGGTGCTCTACGGCTTCCTCATCACCATCATTCCGCTTATTATCGCTGTCATCGTGGCACGTGGCAAGATGCACCTCAACTACTGCACCATCATGGGACTTGTCTCGGGTGCTACCACCGATCCGCCTGCTTTGGGCTACGCCAACACCACCGCCGGCAACGACGCTCCCGCCGTAGCCTACGCTACCGTATATCCCCTGACGATGTTCATGCGCGTCCTTATCGCCGAACTCATCATCATCTTCGCCGTCGCCTAAGGTAAGATTAACGACAATAAAGACAAGAAAAACTAATAGTAAATCCTGATTGACAATTTTGTCAACCTGATGTCAAGAAAATTGTTTTTCTTGTCTTTCTTGTCGTTTAAATAAAAAACTTAGCGTCTTAGCGTCTTAGCGTGAGGCATTTTTACTATCTTTGTGGTTGATATGGATAAGCAGTACCAAAATATCATCATCGGCATCGACCCGGGCACCAATGTCATGGGTTATGCCTTGTTGGGCGTCAACGGTAAGAAGCCCGAGCTCATCATCATGGGCGTCTTGCAGCTGAGCCGCATGGAGGACCATTACATGCGCCTGCGCCACATCTATGAGCGCGTGAGTGGCGTCATCGACGAGTATCTGCCTGATGAGATGGCCATCGAGGCGCCTTTCTACGGCAAAAACGTCCAGTCGATGCTCAAACTGGGCCGCGCCCAGGGCGTTGCGATGGTCGCAGCCCTCAATCGCGAGATTCCCATCATCGAGTATGAGCCGCGCAAAATCAAGATGGCCATCACGGGCAATGGTGCCGCCAGCAAGGAACAGGTGGCATTGATGCTGCAGCGCACCCTAGGCATTGACGAGTCCCGGATGCCCGCCCTGCTCGACGCCACCGACGCCCTCGCCGCCGCCCTATGCCATTTCTACGAGCGCACCAAGCCCTTCCAGACCAAGGGCACCAAATCCTGGAAATCCTTTATCGCCCAACACCCCGACCGTGTGAAAAAATAGTAATTGTTGAAAAGTATTTTGCCTTCTTTTTTGTGGGGTGTAGAAAATTGACTATTTTTGCACCCGTATTAGCGACAATAGTCATGATATCAGTACAATTTTTGCGCATACCGTTTCGGTTATCTTGTAGCCAACTGGCAGCAAGCCAGTTCTATAACCCGCTGCAAGAGGGGGATGCCAGCGACACACGCGCCGCATTTAATGGAATACTGCCATTAATGCGGCGCGACTCTTTTTTAAAACAGTTAGCAAAATAATCATTTAATTAATAGTTAATCATTTTTTTACTCATTTAAACAAATCATTTTTATGTTGAGAACAGTTAAGCTTTTGGCATTAGTGGCAATGTTCTTTGTAGCATTGTCAGCGAGTGCCCAGGTGACGACCTCGGCCCTGTCGGGTGTTGTGACCGATGAGAATCATCAGGCGATGATTGGAGCCACGATTACCGCGTTGCATACGCCGTCGGGCACCAAGTACAACGCCGTGACCAACATGGATGGCCGTTACACCATCCAGGGTATGCGTCCCGGCGGTCCCTACACCGTGAGCGTGAGCTACATCGGTTACCAGACCCAGAAAGTGGACGGCGTGATGCTGCAACTGGCCGAGACTTCCAGCCTGGATGTTGACATGAGCGTCAACTCCAATACGCTGGGTGAGGTTGTTGTCACCACGGCTGCCACCAAGTTCCGTGCCGAGAAGACGGGTGCCGCAACCAACATCAACAGCACCCAGATCAGCAACCTGCCCACCGTTACCCGCAGCCTGACTGACGTTACCCGTCTGTCTCCCTACGGCGGTAAGGGCATGAGCTTTGCCGGTACCGACGGCCGTACTGCCAACTTCACCGTTGACGGTGCCAACTTCAACAACAACTTCGGTCTGAGCGACAACCTGCCTGGTGGTGGTAACCCCATCAGCATCGAGGCTATCGAGGAGTTGCAGGTGGTGATTTCGCCCTACGATGTACGTCAGACCAACTTCATCGGCGGTGGTGTGAACGCCATCACCAAGAGTGGTACCAACAAGTTCCGTGGCAGTGCTTACATCTTCCATCGCAACGAGAACATGCGCGGTGACGCCGTTGAGCGCACCGTGGTAGGTACTCGCGAGAAGGAGCAGGTGACCACCTATGGTGCTACCATCGGCGGCCCCATCATCAAGGACAAGCTCTTCTTCTTTGTCAATGGTGAGATGACCAAGCAACCCACCATCGTGAACCGCTGGCGTGCTTCGGAGAACGGTGTCGCTGTTCCCGACCAGTACATCTCGCGCACCACGCTCGCCGACCTGGCCCGCGTGAGCGACCATGTAAAGAACAAATACGGTTATGACACTGGTTCATGGACCAGCTTCCCTGCCGACGAGAACAACTACAAGCTTCTCGCCCGTCTGGACTGGAACATCACCCATGACCACCACCTGGCCCTGCGCTACAACTACACCAAGAACCGCTACTGGAGCAACCCCAACGCTACCTCGATGGACGGTGGCACGCGTATGGCAACTGCCCGTGTATCGCAGCAGTCCTTCTCTTTTGCTAACTCGATGTATGGCATGGACAACCTGGTACACTCCTTCTCTCTGGACCTGAACAGCCGTCTGAGCGACAACCTGTCGAACCAGTTCCTGGCTACCCTGTCCAAGCTGGATGATATCCGCGCCAGCAACTCGAGCGAGTTCCCCTTCATCGACATCACCATGACCGATGCCGATGGTAACACCGATAACTACATGGCTCTGGGTTATGAGCTCTTCACCTGGAACAACGCCGTTCACAACACCATCTGGAACCTGCGTGATGACGTGACCTGGTACTATGGTAACCACAAGATCATGGGTGGTCTGTCATTTGAGCACCAGATGGCCGACAACCAGTATATGCGCAATGGTACCGGTTACTACCGCTACAACAGCGTGGATGACTTCATCAACGGCGCTGCCCCCGAGGTCGTTTGCTTGACCTACGGTTACGGTAGCGAGACCAAGCCTGCTGCCCGCGTGCAGTTCAACAAGGCCGGCATTTATGCTCAGGACGAGTGGAACGTGACCAAGAACTTCAAGCTGACCTACGGTCTGCGTCTCGACGGTCTGTTCTTCAACAATGGTGACCTGATCACCAACAACGCTATCCTTGCACTCGATTATTATGACAAGAACGGAGACGTTCGCCACATCGACACTGGCAAGTGGCCGAGCAGCAACCTGATTGTTCAACCCCGTGTTGGTTTCAACTGGGACGTATTTGGTGACAAGGCCCTGCGCTTGCGCGGTGGTTCTGGTCTGTTCTCGGGCCGTCTGCCCCTGGTATTCTTCACCAACATGCCCACCAACGGCGGTCTGGTACAGTATCAGGCACAGCTCAATGCCAAGAATACCGACATGAGCCAGTTTGCTGGCGGTCTGGTAACCGATGCCAATGGCAAGGCCACTGTCAACGCGCTGCGTGACAAACTCATTGCTATGGGTTATCCTGAGAACGTAACCCCCGACATGGGTACCGTTCCCTCTGCTGTCAATGGTGTTGATCCCAAGTTCAAGATGCCGATGGTATGGAAGACCTCGTTGGCTGTTGACTACAACATCCCCGTATCGTTCCCCTTCACTATCACTGTTGAGGGTATCTTCAACAAGAACATCAATGCTGCCAGCATCAGCGACTGGTCTATCCCCAGCGTGGGTGGTTATGCCCGCTTCAATGGTGCTGACAACCGTCCCATCTATCCCGCCGGTTTCCGCACGGGTACCAAGGCCTTCGTTCTGGAGAACACCAGCAAGGGTTATGGTTGGATTGGCAACGTCACCCTGAATGCTGAGCCCGCCGAATGGCTGACCCTGATGGCCGCCTATACCCACACCGTGAACAAGGAAGTGACCGGTATGCCCGGCTCGGCTGCCGAGAGTGCCTTCACCTATGTTCCCACCGTTGAGGGCCCCAACAACATCAAGCTGCACAACTCGCAGTATGTAACTCCTGACCGTTTCGTCCTGTCAGCAACAGCTCATGACCGCAGTGGTAACCACTATGGCCTGATCTATGAGACCTGGCGCGGCGGTTACAACTACTCTTACATGATGTCCAACGACATGAACGGCGACGGCTACAACTACGACGCTCTGTACATCCCCACCGACGAGCAGGTTGCCAACGGCGAGTTCCGCTTCGTCAGCGAGGGCGACAAGACCCGCTTCATGGACTATGTGCACAACAACAACTACCTGAAGAACAATCAGGGCAAGTATGCCGAGGCTTACAGCCTGTACAGCCCCTGGGTTCACCGCATTGACCTGAGCTACAAGCATGACTTCTCGTTCAACGTGTGCGGTGCCAAGCACACCCTGCAGCTGCTCTTCGACATGAAGAACGTGCTCAACTTCTTCAACTCCAGCTGGGGCGTGAGCAAGTACCTCAACCCCGAAATCGGCAGCGATCCCCGCATCCTCAAGTATGAGGGCGTTGACGCTCAGGGTTATGCTACCTTCTCGACTCCCAAGTCGATTGACGGTAACACCACGACCTTCGTTCCCAACAAGGCCATCGGTCAGTGCTGGAACGCTTCTATCGGTATCAAGTACATCTTTAACTAATCTACTGACAAAGACAAGACTATGAAACTCAAATATTTTATTTCATTCTTTGCACTGGTAGCCCTGTTGTCAGCATGCTCCGATGACGATGCGATGACACTGTTCGATGAGATTCAGGTTTCATCCTCCTATGTGGGCATTGACGTGAACGGTGGCTCCAACACGATTACCCTCAACGCCAAGGAAGCTTGGTCGTTCGATGAGGAAGAACTCCCCGAATGGCTCACCGTCAGCCCCATGAACGGTGGCGCTGGCGAGACCAAGGTTACCTTCAGCGCTCCTGCAGCCCCCGACGGCCGCACTGCTGTCCTGCACGTGAAGTGCGCCAACAAGTCGCAGACCATCAACGTCATCCAGGGCCTGGCTGTGGTAAAGGAAGCTACCTGTAAAGAGGTGATTGACGGTCCCGAGAGCAAGACCTACCGCGTGACCGGTACTTGCACCAACATCATCAACACCGAGTATGGTAACTGGGACCTCGATGACGGTACTGGTACCATCCGCATCTACGGTACGCTGGACAAGAGCGGCAAGAACGGTAAGAACAACTCCATCGCAGCTTGGGGTATCGAGGTGGGTGACATCATCACCGTCGAGGGTCCCAAGACCCTGTACGGTACCACCGTCGAGCTGGTTGACGTAGCAGTGCTCAAGATTCAGAAGTCGCTTATCAAGGTCGAGGGTTATGACCCCGAGGATGCCACCATTCCTCTGGAGGGTGGTAACGTCACCGTCAACCTGACCTGCAAGACCAGCAACGGTATCTCGGTCGAGATTCCCGACGAGGCCAAGGATTGGCTCTCTATCGTTTCCATCACTGGCGGTGCTGAGCCCGTTGTGACCTTCCGCGCTGGTGCCAACAACGGTGGTGACCGCAATGCCACCGTAGTCTTCAAGACAACCGACGGCAGTCAGGAATACACCGCCATGGCAACCATTTACCAGAAGGGCGCCATCGTGGCTTGCACCGTAGCCGATTTTCTGGCAGCCGAGGTAGGCGATGCCCAATACCGCTTGACTGGTGTGATTACCGAACTTTACACTGCCGACAAGCAGGGCAAGAGCTTCACAATCCGTGACTATAGCGGCAGTGTGCTCATTTACCGTGCCGAGGGCTTCATTGAGTCGGGTGCTAAAGTCGGTGACGTTGTGACCGTTGTCGGTAAGCGTGGCGCTTACAAGGAATCACCCCAGATGGTTTCGGGCGTATTCGAGGAGTTGGTACACGTTGTTACTCCCATCAGCATTGACGAGTTCCTTGACAAGGAAGATGATCCCGATGTATATTACATGTTGACTGGTACGATTACCGCGATTGACAATCCCACTTATGGTAACCTGTATCTCGAAGATGAAACCAATTCCGTCTTGGTTTATGGTTGCTATCCCGGTTGGGGTGCAACTGGTGACAACCGCAAGTTCTGGCTGCAGACTGCAGGCATTGAGGTTGGCGATAAGCTGAGCGTGATCGGTGTAAGGAAGACCTTCGTCAAGGACGGCGAGGAAACCATCGAACTGCAGAACGGTATCTACTTCTCGCACGAGAAGGCCCAGTAATGTAATGTGGAGACGCAAAATGTTGCGTCTCATACCACGAAAACTATGAATTTTCAGGGGGATACCAGCACACTGATATCCCCCTTTTTTTAAATCAATCTTCTACACATGATGAAGCGCGGATTATTTGTATTTTTAGCATTGCTGGCCCTGTTACCCTCATCGGGATGGGCAGCGGGACGTGACACCTACACGGTGATTATCTCGCTCGATGGCTTGCGGTGGGACTATCTGGATGCCTACGATGTGCCGTTCCTCAACATCATGGCACGCGAGGGCGTCAAGGCTGTCATGCAGCCGTCATTCCCCAGCAAGACGTTCCCCAACCACTATACGCTAGCGACGGGTCTCACGCCCGACCACCACGGCATCATTGCCAATACCTTTTGGGATCGTGAGCGCGGTGTGAAGTTCTCGTTGAGCAACGATAAAACGCGTTCCGATGGCCGCTACTACGGTGGTGACCCCATTTGGCTCACCGCCAAACATCAGGGTGTGAAGACGGCGACCGTTTTCTGGGTCGGCAGCGATGTCGCCATCAAGGGTGAACATCCTACCTATTGGCACGACTACCAGACCGAGAAAATCGATTTCCCTGGTCGTATGGACGAGATTATCAGGTTATTGAGCCTGCCCGAGAAGGACCGTCCCCATCTGGTGATGGCCTACTTTGAGGAACCTGATGCCAGCGGTCACAATTTTGGTCCCCTGAACATCCTCACCCGCCGTGCCCTGGAGGATTTGGACCGTCAGCTAAGCCTGCTGTGGGCGCGCATCGGTCTGCTGCCCATTGCGGGTCAGGTAAACTTCATCGTCACGGGCGACCATGGCATGACCAGTGTTGACCCCAAGCGGTTTGTCAACATCAACGACGTGTTGCCCAAGCGCTGGTATGAGCGTTTCTGCAACGATTATCCCACGCTCATCTATGCCAGCGCCCCCCAGTATATCGACTCCATCTGTGACGCGCTGCAGGGCGTGGACCACATCCGTGCCTGGAAGCGGGGAGAGGTGCCAGCTTATCTCGGGTATGGCAATAACCCCAATATGGGTGATGTCATCGTCCTTCCCGATGTGGGATGGCTCTTTGACAAAAAGCCCAGTATGACACAGTTCGGCAGCCACGGCTTTGACCACACGGCAGCCGATATGCAGGTGGGATTCAGGGCTGTCGGGCCTGATTTCAAGGTGGGCTACGAGAAACCCGACCGTTTCCGCAACGTGTGCATCTACCCCTTGCTGTGCCACCTGCTGGGCGTCACCCCGTCGCCCAATGACGGCTCACTGGAAGAGGTCGCTGACCTGTTGAGGTAAAAAATCCGTTATTTGATAAGATTTTAGGTGGTTCTTTCCCGTTTTTCGCGGGAAATGACTACTTTTGCGTGACTTGTAACCATTAGTGACCAACTGAGTAATGAATCCGAGCATCGCTGTTAAGTACTTCAAGAGAATATGGGGTGAAGTCTCCAAATTGTCAAAGCTTACGGGATATAGTCGCATGTACCACCTGATGGACTATCTCTCGGCTTTCGTCCGTCATGGCGCACACATCGACCAGTATATCGCGGGACGTTTCTGGAGCTACAGCAACCCCATGCGCAGCAAGTGCCTCACGCATTACCGACGCCTGGCACTGCAGGATAAATTCAACAACCCTGCCGATGTCCATTACTTTGTCAACAAGCCCGAGTTCAACCGCTTCTTCAGCGACTATGTGCACCGCGGGTGGCTGTGGGTCAAGGACGCGACGTTTGACGACTTCAAGGCTTTCCTGTCACGTTATCCGTCGATCATCGTCAAGCCCATGGACGGCAAGCAGGGCGATGGCATACGCATGCTTGACAATGTGCCTCAGGACCAGGACGGCCTGCAACGCCTGTTCGACGCCCTGGTTCAAGAAGATGTCATCCTCGAGGAACTCATCATTCAGCACCCCGACATGGTATTCGGCAACAGGTCGGTGAACACCATTCGTGTGCTCACAGCATGCCGCCCCGACGGTACAGCATGCATCATGAAGGCGTTTCTCAGGGCTGGAGTAGGGGATACCCTCATGGACAACACAGCAACAGGCGGCTACTACTATGAGGTGGACCTCGACACGGGCATTGTCGTCTCCAAGGGCATTTCCAAGAATGGAGACCTGGTGTTCATTCACCCACAGACCGATATCGTCATGCTTGGCTTCAAGGTGCCCCTGTGGGACCAGGTCGTCAAGATGTGCATCGACGCCGCAAGCCGTTTGCCGCGGGTCGCTCTGGTAGGCTGGGACGTCGCCATCAGCCAGAATCATGTACAATTGATTGAAGGAAACAACAGTGCCGACTACATCGGCTACGAGTTCGTCGGCAGCAACGGCTACTACGAGAAGATCAAAGCCTTTATGGAAGAAAAATAACCACCTCCGTCAATTCCGTTCCCTCCGTTAATTCCGTCACACAGGGGTATAAAAAAAAGGGCAAGTGAGCTACAGCGCGCCGCTACAACCTCGTTACCCTTGCTCCGGTCAAGGCCTGGGGGATTGGGAGGGAGCTGGCCGTGTAGGACTTACCCGGGTGCAAAAGTACTGCTTTTTCCCGAACTGACAAGCATTTTTACCAAAAAAAAGAATAAAAGGCACCTATGTAATCATCACAGGCGCCTTCTTTTTATGTATAACCGGATGTGTATTAATTTAATACTTAGCGTCTTAGCGTGGGGTTCCGTTGGCTAGGGCTACGGCTTGCGCACGATGCCGCGCTTGCTGGCACGGACAAAGTCGAGAATCACGTCGCGCTCGGGGCTGGCGGGCAGTTTTACCACTTCTTCGAGTGACTGGGTGATGTTGAGGCCCGAGTCGTAGATGGTGCGGTAAACGTCGGCAATGGCGTCAATTTGCTCGCTGGTGTATCCGCGACGATGCAGACCCACCTTGTTCACGCCCTCATAGGCGATGGGGTAGCGCGCCGCCATGCAATAGGGCGGGATGTCCTTGTTGACCAGGGCACCACCCTGAATCATCACGTGGCAACCAATGTGCGTGAACTGATGTACCAGTGCGCCGCCGCCGATGATGGCATAGTCTGCCACCTCAACCTCACCGGCAAGCTGCCCTGCGTTGGACATGATGACGTGGTTGCCGACAATGCAGTCGTGTGCCACGTGGCAATAGGCCATAATCAGGCAGTTGCTGCCCACGACGGTCTTGCCGCGTGACGCGGTGCCGCGGTGGATGGTGACGAACTCACGGATGACCGTATTGTCGCCAACGATGGCCAGTGTGTCTTCTCCTTGGAATTTAAGGTCTTGGGGAATGTCGCCTACAACGGCATTGGAGTGGATGTGGCAGTTCTTGCCGATGCGCGCACCACTGCGCACCACGGCTCCGCTGTCGATGACGGTGCCGTCACCGATTTCCACATTGGCGTCGATGGTCACGAACGGACCGATTTTCACGTTTTCCCCAATTTTAGCGTCGGGGTGGACGACAGCAAACTGATGAATATCCATATTATAAGTTTTCAGTTTTCAGTTTTCAGTTTTCAGTTTTGGTTGAATGCGGATGCCGCTGACAACTGACGACTGAAAACTGAAAACTTCTTGTTATTATTGATTCTTGACGATTTGGGCCATGAACTCGGCCTCGGTGACGATTTTCTCGCCCACAAAGGCATATCCCTTCATGATGGCGGTGCCGCGGCGGATGGGCGTCATCAGCGACAGGTGGAAGATGAGCGTGTCTCCAGGGATTACCTTGCTGCGGAACTTGACGTTGTCAATCTTCAGGAAGTAGGTCGAGTAATTCTCCGGGTCCTCGACGTTGCTCAGCACCAGGATGCCGCCCACCTGGGCCATCGCCTCGACTTGCAGCACACCGGGCATGATGGGCTCGTCGGGGAAGTGTCCCTGGAAGAAAGGCTCGTTGGCAGTCACGTTCTTGATGCCCACGATGTGCTTCTTGCCCTTCTCGATGATTTTGTCAACGAGCAGCATGGGATAGCGGTGGGGCAGCATGGCGCGTATCTGGTTGATGTCATAGAGCGGTTCCTTGTTCGGGTCATAAATGGGCGCCTGAACATTCTGGTAACGCAGCTCTTGACGGATTTTCTTGGACAGTTGGGTGTTGATGGTGTGTCCCGGGCGGGTGGCGACGATGCGGCCCTTGAGGGGACGGCCGATGAGTGCCAGGTCGCCCAGCACATCGAGCAGCTTGTGGCGGGCAGGCTCGTTCTTGAACGCCAGCGGCTTGTTATTGAGGTAACCCAGTTCACCGGCAGACTTGTGCGGCACGTTCATCGCGTCGGCAAGGTGGTCCAGGTCTTCCTGTTTCATCGGGGTGTCGTAGATGACGATGGCGTTGTCCAGGTCACCGCCCTTGATGAGGTTGAGCTGGACAAGCGGCAACACCTCGCGCACAAACACAAACGTGCGGCTGGCTGCAATCTGGTCCTTGAACTGGCGGATGTCGGTCAACGATGCAAACTGGTTTCCCAGCACGGGCGAGTCATACTCGACCATGCAGTCAATCGAGAAATCGTCATCGGGAAGGACGATGAGCGATGAGCCCGTCTCCTTGTCAACGACCTTGATGCGCTGCTTCACGACATAATACTCCTTCTCGGCTTCCTGCTCAACGATGCCGGCCTTCTCAATCTCCTTGCACCAGATGATGGCGCTGCCGTCCAGAATGGGTACCTCGCCGCAGTTCACCTCGATGAGGCAGTTGTCGATGCCGGCGGCATACAGGGCGGCCATGGCGTGCTCGATGGTGCTCACGCGGGCTTCCTTGTTACTCTTGCTGGCGATGACGGTACCGCGGGTGGTCTCGATGACGTGCTCGGCAAGCGCTTGGATGGTGGGTTGTCCCTCCATGTCGATGCGCTTGAACACATAGCCGGTGTTCACGTCAGCGGGCTTGAACGTCGCCGTTGACATTTGTCCCGTGTGCAGGCCTTTGCCGGTCACGGTGAAGGCGTTCTTCAATGTCGTCTGTTTCATATTTCAGTTTTCAGTTTTCAGTTTTCAGTTGAATGCGGATGCCGCTGACAACTGACGACTGACAACTCTTTAATTGTTAATCTTCTTCTTCAAGTCCTTGATGTCGTTGTACATCTCGCCCAGGCGTTTCAGGTAAACCGTCTGGCGGGCAAATTCCATCGCGGGTTGCACGGGAGCTCCGAGCCACTTGCCGTTGCTGCCGATGCTGTTGTCAACACCTGTCTGGGCGCCGATGCCGTTCTTGTCACCCACGGTGATGTGTCCTGCAAAGCCCACCTGGCCGCCGACCATGTTGTACTTGCCGATTTTGGTCGAACCGGCGACGCCAACCTGTGCTGCCATGACGGTGCTCTCACCGACCTCGACGTTGTGGGCAATCTGTATAAGGTTATCGAGCTTGGCACCCTTCTTGACCACAGTGGCACCCATGGTGGCGCGGTCGATGGTCGTGTTGGCACCGATTTCCACA
The DNA here is from genome assembly GCA_902782465.1 of uncultured Bacteroidales bacterium. Classification (GTDB taxonomy): domain Bacteria; phylum Bacteroidota; class Bacteroidia; order Bacteroidales; family Muribaculaceae; genus Sodaliphilus. Next base: position 132,769 of record CACZNH010000002.1, read on the forward strand.
TCGTCCTCGAGGATGACGATACCCACCTGCGAAATCTTCTCGTAGGTGCCGTCCTCCTTGGGTGCGAAGCCGAAGCCGTCACCGCCGATGATGGCGCCGCCCTGCACGATGCAGCGGTTACCGATGCGGCAGCCGTGGTAAATCTTCACGCCGGGATACAGGATGACGTTGTCACCCAGCGTCACGCCGTCGCCCACATATACCTGCGGGTAAATCTTGACGTTCTTGCCGATGGTCACGCCGTCGCCGATGTAGGCAAACGCGCCCACATATACGTCGTCGGGCAGGGTAGTGCCCTGGCCCACGTGGATGGGCTCTTCCACACCACGCTTCTCGGGACGCTGGCTGTTGACGAAGTTCAACAGGTCGGCAAGTGTCTTGTAGGGGTCATCAACGCGGATGAGCGTCGCCTTGACCTCCTGTTCGGCCACGAAGTCCTTGCGCACCAGCACGGCGCTGGCTTGGGTCGTGTAGATGTGGTGGGTGTATTTGGGATTGGCGAGGAAAGTGAGGCAACCGGGAGTTGCTTCCTCGATTTTTGCATAATTGTTAATCACTGCCGAGGCGTCGCCATCGACCGTGCCGTTAACCATTGCTGCAAGCTGTTGTGCAGTAATTTCCATGATGTCGTAATGTCTTGACTAGTCGTTATTTCAAAATCGGGCGCAAAGTTACGAAAAAACGAGAGGAATGCCAAATTTATTTGAGCATTTCCGAGTGGCAGTAACTTCGGCATGGCCAAAGTAACGAAAAAGTTTTAAGTTTTTCGCTGCCTTACCTATTTGATGGTCGATTCTTACTTCTTGCTGCGGCTCAGCAGTTCAGCGATTTTGGCTTCAATCACCGGAGCGTCTTGGTAGCCTACCAAGGACTGGTACTCACCGTCGGGGGTGATGAAGAACAGCGTGGGAACACCCTCAATCTTGAACTCCATCGCCAATTCCGGCTCCTGGTCCACATCAATGCGCTTGAAGATAACCTCGCCCTGATGATTCTTCTCAATCTCCTCCAGTACGGGTGCCAGCTGTTTGCAGGGACCGCACCAGGTGGCAAAGAAATCGACCACCATCGGCTTGTTGCTTCTCAGGGTGTTTTGCTTGCCCCAACCGTCCTGGCTCACCTCGGGGGTAACGGCAGCCTCGACCTGCTCGGCCTCGGTGGCCTCAACGTTCTGATTCTCACTCTTATTGTTGCAGGCAACAAGCGCCAGCACAGCTACCAAACAAATAAATATCTTTTTCATAAAAAATTATTGTAATAAGATAAAACTTCTAACTTTTAATACCTAATAGCTAATACCTAAAGCCTAAATCCTAACTAATCAGCTCTCCCTTGCCTTGGCGGGTGATCTCGGGTTCGCTGCCGGTGCAGTCCACCACAGTCGAGGGGGTGAGCTGGCCTCGTCCCGAGTCAATGACGATGTCCACCTGTGACTCAAAGGCCTCGGCCATCAGTCCAGGCTCGCAGCGGTAGTCCTCGTCATCGCCGGGCACCGACGTGGTGAGGATGGGGCCGCCCAGCGTCTTGACGATGGAAAGGGCGATTTCGTTGTCGGGAATACGGATGCCTACCGTGCGGCGGCCCTTGAAGGCCTTGGGCAGCTTTGACAGGGCAGGGAAGATGAAGGTGAAGGGGCCGGGCAGGTTGGCCTTCATCATCCTGAACTGCGTGTTGTCAAACTTGGCGAACTGTGCCACCTGCGAGATGTCATCGCAGATGATGGAGAGGTTGGTCTTGGCAGACTTCATCTCCTTGATAGCGCAGATGCGCTCGATGGCCTGGTTGTTGAGCGCGTCGCAGCCCAACGCATACACGGTGTCGGTCGGATAGATTATCAATCCGCCGTCCTTCAGTGTCTCAACCACCTGGTCGATGTACCGCTGGTTGACATTCTTTTCTAAAATCTCTAATATTTCCATAATTTTCAGTTTTCAGTTTTCAGTTTTCAGTACGATTACTATCGCCTTAAACTTCTACCTCCTAACACCTAACTCCTAAAGCCTAAAACATCCGTTTCAACGTCGGTGGCGTGGGCATATTTCTTGAGCAATGCTGCCATCCATTCCACAGCCTCCTCGACGGGCATCTCAGGGGCGAAAGCGTTGATATTGATTTGGGCGGTGACGGTCTGCTCGGTGAACTTGGTGCGTTCCTCGTCGCTCGTCGGCGTGGCGATGGGGCCTGCAGCGTCGCGATACACGGGCATCCCCTCGATGTTGAGCAGCCCACGCCCGATGCCGTTGTACACGTCGTCGGCAGTGCCCACGCTCATGGTGAGTGTGTCGCCCTTGATATGGTCGGCGTCAAGGCCGCTGATGGGGTAACCACTCTTGATGGACACCAGGTTGACCACGTCAATCAGGGTCGTCAGGCGATAGATGCCCAGGCCGCGGATGATGCGGCGGCACAGCGCCTCGCTGGCCACGCGGTAGCGGCTGGGGTCCTTGCCCAGCGCCTTATACAGGCGGCGGGTGGCGGCAATGGCTGGCCGCTGGTTGATTTCCAGCAGTTCATAGCGTTGTTTCACCTCCTCGGCGGCTGCCTCAATCTCGGCCCACAGTTCGTCGCACGTGGGCTCGTTGACCACGGTCGCACGGACAAGGCCGATGCGTGTCTCGGGACACGCCTCCAGTATTCTTGGGTCAATCTTGACTTGAATCATTGCTATCGTCTAAAAAACCGCTGCAAAGATAGTGAAAATTTTAGCTATAAGCTAAAAAAATACTACCTTTGCCAGCATGATGAAGAAGATTTTAATGATTGCGGCGTTGCTGGCATCGTTCGCCGCCGCTAATGCACAACACATGAGTGAAGAAATGACCAAGCGCATTGATGACATCTTCAATGCGGTGTACAACAATCCCAACGAGCCCGGTGCCGCCGTGCTCATCATGCAGGGCGATAACACGCTCTACAGCCGTTGCTTTGGCGTGGCCGACATGCAGACCATGGCCCCAGTGACCTTCGAGACCAACTTCTGCATCGCCTCGGTATCCAAGCAGTTCTCGGCAGTGGCGCTGATGCAGCTCGCCGAGCAGGGCATGCTGTCCTTGAACGACCCGCTGTCGAAGTTTTTCCCCGAGTTCCAGGCACCATTTTTCGATGACATCACCCTGCATAACATCATGAGCCACACCTCGGGCATCCCCGACGCGCGGCCCCGCAACGACCGCAACTTCGTCCTCTACAGCAACGACGTCACCTCGGTGGGGTACATGAAAACTCTCGACCACCTCAGCTTCCAGCCTGGCACCCAATACGAGTACATCAACCCCACCTTCCAGCTCATTTACCAGATTGTCGAGCGCACCACGGGCATCCCCTTCGAGGACTATATGCAGCGTAGCGTCTTCGACAGGGCAGGGATGGAAACCTGCTGCTACTTCGAGCCCGACCGTGACATTCCCCACATGGCACACGGTTACGAGCGCGATGCCAAGGGCGTTTGGCAGGAATATGACTACGGCGAGGAGAGTTTCTTCGGCACCAAGGCCGACGGCGCCCTCTATTGCTCCATCAACGATTTCGTGCGCTGGGAGCGTGCCCTGCGTGACAACAAGGTTTGGACCGCTGCCACCAAGCGCCTTGCCTACAACCCCTGGATACAGATTCCCGCCGATGCCGAGTACGGCTACCAGCCCCACACGGGCTACGGCTACGGCTTCTTCGTGCAGGACATGCCCGAGCAGCCCACCCACGTCTATCACCTGGGCGACAACGGCGGTTTCACCATCTATGCCGGCAAAATCCCCGAGCGTGACCTCATCTTCCTCTTCTTCTCAACGCGCCCCGACATCGACCGCCTTGCCATGGTCAATAAAGTGTATCAGGCTTTAGGTTTTAGGTTTTAGGCTTTTTTTAAGGCCCTTAAAGTCCTTAGTCCCCATACACGCGGCGCAGCCGCAAATCTACCCTACACGATTATAGGAGCCGCCGAGCGGCTCCTATAATCTTATCCACAGCGCCAACGGCGCTTCACTTATACTGCGACGGTGTCATTCCTGTCATGCGCTTGAAGAATTTGGTCAGGAATGAGGGGTTGGGGAAATTCATGTCATCGCAGATGCGGGCGATAGGTTTGTCGGTATGCTTCAGGTCAATCTTGATGCGGGTGACCAGGGCATCGTCAATCCACTCCTTGGCGCTCTTGCCGCTTACCTGCTTGATGATGGAACTCAGGTAACGTGGCGTGAGGCACAGCCGCGAGGCGTAGTAGTCGATGGTGTGGTGCTCGGGGGCATATTGGCTTACCAGTTGTATAAAATCGGTGAACAGGCGCTGCTCGCGCGTCTGGCTCTCGCGGTGCGACTGTTCGTTGCGGCTGCACAGGTAATCGACCTGCCACAGGAAGGCACTCAACAGGTGCAGCGTCACCTGGCTGCTCCCCTCGGGTTGCCTCAAGTGACGGTACAGCATCAGGTGCAACTGGTCAAGAAAATCCATCTCATCGGGCTGCAGACGCAGCATGCAGTCGCGCAAGTGGCCGTCGAATGTGCTTGGAACCAGGTTGCCGATGGCCAGCGAGAAGAGTTCGTCGCTGATAGACAACCCGAAGCCTTGCACATCGCTTGAGGACTCCTTGACCTGCAGGATGCCGTTGCTCCCCAGGAACACCATGTCCCCGACCTCGAGGCGGCGCTCTATCATATTGATGACAGGACAGGCCCAGCCCTGCTTGATGATGAGGATGCGCATCTCGGGCAGGAGGGTCGGCTGGTCAATGAGCTGGTCCTTGATGAGGTCTATACGCACATTGCGGGCAATAACCAGGTTGTTTGAGATGAAATTGTTGGCCAGGGCCTCGTCTTTGCCCTCGACGAGTTGCTTGAGCTGGGCCAGATTGAATTGTCTTAATTCTGCCATTGTAGTTCTGATATATGACACAAAAGTAATGAAACATGGCTGAAAAAACAAATAATAATCACACTTTTGTACAAAAAGGACATTTTCTCCTTGTTTTGGATAGAGACAGACCTGTGAGATGGTTGTAACTTTGCGATATCAAACCAAATCACAATGATATGAAACGGCTATTTTTCATCATCAGCGTTTGCATGGCGATTGCCGCTACGGCACAGACACTCGAGGAGTGCCAGCAGGCTGCCGAGCGCAATTACCCTCTTATCGCTCAGCACGACTTGATTGCCCGCACCACCGACCTCACTGTCGCCAATATCCAGAAGGCATGGCTGCCGCAGGTAACGGCAACGGCCCAGGCAACCTACCAGAATGCCGTCGCCGCTTGGCCCGACGAGATGAAAGGGCTGATGCAGCAGATGGGCGTGGACATGAAGGGACTTGCCCGGGACCAGTACCGCGTGGGGCTGGACGTGCAGCAGACCGTCTTTGACGGCGGCGCCATCAGTGCCCAGAAGCGGGTCGCCCGCCAGCAGGGTGCAGTGCAGCAGGCTCAGCTCGATGTTGACCTGTATCGTGTGCGCCAGCGCGTCAACGAGATGTACTTCGGCCTCTTGCTGCTCGAGGACCAAATCAGGCTCAATCAGGACCTGCAGGACCAACTGGCCTCCAGCGAGAAAAAACTCACGTCGATGGTCAAGCACGGCACCGCCGCCCAGTGTGACCTGAACAATGTCACCGCCGAGCGGCTGAACGTCGCCCAGCAGATGACCACCCTTGAGTCGCAACGGCGTGTGCTGATGGCAATGCTGGGCACTTTCTGCGGCATTGAGGTGAGCGAGGTGACAAAACCTGCCCTCGTTCAGGCATCTCAAGGCAACAATCGTCCCGAGTTGGCACTGGTTGACAGCCAGTTGAGCCTTGCCGATGCTCAGGAAAAAGCCCTTGATGCAGCTCTGCTGCCACGCCTGGGGCTCTTTGCTCAGGGTTACTACGGCTACCCGGGCTACAATATGTTTAAGGACATGATGGGCCGAGACTGGTCGTGGAACGGCATGGTGGGGGCGCGCCTCACCTGGAACATCGGTGCCCTGTACACGCGTCACAACGACAAGGCCAAGATACAGTTGCAGCGCGAGATGGCGCAGAGTCAGCGCGAGACATTTCTGTTCAATAACCGCCTGGAACAGATGCAGCAGGACGAGACCATAGCCCGTTACCGCCAACTGATGGGTCAGGACGAGGAAATCATCGCCCTGCGTCAGCAGGTGCGCAAGGCTGCCGAGTCCAAACTCTCACACGGCATCATCGACGTCAACGACCTGTTGCGCGACATCAACAGCGAGAATGCCGCACGAGTGCAGCGTTCCATCCACGAGATAGAGCTGCTCAAGGCCATGTATGACTTGAAATTCACCACGAACAATTAAATAATCAGCATAACGATGAAAAAGCTAATGATTATCGCAAGCATGGCACTGATGATGGCTGCTTGCGGCAAGAAGGAGAAGGCGTATGACGCAACGGGCACGTTCGAGGCCACCGAGGTGACCATCTCGGCCAAGGCGACAGGCGAACTGAAGTCCTTTGACGTCACCGAGGGAGAGACCATCGAGGGCGGCACTCTGGTGGGCCGTATCGACACCTATCAGTTGCTGCTCAAGAAACAACAACTCGAAACACAGCGTGGCCAGCTCGCCGCTAGCAAGCGCCAACTGTCGTCCAACCGCTCGGCAGCCAGCAGTCAGCAGCTGGACCTGAACAAGCAGCTCTCGTCCATCCAGCAGCAGATTGCCAACGCCCAGCGTGAACGTCAGCGCTACAGCGAACTCGTCAAGGATGGGGCCGTGCCGCGCAAGCAGCTCGACGACATCGACAATCAAATCAAGGTGCTCAACCGGCAGCTCGAGGCTACCCGCGACCAGATACGCAGTGCTAACGCTGCCCTGGCCGAGCAGGGTAAGGGTATCGGTGCCCAGATGGATGGTATCGACGCTCAAGTGGCAGGCATTGATGCCCAGCAGCGCCAACTGGATGACCAGATTGCCAATGCCGACATTGTGGCTCCCTATAAGGGCACCGTGCTGGAAAAATATGTCGAACAGGGCGAATTTGTCTCGACAGGCAAGCCGTTGTTCAAGATGGCCGATGTGGACAATATGTTCATCCGTGCCTACGTCACCTCGGCCCAACTGCAGAACATCAAGGTGGGCCAGCAGTGCAAGGTGTTTGCCGACTATGGCGACGGCAAGAAAAAGGAGTACCCCGGCACAATTACCTGGATTTCAAGCCGCTCGGAGTTCACGCCCAAGACCATCCTGACCGATGACGAGCGTGCCGACCTGGTCTATGCTGTCAAGATTGCCATCAAGAACGACGGCTATGTGAAAATCGGCATGTACGGCGAGGTCAAGTTTTAACAACTGGAAATTCTAGATAATCTAGACTATCTAGAAAATCTAGTTACTCTAGATGCTCTAGAATCAATTGTCAACTCATGAATGCTATTGAGGTAAATAACGTCTCTAAGTCTTACGGCAAGGTCAAGGCGCTCGACGATGTGTCGTTCACTGTCGGCAAGGGCGAGGTCTTTGGCCTCATCGGACCCGATGGCGCAGGCAAGACGTCGCTGTACCGCATCCTGTGCACCCTGTTGTTGCCCGAGGGCGGCACCGCCAAGGTCGATGGCTTTGACACAGTGAGCCAGATGACCGACATCCGCCGCAGGGTAGGGTATATGCCCGGCAAGTTCTCGCTCTATCAGGACTTGACGGTGCAGGAAAACCTCGAATTCTTTGCCACCCTGTTCGGCACTACAGTTGATGAGGGCTATGACAGCATCAAGGCCATCTATAGCCAGATTGAGCGCTTCAAGGACCGCAAGGCCGGTGCTCTATCGGGCGGCATGAAACAGAAACTGGCTCTCTCGTGTGCCTTGGTGCATCAGCCCAGCGTGCTGTTCCTTGACGAGCCCACCACGGGTGTTGACCCGGTGTCGCGCAAGGAGTTCTGGGACATGTTGGGCGACCTCAAAGACCGCAATATCACCATTGTCGCTTCGACGCCCTATCTTGACGAGGTGCGCCGCTGTGAGCGTGTGGCGTTTCTCGACCGGGGCAAAATCCGCGGCATTGGCACCCCCGACGACATCCTGACGCGTTTTGCCGACGTTTTCAACCCGCCGGGCATTGAACATGACAAGACCGGTGAGGTCAAGGACGAGAATGTCATCGAGGTGGAACATCTGGTCAAGGCTTTTGGCTCGTTCCACGCCGTGGACGACATCAGCTTCACCGTCAAGCGTGGCGAAATCTTCGGTTTCCTGGGCGCTAACGGCGCTGGCAAGACAACGGCGATGCACATGCTCACGGGACTCAACCAGCCCACGAGCGGCACGGGTCGCGTGGTTGGCTATGACATACGCACCGAGCATGAGCAGATTAAAAAGCACATCGGCTACATGAGCCAGCGATTCTCGCTCTACGAGGACTTGACGGTGGCCGAGAACATACGCCTGTTTGCCGGCATCTATGGCATGGATGACAAGGAAATCGCCCGCAAGACCGACGAACTGCTCGAGCGCCTGCAGTTCACCGAGCACAAGAATACCCTTGTTGCCTCGTTGCCGCTGGGCTGGAAGCAGAAGTTGGCCTTCTCGGTATCCATCTTCCACGAGCCTGGCATCGTCTTTCTCGATGAGCCGACAGGCGGCGTGGACCCCGCAACCCGCCGACAGTTCTGGGAACTCATCTATGAGGCTGCAGGCAGGGGCATCACCGTTTTTGTCACCACCCACTACATGGACGAGGCGGAATATTGCGACCGCATTTCCATCATGGTGGACGGCAAAATCAAGGCGATGGGCTCTCCCGCAGAATTAAAGCAGAAGTTTAACCAGCCCGATATGGACCACGTGTTCACCTATCTGGCACGTCAAGCCACGCGCTCAAGCGATTAGCTATGAAACAGTTCCACAGTTTTGTCATCAAGGAAGCCAAGCACATCTTGCGCGACAAGCGCACGATGCTGATTCTGTTCGGCATGCCGCTGGTGCTGATGTTGCTTTTCGGCTTCGCCATCACGACCGACGTGAAGAATGTGCGCACGGTGGTGGTCACCAGTTCGATGGACCATCTCACGCAGCAGGCGGTGGACCGTCTCTCGGTATCGGAGTATTTTGATATTGTCAGTGTCGTGGCCACCCCGCGGGATGCCGAACGCCTGATACGTGGGCAAAAGGCTGACATGGCTATCGTCTTTGCTGCCGATTTCGCCTCCAAACGCAGCGGCGTGCAGTTCATCGTCGATGGCGCTGATCCCAATATGGCGCAGCAGTGGACCAATTATGCCACTGGGGTCATGCTGAATCCTGCCGGCGGTACTGTCAACTCCAAGATGCTGTATAACCCGCAGATGAAGTCGGCTTACAACTTCGTGCCCGCCATCATGGGTATGCTGCTGATGCTCGTCTGCGCCATGATGACGTCCATCTCGATTGTGCGTGAGAAGGAGAAAGGCACAATGGAGGTGTTGCTCGTGTCGCCTGTCAAGCCCTTGATGATTATCATTGCCAAGGCCATACCTTATTTGGTGCTGGCGTTCGTTATCCTGATTATTATCCTGCTGATGGCGCGGTTTGTCCTGGGCGTTCCGCTGGCGGGCTCCCTGGTGTGGATTCTCGTCATCTCGGTGATATACATCCTGCTGGCGCTCTCGTTGGGTCTGCTCATCAGCAATGTCGCCCAGACGCAGCTCGTGGCGCTACTGCTCTCGGCGATGGTGTTACTTGTGCCCATCGTGATGCTCAGCGGCATGCTCTTCCCAGTGGAGTCGATGCCCATGGTTCTGCAGTGGATATCGGCCGTCATACCGCCGCGTTACTACATCGAGGCGATGCGCAAACTCATGATTATGGGTGTGGGCATCAAGGAGGTCGCTCGTGAGGTACTTATCCTGCTGGGCATGCTCGCCCTGTTGATGACACTCGCTCTTGCCAAGTTCAACAAACGACTAGAATGACACTGAAATATCTCATACAGAAAGAGTTCACGCAGATACGCCGCAACGCGTTCCTGCCCAAACTCATCATCGTGTTTCCCATCATGATCATGTGCGTCATGCCCTGGGTGATGAACATGGAGGTGAAGAACATCAAGGTCGCTGTGGTGGACAATGACCGCTCGACATTGTCGCAGCAGCTGGTCCACAGCATCGAGGCGAGCAATTATTTCATATTCAAGGGTCAGCAGCCTACCTATCGGGATGCCCTGCAGGAAATTGAGAAATCGCGTGCCGACGTGGTGATGGTCATTCCGCAGGATTACAGCCGTGAACTGGCCAACGGCAACCAGCCGCAAGTGCTCATCGCTGCCAATGCCGTCAACGGCACCAAGGGGTCGATAGGCAACGCCTACTTGACTCAGATTGTCACTGCCCACGTCAATCCTGACGCCGCCACGCTGCAAGCCAAGGTGTCCACGCTGTTCCTGTACAACAAGAACATGAATTACAAGCTGTTCATGATTCCTGCCCTGTTTGCTATCGTGATGATGCTGATGACCGGGTTCTTGCCCGCATTGAACATCGTCGGAGAGAAGGAAGCAGGCACCATCGAACAAATCAATGTCACCCCCGTGAGCAAATGGGCCTTTATCCTGGCCAAACTCATCCCTTACTGGATTATCGCCCTGTTTGTCATCACCGTCTGCCTGCTGCTGGCATGGGCGGTTTATGGCATCACCAGTGCGGGACCCATTGCGCTGGTTTATCTGCTTGTTTTGCTGCTGGCATTGTTCTGGAGTTCTTTCGGCTTGATGATTAGCAATTACAGCGACACGATGCAGCAAGCCATCTTTGTGATGTGGTTCTTTGTGGTGATGATGCTCTTGCTGTCGGGTCTGTTCACACCCACGCGTTCGATGCCCTCATGGGCCTACGCCACGACCTATGTCAATCCCATGAGTTACTTTGTTGAGGCGATTCGCACCGTTTTTATCCGTGGCGGAGGCCTCTCCAGCATTTGGCACCAAGTTCTTGCACTACTGGGCATAGGCTCAGTGATGGCATGCTGGGCAGTTTTCAGCTACAAGAAAAATTCGTGATTAGGCTTTAGGCTCTAGGCTCTAGGCTTTAGGCTCTAGGCTCTAGGCTCTAGGTAGCATCCACCAACTCCTAACTCCTAACTCCTAACTCCTAACTATTAACTGTTAACTCCCTTTAAGTGCTGCGAGTTGCTTGGGATTTCCTACAATCCACAGGATGTCGCCCGTCTTGAACAACAGGTCTCTAGTGGGGGACAGATAATCGTCCTCGCCGCGCTGAACAGCGACGAGCAGGGCACCGTAATCCTCGCGCAGGTGGGTGTTCTCGAGTTTCTTGCCCACGATGGGGGACTGCTCAGTGATGGCAAAGTGGATGAACTTGATTTCCTGATTAGTGGTGTCGGCGTGTGTGCTCTGGGCCTCGACGAGAGGCAGCAGACGCTGAATCTGCTCCTCGTTGGCAATGACGCCTAGTACATCGTTGGGGAAGATGCGCATGTCGCCCGACGGCACGGCGAACTGCTTGCCGGAACGCTGGATGCTCGCCACGTTCACGCCGTAGCGGGTGCGCAGGTCCAGGTTGCGCAGTTTCTCGCCGACAAAGGGACAGTCGTTACCCACCTTCATGTAGGCCAGGTGCAGGTCGCTCACCAAGTTGTGTTCGCGGCCCGTGCGACGGTTTTCACGCTCGTTGATGTTGCTGATGAACTGGTGTTCGATGTTGGTCAGTCGCTTGCGTAGCGGGGTGGGGAATAAGGCCACCGAAACCACGATGACAACCACTGCAGCCACTGCAATAGGCACGGCCGCTTCACTAGGATACACGCCCTGCATCAGTGAGGCGGTTAATATGGTCGCCAGGATAATGCTGATGATGGTCATCACCACAATGGGAACGAGCGACACGTTGCCGCTAGCCTTGACCAGCAAGTCATGTTCTGACCGCTTGACGGTAGGCATCATGATGGAAATCAGCAGCGGTGCAACCAGGATTAATGAAATGAGTGCTGTCGCAAAGCGTGCCCAGTCGCTGGTGCCAAACCACTTGAGCATGAGCGGAATCAGATAAGTGCGACACAGCACAATCAGGGCGATGAGAACCACCGAATAGATTACGATTCGGGTCAGGAAGCGGCTGATGATGACTTTCCAGGGACTGGAAGATTCTACCGCCTGAACCTCGCTGGCATTGCGGCTGTAGCCGTCGAGCAGGCGTGTCCATGTTTTAGGCAATATCTTGACCAGGGCGTTGTAGCAGGGTTCGGCCTGCTTGATGAAGAACGGAGTGGTAAAGGTGGTGATGACCGACACGGCCACGATGATGGGATAGATGCTCTGGTCCAGCACACCCAGACTGGTGCCCAGGGTGGCGATGATGAACGAGAACTCACCGATCTGCGTCAGCGAGAAGCCCGATTCCATGGCGAGTTTGAGCGGCTGACCCGTCGCCAACATGCCGAAAGTGCCAAAGATAATCATGCCCACGATGACCACCACCGCCAGCAGGACGATGACACCCCAGTGCTGGGTCATTACCGTGGGATTGACCATCATGCCCACCGAGATGAAGAAGACGGCACCGAACAGGTCCTTGACCGATGACACGAGACGCTCGATGCGCTCGGCCTCGATGGTGCCGGCGATGATGGAACCCATGACAAAGGCGCCCAACGCTGCCGAGAAGCCCGACTTGATGCTGAACAGCACCATGGCAAAGCACAGGCCCATGGCGATAATCAGCATCTGCTCATCGTTGATATAGCGACGGAACTGCTTGAACACGGAGGGAATGACAAAGATGCCCACCGTGAACCACATGATAAGGAAGAACGACAGCTTGAGGATGCTGCTCACCATTTCGCCGCCTTGGACACTGTTGTTCATAGCGATGGACGACAGGATAACCATCATCACGACGGCGAACAGGTCCTCGACGATGAGCACGGCAAAGGTCATCGGGACAAACCGCCGCTGACGCATGTTCAGGTCGGTCAGTGCCTTGATGATGATGGTGGTCGATGACATGGAAATCATGCCGCCCAGGAACAGACTGTTTACCAGCCCGTAGCCCAGGAATTTGCCCACCACATAACCCACACTCATCATGCCCAGCACGATAATCAGTGCCGTCAGGATGGCTGAACCGCCCACGTCAACCAGCTTTTTGAAGCTGAATTCCAGTCCCAGCGAGAACAGCAGTACGATGATGCCGATTTGCGCCCAGAATTCGATATTGGCTTCGACAGCAACCGACGGCAGCAACGAGAAATGCGGACTTGCGAGAAATCCCGCCACGATGTAGCCCAGCACCACCGGTTGCTTGAGCATCTTGAAAATTACAGAGGCTACGGCTCCCAGTATCAGGATAAATGCCAGGTCGCTAATCAGACTATGGATATCAAGTGATTCCATTATCTTCAGTTTTCAGTTTTCAGTTTTCAGTTTTCAGTTTTTCACTCCTCACTCCTCACTCCTCACAGCGTCAATTCGTTGGTGATGGTGAGTGAGATGGCGTCGCTCTTCTTCTTGATGGAAGCGAACAGTGAGGGCACATTGATATTACTCTTGCTGCGCACCATGAAGTTGATGGTGGTCAGCTTATTCTCGTAGTCATATTTCATGTACTCGTCACTGATGTGGATTTCGTCAGCCTCAAGGATGTCGCGCACACTCTGGATGTCCTCTAGAATGCCGTTGGTCTTGAGCTGGATAATCTTGGACTCCCACATGAAGTTGTGCCGCATCTCGATGCGTTCGATGTTGACGAGGATAAAGATGATGAGCAGCGTGGCGATGATGCTGATGAGGTACATGCCTGCTCCCACAGCCAGGCCGATACATGCCGCCATCCAGATGCCTGCAGCAGTGGTCAGACCACGCACCGAGCCTTTCATTTGGATGATGGCTCCGGCACCCAGGAAACCGATACCGCTCACTACCTGGGCGGCAATGCGGCCCGGGTCGCCGTTCTTGAGGCCCAGATATTCCTGAGGGATGTAGATGGAAATGAGCATCGCCAGCGTGGCGCCCATCGAGATGAGTGCAAAGGTGCGCAGGCCGGCAATCTGGCCCTTGCGGCGACGCTCGATGCCGATGATGGCCCCCAGCAGCATGCTCAATACCAACTTGGCAACGGCCCCGGCCAGATTCACGTCGGGACTGATGATGTCGTTATAAATGCTCTCTAACATAGTTATTGGCGGGTTTTAAAATGGAGCGAGCCCCACATGGTGATGTTGAAGGATGTCTTGAATATATTCTGAACCAGTAAAGTGGTTAACAATGGAGGTGATGCCACCCAAGACGGCTAGCAGAATGACGTAGAGAATGAATAAGTTGAACGCAACAACAACGGTTTTCCACAAGGCCTTTTTCCACTTGACGCCATACAGCTGGTGGAAATCGTAAGCCAGCACCAACGGAGGAACAAAGCTCCCCAAAGGTATCATATAGGGCGAGAATCCGTCATCCTCAGGCATTTGCCAGGTAAACAGAATCAAGACGAGGGCGATGATGAGGAACTGGCTGTTGATGTAGATTTGCGAAATGAAGGTTTCGACATAGTTGAATTTGCTCACCTTGCTGAAAGCCCATTTTACTGCTATCACGACCAGTATGTTCTGGATGATGATTCGGTAGAGCATGTTGTTGTCAAGAAACTCGAGCACTCGATCGATTTGTTCCAGCAGTGCGTTGGCTGTTGCCGATACATTGATGCCACTTTTTTCTATCAGCGATTGGACGAGTGGTACGGTTTGAGCGCTATCTGCGGGAGCTGCGCCCGTGATGGCGTTGTACAGCATGGCAATGAATAACATGAACACGCTCCAGACCGCCAACATCTTGAAAGGCGGGAAATAGGACAGATGATGGCCGTTCAGGTAATCCTTAATCATATAGCCGGGACGCCAGAACAAGTCGCGGATGGTGCGGAACATCGAACGGCTGCCCAAGCCCCAGATGTCCATGAAATTCTTGAGCAGCAGTTTCCAGTTGAAGCGTTGCCAGCGGGCCGGCATGCTGCACTTGGGGCAAAACTCGCCGGTGTATTCCGCACCGCAATGCTTGCACACGTGGGACTCAGTGTCACGCACGGTAATTTTAGGCCTGTCGTTCTCCTGTCGTTGCTCAAGTTGCAGCACCCACTTCCTGAATTTGCCGTACCGTGAATTCGGGTTCACAGTTTTAGGCTTTTTCACGGGCTTGGACTTCTGGGTTTTATGTCGTTTAAGTAGTTTCATGTCGCAAAGGTACTCATTTGGCTGCAATTAGACAATAGCAGAGCCTAAAAAGGGCCCACCAGCCATTTCTGACTCATGGGCCCTCGATGTTCTGTTACCACCCTGAGCGGGCGATGGTGTTAACGCTTGTTGGTGATGGGACGCAGGTTGCGCTCCTTGAGGTCGCCCGAGCGGTAAGCGTCGAGCAGTTCCTTCAGGTCTTCGATTTGGGACTGCAGCTCGATACCGATGTCGGTGTCCTTGACGTGCATGCGGTGGTTGGTCAGCTCGACCAGGCTGCGGCGTGACTTAATGTCCTGTCCCAACCTGACGGCTTCGTCAATCGATGAGAAGGGCTCGTGCTGCACGAGCTCAAAGCCGCGGGAGTGGTAAACGAGCGTGTAGCCGGCAATACCGGTCTCGGGCTGGTAGGCCTTGGAGAAACCGCCGTCAATCACCATGAGCTTGCCGCCAGCCTTGATGGGATTCTCGCCCTTGATGGTCTTGACAGGCACGTGGCCGTTGATGATGTGGCGGTGCTCGCCTTCAACACCGAACTCGTCAAGAATCATGTCAACGGCCTCGGGGTTGTCGCGCAATGTGTAGTAGCATCCCTTGATTTCCTTGTGCGTCTCCTTGTCGGCAATGAAGTAGCGTTCAAAGGTCGCCATCTTGCTCTTGTCAAACGCAGGAGAATCCTTGCCGCACCACAGGTACCACAGGTAGTCCAGTGCAAAGGCATACTCCTCGGGGTCGTCACAGCCGAAGTAGGCACTGCGAATCAGCGCGCCGGCACGTTTCAGCAGGGCCTTGCCGTGGAATTTCTCGCCACGGATAGCCACGTCCTTCAGGGTGCCGTCCTCGTTCAGGGGGATGGAGGCGTGGTAGAGCAGGTTGCCGTTGGCAATGGTGTAAAGGCAGCCGTTGCGGAACATGCATTTCATGTGCTTGCGCAGTTTCTCACTCTCGGTGAACGACTGGTGAAGCTTGTCAACGATATTCTGCTCCTCGGCCGTCAGCTTGTAGGGATGCTTGGGGTCAACGGTCGGGAAGTTGGTGTCAAGCAGTTCATATTCCTTGCCCTTGATTTTGATGACGCCTTTCTTCAGGTCCATCTTGTCCATGAGCAGGCGGTCCTTCATGTCAAAGTCAGGGTGACGCTTGATGGCAGCGGCCTCAAGCTTGAACTGGATGATGCTGATGGCTTTGTGCATCTGTGCAATGAGCTGGGCGGTGCGGGCGCGTTTGGGGTCCTTGGCACTGCCGTCCTTGGGAATGAAACGGGTGCACGGGTCGCCGGCATAGGTGTCGATGGCAAAGGTCGCCAGCGGCAGCAGGTTGATGCCGTAGCCGTCCTCCAGCACCCCGTGGTTGCCATAGCGCAGGGCGATGCGCAGCACGTTGGCAATGCTGCAGTCGTTGCCGGCGGCGGCGCCCATCCACAGGATGTCGTGGTTACCCCACTGGATATCAAAGTTATGGAAGTTGCACAGGATGTCCATAATCTTGTCGGGGCTGGGACCGCGGTCATACACGTCACCCAGCAGGTGCAGCATGTCGATGGTCAGCTGCTGAATCAGGTTGCACATGGCGATGATGAACTCATCGACACGGTTCGTCGAGATAATGGTCTTGATAATCACATCGACGTAGGCCTGCTTGTTAGGGTCGCTGCTGTGCTCGTGCATCAGCTCCTGGATGATATAGGAAAAGTCCTCGGGAAGCGCCTTGTGGACCTTGGAGCGGCTGTATTTCGATGACACGTTGCGGCAAACCTTCACCAACCTGTTGATGGTGATGAAGTACCAGTCATTCAGTTCCTGTTTGTCGGTAATCTCTTCCTTGACCAGCTCTAGTTTTTCGGCAGGATAATAAATGAGGGTACACAGGTCCTTCTGCTCACGTGTGCTCAGCGAATCGTTGAAAATCTCGCCCACCTTTCGCTTGATGGTACCGCTGGCGTTGCGCAGCACGTGCTGGAAGGCCAGGTACTCACCGTGCAGGTCGGCCAGGAAGTGCTCCGTTCCCTTGGGCAGGTTCAGGATGGCCTCCAGGTTGATAATCTCAGTGCTCGCGGTCGCTACATTCGGGAAACTGCGGGATAGCAACTTCAGGAAGTAGAGGTCACGTTTTCTTTTTGTAGTTTTCATAGCCATAATTGTTTAGTTTAAGTATGTAGTTTTAAAGTTCTTACGGTTAATTTATCTCACTCCTCAGCGGGCAATGCCCACTTTAATATATTACTAACGTAATATGTTAACAAATATTATCCAAGCAGCCAAATAATCACTCCTAACTCCTAACTCCTAACTCCTAACTCCTAACTCCTAACTCCTAACTCCTAACTCCTAACTTCTAACTTCTAACTCCTAACTCCTAACACCTAACAAGTAAAGAGATTCTCACTTTCTTGCCTTTGATTTTGCAGGTCTGGAGTGATTTCAGCACACGCTTGGCTTCGCCTCGTGGCACGGCGGCAAGGGCATAGTGGTCACGCACGTCGATTTGTCCGACGGCACTGGCCTCGATTGCGCCGTTCTTGGCGATGAAGCCCAGGATGTCGCCGCGTGAGAGTTTCTCTTTCTTGCCGGCTTGGAAATACAGGGTCGCCATTGTCGGCTTAGGAATTTTCCCCAAATTATTGAGAGTCAATCGTTTGCAGTCATTAACATAGTCGGGCAGGGGAGTGTCGGCATGGGTGATGAGGTAGACATTGCCTGTGGCATCGACACGTGCCGTGCGGCCATTGCGGTGGACGTAGACCTGTTCGTTGACGGGAAGGTGGTAATGGATGATGTGCTCCACCTGGTCGATGTCAAGGCCTCGGGCAGCAAGGTCGGTGGCTACCAGCACGTTGACACTGCCGTTATTGAGCATGGCGACGGCACATTCCCGTTCCTGCTGTTCCATTGCGCCATGGTACAGTCCAGCAGGGATGCCTTGCTGCCTCAGGTGCTGATGGATGCGCTCGGCACTCTCGCGGAAGTTGGCAAACACGATGGTTTTGCCGCCGTCAAGGTTCTTGAGCAGCCTCACCAGGGTGTCAAGTTTGTCCTTCGTGTCGCTTTCCACCTGCCAGACGGCAATGCGCTCAGCAGGGTGGTTGTCAACATTCAATGCATTGATGGTGTGTGGGTTATGCAGGCGCACATAATCGGGAACGACATCGAGCACGGTGGCCGAGGCAAGGATGCGGCGGTTCAGTTTGGGCATTTGCCGCAGTAGCTGGCGCATCTCGTCCTCAAAGCCCAGCTCCAGTGCCTTGTCAAACTCGTCGAGCACAAGCAGGCGGGTGCCGTTCAGGTTAATGTTACTGCGATGCTGGTGGTCAAGCAGTCGCCCGGGAGTAGCAACGATGATATCGGGGGTTACCGCCAGCGATGCTTTTTCGTCGCCTGCATCATGCCCGCCGTAGCAAGGCGTCACCTTATAGCCCTGGGCAAGCGTCCGCAGAATCTCGGCGGTTTGCATCACCAGTTCGCGCGAGGGTGCCATCACCACAGCCTGCAGTTTCCCCATGGGAGCCTGCATCGCTTGCAGCAGACACAGCGCAAAGGCCAGCGTCTTGCCGCTTCCCGTGGGCGAGTACAGCACCAAATCGCTGCCTGTAGACGATTTCCACGCCTGCAGCGCATCGCGTTGCAACTCGTTGAGCGATTCAATCTTCAATCGCTCCCTCACCGCCTGTAAAATATCCTTTTCCTTCATCGGTTTCTATAGCAGGAAACAACTCCCACACATTTGCCGCAAAATTACAAAAAACTGCTCGTTTCAGCAACGATCAGTGTGTCAAATCATGTGTATATTTACGCCAGAGACTTAAAGTGTTACTTTAAAAATAATTAAAGTAATACACCGATAATCATTGCATAATTGCAAGATTATCGGTGTATTACTTTGTTTGAGCGGTAAACGGGACTCGAACCCGCGGCCCTCAGCTTGGGAAGCTGATGCTCTACCAACTGAGCTACTACCGCAATTCAATTTATTTTCAACCACTTGAGTGGCGGTTTTTAAACTAATTCTTTAACTTGAACTTTAGGCGTTCTCGTTAATGACGTTGGTGACACTGTCGCCGTTCTCGGTGGGGTAGTACTCAACCGTGAGCGTGTCGTTGATGTCCCACGAGTCCCTGTGGTCGCTGTCCAGGTCGGGATAGGTGAACTCGATGGTGTCTTCACCGACCTTGAGATACACGCTGTTCATCGCGCCGTCGATGGCCACGCCGGTTACCTGCAACGCGGAGTCAACCTCCTGGGCTACGCTGTCGACCAACGTTTCTTGGCTTTCGCTCTGGTTGCCGTCAATGCACGATGTCAATGCGATGGCGAACAGCGCAATCCATGTCAAAACTGGCTTCTTCATCTTAGTTTATCTTTCTGTGGTTTGCTTTAACTGTGCAAAGATATTGCTTCTTTTCGAAAATTCAAAGGAAACAGACTTAAAGCTGTGATTAGAAGTCGTCGCTGGAGAGACTGTCAAGCTCCTCAAAGTCTGAAATCTCGTCTTCGTCATACTCCTCGTCGCCGTAGAATTCGCTCTTGTCGATGGCTTCAATCTTGTTGGCGTCGGGAATCTTAGGGATGGTGATGAATTCAGTGATGTCAACACTCTCGGCGGGCGGATTGCCGGCTTTGCTCTCGCACAAGGGGTCGTGGAGCGATTTGCCGGGGATGACCTCTTTGAGCTTCACCTTGAAGAAGCGCTCAGTCATGTAGTCGAACACGAACTTCAGGCGCTGGCCTTCATCCTCAATGAGTTCATCGAGCTGAGTGTCGTCCATAATCCAGATGTCCTCGTCGCTGTCGGTGTCCATATCGACGCAGGTGACCTCTTTCTCCTTGTTCCACTCGTCGTCGCAGATGTAGAAGGAGTCCATTTGTTCCTTGCTGTAACCTGCTGAATCAAGGATGATGTTGCGCAGTTGCATGAACGTGGCGGTCGAGTCGATGGCAATCTGCATCTTGAAGTTATCGGATTCGTCCGAGACTATGACAAATTTGTAAATCATAATATTGTCGCTCTTACTGTTGTTTTTGATGTTGCGAAATTACTAATAAATTTTATCAAGCAAGTGTTTTTGGTGTTTTTTTTTCTAAAACGGCATATAAATGAGATAATCAACAGCATTAACTCACTGCCATGGGGCTGTTTTTTAGCAGTTTTCCTAAGCAGCAAAGCCATCCCGTCGTGGTTGACGGTGATGGCTTCGTGTTATATTTATATATAATGTGAGGGTCAGGCTCAGGGCACGAGGCCGTAGGAGCGGAAGACCTTCTGGATTTTCTCCAGGGCGAAGGCGACTTGCTCGTGGGTGTGCGTCGCCATCAGGCTGAAGCGGATGAGCGTGTCGTTGGGTGCCACGGCAGGCGAGACAACGGGGTTGACAAAGATGCCCTCCTCGAGCAGGTCGCGCGTGATGGCGAACGTCTTGTTGTTGTCGCGGATGAACAGCGGGATGATGGGCGTCTCGGTGTGACCAATCTCACAGCCCATGTCGCGGAAGCCCTGCAGGGCCTCGTGGGTGATCTTCCACAGGTGCTCCTGACGCTCAGGCTCAGCGATGAGGATATCGATGGCCTTCATGGCAGCTGCTGTCGATGCCGGCGTGATGCTGGCGGTGAAGATATAGCTGCGGGAATGGTGGCGCAGGTAGTTGGTGATGACCTTGCTGGTGGCGATGAAGCCGCCCAGTGAGGCAATCGACTTGGAGAAGGTGCCCATGATGAGGTCCACCTCGTCGCGCAGGCCGAAGTGGTCACACACGCCGCGGCCGCCCTCGCCGAACACGCCGATGCCGTGTGCCTCGTCAACCATGATGTTGGCGTTGTACTTGTGTGCCAGGTCCACGATGTCGGGCAGCTTGCACACGTCGCCCTCCATCGAGAAGACACCGTCGGTGACGATGAGCTTGACGCGGTCCGGCTCGCACTTCTTGAGCTGGGCCTCGAGCGACGCCATGTCGTTGTGGCGGTACTTGAGAGAGTTGGAGAACGACAGGCGACGGCCCTCGATAATCGAGGCGTGGTCCTGCTCGTCCCACAGGATATAGTCGTCGCGGCCCGTGAGCGTCGAAATCACGCCCAGGTTCACGCCGAAGCCGGTGCTGTAGATCATCGCGTCTTCCTTGCCCTCGTAGTCGGCAAGCTTGCGCTCGAGCTGCTTGTGCAGGTCCAGGGTGCCGTTCAGGAAGGGTGAACCGGCACAACCGGTACCGTACTTCTCGGTAGCCTCGATGGCGGCCTGCTTGATGCGTTCGTCATTAACCAGTCCAGAGTAGCAGTTGGAACCAAACATGAGGATACGCTTGCCATTCATGATGACCTCGGTATCCTGTTCGCTCGAAATGGCGCGGAAGTAGGGATAGATGCCCGCAGCCTTAGCTTTCTGCGGCTCATCATATCTTGCTAACTTATTCTCTAATAAGTTCATATACAGTGTTTTATTGTCTTGATTCGAATCGGGCGGCAGTTGCCGCAATCAACGTTGTTTTTATAATTGGCTGCAAATATATAAAAAGATTCTTTAACAAAATGTTAAAAAAAACACAAAATGCGACAAAATGACCATTTTAAACTGCGCTAATTGGCTATGACTCACCAGTTATCACCCTGTTAATGTTTTTTAAAAGTAAAAAACACCTGTTGCGGTGGCTGGCGGCATGGTCAATCGCGATAGAGGTCATCCATGTCGATTTCAGCATTGTGCAGCATGTCTTCTTCCATAAACGAGGCGCCGTCAAAGTCGCCGTCCTCATACATCACATAGTTCTGATTCAGGCAACTGCTGGCCATAAGGATGAAAACCGTTGCAACGGAAATATTTAACAAGTATTTAAAAAACCTCTTCATATACACATTGGTTATGATATCCACCGCAAAATTAACAAAAAAAGAAATGAATGTGATGTTTTTAGGAAAATATTCACTACTTTAGCGCATCTTTTTTTGCAAATCACTCAGAAAATGGACCTTTTTGAACAACGAATCAAGGAATTGCGGGAAATCATCAACCGCCACAACCATAATTACTATGTCCTCAATGCCCCGACAGTGACCGATCAGGAGTTTGACGCCTTGTTGCGCGAACTGCAGGACCTGGAACGCGATTATCCGCAGTACCAGGACCCCTTGTCACCCACTCAGCGTGTGGGCAGCGACATCAGCAAGGGCTTCACCCAGGTGCGCCACGAGCGTCCCATGATGTCCCTGTCCAACAGCTACAGCATCGAGGAGGTGCAGGATTTCCTGCGTCGTGCCCAGGACGCGTTGGGCGGTGAGGCCAGCGAGATTGTCGGCGAGATGAAGTATGACGGCACGTCGATTTCGGTGACCTACGAGCACGGCCGCCTGGTGCGTGCCGTGACCCGTGGCGACGGTGTGCAGGGCGACGATGTCACCGCCAATGTCATCACCATCAAGACGGTTCCGCTTGAGATTTCCGGCTTTATCGACCTGCCTGACAAGTTTGAGGTGCGTGGCGAGATTGTGCTGCCGTGGCAGAGCTTCGAGAAGCTCAACCAGGAGCGTCAGTTCAATGAGGAACCGCTGTTTGCCAACCCGCGCAACGCCGCAGCAGGCACCCTGAAGCTGCAGAACAGTGCCGAGGTGGCACGCCGTGGGCTGGATGCCGTGTTCTACTTCCTGCTGGGTGACAACCTGCCCTTCGAGACCCACTACGACAGCATTAATGCCCTGCAACGCTGGGGCTTCAAGACGGGCGAGATGTCCATTCTGCCGAGCATCGATGCGGTGAAGGACTTCATCGATCACTGGGATGTGGAGCGCAAGAAACTGCCTGTCGCCACCGATGGCCTGGTGTTCAAAATCAACTCCCTGCGCCAGCAGCTCAACCTGGGTGCTACAGCCAAGTCTCCGCGTTGGGCCATCGCCTACAAGTTCGCTCCCGAACGGGAATGCACCAAGCTGCAGTTCGTGTCGTTCGAGGTGGGACGCACGGGTGTCATCACGCCGGTGGCCAACCTTGACCCGGTGCTGTTGAGCGGCACCATCGTCAAGCGTGCATCGCTGCACAATGCCGACATCATCGCACAGCTCGACATCCACGACGGCGACATGCTCTATGTGGAGAAGGGTGGGGAAATCATCCCCAAGATTGTCGGTGTGGACGAGAAGCGTCGCCAGCCGGGCAGCAGTCCCGTCGCTTTTGTCACCCACTGTCCGTCGTGCGGCACGCCGTTGCAGCGTGTCGAGGGCGAGGCGGCATGGGTGTGTCCCAACAAATGGGGTTGCGGGCCGCAGATTTGCGGGCGCATCGAGCACTTCGTGGGACGTCATGCGATGGATATCGATGGCATCGGCGAGGAGGTGGCCGTCATCCTCAACAAGAGCGGACTGGTCAATGATGTTGCCGACCTGTATGACCTCACACAGGAGAAGCTGACGGCCCTGGACCGCTTCCAGGAGAAGAGTGCCCAGCGCATCCTGCGTGGTGTGGAGGCTAGCCGCAAGGTGCCCTATGCCAGGGTTATCTTTGCCCTTTCCATCCCCTTTGTCGGGGAGACCACGGGCAAGGTGCTGGCACGTCACACGCGCGACATCGACACCCTGATGACGATGCCTGCCGACCAGCTGGCCGCCATTCCTGAGATAGGCCCCAAAATCGCTCAGTCCATCGTCGATTTCTTTGCCGAGGAGCGTAACCGTGTCCTCGTCGAGCGTCTGCGTGCCGCAGGGCTGCAACTGGCTCTTACCGAGGAGGAAACCGCAGGACAGACCGACAAACTGCTAGGCAAGAAGGTCGTCATCAGCGGCGTGTTTGCCAAGCACTCACGCGAGGAGTACAAGGCGATGATTGAGCAGAACGGCGGCAAGAACGTGAGCAGCATCTCCAGCGCCACCAGCTTTATCCTTGCTGGCGAGAACATGGGACCCGCCAAACTCGAAAAAGCCCGCAAGCTGGGCATCGACATCATCAACGAGGACCAGTTCCTGGAAATGCTTCAATCAACCGAAGAAGAATGATTAAGAGATTATTGGGCATCATTATGATGGGCGTTTTCAGCCTGACGATTCACGGCCAAACCATCGAAGGCTTTGTCAACGGCTTGCTGGAGCATTATCCCCAGGCACGCCTGCTGGACATCTACAAGTCCTGTTTTCAGGACTATATGGGCGCTGAGCACCTGGTGAGCGACACTGCCACCGTCAGGGGTTATCTGGAGCAGGAACTGGCCACTACCAGCGCTGATGACCTGCTGCCGTGGTATTGGGAACCATGTGGCATCTACGGCAACTACGTGCGTGTGAACCTGCGTGCTGTTCACGAAGGTTGCATCACTGCCGACGACCTGCTCAATGCCTTCATTGCCAGTGCCAACGGCAGTGACCGCCCCAAGGTCGAGGACTGGGCCAGCCAGTGGCGCACCATCATCAAGGTCATCGACCTCATGAGCCTTGACCTGCTCGATTATCAGCAGGACAAGCAGTTCATCGAGGACGTGTTGGCGCAGGGCAAATATGCCATCAGTCATTCGCCCGACTACCGCGATGCCTATGCACCTCATTACCGCATCGTCAGTCGCGACATCTTCGAGCGGGAAATCGCACCACACCTGCCCAAGTAACTGAAATCCCAATCAAAGTCAATAAATTAAGCGTCCCGCCGAGCATGGGGTGAACTCAGGCGGGACGCGCGGCTTGTTGCTCCCACGAGGGGAGCTCATCTATTACCGTCTTTCTTTATTGTTTATTGTTCATTCGTTCATTTTAAGGATGTCCCATGTCAGTCGCCGCAATAGGTGCCCATGAAGAAAATGGTGCCAGTGCTGTTCTCGACGATGTAATACACAAACGGCTTTGTGGCGTGGAAGGTGCATATTGACCCGATGCTCATCGACCTGTTTGTCATCGCGCTAACCGTGACGGCGGCCGCCTTGGTTCCCTCCTCGTTGACCTCGATTTTAGCCCTCTGCTTCATCATCGACACATACAGGTCACTGCAGTTGGCCATGTTGGGAAACTCGGCAAGCATCTTATTAAAGGTAAGTGGCATGCCCATCGATGAGAGCGCGTCTTCAAGATAAGTCTCGCTGGTGGTGGTGAAACGAGGCATCAGGATGTCGACCTCACGGTTGGACATTTCATGCTGTTCCTCTTTCAAAGTCTGGGCCGAAAGGTCCTGGACGATGTCATCGATGGTGTTGCCATTGTGGGGCAGCAGCACATACATGCTGTAACCGTTGCTGCCGTAGGGCATGCACAGCATCTTGTACAGGCCATTCTCACCGTAGGAGGCATTTCCCTTGCGGTGCATCATCGGTAGCATGACGGTTGAGCCGTTCTGTTTGGTGAAGGTCCTGTCGCGTGTGGCTTCGGGGTCAAATTTGTGGGTCCATGAAGCCTTGAAGTAAACGGCGTTCAACAGGTACATGCAGGCCTCCATATCAAGTCTGTTAAGGATGCTGGGAATCATCCCGTTAGTGTGGCTGTTGCACCAGTTGTTGATGTAGTCCAGACTGTTGCCGCTGCTAAAGTCCAGCGCATCGGCTTCAGCCTTGTAATACTTCTGCATGTCGTACTGGTACTGCTGGATGAGGTTGATGCCACGTGCCGAATTGACGGTGATTAGGTTGGCGATTTTTACTGTCGCTTTAGCGTCAACTAGTGGGGCTTCGTCAATCAGCTTCTTGAAGTACTTGTTCGTTTCCAGCACATCGTCACCCAAGCCCAGCACGTCGCTAATCTGCTGGCGCGTATTGCCGTCGGCGCCCTCGTTGAGCATGCCCAACAAGTAGCTCACGCTCACGGGCGACAAGATGGTGCTGCTATTGCCCTGTTTCGACTTGGTGACGGTGCGGAACAGGTTGCAGGCGAAATCGGTGTTCCTGTCACACATCTTGCGTTGGGTTGGGGTCAACGAGATGTTCTTCTTCACAGGCGGCTCGCCGGCATTGATGATGAACGCCGGTAGCGCAGCCATCATCATCACCACAACCCATGTGCTATGTCTCCAATATTGTTTCATTACCTTGTCTTTATAAAATGCAGAGAGCTAACAGCTGAGATTTACCTGTGGTCCTTGTCGCGGTAGGGCAGAATCTCGCCATAGATGGTGATGGGCACACCGCCCGAGATGTAGGCCATGGCGCGTTTGCTGTCGTGGAACAGGGTGATGCTGACGTCGGCATTGACCGAACCGCTGATGAGCTGGTAACTAAAGTGTACGTCACCGTTCTTGCCATAGCTGAGGTGCTTGTTGCGCACCTTGCCCTTGCCGGTCCATCCTCCCAGTCCGTTCGAGCCAGGCCCGCTGGCGGTCAGGGCATACTGGATGATGCCGTCCTCGCCTTGCACCAGGACAAAGTTGTAGTTGTCGCGGATGTCATAATGGCGGTAACCCATATTGCCGATTTGGATGTTGTCGGCAGTCAGGACAAAGTAGCCGCGGCGCAGTGAGTTGGACGCTTTGGCGAATGCCACTTGGTCGTTGTGCTCGCGCAGCCGTTTCTCGCGCTCCTTGATTTCCTGTTCGGTTTCCTGTACCGGTTCAGCGGGTGTGATGATGGAGAGCTGCACATTCTCGTCGCTCTCGATGTCAGGCTCTTCAGTCACGGTCTGAGCGCCTGCGCACAGCCCCATCGTGAGTATCACGCCTAGTGTTAAAAGAATCTTCTTCATAAATGAGTATTTTTTAGTTTGTTATTGTTATGTCTTTTAGACTGCACTATTGAAAAATTGTTTAATTTTGCAGAGTAAAAATTCACGATGATGATGGAGAAACGTTTCCCCTTGAAGTTGAGCACCAGGTTGCTCGTGTTCTTGAGTGTGTTGGCTTTGGGCCTGATTGTTGCTACCGTGGCCATCGGATTGGTAGCGGATAGGGGCATGATGCTGATGCTTACCCTGCAGGACATCCTCTTGTTTATCGCTCCGGCGGTGGTGACCATGATGATTCTCTATCGTCGTCCCTGCCATGCCATGACGATGGACCGTGTCCCCACCTGGAAGGCTCTGCTGGTCGTCGTAGCCTTCTATGTCGTCTCGATTCCGGCCATGAACTGGCTCGTGACGGCTAACGAGGCCATGTCGCTGCCTGCTGCGCTCAGCGGTGTCGAGCACTGGATGCGGACCATGGAAGACAGCGCTGCCGAGACCACCCGTCAGATTCTCGACATCCACACCGTGGGCGGGCTCATTGCCTGTGTCCTGGTCGTGGGCGTGATGGCGGGCCTGAGCGAGGAATTCCTGTTTCGTGGCGCCATGCTGCGCATGATGCAGGACAGCCGCATGAATGTGCACGTCGTCGTATGGATAGTCGCCATCATTTTCAGCGCTTTCCATATGCAGTTCTACGGCTTCTTTCCCCGCATGATCCTCGGCCTGTGGCTGGGCTACTTGCTCGTGTGGACGGGTAGCCTGTGGGTGCCCATCATTGCCCATGCCCTGAACAACAGCACCGTCGTCGTCTTCAACTACCTCTCCAACGTCGGCATCCTGCCCGAGGGCTATGGCGACAACATCGGCCTCGCCCCCGACGGTTCTTTCCCCTGGCTGGCCCTCCTAAGCGCCCTCCTCAGTTTCGCCCTCGCCCTGTGGGCCGGCCGCTGGCTCCCCATGCATGGCAAAACAGAACCCGACAGGCGCAATGACTCGTCGCCCATCGGGTAATCATTCAATATCATTTCCCACGTCCCGCCCTCGGTTGTGGCCAGTGGTCAGCTGGTGGTGATGCAACATGCGATGTGCCCTGTGCGCCGTGCCGGTGTGCTGGGCTTGCTCCGTAATAAAAGGGAAACCGCAGCCCCGTTGCGGTGCGATAGAGGGGGTTCAGCTCGCCCCGCTGTCCTCAACCTACAATTCCTGTCATTGTTTTCATATTACAGGCTTCGCCCGTGGATAAAGGATAATGTTTAATGAAGGCTTCCATTTTTTCTTAATTCACTATCCATTACCCATTATGCACGGCGCCAGCCGTTTAAAGATTACATCAGTTCGGTGGCGAAGTTGATGCTCTGGATTTCCACATCGAGTGTGCGTAGCTGCGATGACAGATTGTCCAGTTGCTTGCCCATCGCCTTGACGTCGATGGTGGTGACATACTTGATTTCGCTGCGCGAGTAGCGCTCGCTTGATGCCGATGCCTGGTTGAAGACCTCGCGCAGGGTGGCCACACGCTTGGTGAGCACGTCACGCTCGGCCATCAGCTGGGTTAGCGTTTTCTTGCCGCTCATGGCGTGCATATTGGTCACGTTGATGCGGTAGATGAGTTCCTCCAGTTGCTTGAGGCAACTGTCCAGTTCCTTGAGCAGTTCCTTGGGCTCCTCGGCAGGCTGTTCGCCCTCTTGAACGCGCACGTTGTTCAGAATTCGCGTCTTCAGCTGCTCCACTCTTGTCTGTAAATCCTTGCGGATACTTAATGCTTCAGCTAATTTCATGATGACTCTTTTTATTATTTATTACTTGCTGCAAAGGTAAGCAATTTTATTCATTTGTGTTGAAAAAGCCCGGAAAGATGCTTCACCCATGCGGTTTCCTGGCTATCAGTTGATTTTTTCTCTAGATGGGTTGTTTTTTACGTAATTATGTTATAATTTTGCACGTGATTTAAATATCTAGACATTATTTATGAAATTCTAAACATTTGGATGATGATGAACAGACTTACTTTTTTCTTGATTACGTTATTGTTGGCGATACCCTTGAACTGCTTTGCCCAGCCGATAATGCACGGTGATGTGAACGGTGACAATGTGGTCAACATCAGTGATGTCAACCAGGTCATCAATGTCATACTCGCCGGACGTTATGATTCCAGCGCCGATGTCAACAGCGACGGACAGGTCAATATTACCGACCTCAATGCCATCATCGCCATTATCCTTGACTCGAATGAGAATCCTCCGGTTGACGAGCACGAGTGGGTTGACCTGGGCCTGGCCAGCGGCACCTTGTGGGCCACGTGCAACGTGGGTGCCGGCAGCCCTGAGGACTATGGCGATTACTTCGCTTGGGGCGAGACCGAGCCCAAGCTGGTCTATAACTGGAGCACCTATAAGTGGTGTGATGGCGCTGCCAACACGCTAACGAAATACAACACCAGTAGTGATTTAGGCACGGTTGATGACAAAACGGAGCTGGAACCCGAGGATGATGCGGCTACCGTGAACTGGGGCCCGTCGTGGAGCATACCGTCGCATGAGCAGCAGCTTGAATTGGCTGAACAGTGTACTTGGACTTGGACGGCTCGTAACGGAGTGAATGGAGCGCTGGTCACTGGCCCTAATGGGAACACCATTTTCTTACCCGCTGCAGGCCGTTATACAGGTGACTCGATTCGCTCCGCAGGTTCATTGGGTTGCAATTTGTCGCGCAATGTCTTTGCCGAAGGCGAATATCGCGCTCACGGTATGCGCTTCCTTTCGGGCGGCGTGTACACAGGCCTCAACCCTCTCTTCCTCCGTTACTCTGGGTTTACCGTACGCCCCGTGCGCATGTCGCCTATCGTCGTCAAGCAGCTGAGCCTCGACCTGGGTGTAGTGACCGTCGGAGAGACCCTTACCGGCAAACTGGACATCATCAATAAAACTATGGAGGACCAGACCCTGACAGTTACCGCTGATGCGCCGTTCTCGCTGAAGCAGCAAGATGTTAGGGCTTCGGGCATGACTGTCAGTCTGCCAGGCAACTCCAGCATCACGGTGGAAGTCATGTTCACGGCGACCGAAGTTGGCCAATTCAATGGCAACGTGACTATCCAGAATCAGGCATTTGATGGGGGACAACGCGTTATCCCGCTCAAGGCAGGTGCCGTTTTGGAACACGAGTGGGTTGACCTGGGTCTGCCCAGCGGCACGCTGTGGGCAACGTACAACATTGGTGCTACCAGCCCCGAGGAGTACGGCTATTACTTCGCTTGGGGCGAGATTGCGCCCAAGCCCAATGAAAGATATGAAAATGGAACGTACAAGTGGTATAACCGCGGCTACACGAAGTATTGTACTGACAGTTTTTGGGGCTATAACGGTTTTATCGACGGCAAGACCGAATTGGATCCTGAGGACGATGCCGCTACAACCAATTGGGGCTCGACAGCACGCATGCCGAGTCCGGATCAGGTAAATGAGTTGGATGATTGTTGTTCCTGGCAATGGACGCAGATCAATGGCGTGAACGGTAATTTAGGTACCGGCCCTAACGGAAACAACATCTTCTTGCCAGCCGCCGGATACCATTCATACGGTGATCTCCGCTATGCCGACTCGTCGGGCTACTACTGGACGCGCACGTTAGTCTCGACCAGGTCCCGCTTCGCCTATGGCATCTGGTGTAGCTCTTCTGGCTTCGTGTCTTCGTTTGACGAAAACGAACGCTATTACGGCTTCCCCGTTCGTGCCGTGCGTGTCCCGCAGCAGTAGCTGTATACTCAGATAGACGAAAATTTCATTTGTTGTTACCGTCCATGATGCCGTGCCACAGGGCGTTGCGCAGGGTGCCAGCATCGTCGTCGCAGCGGTACTCCCAGTACATGGCGCCGCGCATGCCTTTTTCCTTGATGAATCGGCACTTCCATGCCAGCGACTCGGCATCCTCATAGCTGCAGGCCATCTCGCCATCCTTGACCAGATAGGGTGCCTTGGCCACGTCGTCCCACACGCGGGTGACATCGGTGCGCTTCACCAGGGCGCCGTAGGCGGTATCGCCAAAGTCCTTGACCGAGCGGCCGTAGAAGGGCACGCCCAGCACCAGCTTGTGGAGGGGCATACCGCCATCGAGGTGGGCCTGCAATGCCTCCTCGGCCGTCACGCGGCCCGACAACTCGCTGCGATACAGGGCGGCATGGTGGTAGGGTGGGTTGCCCACGTCATACATCATGATGTTCACCAGGTCAACGTAGGGCTCTATTGCCCTGAAATCGATGAATTTGGCATCGGCAACGGTGGCACACGACAACAGGTAGCTCTTGCCTAGGGCCTTGCGCAGTTCCCGCATGAGCAGCGTGAAGTTGTCGATGTCCTGGGGCGACGAGATGATACCCGCCTCGCTGCAGCTGGGATATTCCCAGTCGATGTCGATGCCGTCGAG
This sequence comes from uncultured Bacteroidales bacterium, assembly GCA_902782465.1. Lineage (GTDB taxonomy): Bacteria > Bacteroidota > Bacteroidia > Bacteroidales > Muribaculaceae > Sodaliphilus. The sequence continues at coordinate 163,930 of CACZNH010000002.1, forward strand.
GTTGTAGTCCCTGACGATGCGCTTGCAGTCGCGGGCAAAGGCCTGGCGGCGCTCTTGGGTCGAAGCCATCTCGCTGAAGCCCCCGGCGGTCCAGCCCCCGATGCTCAGCACGATGTAGATGTGGTGGTCCTTCTTAAGCTCAACCAGCTGGCGCAGACGGTGAGGATACTGGATGATGACTCCGTCGAAGGTCTCGTTCACCTTGCCGAAGGCGTAGTTGATGTGCGTCAGCACCGAGCAGTCAGGCAGTTGCTTGAACTCATTCCATCCCGTGACATAGGCCGCCACAACAGGCCCGTCATCTTTGTGCTTGCCTGCCTGGACGGGCACCGCCAGTGCCATCAGGCACATGAATATCAGAATCCGGTTCATTGGGCATAAATCGTTTGTTTGTCCGTCCCAAAGGTACGATATTTCTCGTTAAAAGAAATCATTTGCTAATTTTTTTGATGGGAATTGTGATGATTGTCGGGAAAATGCACTAATTTTGCCTGTTGGCGAAGATAGGCGGCGTCAAGACATAAAAAAAGAATATTTCTTTTTGTTCTGTCCTTGACTTGCACTATCTTTGTAGGTTAAAGTCGTGAGATGGACGGCGCTTGTTGCCAGTCTTGGATTAACGATTTGATATTAAACAGATTATAAATACAAACACAAAAATACTGTTACAATTATGATGAAGAAATTTATCCTTGTCGTGTGCGGCTCATTGGTTGGCACGATATTGGCATTCGTGTTGTTCATGTTTTTAGCCATGTTTCTGAGCATGGCCATCATGAGCATGGGTATGGTTGGCGGAAAGAAATCGGTGAATGTTTCCAAGCATTCTATCCTCAAGTTGGATTTAGGTACTGAAATCACCGAGCGCAGCGGCTCGGAGCCCCTCGACATGATGTCGCTGCTGCAGGGTGAAGGCCTGCCCAGCGGTCTGGGACTGAACACCGCTATCTCGGCCATTCAGAACGCTGCCAAGAACGATAAGGTGGATGGCATCTACATCGAGTGCAACGGTGTGAGCGCTTCGCCCGCCACGCTGCAGGCCCTGCGTCGCGCCCTCAAGGAGTTCAAGAAGAGTGGCAAGTGGATTGCCGCCTATGGTTACGAGGGCATCAACCAGGCCGACTACTATATCGCCAGCGTGGCCGACAGCATCTACCTCAATCCCGTGGGCGCTGTTGACCTGCACGGACTGGCATCGGTGACCCCCTACATGAAGAAGATGATCAACAAGATTGGCGTCGAGATGCAGGTGATTCGCGTGGGTTCGTTCAAGAGTGCCGTCGAGCCTTACATGCTTGACGACATGAGCGAGGCCAACCGCCTGCAGCAGGAGCATTACCTGGGCGTGCTGTGGAAAGAGATGGTTGACAGCATCGCTGCCGACCGCAAACTTCAGGCCGCCGCACTGAATTCACTCTGTGACAGCGTGGTGGTGACCTTCCAGCCCGACGAGCTCAAGAAACTGAAACTCGTGGACAAGATGGCCTACATCAACGAGATGGAGGACATCCTGCGTGTTCGCACCGAGGTGGACAAGGATGATGACCTCAATTATGTATATCCCGAGGACCTGGCTGCAGACCTCGAGGAGATGGTGATGGGCGACCACATCGCTGTGGTCTATGCCGTGGGTGAAATCGACGGCTCGGCCAGCATTATGAGCCCCGGCGAGGAAGGTATCGACAGCGAGAAGCTGAGCGAAACCATCCGTGACCTGATAAAGGATGACAACGTCAAGGGTATGGTCTTCAGGGTGAACTCACCAGGTGGCAGCGCCTTTGGTAGCGAGCAGATTTGGAAGGCTGTAATGGACTTCAAGGCTGCCGGCAAGCCCGTTGCCGTGTCGATGGGCGACTATGCCGCATCGGGCGGTTACTACATCTCGTGCTGCGCCGACCGCATCTTTGCCGAGCGTACGACCATCACCGGCTCCATCGGCATCTTTGGCATGATACCCTGCTATGAGAACCTCGTCGAGAACAAGCTGGGCGTGCACATGGCCTCGGTCAAGACTAACGAGAACGGCGACATGGGTGTCATGGGCAAAAAACTGACGCCTGCCCAGCTCGCAGCCCTGCAGAATATGATTAACAACGGCTATGAGCTGTTCACCAAGCGTTGCGCTGACGGCCGCCACGTCACCCAGGACTCCATCAAGAAGATTGCCGAGGGTCGCGTGTGGGACGGTCTCACCGCCAAGCAGATTGGACTGGTGGACGAGTTCGGCGGCATCCGTGAGGCTGTGGCATGGGTAGCCAAGAAGGCCAAGCTGGGCGACGACTACAAGACCCAGAACTATCCCACACTCGAGGACCAGTTCATGTCGATGCTCGACAAGTACATGGTGGGCCGCTACGAGGCTCATCTGCAGGGCGAGATGGGTGTGCTCTACGACTGGCACAAGCAGCTGCAGGCCATCCTGGGACGTGACCACATTCTGTGCCTCATGCCCGACGAGAAAATCCGCCTTTAATCTACATTAGGTTTTAGGCATTAGGTTTTAGAATTTTCTTTCTAACACCTAACACCTAATGCCTAACGCCTAAAAGCTAATAGCTAAATATGAATATCGACCTGTCCAAGATATTGAACAAGGACCAGCGCAAGTCTATCATGAACGCACTGCTGACGCCATTCTCATGGGGATATGGCGCTGGCGTGTGGTTGCGCAATACAGCCTTCAACATCGGACTGCTGCCGCAGGAGGAGTTTGACGTGCCGGTCGTCTCGGTGGGCAATATCACCGTCGGCGGCACGGGCAAGACGCCTCATGTCGAATACATCATCGAGTCATTCTACCGCCGTTACAACGTGGCGGTGCTCAGCCGTGGCTACAAGCGCAAGACCAAGGGCTTCATCCTGGCCAGCGACAACATGACGCCACGTGACATCGGTGACGAACCTTATCAGATTTACCGCAAGTACGGCAACCTGATTACCCTGGCCGTGTGCGAGAACCGACGCAAAGGCATCCGCGAACTGCTGCGCATCAACCCCGACATCAACCTGATACTGCTTGACGACGCTTTCCAGCACCGCTATGTCGTTCCCAAGGTCAACGTCGTGCTGGTGGACTTCAACCGTCCGCCCTACGAGGACAAGCTCATGCCCTTGGGGACCCTGCGCGAACCCGCCGAGCGCCTGTTGCGCTGCGAGATGGTGGTGGTGACCAAGTGCCCCACCGACTTGACGGCGATGGACATCAGGATGATGAAGAAGAACTTGGACCTGTTCCCGTCACAGCGTCTCTACTTCAGCAACATCCGCTATGCCGACCCGGTGCCCGTCTTCCCCGTCCAGTCGCCGCAGCTCTCGTCGCTGCAGTGGCTGCGTGAGGATGACGCCATCCTGTGCCTCACGGGTATTGCGACGCCCAAGCCGCTGGTGCGCTACCTGCGCCAGTATTGCCGCTCCCTGAAGGTGATGCACTTCGACGACCACCACTTCTTCACGCGTCGCGACTTCAGTGACATCTTCAAGGTGTTCAACAGCCTGGAAGGCAAGCGCAAGTTCATCATTACCACCGAGAAGGATGCCGTGCGCATCATGAATAATCCGTATTACCCGCCCACCAAGCGGGCCTGCATCTATTACATCCCGATGCGTGTGGGCTTCCTGGAGATGGAAGGCTCAAACTTCGTCGAAGACCTTGAAAATCTTATTCAGGGCCAGGAAAACTGAAAAAACGAAAAACTGAAAAAACTGAAAAACTGAAAACTGCATATGGCACAACAAATCAACCTGCTGGAGAAGATTCAACAGACCAGCGAATTCATCAAGCAACGCGTAAACAACAAACTGCCGGAAACCGCTATCATCCTGGGCAGCGGATTGGGGTCATTGGTCAACAACATCGACGTGGAGGTGGAAATCCCCTATGGTGAAGTCCCCAACTTCCCCGTCTCGACCGTCGAGGGCCACAAGGGCTGTCTCATCTTTGGCACGCTGGCAGGCAAGTATATCATGGCAATGCAGGGGCGCTTCCACTATTACGAGGGCTACTCGATGCAGGAGGTGACCTTCCCCGTCAGGGTGATGAAGGCTATCGGCATCAAGACGGTGTTCGTTTCCAACGCCGCCGGTGGCATGAATCCCAACTTCAAGGTGGGCGACCTGATGATCATCACCGACCACATCAACGTCTTTCCCGAGCATCCCTTGCATGGCAAGAACATCAACGAGCTGGGACCGCGCTTCCCGGCCATGGTCGATGCCTACAGCCCACGACTGGTGCAGCTGGCGCGTGACATCGCCAAGGAGAAGGGCGTACGCCTGATGGAGGGTGTGTACGTGGGCACGCAGGGTCCTACCTTTGAGACGCCTGCCGAGTACCGCTACTTCTGGCGCATCGGTGGTGACGCCGTCGGCATGAGCACGGTGCCCGAGGTCATCGTGGCCCGTCACAGCGACATTGAGGTGTTCGGCATCTCCATCATCACCGATCTGGGCGTCGAGGGCGCTGTCGAGGAGGCTTCGCACGAGGAGGTCCAGAAGGCCGCTGCCGCCGCACAGCCCATCATGGCGATGCTCGTCGAGGAAATGATAACCCGCATGTAATATCATCAATGAAAGAAACCGAGATTTCAACACTGGGCGAGTTTGGGCTCATTGAGCACCTCACGCGCTCTTTTCCCGTGCGCAACGAGTCCACCCGTCGTGGCGTGGGCGACGACTGTGCCGTCATCAACTACGGCAAGGACCGCGAGACGCTGGTAACCACCGACCTGCTGCTTGAGGGCATCCACTTCGACCTGACCTACGTGCCCTTGATGCATCTGGGCTACAAGGCGATTGTGGTGAACCTGAGCGACGTCTATGCCATGAACGGCACGCCGCGACAGGTCACCGTGTCGCTGGGTATCAGCAAACGCTTCACGCTGGAGCACATCGAACAGCTTTACGAGGGCATGCGCATCGCCTGTGAGCACTATGGCGTGGACCTTGTCGGCGGCGACACCAGTGCGTCGGTCACGGGACTCCTCATCAGTGTCACCTGCCTGGGCGAGGCACCCAAGGACGACATCGTTTACCGCACGGGAGCCAAGGATACCGACCTCATCTGCGTGAGCGGCAACCTGGGAGCGGCCTATATGGGCCTGCAGCTGCTGGAACGTGAACGCCGTGTGAGTGCCGAAATCAAGGACAAGGAATTTGAACCCGACTTCTCGGGCAAGGAATACATCATCGAGCGCCAACTCAAGCCCGAGGCTCGCCGCGACGTCATCGAGGAACTGCGTGAGTTGGGCATCCGCCCCACGGCGATGATGGACGTGAGCGACGGCCTCTCAAGCGAACTGCTCCACATCTGCAAGGATTCGGGTGTGGGCTGCCGTGTGTATGAGGAACGCATCCCCATCGACTACCAGACTGCTCTGATGGCCGAGGAACTGAATATGAATCTGGTGACTGCTGCCATGAACGGAGGCGAGGACTACGAACTGCTATTTACCGTCCCCCTGGCCGACCACGACAAGGTGGCCCGCATGAAGACCGCCCGCCTCATCGGCCACATCACCAAGAGCGACCTGGGTGCCTGCATGGTCACCCGCGACAATCAGGAAATGGAAATCCGCGCCCAGGGCTGGAACGCCTTCAACAAGTAAATAAAACCGCTATGGTTCACTATGTCGTGGCATCGCCACGACTTTTTTTATTCCACAACGACAGCCCCCTGTGTCGCCAGGCAGTGGACCGGTATTCCCAGCGAGTCGCATTCCTGCATCAGCGCTGCCGTCGCATCGTCCTGCTGGGCACCGCTGATGATGACCCGCCCAAAGTCGTACTGTTCTTGCAGTTTAGCTATGGTTTTGTGATAGCGCTTCGTCACGATGATGTCGTCAACTGCTGTCCTGATGCCTCTCTTGCTGCCGCTACCCGCTGCCAGCAACCGTCGCCCCGTCAGCAGGGCATACGGCGGAGCAATCAGTGCGTCTTGCACCCTCAGCGTGCTGTCATTGGACACCAGCCTTACGTCACCGATGCCGCGTCGTGCCAGGAATCCCGCATAAGTACGCTCAAATTCCGTCAGGTCCACATCCTCGTTGTCAGGAACCCACACATAGCCCTTGCCGTTGTCATAATAGAAAACTGGCGTTGATGTGAAGGCGTTGAATACTACCAGCCCCCGCTTGGGCGTGTGCCAATCCAGCCATGCACTGTGTCCTATCGCGACAAGCAGCAGCACCCCTGCAGCCATCAGCCAGCGGATATGGCGGCGGTTGAGCCACAGGATGACCAGCCCCAAGATGGCAAAATACAGTATCACGCCCGTCGTACTCACATACACACCGTCCACATGAGACAACGGTGTGGCACTAACGCCCCTGGCAACCCCATGGATATAGCGGTAAATGCTCTCAACACAATACTCAAGAGGAGCCCACTGCATCCCTGCGGCCGTGACCAGCAGCAACAGCGCCGCTAGTACCATAAACAGCGGCAACACCGCCAGCACGAGCACATTTGCGAGTACCGACATCAGCGAGACAGTATGGAAGTAATGGGCATTGAGGGCAATTGTCGCCAGCATAGCCACTATTGATGCGATGACTGTTGCCGTGAGGCCATCGACCCAATGGTTACCGCTTTGCAAACGTTCAGGAACACGGGCAAACAGCAGCAAGGCTCCCACGGTGATGAAGCTCAGTTGGAAACCCGCATTGAACAGATCTGACGGTGAGCATACCAGGATGACCAGTGCTGCCATGGCCAGGGCGTTGAGTGACACCGAACGCCGATGAAAGATGAGGGAGGCCAGCACCAGCCCCGTCATCACCGTGGCACGCACCACGCTGGGTGAGAGACCCGTGAACATGGCAAACAGGATGATTGCCGCCAGTGTGATGGCCAGTCGCAGACGTCTATAGCCCAGATAATCGAGAGGAAACAGCAGCAGATAAATGAGCATGGCAATGATGCCCACATGCAGTCCGCTCAGTGCCAGCACATGGGCGATGCCCGCAGTGGAGAATTCAGCCCGTGTCACCTTGTCAATCGGGTGGCTGTCGCCCAGCAGCATCGCAACAATCAAGTGCTGAGCCCCCGGGGACAGCTCCGTGTTGTATATCTTATTGGCCAGGCCTCGCCTGATTTCAGCTAGGCGTGTTCTCAGGGTAGGGGAGTAATCGCTCCTCTTCACGTCGGCCACTGCCAAGTGCTGCTCGTAGCGGATACCTTTACCGTGAAGCATCAGCGAGGCATAGTCCATCTCGTCGGGATTACCGCTGTTATGCACTTCCTCGAGTGCTGCAGGCCACGTCACGATATCTCCGGCCCGTGCCGTATAGTCGCAGCCGCGCGTAGTCACCAGCACGCGACAATCGGGCAAGTCCTTGTCGAGCACGTCTATGGTCATGCGCATCGAGAAATCGGTATATTCCAACCCGGCAACCCTTCCTGTCAACAGCCTGTCGTGCCGTTCTGTGTCTTTGAGTTGTGGTGGGCAATGGATGGCAGCAGCCAGCCATCCCAGCGACAGTGCCACCATGGCCAACGGCGCAATGTAATAAGGACGCAGGCGCAGCTTTTGCCCAGGTGACTTCGCCCAGAGTGACATCCAGGCATAGGCAATGACCGACACGGCCATGAGTGTCAGCGGCATCCACACGCAGGGCCAGAGCTCATGCAACAGGATTCCCGCCATCAGCGGCAACAGAATCCGCAGCACAGGAACCCGCGATAGTAACATAGCAATCTGAACCTAAAGCCTAAAGCCTAGAGCCTAAAGCCTAAAATCTAAAAACTATTCCAAATCTCGTAAGAAGAAAAAGCCTGCAGCAGGAGCATCTCGAGGCCATTCTTAGTGGCGGCACCGTATTTTGCCGCGTTTTTCATGAACAGCGTCTCCTCGGGGTTATAGATGAGGTCATAGCACAGGTGCTCCTTGGTGAGGAAGCGGTAGGGGAAGTCGGGGCACTTGTTGTCGTCGGGGTATTTACCCACGGGCGTGGCATTGATGATGAGAAGGTAGTTGGCTACCATGGCGCGTGTAATCTCCTCATAGACAAGCGTATGTTCAGACTTGCGCCTTGAAACAAACTGCACTGCGATGCCACGTTTGCGCAAAGCCGTCCTCACCGCCTTGGCAGCGCCACCGGTGCCCAGCACCATCGCTTGTGTGCCCTCAGGCAGGGGGATGGATTCGATGGTCTGTCCAAAGCCCACCACGTCGCTGTTGTATCCCCGCAGCTCCACAAAACCGCCCATACGAGGGTCTTGGATGCACTTGATGACGTTGACGGCGCCAATCTCACGTGCGTCATCGTCCAGACTGTCAAGATAAGGGATAACCGCCTCCTTGTAGGGCGCTGTCACGTTGAGCCCACGCAGGTTGGGGTAGGCCGCAACGATTTCAGCGAGCAGTTCCAGACTGGGAATTTCGAAGTTGATGTATTGGGCATCGATGTCCTCGGCCTCGAACTTGTTGTTGAAGAAGATGCGTGAAAAGGAATGGACCAGCGGATAGCCAATCAGCCCATAGAGGCACTTATAGTCTTGTGGAGATTTCATCGTGATAGTTATTGAATTGGATTGCAAAATTATTAAAAATTCACTAAAACTGCAGAAAATTTGCCGAAAAATAGTGGGTAAGGCTCGTTTTTCAAGAACAAATGATTAATTTTGTAGTTTGTAAAACCCAAAGGACTGAATTTAACACTACTATACATCATTAACAGTACAATTATGAAATTCTTCAAATTAACAGCACTCTCGGTGGCTGCACTGGCGCTGCTCAGCTCTTCGACCTGCTCCAAGCAGGAAACTGCTGCTCCCGGCCAGAAGGCTTCGACCGAGGCTACCTCCGCAACGATGGAAAAGAAAGAGTTTACTCCCGAATTCCTGAACCAGCTGGGTCGCGTTGGCGGTCCGCAAGTGTCGCCCGACGGCAAGAAGGTCCTGTATGGCGTGACCTATTATGACATCAAGACCAACAAGGGCAACTGTGACTTGTGGGTGATGGATGTTGACGGCAAGAACGCCAAGCAAATCACCAACACGCCCAACAGCGAGAGCAACTATGTGTGGATTGACGGCGGCAAGAAAATCGCTTTTATCTACAAGGACGAGGGAGAAGGCAAGACCCCGCAGCTGTGGACGATGAACGCCGACGGTGGCAGCCGCAACTGCGTGAGCGACATCGAGGACGGCATCGAGGGCTTTGTGTTCTCGCCCGACGAGAAGCGCGTGGTGATGATTTCTCAGGTCAAGTATGGCCAGACGGCCCAGGACATGTATCCTGACCTGGAGAATACCACGGGCAAACTCTATGACGACATGATGTACAAGCACTGGGACGAGTGGGTGACCACTATTCCGCATCCCTTTGTGGCTGATTATGACGGCAGCAAGGCCGGCAATGTCAAGGACGTGCTCGAGGGTGAGCCCTACGAGTCACCGATGAAGCCCTGGGGCGGCATCGAGTCGCTGGCATGGACGCCTGACGGCAAGAACCTCGTGTACGTGTGCCGCAAGAAAACCGGCAAAGACTATGCATTCTCGACCAACAGCGACCTGTACAAGTATAACCTGGAGACCGGCAAGACCGAGAACCTGACGCAGGGCATGATGGGCTATGACACCTATCCCATCATCAACAGCAAGGGTGAGATGGCTTGGCTGTCGATGGAGCATGACGGCTATGAGGCCGACAAGAACCGCATCTTCTTTATGGATGCTGCCGGCAACAAGAAGGACCTGACCGAGAACTGGGATTACAGCGTTGACGATATCGCTTGGTCGCCCGACGAGAAGGCCATCTATTTCATCTGCCCCTTCCAGGGTGTGCAGCCCATCTTCCGTATGGATGTCGCTACCCAGAAGGTCGATACCATTGCCATGGGCGTGTGTGACTTCAACAGCATGTCGTTTGTTGACAATGAGACCCTGCTTGCCTGCCGCCAGAGCTATCAGACTCCTAATGAAATTTTCAGCATCCAGATGGGCAAGGAACCCGTGCAGCTTACCCATGTCAACGATGAGGCGCTCGCTCAGGTTGACCCCATCGGCATCGAGAAGCGCATGGTGCCCACCACCGACGGCAAGCTGATGACCACGTGGGTTTGCTACCCGCCCAACTTCGACCCCAACAAGAAGTATCCCGCTATCCTCTTCTGCGAGGGTGGCCCGCAGTCGCCCGTCAGCCAGTTCTGGAGCTATCGCTGGAACATGCGCATCATGGCCAGCAACGGCTACATCGTCATCCTGCCCAACCGTCGTGGTCTGCCTGGCTTCGGCACCGAGTGGAATGCCCAGATCAGCGGCGACTACGGTGGCCAGAACATGCGTGACTACCTCAGCGCAGTGGATTACATGAAGAAGGAGCCTTACATCGATGGTGAGCACATCGGTGCCGTTGGTGCCAGCTATGGTGGCTACTCGGTTTACTTCCTGGCAGGTAACCACAACAAGCGTTTTGCCTGCTTCCTGGCTCATGCCGGTATCTTCAACCTCGAGGCCCAGTACCTGGAGACCGAGGAAATGTGGTTCGTGCAGTGGGATCTGGGTGGCCCGTACTGGGACAAGAGCAACGCTATCGCTCAGCGTTCCTACAGCCAAGCTAACCCCAAGAACTACGTTCAGAACTGGGATACCCCCATCATGTGTACTGCCGGTGAACTCGATTACCGCATCGTCTTCACCCAGGCTTGCCAGGCATTCAATGCCGCCAAGATTAAGGGCCTGCCCGCACGTCTGCTGCTCTTCCCCGACGAGAACCACTGGATTCTCAAGCCTCAGAACAGCATCCTGTGGCAGCGCGAGTTCTTCAGGTGGCTCGACACGTGGCTGAAGCCCGACAGCGAGGCCGCTAAGGCTTACAAGGCCGAGCAGGACTCCATCAACGCCGCCAAGGCTGCCACGACGCTGATTGCGCCCGCCGAGGAGAAAAAGAACTGATACCCAAAGATATAAACTACTGATTACGCGAATTACACTAAGGAAGCGGATGCCAATTAGTTTAATTCGCGTAATTCGTAGTTTATAATTAAAAATATACCATGAAGTATAGTGTGAACAGCAAACAGGTGACCGTCGATGCCGACGGGTTCATCAGCCGCTACCGCGATGTGGAGCGCTTTGAGGCCTTGTGCCGCCAGTGCCCGTCCTACGGCAGGGTGTGGAGTTGTCCGCCCTATGACTTTGATGCCAGGACGGTGAGCGACGGTTTCAAGACCGTGACGCTGATGGCTACCACCATAGAATTTGATGAACAGACGCGAGCATCCTGCAAGACTGCCGAACAGTCTTCGGCGATGGGTCGTGAAGCCATGCAAGAAGTGTGGAAAGATGTGCTGCCTCGCCTGTATAAGATGGAACGTGAGCATCCCGGCAGCCGTTGCTTTACCTTTCGATGCTCGCTGTGTCCCGAGGGCTGCACCCGCCCTGAAGGCAAGCCCTGTCGGCATCCTGACAGGATGCGTCACTCGCTGGAATCAATCGGTTTTGACATCGTGGCCATGTCACGCGACCTGCTGGGCATCGACCTCGAGTGGAGCAGCGACGGCTCACTTCCCCGTCACCTCACCCTGGTCACAGCCCTCTTTAAAAAAACTAATTAACTTCTAACTCCTAACTTCTAACTCCTAACTCAGTATCACCACTTGTGGAACACGAAGAAGACCGCCATCACCAGGCACAGGAATGCTGCCAGATGGTTCCACTTCAAAGACTCGCCATTGAAAAACACCGTCATAAACACGGTGAACACAGTCAGTGAGATGACCTCCTGAATCACCTTGAGTTGCATGAGGTTAAAGGGACCTCCATTGCCGTCAAAACCGATGCGGTTGGCGGGCACTTGGCACGAGTATTCGGGCAGTGCCAGCAGCCATGAGAGCAGGATGATGACATAGAGCGGCGTGTTGTCGGTGAAGACCTTGATTTGTTGCAGTTTCAGGTGCCCGTACCAGGCAAATGTCATGAAAATATTGGACACGATGAGCAGTCCAACGGTGTAGAATTGTTGCAGGTATTGCATCTCGATATAGGTTCTTGTTTTTGTGCCGCAAAAGTACTAAAAAGTCTTTAGTCCTTCGTATTTAGTTGTTAGTTTTTTCAGCTGTCAATGACTTGGTGATACGGTAATGACGGCATATTCCGAGTCGGTGCCGATGCGGAATTTGCCACCCCACAGGCCCATGCCAGAGCTGACGTAGTAATCGGTCTTGCCACGGTGGTATAGTCCGTAGTCGCATTCATACATTGCCCGGGTCACCCAGTTCAACGGCCAAACCTGGCCGCGATGGGTGTGGCCGCTCAGTTGCAGGTCCACACCGTTTTGTTCGGCTTCTTCAAGATGATAGGGCTGGTGGTCGAGCAAGATGGTGTATTGGTCACGGTCAGTATCCTTCAGGAGGTCGGCAACACCTTTGCGGCGATGGTTGCTGCGGTCGTCACGTCCCACGATGGTCACGCCGTCGATGCTGACGGTCTCGTCACGCAGAATGCGTATTCCCGTCTGCGCCAACAGGTCTAGCGCCTGGTTCAGTCCCGTGATGAACTCATGATTACCCACACAGCAGAACGCTGGAGCATTCAGGCGCTTCAGTTCCTCGATGGTGCCTTCTTCCTGCAGGGGACGTACCCTGCCGTCAATCAGGTCACCGGCAATGAGGACGAGGTCAGCCTGCTCTGCATTTATCAAATCCACCCATCGGCCAATTTCGGCACGGCGATTGTGGTAACCGGCATGCAGGTCGCTCAGCATCACAATCTTCAACGGCCGTTCCAACTGTTTGTCGGTGGTGAGATGGATTTCCTGGCGTTGCTTGTGGTGATAGTGGATGTTGCCGGCGATGAAGGTCGTGAGCATCACGCCCGTCAGCACTGTGACCGTGACAGCATTGTCCTTGAGCCATGCAGCGGGAACCAGATGCACCAATCGCCCGATATCTAGCAACAGGAACGCCATCAGCAGGTAGAACATGATGACCAGCCATGAATTGCCGATTTCGTACATCGCAGTCGCCACCGGAAGCGGCAGACTGTCGCTCTTGAACTGCAGCACCATGCAAGCCAGTGCAGCAAGCATGAGCAGCATGATGACGACCTTGACGCCCGTGGAGAACGGTAACATGCGCCACACGTGCCAGCCCACATAACCCTGCATGAGGAGCATCACGGTCAATACCACTATGAAGAATTTTGCCATATTTCAGTATCTCAATTGATTTGGGGTGCAAAAGTAGTAAAAAAGTTTCTAAAAAAGCAGTATATTTGCAGTACTAAAATTATGAAGACTATGAAGAGAATCTTTCTAACCGTTGCTGTCCTTTTTCTTGCCATGACCACCATGGCACAGCAGTTCGACGAATTCTTCGATGGACGCACGCTGCGACTTGATTATGTGTTTGCGGGCAATCACGATGCCCAGCAGATATATCTGGAACAGATGTATGTAACCCCGCAATGGGCTGGCCGTAAGAGCCGCTTGGCCGAAGTGCCCCTCCAGGGTAATGGCCAAATCCGGGTCAAGGACCATGCCACGGGCCAGGTGCTGTTTGTACACACCTTCTCGACACTGTTCCAGGAGTGGCTGGCAACCGAGGAAGCGACTAAGGTCAGCAAAGCCTTTGCCACAAGTTACAACGTGCCCATGCCCAAGCAGGCTGTGGACATCACCGTGTCGTTGACCGATTTCCACGGCAAGGTTGTGACAAGTCTTACACACACCGTTGACCCTGCCGATATCCTTATCCGCCAGATTGGCGACAACGGCATCCCACACCATTATATTTGGAAAGGGAAGACAGTAGGGCCTCGCCTTGGCGTGGCCGACCAGCCTGGCAAACGTGACTATACGCCCACCGAGGGTCCCCTTGACGGTGAGCCAGACATTACCGAGTGTATCGACCTGGTGATTGTTGCCGAGGGTTATACACGTGGCCAGATGGGTAAGTTCTACGGTGATTGCCAGCGCGTGGTCGATGCCTTGTTTGCCCATGAGCCGTTCACCTCGATGAAAAATCGCTTCAATGTCGTTGCTGTGGCTGCCGAGTCGCTTACCAGCGGCCCCAGTGTGCCCCACTTGGGACGATGGAGTGATACTCCCGTTGGCACACACTATGACACCTTCTATAGCGACCGCTACCTGATGACACAGGACATCCATCGCCTCTATGACCTATTGTCAGGTGTTCCCTTTGAGCACATCATCGTGCTGGTTAACAGCGACACTTATGGTGGCGGTGGCATTTACAATCAGGTGACAGTCACAACTAGTGACCATCCCACCTTCCATCAGGTGCTGGTTCATGAGTTTGGCCATGCCTATGCCGGCTTGGGTGACGAATATTTCTATGACGATGCCTATGAATCGATGTATCCTGCTGACACTGAGCCCTGGGAGCCGAATCTGACGACATTGGTCGATTTTCAGAGCAAGTGGGCCGACATGCTTCCCAAGGGAACAGCGATTCCCACGCCTCCTGATCCCAAGGTGCCCAACTATCGCGAAATCAAGAACGAGAAGGAACAGCGCCTGCTGGATGCTGCAACACAGCGCGTGGGCGTGTTTGAGGGTGGGGGATACCAATCCAAGGGCGTTTACCGTCCAGCCCAGGAGTGTCGCATGAAAATCAATGAGGTAAGGGATTTCTGCCCCGTCTGCTCCCGTGCTATCCAGCGCATCACAGACTTCTACACAGCCCATTAAAGGCTGGGAAATATGTTACAACGGGCGCGCGTTGTCACTTGGTGATGACGCGCGCTGCTGTATGGAAATGGGTGGCGTAATAGTTCTGCCGCAGGTCATCGACGGCAACACCGCGCGACGATGAGGCGTGAACAAACTTGTAGTCTTTCAGGTAAATGCCCACATGGGAGACGTGGCCGTCGCTGCTGGTAATGAAGAACACAAGGTCGCCCTCACGCAGGTCGTCCACGTCGATGGGTTTGCAGTTCTCCTCCAGCATGCGGGCAGAGTTGCGGTGCACCTTGATGTCATAGACTTTGAGATAAACCTCCATGACTAGGCCCGAACAGTCGGTGCCCTCGCCACAGGTGTGGGCGGCATAGACGTATGGCGTACCTAGCCAGCGCTTGAGCTCTTTATACAGCTCCTTGTTGTCCTTCCTGCCCAGCTTGATGTCCAGGCGTGCCCACTCGTCACTAACGAGGCCGTGGCCAGCTGGCGTAATGATGTTTTTGTTTTCTTTGGAGCGAGTGGTGTTTGTGCCGTCATCCGAAAACGAACCGCTGCGGTTGCGTCTTTCGTCGTAGGGGCGGTAGGTGTGGGTGTTGTTGCTTGATGTACGGCATGATACTACTGGCAGCGACAAGAATATCGCCGCTGCCAGGTATAGTATCTTTTTGCCGCTTAGCATAAAAACTGCTAAAAGCTAATAGCTAACTGCTAAAAGCAAATTATTCTTTTGTCTCCTCGGTAGTCTCCTCGGACTTGCCTTCCTCTTCCTCCTTGGCGGTGAAATCGGTCATTCCGGCATCTACAAGAATATTGTACCAGGCGATGATTTTCTTGATGTCGCTGTTGTGGACGCGCTCGTTATCCCAATTCTCCAGTACACCGCCCATGAACTCATGGAGCTGGTCGGGTGTGGTGTAAGCCTTGGCGTCAACCACCTTGCCGTCAAACTTCTTGAGAGCATTCTCCAGCACCTGTGACAAGGGTACATCCTCGCTGGTGGTGAAAATGGAAATATCACCCAGTGACATCACGCGCTCACGTGAATGGATGGGAAAACGGCGGCCTGCGGGAATAGTTTCAACCAGCAGCATATTCTTGCCGTAGGATACGAGTTGATAAAGTCCGGGACGTCCCGAGATAGATAAAATTTTCTTCAGCATAATTGTTATTAAAGTTTTATAGTAGTTTAATGACTTGAGGGAGAAGAGGAGTGATGTTGTCGTTGACAAGGATGTGTTCGCCGTCGGCAAGGGTGTCTTCATCACGTTGTGCCGCTATGCGTTCCTTTACTTGTGCTGCGGTGAGGCCGCTACGGGTCATAACACGGTCGATGCGCAACTGCTCGGGGGCGGTGACATGCCACACGTCATCCACAACCCTGTCGAGTCCAGCGGTTCGCAGCAGGGCGGTCTCGACAAAGGCGATTGTGGCACCTGCATCGGCTTGTTCCTCAGCCCAACGGATGAGGTCGGTTGCCGTAGCGGGATGAACGATGGCATTGAGCCTTGTCAGGGCATTGGGGTCACTGAATGCCACAGCACTCAGGTGAGCGCGGTTCAGAGAACCGTCATTCAGGTAAGTCTCTTCGCCGAAGGCTTCAGCCAACTGCTGACGCACCATGGAATCCTGGGTCATCAATTGCTTGGCACGTGAGTCACAGTCATAGACCTGAAAGCCCATCACGTTGACGAGACGTGAGACCACGCTCTTGCCGCTGCCGATGCCGCCTGTTATAGCGATTAACCTCATTCTGCTCAATGCTTCTCGATGATGTATTCAACACTGTCGTGTGAGAGTTTCACGTCTTGATAAGCGGCGGGTATTTCTCCGATATGAACCATCACCTTGTTGCTGGTGGAGTTGAAGTCAACGGAATTGTAATCGACGACAGCTGTGATGCCCGATTCGTCATTGATGCGGCTCATGGGAGAGCGGTAACTCACTTCCACATCACTCGGGAAGAGAAGCATCTTCAAGCCCGGAGGCGCGTTGCGGACAACAATCTTGACCGAACGCTTTTGGGACTTGAGTTTCTCGATAGGCACCATGATGTCGATGGCACGAGGCTCAACAACAGCACCGCTGATAGGCGCAATGGTGACCTTGCGGCGCAACGTGTCAGTCAAGTCAGTCTCCTCAACATGGTAGGTGAAAACCTCGTTGATATCACTCAGCGTCTTGGCATCGCTGAAGACGAGTACCGAGTCCTGGCTCTGTATGAGCGCTCCGAACAGGGTGTAGTCTTCGCGCGGCTCGACTATGATATCGGTTTTGACAGGTACCTTCTTTCCGGGCAAGTCGGTGAAGCGGATATTGATGTTCTCGGGCAAGACACTGACAATAGTGGCATGCTTGTTCAAAATGCCCGCCAAGGCCTTCTTGAGATGGCTCTGGTCCACCTTGAAGTAACCGCTGCCGTCGTTATAGTCACTGAAGCGCAACGTCAGGGGCTGGCTCTTGCGGAACAGATAGGAGAAGAACCGATAACCGCGGTCTGTCACCGTGACAGTGAGTGTGTCAGGCACCCTCGACAGCAGGTGGACATTGCGGGGCAAATTGATTTTGACCGGTACTTCAATATCAAGTTTCACGTCACGGTTAAAGGTCAGGAAACTCCAGAATACTGCCGAGATGACAACAAACATCAGGTAGAGCAGAATCGACCTGGTTCGAGGCGATTGCTGCATCTTGTCCCGTATGTTGTCCCAGAGTTGCATGTCTTAACCTGTCGCGATGATGACTGTCACAGTTGTATTTTAGGCGTTGGTGGTAACGTCCTGCATCGACTGATAGATGGAGTTCTTATCAATCTTGATGGTCACGTTGTTGTCAATCTCCAGCAGCACATGGTCGTCTTTGACCTCGCGGATGCGGCCATAGATGCCGCCGGCGGTCATCACCTTGTCGCCCTTCTGGAGGTTGTTGCGGAATTCATTGATTTTTTTCTGTTTTTTCTTTTGCGGTGCAATCATCATGAAATAGACAATCGCGAATAGGGCTACCATCATCAGCAGCATGGACATGCCACCGCCTCCGGGAGGTGTCGGGTTTGCTTGCAGTAAAATTGTGTTAAGCATAATTGTTGAAATTATTAGATGAATAATTGTTTTTAGTCATTTATTGCTTGAGCAGTTTGCCGTCTTTGCGCAGCAGTTTGACAGCATTGTTGAGGATGCCGTTCACAAACTTGCCGCTGGCGGCAGTGCTGAAGTTCTTGGCCAACTCGATGTACTCGTTAAGTGTCACGGCAACGGGAATCTTATCGAATGAGCGCAGCTCGGCAAGGGCAGCACACATGATGATGCGGTCCATGAGCACGATGCGGTCCTTGTCCCAGCGGCTTTCCTCGACTAGATTGTCGATAATCTCGTTGTTCTCGGGCATTTGAGTCACAGTGGCACTGAACAGTTCCTTGCCGAAGTCTCCGTCCTCTTCGTCCTTGAACATCGGCAGGATAGCATCCTCGGCCCCTTCTGCGATGCGACGGAAAGTCTTGCAAACGAACTGACCCATCAAGTCAATATCGTCCTCAGTCCAGTAGAGCGAACGCTGCTCGATAGCATCAACCATGTTCTCGTCGGGCAGGATGACCTGCTTGATGAGATGTTGCCACAGCTGGCTGTCGTCGGCTATGCTGTCCTCGGTGGATGACATGTATTCTTGGTACACGTCACTCTTGATGATCTTGTCAAGCACCAGACGCTCCAGGATGGGGTCGTCATTCCATGTTACCGTGTGTTCCTGGGCATACTGTTGCAACTCCTCGTTGGCAGCCATTGCTGCGACGAGGCGGTTGTTGACAAACTTCATGTTGGGATTCAGCTCCTCTTCCGTCGGCATGTACTTGTTGCGAGCTTCGTCAAGACGCATTTCCTGCAAGTGGGTCAACTCCACGGGAAGACGCATCAGGTAGTGGTACAACTCGTAGGTCTTGGAAAGGCTCGCATCAAGGTCCTTGAGCGCCTTGTTGAGCGTGCACTCGGGACGTGTGAGGATATAGGAGTACAGATTCTGTACGACTTTGGCGCGGATTAAAACTCGATTGATCATAGTATCTTGTATTGAACTTGCAAAGTTAGTGAAAAAAGGCGGTACGGGCAACGAATTGGGCGGTTATTTCACCGATTGCCCGTCACCGAGACGCTGACGTACGACTTCATAGATGATGATGCCGCCTGCTACCGACACATTCAGGGAGTTGATGTGACCGAACTCGGGAATCAGCACCTGTGTGTCGCACAATTTCATGATTTCGGGAGAAATGCCTTTGTCCTCAGAGCCCAAGACGATGGCAACAGGACCGGTGAAATCGCCCTGGGTGTAAGGCATCTGGCTCTTGTCGCTGGTGCCCACAACTTTAAAACCGCTGTCGCGCAGCAGCTTGACGGCACGCACCAGATTGTGCTCGCGGCACACGGGCAGATAGTTCAGTGCTCCGGCCGAAGTCTTGACGGCATCGGCATTGACACTGACACTTTCACGGTCAGGGATAACGATAGCGCTCACGCCGGCACACTCGCAGGTGCGGGCCACGGCGCCGAAGTTGCGCACGTCGGTAACACCGTCAAGCACCACGATGAACGGATTCTCGCCATTGTCAAACAATTGTGGCACGATGTCCTCGACGCGGTAATAGGTCACGGCTGCCAGCAGGGCAAGCACACCCTGGTGATTGCCGCGCGTGATACGGTCAATCTTCTGTACGGGTACCCGCTGAACGGGAACACGCAACTCACGGGCACGTTCGGCTATTGCTTGGGCGGTCTCGGCATTCAGTGTTTTGCTCAGCAGGATTTTGTCAATATCCTTGCCGGCGTCAATCGCTTCCTGAACGGCATGCACGCCGTAGATGTATTGGGTCTTGTCTATCATATTATTTCTTATTGTTCTTAATCAGTGATTTGGCATTATCGATGGCGGCTTGGTTAAGGTCTTTGCCGCTCAGCATCCTGGCAATCTCCATAATATGCTCCTCGGCATCCAGTGTTTCGACGTGGGTGAGTGTCTCGTTGGCGTTGTCTGCCTTATAGACACGCAAGTGGTGGTCGCCATGAGCGGCAACTTGCGGCAGGTGGGTGATGGCGATGACTTGGATAGTTTGGGCAATCCCTGCCATCATCTCGCCAATCATGTTGGCGACATCGCCGCTGACACCGGTATCCACCTCGTCAAAGATGATGCTCGGCAGGCGCATGTGACGGGCGATGATGGCTTTGATACACAGCATCACGCGGGAAATCTCGCCACCCGAGGCCGTGTCTTTGACAGGCATCGGTTGCTGGTTCTTGTTGAAGGCCATCAGGAATTCTGCATTGTCGGTACCGCTTGCCGTCAAGTCGGTAGTGCTGATGTTGGCATCGAAGGCGATATTTTTCAACCCAAGCGGCAAAGCGGCCGCCAACAATTCCTTCTTGAAGCGTTCGGCAGCCTTCTTGCGCCTCGATGACAACTCTTTGGCAATCTCCATGGCGGCGTCATGTGCTGCGGTGACGCGTTGGGCTAATGCCTCGAGAGTTTCGTCATTATGTTCTATCTCATTCAGCTGACGCTCATAGCTATGCTGAATTTCCAACAGCTGGTTCACGTCACGAACATTGTGTTTGCGCAGCAACGTGTAGATGATGTCCAGACGTTCGTTGACACGGGCCAGCTCGGCCGGGTCGTCATTGAGTGTGTCAGTGGTATTGCTTACGCTGTGGGCAATGTCCTTGAGGTCGATGAGGGCGTTACGTACTCTTGATGAAAAACCCTCGACGTCGTTCAAGGTAGATTCAGCCTCCTCCAAACGTTGCGCTACAGCCGTGAGGCGGTCCAGGATGCTGTTCTCATCGCCGTTGAGCTCATTCTCAACTATCCAAAGTGTTTCCTTGAGCTCATTGACATGGCTCAGTTTGCTTTGCATCGATTCAAGATGCTGGTCTTCGTCGGACTGTAACTGCAATTCTGTCAATTGGTCTAACTGGAAACGGATATAATCCTGCTCACCGCGCAGTTTCTCAATGGCGCGACGGGTTTCCTCGAGTTCGCGCGAGGCATCGCGATAGTCATGAAAGACCGAACGGTATCGGTCCAGCATGTCGCGGTTATCGGCAATGCTGTCGAGAATGGAGAGTTGGAAAGCAGGTTGCGAAAGCAGCATGTTGCTGTGTTGGGAGTGGATGTCCAGCAGCCGGGTGCTCAGTTCACGCAATGTGCCCAGTTGGACAGGAGTGTCGTTGATAAATGCGCGTGAACGGCCGTTGGGCGACAACTCTCTCCTGACCAGGCATTCATGTTCGTCCCAGTCAATATCGTTATCCTCAAAGAATGATTCCAATTGATAACCGTCGATGTCAAAGGTTGCCTCCACGACAGTCTTGGCGGCCTTGTCACGGATGGCCTTGGTGTCGGCACGCTCACCCATGATGAGTGACAAGGCGCCGAGGATGATGGATTTTCCTGCGCCGGTCTCGCCTGTGATGATAGTCAAGCCACCGGCAAACTCAATATCAAGTTTGCGAATGAGGGCATAATTAGAAATATGCAGGAGCTTTATCATGGCGAGGGGCTGAGGTTAATTGCTGGCCTGCTTTTTAATCTCCTCGAGACGATTGGTCTCACTCGGATAAACCTGGTACAGCATCTCATAGACAGCCTCTTTCTCGGTCATATTGGCCTTGCTGTAGATATTGATGAGTTCGTCCAACTTGGCGTCTTTGAACATGGTAAGACACACCGACATCGGGGCCACCTCGTAGATTTTGGAAAGGTTCTCCAGCGTGTGGGTTATGGCTGCACGGCCTTTGTCAACAGTGACAGCCATCTGGTCAAGGCCCATGCGGTGATAGTCATAGATTATTTGTCGGATGGGAGCTGTCTGGGTCTCAGTATAAGCACTCAGGACCGCATAGCGGTTGGTGTTGTCTTCAAAAGCTTTCCAGCCGCTTTCTCCCGAGGTCTGGGCGAGCCGTACGACTTGTTCAGCTTTTTCATAATACGGGTCGCCGCCTTTGAGTTCGAATGAGTCAAAATCCACGGCGATTATCATGTAGGCCCAGAAGTTGAGTATGGCCGTCAGGTTGTCTTTCATATCAAGTTCTGAGAATTCCAGTTCCTGACCGCTTCTATAGATGAAACTGACCTTGGTATCCCTGAAGTTGATAAGTGCTGTTGTGTAGGAACTGTTGAATACAGGGCGCTGCGACTGAATCTGCAGGTCACCCTCCATCACTCCCGTGTTATTGTCATACGAACTGAGGGTGAGGAGCATCTTACAGTAAATTCTCTCGTTGGTGCTGAAGGTGGCGTTGGTCCACTTGTGGTCGGTGTTCAAGTAGTCGTTGATGGCCTGTTTAAGTTCACTGAACACCTCCTTGCTGACGTTGGAGATTTTGTCACTGTTGATTTCAAACTCGCAGTTCAGCTCCATGTCGTCGTCATCGGCAACGACAGTGAAGGCGCACATCAGCGCCGCTATCAGCATCAATAGTGTTTTCTTCATTGTTGTGACAGGTATTTATGTAAAATATCAACAATGTCATGGGCAACAGCGCGCTTGGACTTGCAATCGCCCTTAATGATTTCGCCTTTATCGGTAAAAATAGTCACCTTGTTGGTGTCGACCTGGAAACCGGCATTCTTATCACGCAAAGAGTTCATAACAATAAAATTCAGCTGTTTACGCTCGAGTTTACCTTGAGCATTGCTTTCTTCATTGTCGGTTTCCAGTGCAAATCCCACAGTCACCTGGTCGGGACGTTTGGCTTGCCCAACAGCGCGGGCGATATCAGGATTGGGGGTGAGATGCAGCACGGGGGCGGCATCTTTCTCACGCTTGATTTTCTTTTCGGCGACGTTGTCAACACGGTAATCGGCTACTGCGGCACACAGGATGACTGCATCGCTCTTGGGCAGTGCGTCCATCACAGCGTCATGCATCTCCTGTGCGGTGGTTACATCGACACGATGGATATTGCTGTGTTCGGCCTTGAGAGTAACGGGACCGGCAACAAGGGTCACATGGGCACCACGGCTAGCGCACTCCTCGGCGAGGGCAAAGCCCATTTTGCCAGAAGAAAAGTTGCTGATGTAACGCACAGGGTCGATTTTCTCCACTGTCGGTCCGGCAGTTATCAGCACGTGCTTGCCCTGAAGGTCCTCTCCCGTTGCGAAGTAGGCTTCCAGTGCCTTGACGATGTTCTCGGGTTCCTCCATGCGGCCCTTGCCGATAAGGTGGCTGGCAAGCTCACCCTCGGCAGGTTCGATGATATGGTTGCCGTAGCTGCGCAGCAGTTCCAGGTTGCGCACAGTGCTGGGATGGCGCATCATGTCCAGGTCCATTGCAGGCGCGACGAACACGGGCGCCTTGGCAGACAGATAGGTTGTCACCAGCATGTTGTCGGCAACGCCGTTGGCCATCTTGCCGATGGTCGATGCAGTGGCGGGAGCGATGATGAGGGCATCGGCCCACAGCCCCAGGTCAACATGGCTGTTCCACTGTCCGGTGTTGGCAGTGAAAAACTCGCTGATAACGGGTTTGCCGCTTAGCGTGGAGAGCGTCAAGGGCTGGATGAACTGTTTGGCATTGGGGGTCATAATGACTTGCACCTCGGCGCCGGCCTTGATGAGCAGGCGCGTGAGTGTCGCACATTTATAAGCAGCAATGCCGCCCGTGATGCCCAAGATGATGTGTTTGCCTTTCAACATGATGCGTCCTGGTAGGGTGATGGTTATTTTTTCTTGAACTGTATGTATAACTTGGTGATGACCTGCTTGGTGTTCTCGGCGAAGTCGCTTTTCATCATCCAGTCATAATATCCCAAGTCAAGCTTGGTGAAAACGTCTTCTACGGTTTTGCCCTTGTGCTTGCCGAAATTGAACACGGGCTGTTTTTGCTCGTTATAGATGATGCGGCCTGCCAGGTCCACATTGCGGTTGTGAGACGAGTACTGCGACAGGTAGTCCACGTCATTCTGCAACGGCTCGGCATCGTTGGCATAGTGGTCGAGTTGTGCCTTGAGTACCTCCAGGGTCGTTCGGGCATCATCCTCGGCGCTGTGATGGTTCTTCATCGGATGGCCGCAGTAGAAAATGCATGCTGCTTCCAAATCACGTTTTTCACGCTTGTGGTAAATGGTCTGCACGTCAATGAACTTGTGCTGCGACGGGTCAAAGCCTACGCCCGCTTTGCTCATCTCCTGGGCCAGCAGGGGAATGTCAAAGTGGTTGCTGTTGAAACCGGCGATGTCGCTGCCCTCAAACACGCGTGCAATGTCATGGGCACGCTCCTTGAAGGTGGGTTCATGCTCCAGCATTTCGTTGGTGATGCCGTGTACGTCAATGGCCTGTTGCGGAATCACCTTCTCGGGGTTGAAACGGAAGGTTCTGCTCTCCTCTTGGCCATTGGGGTACACCTTGACATAGGACAGCTCAATGATGCGGTCCTCGGTGATGTTAAGACCCGTCGATTCCAGGTCAAAGACCACTAAAGGTCGTTTCAAGTTCAATTCCATGATTCTTTCAGGTTTCTAGTCCTATAGAACGCAAAATCTGGCGTTTCCTTGAGCAGAATGCCATTTTTTTAACTATTCTCTATCAACTATTAACTGAAATTAAATCATCATGGGCATCTGCAGCACGATGAGGTCTTCACCGGCCTTCTGCTCCGAGGGGAGGAACACACCTGCGCGGGCAGGGTCGAGCAGCTTAAGGAAGATGCCGTCGCAGTCGATGTTGCTCACCACGTCGATGACGTCGGCACTCTTGAAGCCGATGTTCATGGGTTCGCCATTGTATTCACAAGCGATGGTCTCCTCGGCCGATGTGGAGTGGTCCACGTCCTGGGCGGTAAGCTTCACTTGAGTCGGTTGCAGGTCCAGGCGCACCAGGCCGCCCACGTTGGCAAATACAGCCACGCGGCGAACTGCGTTGAGAAGCGTCTGGCGGTCAACAGCCATCGTGTAGGGGTTGTCCTCGGGGATGACGCTGTCATACTTGGGGTAACGTCCGTTGATGAAACGGCATGACAGCTCATAGTCAGCGTTCTCAAAGGTGGCACTGCTCTCGTCCACAGTGATGTTCACCGGCTCATCGCTGTTGCGGTCGATGATGCTTGCCAGGATAGCGGCAGGCTTGGTGGGAAGGATGAACTGACGTTCAAAGTTGGGAGTCACGTCGGTCTGGCGATAGCGAACGAGCTTGTGGGAGTCGCTGGCGACATACACGATTTTGTCACTCATGATGTCCCAGAAGATGCCTGAGAACTGAGGATGCATCTCGTCGTTACCCACAGCGAACAGTGTGTGGCCGATACCGGCGGCAATGCTCTTGGCGGGCAACGTGAAGTGCTTCACGTCGTTGGCCGTGGCTGCCTTCTCGGGGAATTCGTCGCCATTAAAGGCCATGGCATCGTAATAACCATTCACGTAGGTCACCTTCACAGCCAGGGTCTCATCATTGATTTCAAAGGTCAACGCAGTGTCAGGCAACTCTTTCAGAGAGTTGATGGTGCGTTTCACGTCAAGGGCAAATTTGCCGCTGCCTTCCACGTTCTGGACCTCGATATTGGTCGTCAGACGGATTTCCATGTCGCTGCCGGTCACAATCAGACGGTCGCTCTGCAACTCAAACAGGAAGTTGTCGAGAATGGCATACGCGTTCTTGCTGCTCACCACTTTGCTCACAGCGTTCAGACGGGTGAGCAATAATTTACTTTGGACGTTGAATTTCATACAGTTATGTCTCTTTATAGTGTGATTAATTTTTTGATTTCTATTTTAACCTACAAAGATAGTGCAAGTCGAGCAAAGAACAAAAAGAATTTATTCTTTTTTTATTTCGAGACGCCGCCTATCTTCGCCGCCAGGCAGCGATAGTGCAAGTCGAGCAAAGAACAAAAAGAATTTATTCTTTTTTTATTTCGAGACGCCGCCTATCTTCGCCGCCAGGCAGGATTCATATTTACAAATGAAAGCCGGGGATGTGAATCCTCGGCTTTCATTGTAGCTGTATGATATGATCAGTCGTTCATCAATAACAAATCGATGATACCGGTAATATCGGCAATTGTGAGAACGCCATCGTTGTCAATATCGGCATTTAACAAGTTAAATGATTCCACCTCATTTCCGAGCATATAGTCAATGAGGTCAGTAATGTCGGAGATGCCCACGATGCCGTCATCGTTTGCGTCGCCAGGCACCACAACGGGTACAAACTCGTCGATGTAGCAACGATTGGCATTGATGACCTTCTTAGTGCCTTTGTCGACGATGATGGCAATCACGTGCAGGTTGTCCTTGTTCTGGATGAGGGAGGGCTTAGGCAGATTGCTGAGCGTGAAGGTGTAGTCAAAGTCGTAGATTTCATTGGCTACAATGCTGGTAGGCAGACTGTTTATTACCACACCGCTGGTGCCGACAAGCACATCGTTGAAGTGGAGGCCCTTGACGGATGATGCCTTGGTGGTCCATTCTCCCAGATAGGGGTCGTCGGCAAAATAGGAGGCGTAGATGCGGAAATAGTTGGCCTGCGACCAAGCTGAGGAACTTCCATATAGGTCATCGGCAATGAGCATCACCTCGATGGCATACTTGCCGGTAGAACTGCTGCTTGTTAAAAATGTCGACACATGCACATTGATGTCGGTTTTGTCTGCGCTTGTCCATTCAGCAGCAACGCCAATCGCTGCAGCCGATTCACGAGAGGCAAGTCGCTGCATGAAATCGATAATGGCAGCAGGAGTATCATCGGTAACGCCATAATAAGGGTCAACCTCACGTGACCTCTCCACGAAGGCACTGGGGAAACCTGAGATGTCACTGGGATACTGGCTTACTGTGAGCACGGCCATCGGGTCGTCGTTGTGGATGGCTACACCGATGAAATCCTCGCCAAAGGTCTCACTTAGCAATTCCATACCGACATAACCTCTTGGGCACCAACCGCACCACGTGCCCGTGTACTCCTCAATCAGGGGACGATGTTGGGTCGTCAAATTGTCTCTAGAACTGGCGGCATTAACACTCAACGCTATCATCCCTGCCAGGATGAACATGAATAGTTTGGAAGTTTTTTTCATAATTACAATAGTATTAAAACTATGAATAAATATTAATTATACTTGATATCTGTTTATGTTTGGTTAATATTGATTTAGGTCACAAAGGTAAATGGTTTATTTGATTATTCAAAGAATAATATTGTTTTTTTATGTTATTCGATTTAAGTCCCGCGATTTGGCATCACGAAGAAAAGCGTTAACGGCTCAGACAAACCGTTAACGCTATGATGTGTGTATGTTATCTCAGTGATTAGTCCAGCTTGTGGATGATGAGACCCGAGCGCAGCTTCGGCTCGAACCAGGTAGCCTTCGGGGGCATGATTTTGCCGCTGTCGGCGATGTCGATAATCTGCTTCATGGTGACGGGATAGAGGGCAAGCGCCATCTTCATCTCGCCACTGTCAACGCGACGCTTCAACTCGCCCAGGCCGCGGATGCCGCCCACGAAGTCGATGCGCTTGTCGGTGCGCAGGTCGGTGATGCCCAGAATGTCGCGCAGGATGTAATCGCTGCTGATGGTCACGTCGAGAACGCCGATGGGGTCGTTGTCGTCATAGGTGCCTTCCTTGGCGGTCAGTGAGTACCACTTGCCACCCAGGTACAGCGAGAAGTTATGCAGCTTGGCGGGCGTGTAGATTTCTGTGCCCTTCTCCTCGACGATGAATTTCTCTTCCAGCTTCTTCAGGAACTCTTCCTCGGTGTTGCCGTTCAGGTCAACAACCACGCGGTTGTAGTCCATCACCTTGAGGTGTGACTGCGGGAAGCAGACTGCCAGCAGATAGTTGTACTCCTCGGTGCCGTTGTGGTTGGGGTCAGCCTTGGCCTTCTCCTCGCCCACATGGGCAGCAGCGGCGGTGCGGTGGTGACCGTCGGCGATGTAGAGGTAAGGAATCTCACCAAACTCACGGGTGATGGTGTCGATGGTCTCCTTGTCCTTGATGACCCACAGGGTGTGGCCGATGCCGTCCTCGCTCACGAAGTCATATTCGGGAGTGGTCTGGGCGGTGCGGTCGATGATATCCTCCAGGGTGTTGTTATCGGGGAAAGCCAGGAACACCGGCTCGATGTTGGCGTTGTTGATTTCGATGTGGTGCATGCGGTCGGCTTCTTTCTCACGACGGGTGAGCTCATGCTTCTTGATGCGGCCGGTGAGGTAGTCCTCAACGCTGGCGCCTACCACAAAGCCATACTGTGTGCGACCATCCATGGTCTGGGCATAGATGTAGTAGCAGTCCTGGTCGTCCTGTACCAGCCAACCCTTGTCCTGGAACTTCTTGAAGTTCTCAACGGCCTTGTCATAGACCTTGGGCTCATGCTCGCCAGTGCCGGGCTCGAAGTCGATTTCGGGCTTAATGATGTGATACAGACACATCTCGTTGTCGCCGGCCTCGGCACGTGCCTCCTCACTAGAGAGGACATCGTAGGGCTTGGATGCAACTTTTTCTACATACTCTTTCGGCGGTCTAACGCCACGGAACGGTTTTACTTTAGCCATGATAAATTAACGGTTTTAAAAGTGTTAAATAGGTTTCTTTTATTGTTATTACAAAGTTATTTGCGTTTCTCTTTTTTGTCGTCTGCAGCCTTGGCTCGCTTCGACTTGCGGGCACAGGAGCTGCAAGTGCCATACACGTACAGACTGTAGTGGTCGGTGTTGAAGGCATTGAAGCGACGGGCGTTCATGAATGCCGCGAAGTTCGGGTCGCGCACCTCCTTCACCCTGCCGCATGTGGTACAAATCAGGTGGGTGTGGGGCAGGGTGATGCGCTCATACTGCGCCTGCATGCCCTCAAACACATGCCGTCGCAGCATTTTTGCCTCTATCAGCAGCTCCACGGTATTGTAGAGGGTTGAGCGGCTCACGCGAAAACCGTCCGCATCAATCAGTTGCTGCAGCTCCTCGATGGTGAAGTGCCCGTTGATGTTCATGATGTGGCTCAAAATGGCATAACGCTCGGTGGTGCGGCGCAGGCCATGCGCATCAATAAACTCGTTGAACTTGCGCACAACGGGGTTGTTGCTGGCAGCAAAATCTTCGATATTTGGATCGGTTCTCATCGGTGTGACAAAGGTACAACCAATTTTGCAATCAAGCAAAGAAATTCTGATAAGAATGTTTTATCTGTCGAAGTTGAGCAGTTCTTCAACGCTCAGTTGGCTCACGGCATCGATGGTCATGTCGCTCAGTTCCTTGACGGCATCGGCGCTCAGTGTTGTGGCAACACCGATGACTTTGGCTCCCGAGGCGCGGCCTGCGATGAGTCCGTTGCGTGAGTCCTCAAACACGATGCAGTCCTTGATGTCAACGCCCAGCAGCTTGGCTCCCAACAGGAAACAGTAAGGGTCGGGTTTGGCTTTGGTAACCATGTCGCCTGTGATAATCTGGTCAAACAGGGTGGGGAAGTCAGGATGCTGCCGATAGAGCGATTGCATCTTCATGCGGTCGCTCGATGTGACGATAGCCATCGGGATCCCGGCATCACGCAGTTGCTTCACAAACTCCAGCGCACCGGGAAAGAACTCGTAACGCATCTCCCGCTCAAATTCCAACAGCTTGTCAACCACCTGCTGGCGCACTTCATCGTTTTCAAAGTAGCTCAATATCCTGTTCAGGTGGAACCCCTTGATGAAACTGGCGAAATTGTCGATGCCTGTGGGGTATTCCTTTTCCATTTGTCCCCAAAAGATGCTGTATCGGCCCTCGCTGTCGAGCAGTACGCCGTCAAGGTCAAAAAGCACACCGCACCGTTTAGTTGTATTGTCACTCATAATTGTCGTCTTGTGGATGAATTAGTGCGCAAAATTACTGAATATACCCCAATTTTCACTAATTTTGCACCACAAAAAATAGTTCACTGTTGTAAAGCTTCAGACGATAGTATTCGTACTTAAAACTTACAACTTAAAACTTACAACTTGTAACCAATGATACAGGAACTGCAACTCCGCGTCAGTCCGCGCACGGCGGCAAGCATGAGCGAAATCGTGCGCCATCTCGACAAGTATAACGACATACCTGCCCAGCGCATTCAGGGCGTGAGAATCCTCAAGCGCTCTATCGACGCCCGCCAGCGTCAGGTGGTGGTCAACCTCAAGATTCGTGTCTATGTTGATGAACCCATGACGCAGGACTACCTGGTGCCGCCTATCGACTACAAGCCCGTTGACGGCAAGCGTCAGGCAATCGTCGTGGGTATGGGCCCTGGCGGCTTGTTTGCGGCATTGCGGCTCATAGAACTGGGCATCAAGCCCATCGTGCTCGAGCGCGGCAAGGACGTGATGAACCGCCGCATCGATGCTTCACGCATCCAGCGCGAGGGTATCGTCGATCCCGAAAGCAACTACTGCTTTGGAGAGGGTGGGGCAGGAGCCTATAGCGACGGCAAACTCTATACCCGCAGCAAGAAGCGCGGCTCGGTAGACCGCATCCTGGGCATCTTTGTCCAGCATGGTGCCCGCGAGGACATCCTCATCGATGCCCACCCCCACATCGGCAGCGACAAGTTGCCCGGCGTCATCAAGGCGATGCGCGAGACCATCCTGCGTTGTGGCGGCGAGGTGCATTTCGAGACCCGCGTCACCCGCCTCATTGTCGAGGACAGCAAGGTCACTGGGGTAGAGACAGCATCGGGCGAGCATTTTGACGGTCCTGTCATTCTGGCAACGGGCCACTCGGCACGAGACGTCTATCAGATGCTCCACGACAGTGGCATAGCTATCGAGGCCAAGGGCATAGCCGTAGGTGTGCGCCTCGAGCATCCCCAGCGCATCATTGACCAGATTCAGTACCACACCGTACTGGGGCGCGGTGATTATCTGCCTGCCGCAGAGTACAACTTTGTCACCCAGGTGGATCATCGAGGCGTGTATTCCTTCTGCATGTGTCCCGGCGGCTTTGTAGTGCCAGCCGTGAGCGAGACCGACGGCCTGGTGGTCAACGGCATGTCTCCCAGCAACCGCGGTTCGCATTGGGCTAACTCGGGCATGGTGGTTGAGATTCATCCCGAAGACTTGCCCGACCAATATAAGCAATATGGCGAACTGGCGATGATGATGTTCCAGCGTGACATGGAGCGGCGCGCCTTTGCCGAGGCGGGCAACACACTCATTGCCGGCGCCCAGCGCATGAAGGACTTTGTCGATGGCAAGCCCTCGCGCAATATCCCGCCATCGTCCTATCTGCCTGGCGTGCAGCCCTCAAGGCTCGACCTGTGGATGCCCCCCTTCGTTGCCAACCGTCTGCGCAAGGGCTTTAAGGTCTTTGGCAAGAACGCCCGCGGCTTCCTTACCAACGACGCCATTGTCATCGGTGTTGAGACCCGCACCTCATCCCCCCTGCGCATTCCCCGCGACAACGAGACCCTGCACCATATCACCCTCGACGGCCTTTACCCCTGCGGTGAAGGGGCAGGCTACGCCGGCGGCATCGTCTCCAGCGCCATTGACGGCGAACGCTGTGCCGAAGCCCTGGCCACCACCATATTTCACGCTGAGCCGTAAGACGCTAAGTTATTTATCATCAAATATTTGTTATGGCACACTCTCCTTAATGCCCGTTATCCAGCGAGTGTCAATGCCAGTTGCCTGATAGCAGATAGTCAATCAATGTGGTCATATCGTGGATGTTGACCACACCATCGCCATCCACGTCACCATTGGAGAGGCTGTCAGCCGCGACATTCAGCAGGAGATCGGTTAGGGTGGTGACGTCGTCAATGCTCACGTGACCGTCGCAGTTCACGTCTCCGCTAATTATGATTGCACCTTCGTACTCTATCGGCTCCCCGTCGTTGTGGTCATAGACAATCCAGCCTTTGGCTCTCGCAGCAGCGACCTGATCAATAGAGCAAACGTTCATTTCGTTAATGTCTTGCTTGTTGACGACAACCAATTCACCATTTTCCACTGTTGGCAGACTTGCTATCAGTTCATCCATCGCTTCTCCAGCGATTTGGTTGCCATAGCACACTAAACGGGTCAGTTTGGGATTGTGTGCAAAATTGAGCGAAGTGAATAGATTGTTGGCACAAAGCACCTCCCACAACTCGGTATTGTACTGAAAATCCACTTCGGCAATCTCGTTATTGCAACAATCAACTCGCGTTGCGCCTTCGAAGATCTCTATCGATTGTATCGAATGATACTTCTGTATTGAAGTTTCCCCATTAAGATCCCATACTGCGTCCCAGCCGGCTTGTCTTTCATCCCGAGCCGTCATCTCTTCGAATGAGATAGAACCGTTCTTGTCGCTATCGACAGCGTCAAATAATCTTTTCCAAGCAGTATCGTTAGCGAATTCCACAAAATCAAGTGACCCATTTTTATCAATATCATGTTCAAAAAACCTGGTGTATTCCCTAGCATTGGCGGCAAGAGAGATTACCATGCCATAAAATAACAAAACTAAAAACCGTTTCATCTGTATCAAGTTTATATTAAATAATTAGTTGTTTCTTGTATCTCAAAAAATGCTCTATCGTTGGCGCTCAGTTGCTGTTGAGCAGGGTGTCAATTAGGGTGGTGACGTCGTTGACGTTGACCTCACCGTCGCTGTCGCAGTCGCCGTTTGGGATAGCGGAGGCAGTGCTGCTCAGCAGGGCGTCGACCAGGGTGGTGACGTCGTCGACGTTGACCTTACCGTCGCAGTTCACGTCTCCAATCAACTTGAGGCAGATGACCACGTCCTGGGCCGGCATGGTGAGGACCCATGTGTCAGAACCCTTGTATCTAAGTTTGCCGCCACTGACCCATAGTTCAGCGTTAGCTTTCAGTATTCTGCCGTTCACACTAAGAAAAAGTTCCGTTCCCTGATTAGCACCAGCATATACAGTGTCGTTATATGTCATACCAAAACCGCTATCCATATTTTTTTTGACCGTAACACCACCAGCGCCCGAAATTTTGTAGCCTCTAGTTATCATTTCGCTGGTATAGTCTCCACTGAGGTTTTCACCGTCACAATCACCAGCATAATAATTGCTGTAAACGTACTTAAAAATTTTCAAATGATCGATGGTTTCGCTATATAATGCAACAATAGTATTATATCCATAATCGGCAGTGACCTGACCAAGCATGAGACAACCTGTAATCAAGCCTCCTGCAGCAGCTTCGGCGACAAAACCACCCACGTAGGCAGATCCAGTCACATCGCCCATATTAGTACAGTTTTGAACATCTCCAACATATCCCAGTCTAGCACAGATACCTCCAACTGTTCTTGTACCAGAAACATCTGCCATATTAACACAATTGTATATACGTCCGTCACAGGTCTCGGCTATACTGCCAACATGAGTAGTGCCTTTGAACACGCAATTCGGGCCAACAACAATGTTGCTAATGCTGCCATGCCGTCCAATATACCCAAATAAACCTACCAGCAATTGATTAGTTGCTGATTTGTCGATGACCACATTGTCAATCATATGGCCATTGCCATGAATAATGCCATTGAAAGGTTTCGCACTAAACCATCCAATCATCTGATATTCAATGCCGCTGAAATCAAGATTAGATGTGAGTTCAAAATATTTGGAATTATAGCTGTTCCCGTTATTAACATCGTTGGCGATCTGGAGCCAATGTTCGGGCGTTGAGATAATGTACGGGTCGTCATGAAATCCGCTTCCGCCTCCGAAAGCGCTGTCGGCCCACAGCGAAGCGGGCATGGTGAGGAGCGTGGCCACGGTGATGGCGAATGTTCTCCAGAATGTCTGCTTGGTTGTCATAAAAATGTTGATGAAATTAATTGGATAATAAAAATGTGATAGAATTATTGAGGTTCCAGGAGGTCGATGTCGAGGGTGAGCGAAATCAAGGCTAACGTCGAGAGCGTGAAATTGTGCTTGCCGTTGAGCCAACGCGACACCACGCCCTGTGAATGGTTGATGAGGGCAGCGAAGTCCTTGTGCGACATCTCGCGCTCAAACAGTTCCCTATTCACACGGTGAGCAATCCGCTTGGACATCTCATGCATGAGCTGCTCCTGCCTTGCCTGAATCTCTTCTTGTGACATCTGTTTTACCATATTCCTTATTTTTGTGATGCAAAGTTATAAGAAATCCATGGAGTAATTGCTATAAATGACAAAATAATTTCATTAAACGGCAATTATTTAACCTTTGATAACAATATTTTACTAAAATACACAAAACCATATTAAGAATAATTCTGGAACAAAAACAGAGGAAAACTGTAGTTGTAGTTCCATTAAGTCACTTTTGATTGAATAAATTTAGCCATGAAGTGTAATTTTTTGCCTGTTGGACACAATATGGCGTGCTTTTTGCAGTTAATGATGCGATTAAGGTTTATATTTAAACAGATGACACTATTATGAAAGAGAAAATGATCATTTCGTCAGCCCTCATCGCGCTGAGTGTATTCTGCTTGGGCTGGTTCATCAAGGCTGGTATTGATGATTTTGCAAGCAAGGACCGCAAGGTCACTGTTAAGGGTCTCGCTGAGCAGGAAGTGCAGGCCGACAAGGTGACGTGGCCCATCGTCTCTAAAGAGGTGGGTAACGACCTGCCGGGTCTGTATGACCGCATCGCTGCCACTCAGTCCAAAATCAAGGCTTTCTTGATTAAGGGTGGTGTCAAGGAGGACGAAATCAGCCTCAATGCCCCGCAGGTGGTCGACTTGACCGCTCGTGAGTATGAGACCAACAAGGCCTACCGCTACATCGTGACCTCGGTGCTTACCGTGACGAGCAAGAATGTAGACCAGGTGCGTCAACTCATCGCCAAGCAGGGCGACCTCTTGCGTGAGGGTGTGGCCATCACCGGCGACAGCTATGAGAATCAGATACGATATGAGTTTGTCGCCTTCAAGGAGATGAAGCCCAAGATGATGCAGGAGGCCATCGAGAATGCCCAGACCACTGCCGAGCAGTTTGCCAAGAACTCCCACAGCAAACTCAACAAAATCGTGAGTGCCGATCAGGGCCAGTTCTCCATCGACAACCGCGACGAGTACACCCCGTGGATTAAGAAAGTGCGCGTTGTCACCACCGTCACCTATTCACTCAAGGACTGACGCTCATTGGTTCATGAAACAATTCAGTTTTCCTATAAATCCAGTTGTTTTATCATTACAACTGGATTTTTTTGTACTTTTGCAGCAAAATTTCTAGACACATTTTAAAGGTATGAAGATTGGAATCATTGTGGCGATGCGTAAGGAGCTGGATCTGCTCTTGCCGTTGCTGCACGACAGCGAGGAGAGCTGCATGAGCGGCTTTGAGTTCCACTGTGGCAAGATGGGTGGTCATGACGTGATGGTGATGCAGTGCGGCATCGGCAAGGTGAATGCCGCGATGGGCGCATTGATGCTCGTCAACCATTTTGCTCCCAATTTTGTGATTAACAGCGGCGTTGCCGGCGGTGCTGACAAGTCTGTCAATGTCATGGATGTGGTGGCCGGTGCACGTGTCGCTTATCATGACGTGTGGTGCGGCCCCGAGAGCGAGTTGGGTAGGGTACAGGGCTTGCCCCTCTATTTCGAGGGAGCCTCACGCCTGCTTGAGCTCTTGCCTGAACGTGAAGACATCCACAAGGGCCTGATTTGCTCCGGTGACCAGTTCATCGACAAGATGGAAGACGTGAACCGCATCAAGGGCAACTTCCCCGAAGCGCTGGCGGTGGATATGGAATCGGGCGCTATAGCCCAGGTATGCCACCTGTGCAAGGTGCCTTTCATGGCACTGCGTGTCATCAGCGACTCGCCCGGTGCCAGTCATGACAACACCAAGCAGTATATGGACTTCTGGACCGATGCCCCGCAAGAGACCTTCAAAATCCTTAAAGACCTCATCTCCAAACTAAACTGACAACTGAAAACTGAAAACTGACAACTGAAAACTGAAAACTGAAAACTGAAAACTGACAACTGACAACTGAAAACTGACAACTGAATATGGAAAAAATCGATAGTTTCAAGATTGACCACACCAGGTTGCTGCGTGGCATCTACGTTTCCCGTAAGGATTACCTGAGCGGTGGCGATGTGATTACCACTTTTGACATTCGCATGAAGTTGCCCAACCGTGAGCCTGCCGTGAGCCAGAGTGCCTTGCACACCATTGAGCATCTGGCAGCAACCTATCTGCGCAACCATCCCGTGTGGGGCGACAAGGTTATTTATTGGGGACCCATGGGCTGCTGCACAGGCAATTACCTCTTGCTCAAGGGCGACCTCACGAGCCGTGACATTGTGCCCCTGATGCAGGAACTGTTCAAGTGGATTACCGAGTTTGACGGCGACATTCCCGGTGCCAATGCCCACGACTGTGGCAACTACATGCTCAACAACCTGCCCATGGCCAAATGGGAGGCCCGCAAGTACTATGTCGAAGTCCTGCAGGACATCAAGGAAGAAAACCTTGTCTATCCCGACTGAATCCCATCGTAATGGCTATAATAAATTGGGGTGCGAAATTACTCGCACCCCAATTTATTAGTATAATTCGCGTTATTCGAAGTTGAATTACGGCTCGCGGCCCTCAATGATGGCTTCGGTGTCGTGGGCAATCATGTACTCCTCGTCGGTGAGCACAACAACCACCTTGACCTTGCTGTCGGGGGTGCTGATTTCGCCTTCCTTGCCACGCCACAGCGTGTCGTTCAGTTCCTCGTCAATCTTCACGCCCAGGTAGGACAGCTGGCGGCAAACGCGCTTGCGGGTCTGGAACTGGTTCTCACCAACACCGCCGGTAAAGGCGATGATGTCCACACCGTTCAGCTCGGCTGCATAGGCGCCGATGGTCTTCAGGATGCGCAGCTCATACATGTCCAGAGCCAGCTGTGCACGCTCGTTGTGGTCCTTCTCGGCAGCATCAACCACGTCGCGCATGTCGCTGCTCAGTCCGGTAATGCCCAGTACACCGCTCTTCTTGTTGATGATGTTGAGCATCTCCTTGGGACTCAGGTTGTACTTCTCCATGAGGAAGAGCAATGCACCCGGGTCAACGTCACCCGAGCGGGTACCCATCATTAGACCCTCGGTGGGGGTGAGGCCCATCGTGGTGTCGATGCTCTTGCCTTCCTTGATGGCGCTGATGCTGGCACCGTTGCCGATGTGGCAGCAGATGATGCGCTTGCCCTCGGGGGTAGTGCCCAGCATTTCACACACGCGCTGTGCAATGAAGCGGTGGCTCGTGCCGTGGAAACCGTAGCGGCGCACATGGTCGGTGGTGTAATACTCCATGGGCAGCGGATACATAAAGGCCTTCTTGGGCATCGTCTGGTGGAAGGCGGTGTCAAACACTGCTACCTGGGGGACACCGGGCAATACGGCCTCGATGGCCTCGATTCCGGCCATGTTCACGGGATTGTGGAGCGGGGCGATACCGTAGCACTCGCGAATCATGTCCTTCACCTCGTCGGTGATGAGGACGCTGCGGCTGAATTTCTCGCCGCCATGTACCACGCGGTGACCAACGGCGTCAATCTCCTTCAGGTCCTTGATGCAACCATACTCGGGATTTACCAGGGCATCCAGGATGGCCTTGATGGCACCCTTGTGGTCGGTAAGACCCAGGTCGATGTTCTTCTTGCTGCCGTCGTCAAATTTGAGCTTGATAAAGCCGTCAGGCAGACCGATTTTTTCTACACCGCCCTCAGCCAGGGTCTTGTTCTCCTTAATCTCAATGAGTTTATACTTGGCAGAGCTGCTGCCGCAATTCAAAACTAAAATATTCATATAATTATCAATTATCTATTATCTTATATATAAAATCTAACGCCTAACGCCTAACGCCTAAAGCCTAAAACCTAACGCCTAACGCCTAAAGCCTCTTACCTATTAATCGCCTGGTTGCAGGTCAGGATAACGGTGCGGTAGATGTCGTCCTCGTTGCACCCGCGTGACAGGTCGTTGACGGGAGCGGCAAGACCTTGCAGGACGGGGCCCACAGCCTTGGCTCCGGCGATGCGCTGCACCAGCTTGTAGGCGATGTTGCCCACACCCAGGTCGGGGAACACGAGCACGTTAGCGTTACCGGCGATGTCACTACCGGGAGCCTTGCTGGCACCCACGCTGGGAACGATGGCGGCATCAGCCTGCAGCTCGCCGTCAATCTTCAGGTTGGGGTTCATCTCCTTAGCGAGACGGGTAGCTTCAACAACTTTGTCGACGCGTTCATGCTTGGCGCTGCCCTTGGTCGAGAAACTCAGCATGGCAATCTTGGGATCGTCGATTTCGGCAAGGGCACGGGCGGTACGGTCGGCGCTCACGGCAATCTGTGCCAGCTGCTGTGCGTCGGGGTCGGGCACCACGGCGCAGTCGGCAAACACCATCACGCCGTTGTGGCCGTAGGGCGAGCCCTCGGGCAGCAGCATCAGGAAAGCACCGCTCACTGTGCTGATGCCGGGAGCGGTCTTCAGTACCTGGAAGGCGGCACGCAGCACGTTGCCCGTGGTGTTCATTGCACCGGCAACCTGACCGTCGGCATCACCGTTCTTGATGAGCAGGCAACCCAGATACAGCGGGTCGAGCACCTTCTTGCGGGCATCCTCGATGGTCACACCCTTAGCCTTGCGCAGCTCGTAATAGAGCTGGGCATATTTCTCGACAGCCTCGGCATCGTTGGGGTTGATAACCGTTGCCTTGTCGATGTTCTTGAGTCCCAGTTCAGCGGCCTTGGCAAGGATTTCGTCCTTGTTGCCAATGAAGTACACGTCGGCGATGCCGTCGGCAATGATGCGGTCGGCGGCCGTCATGGTGCGGGGTTCAGTACTCTCAGGGAGAACGATGCGCTGCCTCTTGGCAATCGCGTTGCTTTTCAGCTTCTCAAATAAAGGTTCCATGTTTGATTTTTGATAGTATTTTAGGAAAACTGATTTGAAATAGATTTTGTTGCCCCAAAGGTACTGCTTTTTTCCCAATAATGTAGTATAACTTGCCATATTTTCTTTTTACCATGGCAAGAAAAAACAATCAGGGCCGCTCACTGGGAACGGCCCTAATCGTTTTATAGAAGGATTAATCTTTTCTTCTCTTAGCGGGGAGAATTACTTCTTCAGCTCGTCAGCTACAGCCTGAGCAGCCTCAGCGCCCTTCTCCTTGGCAGCGTCAACAGCGTCGCCAGCGGCGTCCTTAGCAGCGTCAACAGCGCCCTCTACCTTCTCGGCAGCAGCGTCGGTAGCAGCGTCAACAGCCTCACCAACCTTCTCGGCAGCAGCCTTAGCTACGTAGTCAGCAAAACCAGCCTTCAGAGCCTCGGGAACCTCAATATAACCAGTCATCTTCTCAGCCAGGGTCGGGATCTTAGCGAGGATGGCCTCCTTGTTGTTCTCCCAAACGGTCTTGAGGATGTTGATGATGTTGAAGTAACCAGCCTGGTCACCGCCATCGAGCAGTTCCTGAGCCTTAGCCTTGATGCCATCGAGCAGGCTAACAGCAGCAGCCTCGTCAGCGCAGTTCAGCAGGTCAGCGGCAACGCCGTCAACGGTGTACTCAGCTACGGGAGCCTCTTCTACAACCTCCTCAGCGGGCTTGGTCTCGGTCTTGCAACCAACAAATGCGATAGCAGCAACAGCTGCAAACATCAATAAAAACTTCTTCATAATAAAACAACTTTTTGATTAAATGATTAATAATAAAACTAAATTCAACGCCGCAAAAGTAACGGCTATTTTTGAATTACCAAACTTTTTTGTCTGAAATTTTCAATTTTTTGCACTTTTATTGCCCTTTTGGGCTGATTTGCGGACAAAAAACTATAACTTTGCGGTGCAGAATCTTGTCCGTCATGCTACAATACAACTATCGTGCCAAACTTGATTCTTGCGGCAAAAAATTGAAAACTAACATCTAACAACAAAAAATTGACGATATGTTTGCATATATTTTAATGGGATTAATCGCAGTTCTGAGCATGATTGTTCAGAGCTCCCTCAAGTCAAAATTTGCCACTTACAGTAAGGAACCCCTGGCAGTACCCATGTCAGGACGTGACATTGCAGCTGCCATGCTGCAGCAGAACGGTTGTGGCGACGTGCAGGTGACCAGTGTGAGCGGCCAGTTGACCGACCACTTCAATCCTGCCAACAAGACGGTGAACCTGAGTGAACCCGTGTATGGCACCAACAGCATTGCAGCTGCAGCTGTTGCCGCCCATGAGTGCGGCCATGCCGTGCAGCACAAGGTGGGTTATAGCATGTTGCAGCTCCGTTCCAAGATGGTTCCTGTCGTTTCTTTTGCTTCCAAATCCGTCAGCTGGCTGTTGATTGCCGGTATTGCTTTGTATGAAATGACTCCGCTGCCCTTGTACATCGCTTTGGCCATGTTTGCCATGACAGTGCTGTTCAGCTTTGTGACTTTGCCCGTAGAGGTAGATGCCAGCCGCCGCGCCATCAAGTGGCTTGAGGGGTCAGGCATAGCCAGCGGTCAACAGCTGGAGCATGCCAAGGACGCCTTGAAGGCCGCTGCCTATACCTATGTCGTTGCAGCCATCGGCTCACTTGCCACATTAATCTATTATGCAGCAATGTTTTTGGGCGGAAACAGAAGATAACCAGTACAACACATTATTTATAGTAGAACAATATTAAATTAGATAATGGCACAAAAACCATCCATCCCCAAGGGGACACGCGACTTCTCACCGATTGAGATGGCGCGTCGCAACTATATCTTCGACACAATCAAGGACGTTTTCCTGCTTTACGGATTCCAGCAGATTGAGACCCCTGCCATCGAGAACCTGTCAACGCTGATGGGCAAGTATGGCGAAGAGGGCGACAAGCTGCTGTTCAAGATCCTGAACAGCGGCGATTACCTCAAGGATGCTCCTGATGACCTGTTGTCGGCGCATGACTCGTTGCACTTGACGACAAAAATCAGCGAGAAGGGTCTGCGTTATGACCTCACGGTGCCCTTCGCCCGCTATGTGGTCCAGCACCGCAACGACCTGCAGATGCCTTTCAAGCGCTATCAGGTGCAGCCCGTGTGGCGTGCCGACCGTCCGCAGAAGGGACGTTACCGTGAGTTCTACCAGTGCGACGCCGACATCGTGGGCAGCGATTCACTCTTAAATGAAGTGGAACTGGTAACGATGATTGATGAGGTGTTCAACCGCTTCAACATCAATGTTGCCATCAAGCTCAATAACCGTAAGATTCTGAGCGGTATCGCCGAGGTCATTGGCGCTGCCGACAAGATTATCGATATCACTGTTGCTATCGACAAGCTCGACAAAATCGGTATTGACAACGTCAACGCCGAGTTGAAGGAAAAAGGACTGAGTGAAGAGGCTATCGCTACCCTGCAACCCCTGTTGGCACTTGATGGATCCAACGAGGAACGACTCACTTCATTGGCCGCCATGTTGGCAAATAGCGAAATCGGCATGAAGGGCATTGAGGAAATGCGCTATGTGCTTGACCACGTGGGAGCCCTCGGCACTCGTGCTAAAGTGGAAATGGATGTCTCGCTGGCACGCGGCCTGAACTATTACACGGGCACCATCCTCGAAGTCAAAGCGCTGGATGTCGCTATTGGTAGCATCACGGGCGGTGGCCGTTACGACAACCTGACGGGCGTGTTCGGCATGACGGGATTGTCGGGCGTGGGCATCAGCTTCGGTGCCGACCGCATCTATGACGTACTGAATGCCTTGGACCTCTATCCAGCTGATACGATGGCCACGGCAAGGGTGATGTTTGTCAACTTTGGCGAACAGGAGGCTTCGGCTTCACTCAAACACATCATGGCATTGCGCCAGGCTGGTATCAGTGCCGAACTCTATCCTGATAGCACCAAGATGAAGAAGCAGATGAACTATGCCAACGACAGGCAGATTCCATTTGTTGCCATTGTGGGTGCTGACGAGGTCCAGAACGGTACCATCGCACTGAAAAACATGACTACAGGTGAGCAGCAGACGCTCACTATCAGTCAGGTGATAGAACAGCTGGGCGTGTAATCTACAATACCAGGCATGACAAACAAGTATCAACAGCTGATGCAGCTGCCGCTCTTTCAAGGCATCAGTGCGGAGAAAATCACCGCACTGGTTGAGAAATTGCCGTTCCATTTCCTCAAATTCAATCCTGGCGAACAGATCGTTGAGGCGGGTGACCCCTGCACTCATGTGAAGTTCGTGGTTTCTGGACAGGTCAAACTGATGACCCCTTTTTCCAGACTGAGGGTTTCGCTACATCAGAAATTGTCATCGCCTCATGTGTTGGCTCCCGATTGCCTCTTTGGACGTGAAAACAATTATCCCTACACCGTTGTTGCCGATGGCGTGTGTGGCATCCTGCAGTTGCGCAAGAGCGATTACATCAAGATGGTGTGCAGTGACAAGGTGTTCCTGTTCAATATCTTGAATTACTTGTCGACAGGAAGCCAGCGGGGTCCTGCTTTGGCTACGGCTATCAAAAACGGAACTGTCGCAGAACGCTTGGCGATGTTGCTCGATGTGCTTGTCGTGAACGGGGCGACAGATATTGCCTTGATTTATAAGCAGAAGGATCTTTGTACGTTGTTGGGAACCCAGCGCACTACTATCATATCCACACTGGAACGATTGAGCGATGATGGAGTTCTGGAATATGATAGCAAGGAGTTACATGTGTTGGACTATAAAGGTTTGATGAGCAGATTAAACGATTAATCAGATAATGCGATATACCTATTATACTCAAGGCACTTGCTCTTCTCAGATAGATTTTGAGATTGACGAGAACGGCATTATCGGTGATGTGTTTTTCACTGGTGGATGCCATGGTAACCTTCAGGCTGTATCAATTCTGGTGCGCGGTATGAAGGCTAGCGAGGCAGTGGCTAAACTGCAGGGAATCAGGTGTGGCTATAAAAACACGTCCTGTCCCGACCAGTTGGCACAGGCATTGAGACAAGCAATGAACAATAAGTGATTGATAGACTAATAAAAATTTTTAAGACAGAATATGAAGAAGATTTTATTGATTATGACGGCTGTTGTAGCCGTATCGTTAATGGGATGTGACAATACCGTTAACTACAAAGCCGAGGGCGAAAAAATGGCCAAGGAACTTGACAGACTGTGTGAACTCAAGGATTCGGCTGCAGTTATTGCATTTGACGATAGCATTCATGCTGTGGAAGCCCGAATTATGGCTAATGGTGACACTGTGGCCATTAAGCAGTTCCAAAAGGCTCTGGAAGATGCCCGCAACCGTAATGCCGCCTATATCGCAACATTGAAGGTGAATAGAGGCACTACCAAAGAAGATGTCGTTGAGGAAATGAGTCAAGACGTGCTGAATGGCAGCATGGATATCGGTGCCATCACCGGTGCCATCGATGAGATGAATGAGGCGTCTCCTGAATAAATGGTAAAGTATCGGGCGCATAGCTCTTTTCGCTGGCAGTATCTCCTGGCAAGCTGGTGTGTGGCCACGGCAACAATGATGATGGTGTCGTGTGGTACAGGCATTGAGGTGACCGAACGCGTGACCGATAAGGATGTCATGAAAGTCATTAACCAGGTGGATAACCGACCGCAGTTGAGTACGCTTGATACTTACACCGATTCAGTGCCGGCATGGAAAGTCGGCAAACGTTTCTGGGTTGCCGATAATCAGGCACGGT
Source organism: uncultured Bacteroidales bacterium (assembly GCA_902782465.1). Classification (GTDB taxonomy): domain Bacteria; phylum Bacteroidota; class Bacteroidia; order Bacteroidales; family Muribaculaceae; genus Sodaliphilus. The sequence continues at coordinate 207,192 of CACZNH010000002.1, forward strand.
TGTTGTTTGCCCACTCCAATGAATATGACATTGACACGGTGTCACTTGCAGGGCACGAACTCACCTATGCGGGATTTGACACTGGAGGCATCTATGACAACCGCAATACGGTAAATCTGCATTTTACTGACGGCGATAAACTCTATGTCTATCGCACAGGGAAGACTCTGGACGACTTTCTCTCCAGATTTTCAATTCCTTTGCTCATAGACTTGGACATGGTCGATTTCGTTTCTCGTCAGATAAAAGGCAAGGATTACTACATTCGCACAGGTATCTGGTATGACCGCCAGAATGAACAAATGACTGACGGGAGGCATTTCATTAAGGTGCACATTGATGACGTGCTGCCGGGAAATGCTGTCCTTCCATTGCGCGTTCATTTCACGGCTCTTGACAGTGGTGAGCGGGCGATGGTATGGATGAGCGAGAATACATCGACCATGCTGGGACGCGATTTCGATGCCTTGTTTGTCGAGAAGAATCCCAGGATGGACTATCCTACTATCAATGATGAGAATTGGGAACGGATAACAAAGGCACAAGTCGCTTTGGGCATGACCAAGGAGGAATGCCGACTGTCATTGGGAGCCCCAAAACGCATCAATGAGATTCCTGACCAGGGTGGTCTGAGGGAGTATTGGTATTATGATGGCGGGGCATACCTGTTCTTCGTTGACGGCTTGCTAAGTCAATTCAGGAAATGATGGGACTGTCGACACTTGAAATAGAATTTCTTGGAACAGGGACTTCACATGGGGTGCCCATGTTGAGGTGCCGTTGCCCGGTGTGCTTGAGTGATGATCCTCGTGACAAGCGCCTGCGCACCTCGGCGATTGTTCGGTACCAGGGAGTGCGGCTACTGATTGATTGCGGTCCTGATTTCCGCACACAGATGTTGCGTGCCAGCGACGACAATCTGGATGCAGTCCTCTTGACGCATATCCACTTTGACCATGTGGCAGGACTCGATGACTTGCGGTCCTATTGTCGTGAAAAGCCCTTCCCCCTCTATGCCCGTGCCGACGTGTTGGAGAATTTGCATAAGCACATCCCTTATTGTTTTGCCGATAATCCATATCCCGGTGTGCCACGCTTTGAGGAACATGTAATTGGCGATGAGCCGTTTATGGTCGAGGGGGTTAAGGTTGAACCGCTTCCCGTGATGCATTATAACTTGCCGATAGTCGGTTTCCGCATTGGTCCGCTCGCTTATATCACCGATGCTAAGGTCATCAGTGATGAGGTGATTGAACGTCTCAAGGATGTACCTTTGCTGGTCATTAACTCGTTGCGAACGGGTACTCATCTCACGCATATGTGCCTTGACGAGACGCTTGACGTCATCAATAGGGTCAAACCTGAGCGTGCTTACCTCATTCACATGAGCGACCGTATGGGTCTTCATGCCGATTCTCACAAGTTGCTGCCGGCAGGTGTGGAACTGGCTTATGACGGATTGATAGTAAAAGTGTAGCTGACGATGGATAATATCACCATATCAGAGGTCAAACCCGAGGAGAAGACCTCAGGACTACAGTTCTTTGAGGCACGCATTCAGGCAGGATTTCCAAGTCCTGCACAGGGTGAATATGCCGACACCATCGACTTGAACCACGCCCTCATTACCAACCCTGCAGCAACGTTTTGTGCAAGGGTGATAGGCAACTCTATGGTCGATGCCGGTATCAACGAGGGTGATTTGCTCATCATTGACCGCTCAATAACCCCTCATGACGGTTGCATTGCCGTTTGCTTCATTGACGGCGACTTTACGGTCAAGCGCCTTGCCGTGCGCGACGACGGCATATATCTCATGCCTGCCAACGCAAAGTTTCCCGAAATGAAAGTGAACGAGTGCAGCGATTTCCAGGTGTGGGGTGTTGTTTCCCATATCGTCAAGAAAGTATAACCCTCATCTGCGGTCAGTGTCATGGAAATGGGGTCTGGATACGGCAAATGGCGTGACACGGTTATTTTTGTGTCATGTGTCGCTGTGGCAGCATGGCAGTGCTTTTACGTTGCCCTTGACACGCGATTGGGCGGACTGGGCAACGTTTTCCATGAGTGGCACGCTGTGGCTGTTTCTGTTGCCAACGCATTGGTGCTGCTGTCTCCCTATTGGCTGCTCAAGCCACGCTGGCGTGGACTGGTTTGGATTCCCTTGTCCTTATTGACACTATGGTGCCTGATGCAAGTTTGCTATTGCAGGGCCTATGATGACTTGATGCCCGTGCGCAGTCTGCTGATGACTGAAAATGTCAACAAAACGTTGACCGACAGTTTTCTGGACTTGCTGCGTTGGCGCGATTTGCTCATTGTGGTGCCATTCCTGCTATTGCCGTTTGTTATCCGAGCGGTGGTTACTGAACAGAAATTCCGTGTCAAGGCATTCTCTTTGACACTGCTTGCAGCGTTCCTTTTTGGCGTTGTGGGCTATTACACCTCTGACGGAAATTACGAGAAACGGTTCCTGTACAATTTCAGCAACAGCGACTATTTTGCTCTTAATGGTTTGATTCCTTACGGCCTATGTTCTATCCATCAGGCCATCTCACACAGCCACACGGTGACCGATGCCGAGCGTGCCGAAATCGATAGATTCCTGCATGAGCAATGTCCGCAATATCATGATAACCGGTACTGTATTGCACCCTTGCAGCGCAACTTGGTGCTCATCATCGTCGAGTCGCTGCACACCTGGCCCATCGGCATGCAGGTTGATGGCCGAGAAGTAACGCCAACGCTTAATCGCCTTATCGCTGCCGAGGGTGCAATCTATGCCCCTCACGTCCTGTTCCAGACGGGACACGGCCATTCCAGTGACGCCCATTTCATATACAACACGGGCTTGTTACCCCTGCGCGACGATGTGGTGGCAGTAAATTACGGCGATGGACCCTATCCATCGTTGGCTGATGCGCTTAAGGGTTATGACTGCCGCATGATGGTGTGTGATGACAAGGGATATTGGAATCAGGCGGTCACTTCCCAAAGTTATGGCTTTGACACGTTGTACTGTCATGACCAGCTGGCAGCCAGTGGCGCTTTGAAGCGTCATGCGGGAGTAGATGATGCTGCCCTGACCGACTATGCGGCATTGCTGTTGCCGCAGCTGCATCAGCCTTTCTTCCTCGAGATGGTGACAATGACAATGCACACGCCTTATCCACAGGACAAGGTGCGTCACTCCTGGATTCTTGACAGTGACACCCTCAATGCCGAAGCTCGCAGCTACTTGAACTGTGTCAACCTCACCGATAGTTGCATTGGTGCCTTCATGGATAACTTGCAACGCAACGGGCTGGCTAGTAATACGGTGGTCGCTATCTTGAGCGATCATACGCAACTTTACCGCAATCGCATCATGGGGTTGACAGATTATGATGCTGTCCCCGACGATTGGGGCATCCCGATGATTATCACGGGTTGTGACACCACTTTACGTTATGAACCGGTCCTCGGACAGGTAGACGTGTTCCCGACTTTGCTGGATGTGATGGGCGCTAATGGCTATCCTTGGAAAGGTTTGGGTCACAGTCTGTTGCGCTATGATGTGAGGAGCGCCATCCAGCCACGCAACATGTCGGTCTTGGGCGACAGCACAGCCTTGACGCCCCAGCAGCGGCAGGCTTGGGACATATCCCGCCTGCTCATCCTGGACCGTGCCCACTACTTCAAAACTGACAACTGACAACTGACAACTGACAACTGACAACTCAATATGAAATCAACCAAATCACGCCTATTCTCGGCAGATGGCCGCCTGAGCGACCTGATTACCGCTCATCCGTCATTGCTCACGTTATTGACCCGCCTGGGCATCTCGTTAGGCTTCGGCGACCGTTCCATTGCCGACGTCTGCGAGGCGAGTGGGGTAGACACCTCATTCTTCCTGCTCATCTGCAACGTCTATACCTTCAACAACTACATCCCCTCGACGCCCACCATCCTCGACACCGACATGAATGGACTGGTGCCCTACTTGGAGAAGTCGCACAAGTATTACGTCGACAAACGCTTGCCGCACATCGAGCGTCACCTCGATGCCATAGCCCAGAAGTTGGGCGGGCGCATCGGTAAGGTATTCATCAGTTTCTTCCAGCAGTACAAGCAGGAGGTCGAGGAGCACTTCAGCCACGAGGAGCGTGACGTCTTCCCCCACATCCGTGCACTGATGTCGGGCGAGCGCGACACGTCCTACAGCATCGGCATGTTCCTGCACACACACAGCGACATCGAGGGCAAACTCGATGACCTGCTCAACATCGTCTTCAAGTACCTGCCGCCACAGGTCGATGACGACAACGTGATGGATGTGGTCTATGACATCCTGCGCCTGCGCGAGGACCTCAAGAAGCACACCTTCATCGAGGAGAAGATTATGGTTCCACTGGTTTGTCACCTCGAGAGCGCGATGAAGTCATGAAAAAGCGTGTGTTAATAGTAGAGCCCTCCGAGGTCATAACCGAGGGGCTGAAATCCATCCTTGAGGACCAAATCCGCTTCAAGGTGCTGGACCCTGTGGCCGATGTGGACAAGCTGGCCGAGCGCATCATCGCCTCCCGGCCCGACATCCTCCTCATCAACCCCACGATGGTCGACAATGTCATGCAGTTGCCCGGCAAGCAGGAGATGACCGTCGTGGCGCTGGTTTATCAGTATGTGAGCCGTGATGCTCTCAAGAACTACGATGCCATAGTGGACATCTGCGACAGCCGTGCTACCATCATCGAGACACTGGCACAAGCCACGGCCGACGAGTCCAGCGCTGCCCACAGCAACTACGAACTCACCAAGCGCGAGACTGCCGTTCTGGTCGAACTGGCCCAGGGAAAAACCAACAAGGAGATTGCCGACTCCCTCAACGTCAGCGTCCACACCGTCATTTCCCACCGCAAGAACATCACCCACAAGACCGGCATCAAGAGCGTCGCAGGCCTCACCGTCTACGCCATGCTCAACAACCTCCTCGACGAATCGGCCATCATCTAGCCCGTGAGTTCAGCTGGGTATCAGTGAGTACATGTAGATACGCAAAATCTTGCGTCTCCAATCGTTAGGTGATACCAAATGCTGCCCATGAGACGCAAAATTTTGCGTCTCTTCATGCCTCCGTGCTTTATTATCATCGAACTCACTTTAACACAGCAACAAACAACGCGTCCATCCATCTATTCTATTTATCCAGGACGCGTTGTTTTTTTGATAAATCAGGTTCCATCACCGAGACGTTGCAGCATGATGGCCCAAGCGACACAAAGTCCAGTCCCAATGATGCACGTTATTTCTTCATCTTCTCCTTCATGATTTCAATACTCAATGCAACATCTTTGGTTTTGGGATTCTGTTCTCCCAATTTTATCTTACGAATTTCATAAGCCTTTTCAAAATACTCCAACGCCTTTTTATAGTCTCCCTGTTCTCTATAAACCCACCCGATGTTGTTGTAATCTGTGGCCGTGTCAGGGTGTTCTTTGCCCAATACTTTCTCTTTGATGTCCAAAGCCTTGAAATGGAACTCCAGCGCCTTGTCGTATTCGTCTTGACTATCGTAAACCAAACCGATGTTATTGTATGACGTGGCCGTGTGCGGGTGTTCTTTGCCCAATACTTTCTCACGGATATCCAAAGCCTTGAAATGGAACTCCAGCGCTTTGTTGTATTCGCCTTGTTTCTCGTAAACCACACCTATGTTATTGTAATTTATGGCCGTGTCAGGGTGTTCTTTGCCTAATTTTTTCTCATCGATGTCCAAAGCCTTGAAATGGTACTCCAGCGCCTTGGCGTATTCGCCTTGGCGATAGTAAACCAAACCGATGTTGTTGTAGGACTGAGCCGTGTCAGGATGTTCTTTGCCCAATACTTTCTCACGGATGTCCAAAGCCTTGAAATAGTACTCCAGCGCCTTGTCGTATTTACCTTGGCTCTTGTAAACCACACCGATGTTGTTGTAATCTATGGCTGTGTCAGGGTGTTCTTTGCCCAATACTTTCTCATCGATGTCCAAAGCCTTAAAATAGAGCTCCAGCGCCTTGTCATATTCACCTTGGCTCTTATAAACCAACCCGATTTCATTGTATGACGTAGCCGTGTCAGGGTGTTCTTTACCCAATACTTTCTCACGGATTTCAAGTGCCTTTTTATGGAACTCCAGCGCTTTGTCGTATTCACTTTGGTACCAGTAAACCCCACCGATGTTATTGTAGGAAGTGGCTATCTCTTTGCTATCTGTGCCATATAGTTTTTCGGTTATGGCAATTTGGCGGAGATAGACATCAATGGCTTGCTTATAGAAAGCATAATCATAAAGAAACCCAGCATAGTCAAGCAGCAGTTGGGCATATTTCTTATCGTCGTAGTCGCTGCGCTTTGCCCAATCGTCGGCTTTTGCGTATATCTCTGCTATACGTTTGATGCGCTCCTCGATGGGCTTCTCTGCTTCTGCCATGACGGTCTTGATTTGCAGCAATTGGGCTTCGATGTGTTCATGCATCTGTTCATGTTTTGTGTCAATTTCCTCCATGAGTTGCTCGCCGTCTTTCTCCAATTTTTGAAGCAAACTATTAGCTAAATCGAGGTTACCTGACTTAAAAGCATTGATAGCGTCTTGCAGTTTCTTGCTGACTTGTTGTTTGCTAAGTTCGGCAATTTGCTTTGCAGCACCTAATAGGGCATTCTGTTGACGTTCAAACTCTTGCAATATTTCATTGCGCTCAATTTGATTCTGGCTTAAAGTGGCCGAAAAATCGGGATCCTCAGGATATTTCTCGATACTTTTCCTTACCGACTCGATGTTTTTATCCAGCCATTGCAGCCTTTTTTTCAACTGCAAGTATTCTTTATTGTTAAAAGCAAAAGCAAGCTCAGACATATCGACGATAGGTACATCGCCCAAAGTAATCTCGCCTTTTTCCACTTTAAGTTCGCTGTTGCCGCCGAACAGGAGGCTGTCGAGCCACAAAACATAATCCAGATGGAGTTCGGGTGTGGTATTATAGCTGCCCCAAAAGTGTTCTAGCTGTAGCTCGATATGGTTTTTGAATTTGGTCAATTCCAATGATTCTTTTTCATTTTGACCATGCTCGCTCTCCTTGAAATAGATGAATAATGGTAGTTTGCGTTTTCTGTTCTCTTCTTCGGCTACAGTGAATTCTTCCATTGTAAAACCACCAGCTTTGAGATAAAAGAGTACTACAAACACATCACAGTTCCTGACATACTCGTTATACTCATTCTGCTTCCGTTCATCCATATAAGCAGGGTCAAGATATTCCCAGATATCCAGTATAATTGAGATGCCTCGATCAGCATAATGATGGTTTAGTCGGGAGATTAATCTCTCAAAACCTTCTCGGTCTTGTTTCAGTTCACTGGACGATGCCAGGAAAACTCTAAAAGTATTTACCGTTTTTGTTTTCATCATTCAGTCGGCTTGGTGGTTTTAACCTGCAAATATAATAAAATCCGTGAGAAATTTCAGATAAATCTGCTGTTTCGTGAGGTTGATGCGCTTTTTCCTTGTCTATTTTGCATAATTGGGGGAGATTCTTTATTTTTGCAGGGAATATTAATCTCTATCTAAAACTGTAATCTTATGGCAACGAAGAAAGAAACACAACAAGCCACTATCTATGATGAAATACCTATCGAGATAGCCCAGAATCTTGCCCTGCTCAGGGAGGACCTGGACCAGAAAATCCCATCCAAGGAACTCGACCGCAACCTGCTCATCGCCACCTGGAACATCCGTGAATTTTCCGGACTGACCCGCAAGTGGATGAGTGAGACCAAGGACTCGCCGCGCCGTGACCTGCATTCGGTATTCTGCATCGCCGAGATATTGAGCCGCTTTGATGTCATCGCCATCCAGGAGGTGGGCGGCAGCCTCAGGGCGTTGCGCGACACCCTCAAGCTGCTGGGCGATAACTGGTCGATGATATTGACCGATGTCAACAAGAGCGCTTCGGGAGGCTATGAGCGCATGGCCTATCTGTTTGACACACGCAGGGTCCAGCTATCGGGCCTGGCTGGCGAAATCGTCATCCCCAACGAGTGGGTCAAGGACCCCGAGAAGGTCATCAACGAACAGTTCGTACGTTCCCCCTATGCCGTCAGCTTCCGCACCTGTGACAAGACGTTTATCCTGGTAACGGTTCACATTATCTATGGCAAATCTTCCAACGACCGCATCAAGGAGGTTAAAGGCATCGCCAAGTGGCTCAGCGATTGGGCCAGCGATATCAATGCCTATGACCAGAACTTGATTGTGCTGGGCGACTTCAACATCGATGAGCGCGGTGATTTGCTGGACAAGACGTTCTTGAGCGAGGGCCTGTATGTCCCCGAACAATTGCAGCAACTGACGCGTTCCATCTTTGACGCCACCAAGTACTATGACCAGATTGCCTGGTTCAACACCAAGAAAGGCAAGCGACCCAAGCTGTCGCTGGAATTCTTGGATGCCGGCAACTACGACTTCGTCCCGACGGCATTGAGCAACCGCGGCCTGGCCAAGACCTCCCTCTCGTTCATGATGTCCGACCACTATCCCCTCTGGGCTAATTTCCAAATTTAAAAGGAGATACCGCTTCAATCTAATGTCTGGTCCCGAAAAGCGTTGTTTTTCTTCAACGTTTTCAGGACCAGACATACTTTTGTCTGTCCGTGTCCGTTAAAGACGTGATGGCAAAAGATAAGAACCATTCACGATTAGTATTGACTAAAAAACTAGAGTCTTGGGATTATAGTGTGAAGTCTTTTTATTATCTTTGCAGGTTGAAATAATACGAAAGATATGTTATTGACTAAAATGCTCGATAAGTTTGGAGACTACTGCATGTTCATGTGGAGGGTTATTGCCATCCCTGACAAGTGGAAAGTGTTCTTCAAACGTTACCTTGATGAAATCGGCAAGTTGGGTATCGATTCCATCCCGCTGATTATCATCGTGTCGCTGTTTATCGGTTCGTTGTGTACGATTCTGATTAAGCTCAACATCTCCAATCCCCTGCTGCCGCGCTACACGGTGGGTCTGACCACGCGTGAGATTATCCTGCTGGAGTTCTCATCGACCATCCTGTGCCTGATTCTCTCGGGTAAAATCGGTTCCAACATCGCGAGTGAGATTGGAACGATGCGCGCCACCGAACAGATTGATGCCCTCGATATCATGGGTATCAACAGCGCCAATTTCCTGGCAGCGCCCAAGATTTTGGCCCTCATCACCATTCTGCCGTTCCTGGTGGTTATCTGTATGGCAACCAGCCTCTTCGGCGGTTGGCTTATCTGTATCATCACGGGAATTGTCGACCCCGATACCTACATATTTGGTATCCAGTCGCTGTTCATTGAGTGGTATGTGTGGTTTGCCCTCATCAAGTCGCTGGTGTTTGCCTTCCTGATGTCAACCATTGCCTGCTATTACGGTTACACGGTGCAGGGCGGTTCGGTCGAGGTGGGTAAGGCCAGTACCGATACCGTAGTGGTGAGCAACATCATGATTCTAGTGGCGGATGTAATCCTGACGCTGCTATTGCTTTAGTCTGATAACTGACAACTGAAAACTGAAAACTGAAAACTGACAACTGAAATATGATTGAAGTCAAGCATTTATCCAAATCCTTCAAGGAAGACGGTGGCGTGCGTCAGGTATTGTTCGACGTGAGCTGTAAACTGTATGACGGCAAGACCAACCTCATCATCGGACAGTCAGGCTCGGGTAAGACGGTGCTGATTAAGAACATCGTCGGCCTGTTTGACCCCGATGAGGGCGAAATCCTGTATGACGGTCGCGACATTACCAAGATGAACCGCAAACAACGCAAGGACTTGCGCAAGGAAATCGGTATGCTGTTCCAGGGCTCGGCCTTGTTCGACAGCGAGACGGTGATGGGTAACGTCATGTTCCCCCTGGTGATGTTTGGCGGCATGGCAAACAGCGAGATGCGTGACCGTGCCCAGTTCTGTATCGACCGCGTGAACCTCACGGGTAGCGAGAACAAGTTTCCCAGCGAGCTCTCGGGCGGTATGCAGAAGCGCTGTGCCATTGCCCGCGCCATAGCCTTGAATCCCCGATACCTCTTCTGCGACGAGCCCAACTCGGGCCTTGACCCCAAGACTTCGATTGTCATCGACGAATTGTTGAGCGACATCACCCACGAGTTCGGCATCACCACCATCATCAATACCCACGACATGAACTCGGTGATGGGTATTGGCGAGAACATCGTGTTTATCAATAAGGGTCATGTGGGATGGATTGGCAACAAGGACGAGGTCTATAATGTTGACAACGATGACTTGAACAATTTCGTCTATGCCACCGACCTGTTCCGTGACGTGCGCAAGTACCGTCGCGAACACGGCTACAAACCAACGAGGAGTTAGGAGTTAGGAGTTAGAAGTTAGAAGTTAGAAGTTAGAAGTTAGAAGTGACTTCTCTATAGCATCTATAAATACTATAGCATCTATATCATCAAGAGTTAGAAAAATCAATGAAAACCAGCGATATCAATTGTAAAGAAGAAATCCTTGAGCTGTTGCGTTCCACGGGACGTGAGGGCATCGAGGATGTGATTGGCGATTTGGAGGCTTGGGGTTTTTTCACGGCTCCCGCATCGGCCGGACATCACCTGAACACCGAGGGCGGACTGGCACGCCATTCACTCAACACCTGCAAGGCTGCGCTTGCCGTTTGGGAGGCGATGAAGGCGATTGAGCCAAGCCTGGAGCATGAGGTGAAGCGTGAGAGCATCATCCTGGCCAGCCTGCTGCATGACGTCTGCAAGTGTGACATCTACAAGCGCTCTGTCAAGAAGCGCAAGAATGCTTTAGGCATTTGGGAAGATGCCGAGGGTTATAAGATTACCTATAAAGGCTTCCCGATGGGGCATGGCGAGAAGTCGCTCACCCTGTTGCTGTGCAGTGGTCTGCCCCTCAATGACGACGAGATGCTGGCCATCCGTTGGCACATGGGCGCTTGGGGCGTGAACCAGAACAGCTATGAGGATGTCCGTAACTATGATGCCGCCCGCAAACTATATCCCCTCGTCACCATTGTGCAGACCGCCGACGGCTTGGCTGCCAGCATTATGGAACGCACGGGCGAGGAAATCGACGAGTTATGATGCGCATCAACATCCTGCTCTGCGACACCTTCCCAGGTCGCTTGCCTGATTTCATTCCCAACTATGAATCATTGTTCATGGACTTGTTTGCCAGCATTGGCGAGCAGCCTGAATATCGCATTTTCCAGACCTGGCAGGGCGAAGTCCCGGCTGACATCCACACCGATGAACTCTATCTGATTCCCGGCAGTCTGGATTCGGCCTACGACGACCAACCCTGGATTCTCAATCTGCTGCAATGGATTCAACGTGCCTATCACGGTGGTGCCAAGATGATGGGCATATGTTTCGGCCATCAGGTCATCGCACGTGCCCTTGGCGGCAAGGTGTGTCCCTTTGATGGCGGCATGGGCGTCGGCATCAGGACTTCGCAGGTAATCGATGAGCAGATGAAGCCATATTTTCATGGTCAGGAAATGCGTTTGCTCTACAGCCACCATGACCAGGTAATGGCGTTGCCGCAGGATGCTGTGCTGTGTGCCACCAGCGATTTCTGCAAGCACGAATCCTTCAGGATTGGTCGGCAGGTAATCACTTTCCAGGGCCATCCCGAGTTTACGGTAGCCTACAGCCGCCACCTGCTCAACAACTTCTGCGAAGACTTGGACGATGCTGTCAAGCAAACGGCTTTGCAAAGCCTTGACCGCATGGAGCCGCAAGGCCAAGCCGCGGCCCGATATGCCCTCGACCTGCTATTCGGCAGAAACTAAAAAAAACTGACAACAGACAACTGAAAACTGAAAACTGAATTATGGCAAGAACTGATCAAGAACTGGAGGGCGTGACGCTGCTGGGCAACCAGGGCACAAAGTATGAGTTTGACTACCGCCCCGATGTGCTGGAAACTTTCGAGAACAAGCACCCTGAGAATGAGTATGTGGTGACGCTCGATTGCCCCGAGTTCACGTCGTTGTGTCCCAAGACGGGCCAACCCGACTTTGGCCGCATCATCATCAACTATATCCCTCGCCAGCGCATGGTCGAGAGCAAGAGCCTGAAGCTGTACCTCTTCAGCTTCCGCAACCATGGTGACTTCCATGAGGATTGTGTCAACATCATCATGAAGGACCTGGTCAAGCTCATGGACCCCAAGTATATCGAGGTTATCGGACTGTTCAACCCTCGCGGCGGCATCAGCATCAAGCCGTTTGCCAACCATGGCGATGCAGAGCACCAGGAAATGGTGCGCGCCCGCCTCATCAGCAATTTCCACAACGAATGACATGAAAGACGCGGTTATCATCACATCGGGCGGCATGGACTCGACAACCATGCTCTATGAGTACAAGGACGAAATAGCGCTGGCCATAACCTTTGACTACGGCAGCACGCAGAACGGTCGTGAGCGCCGCTGTGCCATTATGCACTGCGAGCGACTGGGCATCAAGCACCTGATTATCCCGTTGGACTTCATGCACAAGTATTTCAAGAGCGCTCTGCTCGAGAGCGCCGACGCTATCCCCGACGGCAACTACAACGACGAGAATATGAAATCGACGGTGGTGCCCTTCCGCAACGGCATCATGCTCGCCATCGCATGCGGCATTGCCGAGAGCAATGGCCTCAAACGCGTGATGATTGCCAACCATGCCGGTGACCATTCTATCTATCCCGATTGCCGCTCTCCGTTCATCGAGGCGATGAGTACGGCAATGATGACGGGCACCTACGAGGGAATCAAGGTCTATGCTCCCTATACCGACCTGAGCAAGGCCGACATCGCCCGCCATGGCGCGGCATTGGGGCTGGATTACAGCGAGACTTATTCATGCTACAAGGGTGGTGAGAAGCACTGTGGCACCTGCGGCACCTGCACCGAGCGTCGTCAGGCCCTGCGTGATGCGGGCATCGACGACACCACCGAGTACCTTGTGTGAAAGATATTGGATAATAGATATTAAATAATAGATGCTTGGAGAACAAGAGGTTAGATGCTTGTTTCTTGATTTTGAAATCTTTTATCTATTATCTTTTAACTATTATCTAAAAAAAATGCCTACCTTTGCCGCCGTTTTAAAGAAAAATTTCCATAATTAATCAGATATCAAGAAAAGAAAAATGAAAGCATTCGTATTCCCTGGCCAGGGCGCACAGTTTGTCGGTATGGGCAAGGACCTGTATGACAACAACCCTCAAGCCAAAGAATTGTTTGAAAAAGCCAATGAGGTGCTCGGCTTCCGCATCACCGACCTTATGTTTGAAGGTACCGAGGAAGACCTCAAGCAGACCAAGGTGACTCAGCCTGCCGTATTCCTTCATTCCGTTATTCTCGCTCTCACCATGGGCGAGGAGTTCAAGCCCGACATGGTTGCCGGTCACTCGCTGGGCGAGTTTTCGGCACTGGTCGCTGCAGGCGCACTGCCCTTTGAGCAGGGTCTGAAGCTGGTCGAGGCACGTGCCCTGGCCATGCAGAAGGCTTGTGAGGCAGCTCCCTCGACGATGGCTGCCATCATCGGTATGGATGACGAGAAGGTGGAGGAAATCTGCGCTACCATTGATGGCGTATGTGTCCCCGCAAACTACAACTGCCCCGGTCAGGTGGTTATCTCGGGTGAGATTGCCGCTATCGAGGCCGCTTGTGAGAAATTCAAAGAGGCTGGTGCACGCCGTGCATTGCCCCTCAAGGTGGGTGGTGCCTTCCACTCGCCCCTGATGGAGCCTGCCCGTGCTGAGTTGGCCGAGGCTATCGAGGCTGCCGATTTCTCGGCTCCCGTTTGCCCCATCTACCAGGATGTGGACGCCAAGCCCCACACTGACCCCGCTGAAATTAAGGCCAACCTGCTGCAACAGCTCACCGCTCCCGTGCGTTGGAGCCACATCGTTGCCAACATGGTTGCCGACGGCATGACTGAGGCCGAGGAGCTGGGTCCTGGCAAGGTGCTGCAAGGCCTCATCGCCAAGACTAACCGCGACGTCGTCCTCACAGGCCGCCAGTAATCAGTCAAACAACAATAACAACTAACTACAACCCAAACAACTGATATTTTAAAGTTGTTTGGGTTGTTTATTGTTGTTCAAGTTTTTTGAAAGATTTGTGTTAGGGTCAATCGAATTTCTTGCGACGGAAGATAAAATTGTGGCCCAGGTACTTGTCGCGCACAGTGGGATTGTCGGCCAGTTCCTCGCTGGTGCCTTGGAACAGGATTTTGCCTTCAAACAGCAGATAAGCCCTGTCGGTGATGCTCAGCGTCTCAGGGGCGTTATGGTCGGTGATGAGGATGCCGATGTTCTTGCTCTTCAGGCTATAGACGATGCTCTGGATGTCCTCCACGGCGATGGGGTCAACACCGGCAAAGGGTTCGTCGAGCATGATGAAGCGCGGGTTGATGGCCAGGCCGCGGGCAATCTCGGTGCGGCGGCGCTCGCCACCTGACAGGCGGTTACCCAGGTTCTTGCGCACCTTCTGCAGGTGGAACTCACTGATGAGCTGTTCCAAACGGTCTTTTTGCTCAGCGGGGGTGAGGGTTGTCATCTCCAGCACGGTGCGGATGTTGTCCTCAACACTCAGCGTGCGGAAGACCGATGCTTCCTGAGGCAGGTAGCCAATGCCCAACTGGGCACGTTTATAGACGGGTAGGGTGGTGATGTCAACATCGTTGAGGAATACGCGTCCTTCGTTGGGTGTGACAAGGCCGGTGGTCATATAGAAGGTCGTCGTCTTGCCGGCACCGTTAGGTCCCAACAAACCGACAATCTCGCCTTGATGCACGTCGATGGATACATGATTCACGACGATACGTTGGCGGTACTTCTTCACCAGGTTATCGGTGCTCAGTACCAGCGTGCCCGCTTCGCCCGACGCGTTCAGCCGTGCCGCAGTCGCCTTGTCGCCAGGCTTCACTGCAGGCTTGCCGCCCTCATCGCCGTCTTTTCCTTTATTTCCCCAAGGAATCTTCATCGTTGATCAGTTTTCAGTTTTCAGTTTTCAGTTGAATGCGGATGCTGCTGACATCTGACAACTGATGACTGAAAACTTATTTCTTTTTATTCATTGTCAGGCGACCCTTGATGTAGTCGGTGATCAGGTTGATGGCCACCTCGTTGTTGCCGCCCTCGGGGATGATGATGTTAGCAAATTTCTTGGTCGGCTCGATGTGCAACTGGTGCATGGGCTTGAGCACGCGCTGGTAGCGGTCAATGACAGCCTGTGCAGTGCGGCCGCGCTCGATGCAGTCACGCGAGATGACGCGAATCAGGCGGTCGTCACCGTCGGCATCCACAAATACCTTGATGTCCATCATCTTCCTCAGGCGCGAGTCCACCAGCGCCATGATGCCCTCGATGAGCACCACGTCGTGCGGGTCCATGTGCTCGGTCTCCTTCTGGCGCGAGCAGGTCAGGTAGCTGTAGGTGGGCATCTCGATGGGCTCACCCTTCTTGAGCATCTTGACGTGTTCCAGCAGCAGATTCCAGTCAAAGGCTGCCGGTTCATCAAAGTTAATGTTCTGACGCTCCTCGGGCGGAACGTGGCTTGAATCCTTATAATAGGAGTCTTGAGAAATCACACCCACCTCGCCTTCGGGCAAGCGTTCCATGATTTTACGCACCACAGTCGTTTTTCCTGAGCCGGTACCTCCGGCAATACCGATGATAATCATAACATTAACTTGATTTTAGAAGTCATACTTGAAGTCGAATCCAGCCCATCAGGCACGATTCAAACATACAAAGTTACAAATAAAAGTACACTTATACTTGATTTTTCAAGAAAAAGTTGAAAAAAAACTAATTCCCGCTAAATTATTGCTCCCTTGTTGCGCATTAGAACGAGTTTTGCAGTAATTTTGCACGATATTTGCCTAATGGCGAATGTAGGGCCTCGCCTTGGCGTGGCCGATGTATAGAGTATTGACAGGTAGATGCCTCCATATCGCGATGATTATGGCAGCAGTATTATTGCTGTTGCCCAGTTTGTCGTATAGTCAGGTGAATAGCGGCGTTGCCACTATCGACACTTTGGCTATGGTGGGTGATTCGATAGCTCCCGTTGATACGGTGCAGCGTGTGAAGAGCCCCTTTGTGAAGGAGCGGGTGGACCTGGACCATGTGGTGCAGTTCAATGCTAAGGACAGTATCATCCTGTTTGGCCGCAATCATGCGGTGATGTATGGCGGCAGCAAAATCCTGTATGGCGACATTGACATGACGGCGTCGCAGATCAGCATGGACATGGACAGCAGCCAGGTGCAGGCCGTAGGTGTGACCGACAGCATTGGCGAACTCGTCGGCACTCCGGTCTTTAAGGACGCCAGCGGTGAGTATGAGTCGCGGGTGATGAAGTACAACTTCAAGACCAAGCGTGGCTACATCACCGACATCGTTACCGAGCAGGGCGAGGGCTACCTCACGGGCGGCATTACCAAGAAGACCGAGGACGACTATTATTATATCAAGGATGGCCGCTACACCACCTGCGACGACCATGAGCACCCGCACTTCTACTTCCAGCTGACCAAGGCCAAGGTCAAACCCAAGCAGAATGTGGTGACCGGCCCTGCCTATATGGTGCTGGAAGACTTACCGCTGCCCATCGCGGTGCCCTTCGGCTTCTTCCCCTTCAGCGAGAAATACCAGAGCGGTATCCTGGTGCCCACCTTTGGTGAGGACTACAACCGTGGTTTCTACCTGCGCAACGGTGGCTATTACCTGGCATTGAGCCAGCATGCCGACCTGGCACTCACGGGCGAAATCTACACCCGTGGCTCGTGGGGACTGTCGGCGCAGTCGTCCTACTCATGGCGTTACAAGTTCTCGGGTTCCTTCAGCGTCAATTACCTGACCACAGTAACGGGCGAGAAAGGTGACCCTGACTACAACAAGATGCGCAACTTCCAGGTGCTGTGGAGCCACAGCCAGAGCCAGAAGGCGAATCCTTACCTGACCTTTTCGGCCAGCGTGAACTTCGCAACGTCTGGCTATTCCCGCAATAGCCTGAACACCTATTACACGAGCGCCTTTACCGAGAATACCAAGAGCAGTACCGTCAACCTGACCTACAAGATTCCCAATAGCAAGTGGACCATCTCATCGACCGCCAACGTGTCGCAGCGCACGGCCGACTCCACGCTGACCGTTTCGTTCCCCAATTTCACCATCAACATGAGCCAGACGGCTCCCTTCAAGCGCAAACGGGCTGTGGGCGACGAGCGGTGGTATGAGAAAATCAAAATCAGCTATTCGGGACGCTTCCAGAATTCGTTGACCGCTAAGCAGGACGAGTTTTTCCACAAGAGCCTGGTCAAGGACTGGCGCAATGGCATGAGCCACACGGTGCCCGTTCAGGCGACCTTCAATGTGATGAAGTATTTCAACATCACGCCCTCGATGACCTTGAACGACCGCATGTACTCCAGCAAGATACGCCAGCAATGGGACCCCAATGCCAGCGCGATTGTGCGTGACACGACCTACGGCTTCTACAACATCTTCGACTTCAATTTCTCGCTGTCGTTGAGCACCAAGGTCTATGGCTTCTTCAAGCCGTTGAAGTTCTTGGGCAAGCTGAGCGAGAAGCTGATGATGGTGCGCCACGTGATGACGCCCACCATCTCGTTCTCGGCAGCGCCTGACTTCGGTGCGCCATTCTGGGGCTATTACGGCAACTTGGACTATGTGGATGCCGGTGGCACACAACGCCACTCCCACTACAGCTATTTCCAGCACGGCTTGTTCGGCGGTGGACCGTCGGGCAAGTCGGGGACCTTGTCGTTCAACATCGCCAACAACCTTGAGGCCAAGGTCAAGAGCGACAACGACAGCACCGGGTTCAAGAAGATTTCCCTCATTGAGAATTTCACCCTGAGCCAGTCCTGCAACTTTGCTGCCGACTCGATGAAGTGGAGCAACCTCAACACCAGCATCATGCTCCGTCTAACTAAGGGCTTTAACCTCAACCTGAGTGCGACCTGGGACGTCTATAAGTATGGCCTTAACGAGTATGGCAACCCGGTGCGCATCAACAAGCTGCGCTTGTTCAACGGTGGCGGATGGGGACGTCTGTCCAGCACTGGCACCTCGTTCTCTTATACCTTCAACAACGACACCTTCCGCCGTAAGAAGGGCACAACAGACAATACCAAGGAAAACCAAAAGACGACAGACCGACGTGACGGCCTTGATGAAGAAGAAGAGGAAGAAAACGATGGACGTACAGGCCCGACAACCGACCTGGAGCTGATTGACGGCTATGCCAAGTGGGACTGCCCGTGGAGCCTTACCTTGAACTACTCGTTGTCCTATGGCTACGGCTCGTTCAACTACAAGAAAATGGAGTATAGTGGCAAGTGGACCCAAAACCTGAGCATGAATGCCTCAATCCGTCCGACCAAGAATTGGTCCATCACGGCATCGGCCAGCTATAATTTCGATACACACAAGATTGCCTATATGAATTGCAGCATCTCACGTCAGATGCACTGCTTTGAGATGAGTGCCAGTTTCGTGCCCGTGGGGCCTTACAAGAGCTACAACTTCCATATTGCCGTCAAGTCGTCCATCCTGCAGGATGTCAAGTATGACAAACATTCCAGCATCAACAATGGCGTCACTTGGTATTAAATTCATCCATGTTTTGTTGCTATTATGTCTTGCCTTGCCATTGTCGGGGCAGGCTGTTCGGGAATTGAACGAGGGCGATTTGCTCTTTTGTTGCTCTGACTCGGCCAATGCGATAACGCAGGTCACCAGTGGGGTAGAAGACTTGCCCATCGACCATGTGGGCATTGTGCACCGCATCGGCGGTGACGTGGGTCCGCTCTTTGTCATCGAGGCGGTCAAGCCACAGGTCTGCCTTACGCCCATCGACACGTTTCTTGTCAATAACACTCACATTATCGTGGGGCGTGTGAATGTTGCGATGGATGTTTTCGGGTCAATCAGGCGCTGTCTGGCGATGGTGGGCAAGCCTTATGATGACCTCTATCTACCTGGCGACAGCGCCGTCTATTGCAGCGAACTGGTGCAGATGAATTTTGTCAATACCGATGGAGGACTCATTTTTGACCCCGTGCCCATGTCGTTCCATGACGACTCAGGACAGGTCACCGATTATTGGAAGGATTTCTATTCACGCCGTGGCATGACTGTGCCCGAGGGCGCTCCAGGGTCTAATCCTGGTGAACTCTCCCGCCGCCCACAAGTGACCATCGTGGGCAAATATCCGATTATATTATAAAAGATGTGATTAGGGCAAAGACACCTTGCCCAAGATGCCCTTGATGTGCGCGATGGTGATGCCGTAGTTGGTCATCGGGACGCCCTGCTGGCGGCATTGTTCCACACGTGAGAGCATGAACTTGCGGTTGAACATGCAGCCACCGCAATGAATGACCAGGTCATAGCCTGACAAATCGCTGGGGAAATCCTTGCCGGCAACAATATCTACCGTCAAGCCTTGCCCAACGCGCTTGCGCAGCAGGCGGGGTATCTTTTCGCGTCCGATGTCCTCGGCCAGCGGGGCATGGGTGCAGGCTTCGGCAATCAGTACGCGTGACCGTTCTGTCAGTTTGTTAATGGCTGGGGCACTCTCTACGAAGTACTGAATATCGCCCTTATGAGCCGCCATCAGTACTGAGAACGAGGTGAGCAGACTCTCGGCAGGCTTCTTCTGCTCTACGATGTCAAACACCTGTGAGTCGGTGATGATGAGATGTGGCGGTTCCTTCAGGGCTGCCAATGTGCGGTCTATATCCTCGGTCGTGCAGCAGATGGCGATACACCCTTTGTCCATCAGGTCGCGCAGGGTCTGCACCTGCGGCAGAATCAATCGGCCTTTAGGTGCCTGCGGGTCTTGCGGCATCACCAGCAGCACGGTGTCGCCGGCCAAGGCGAGGTTGCCTGTCAGCGTCTGCTTGCCGCTTTCAGGAGCTAAACCCGCCAACGTTTGTCGCAACAGGTCAAGCCCTGTCCCTTTCAAGGCACTTACGGGAATCACGTCACAGCCCAGCCGTTTGGCGATGTCGGCAAGTATGGCAGAAGGAACTTCGTCCTGCAAGTCCACCTTGTTCAGTACGGCAACGAAAGGCACATTAGCCTGCTTCAACAGGCCAGCCCATGCCGCCTCATCGTCGAGAGTGGTGCCGTCGGTAACGATGATGGCGATATCGGTCTGCTTGATGACCTCACGTGTGCGCTCGGTGCGCAGGTCGCCCACTTTGCCGCTGTCGTCAAATCCCGCCGTGTCAATGAGTACGCAAGGCCCTAGCGGCAGGATTTCCATCGACTTCATCACCGGGTCGGTCGTGGTGCCAGGCACATCGCTCACCAGGGCTGTCTGTTGTCCAGTCAGTGCATTGATGAGCGAAGACTTGCCCGCATTGCGCCGTCCAAACAGCGCAATGTGCAGCCTTTCACTCCTCGGTGTATTGTTCATTACAGTTTTCAGTTTTCAGTTTTCAGTTGTCAGTTGAGTGCGGATGATGCTGAAAACTGACAACTGAAAACTGACGACTAGTTTAGAAGTAGAAGTCGCGTTTGCCGGTGCCGATATCCTGGATGTGCTTGGCGGCGATTTCGCGTACGCGCTCGTTGGGCATCTTGGCCAGTTCGCGCTCGATGAGGGCGTTGCCCTTGGCGATGGTGTCTTCGCTGGCAAAGTCCATGAGGTATTCCTTGAGCGTCATCAGCGCATTGGGCGTGCAGATGTCACCAATCTTGCCGGCTTTAACCAATTCCATAAAGCGGTCACCCGTGCGTCCCGAGCGGTAGCAGGCGGTGCAGAAACTGGGCAGGTAGCCGATGGACAGCAGCCAGTTGATGACCTCGTCGAGGGTGCGCGTGTCGCTCACGTCAAACTGTGCTGTCTCGTCATGGCGCTCAACGGTGGTATAGCCGCCAACGCTGGTGCGGCTGCCGCCACTGATCTGCGAAACGCCCAGGTCAAGCACCTTGGAACGCACGCTCTGGCTCTCGCGGGTAGAGATAATCATGCCGGTATAGGGCACTGCCAGGCGGATAACGGCGATGATGCGGCAGAAGATGTCATCGGGCAGCACATCGGGGAACTCGTCGAGAGTGATGTCCTCGGCAGGGCAGATGCGCGGCACGCTGATGGTGTGCGGTCCCACGCCGAACTTGGCCTCCAGGTGCTCGGCATGCATCAGCAGACCCACGAAGTCATAGCGGTAGGTGGTCAGGCCGTACAGCACGCCGATGCCCACGTCGTCACAACCGCCCATTTGGGCACGGTCCATCGCCTCGGTATGGTAGCAGTAGTTGCTCTTGGGGCCCGTGGGATGCAGCGCCTCGTAGTTCTTGCGGTTATAGGTCTCCTGGAACAGGATATAGGTGCCGATGCCAGCGGCCTTGAGTTTCTCGTAGGCCTCGACCTCGGTAGCGGCGATGTTCACGTTCACGCGACGGATTTCGCCATTGCCCACCTTGGTGTCATAGATGGTGTGAATTGAGTCGATGATATACTCCAGCGGATTCATCGTCGGGTGCTCGCCAGCCTCCAGTGCCAGACGCTTGTGACCCATCTTCACCAGCGCCTCGACCTCCGAACGGATTTCCTCCTGTGTCAGTTTCTTGCGCGGGATGGTTTTGTTCTTGGCATGGTAGGGACAATAGACGCAGCCGTTGATGCAGTAGTTGGACAGGTACAGTGGCGCAAACATCACGATGCGGTTGCCGTAGAAGCGCTGTTTCACCTCGCGGGCCAGTTGCTCGTATCGCTCAATCAGGTCGGGCTGGTCGCAGTCCAGCAGCACTGCTGCCTCGCGGTGCGTCAGGCCCTTGCACTTGGCGGCTTTTTCAATGATTTCCTCAATCAGGGCACGATTGCTCTTGTTTTTCTCAGCGTAGGCTAGGGTTTCCAGTATCTCGCTATCGTCGATGAATTCATCGGCATGATTTGACTTAACGTTATACATGATATTAATGTAGTTATTAGTTGTTTCAACCTGCAAAGATAGTGCAAGCTGAACACAATGACAAGAAAATAAGGATTTTTCTTGCAATTGTTGAAGCGCCGCCTATCTTGCCCGACCGCAGGGAGGGAAAGTTACTACAAATAGACGACAAGGCAACAATATAAATGGTAAAATCATCTATCGTTTTCTACATGTGCGTCCTTATTTGATTATTCATATTATTATTTGTACATTTGCAGAATCAAATAACTGCATTAACCGAAATATGAAGAAGCAATTACTTTCTATTCTTTTGGTCATGATGTCGCTCGGCGCGGCAGCCCAGTCGATGTACGGTGATGTCAACGGTGACGGCGTGGTCAACATCAGCGATGTCAACCACATCATCAACATCATCCTTGCTGGGGGCTATGACTCCAACTCCGATGTCAACAGCGACGGCCAGGTCAACATCACTGACCTCAACGTCATCATCGAACTCATCCTCAACCCACCTGTAGAGGATGCTGTGGTCCATGTTTATGGCGATGACGGCCCGACCGAGGGAAGTGTCGTCAATGTCACCGACGGCACGGTCACCATCACCTGTGACCCGTCCCATGTTCCCGTGGCCGGCGAGATTATCGTCAGCGGCGTTGCCGACAACGCTCCTGTGGGCTTCCTGCGTCGGGTTGAGAGCGTGCAGGCCTCGGGTGGACAGTATGTGATCACCACCACCAACGCCTCACTCGAGGAGGCCTTGCCCGACGGCGACTACGACCTGCCCGTGCCGATGGAGCAGGAGGGCCAGTACGTTACCATTCAAGTTCCAGGCCAGGCGCCCCAACGCGTCGGTTTCTCCTCCACTTTCAAGCTGGGTGTGAAGTACGGTAAAGGCGGCTGGAAGATTGCCGGCAACGTGTCAGCAGCCGATGCCCTTGAAGGTGATCAGGACAAGAATAATCCAGTGACAATCATCGCTCAATTGTCTCCATCAATCGACGTGAACTTCATTTATAGCTCGCGCAATAAGCGTGTTCAGCGCATCGGCTTGAAAGGCAATGCTGACATCAGTGCCGAGATTTTGGGCAAGATTTCGTTAGAGGGAAAAGTATCCTTGTTTAAAGACGATGAATTCAGACTATTCAGGGTCAACCTCAAGCCAATAGTGGTGATGGCGGGCTACGTCCCCATCGTGTTTACTCCACGCATCGATGTGTACCTGATTGCTGACCTCACAGGCGAGATATATCTGAAAAGCAAGTTTGTGGCAGCCAAGGCAGAGGGTGGCTTCAGCTACATCTACACCCCCACGCCCGACCCAATTACAGGCAAGAACCACAACTTCACCACCAACTTCTCTTGCAGTGCGCTGGGCGACGGTCAGTTGAACGACCGCCAGACAGAGTCGTTCGCTCCCAAGTTGGGCATAAATGGCGCACTTACCGCTACCTTAAGCCCTACTTTAAATGTGAGTCTGTATGGTGCAAACGACATCTTCAATGTTGGTGTGCCCATCAGCCCGTGGCTCAAGGCCGAAGGCAACTTGGCATTAACCCTCAAGAAAGATATTGAGTTGGATTACGATAACAAGATGACCGTCTCAGGCGGTGTGGACATCGGCGTGTCGGCCAAGTTCAAGCTCGGCAAGAAGAATTACAAGTGGCAACAGGACATCACCCTGTTTGAGACCAACCTCTATGATAACTGCGTCATCACGCCTGGAGTAGCTGACTTCCAGGTGACTCCCGATAGTCCGATGCCCAACAACACCGAGCAAATCCGTTTCTCGATGGACTTTACCAAGCCGCGCTACCAGTTATTGCCCGACCAGGATTATGGCTTCGCCTATGGCCTTGCCAGTCAAAGCCGCGACACATGGACGTTTGTCAGTCTGAAGTCCCAATATGACTCGGAGTTCACCCCCAACAACTACACGCAGTACATCGAGACCTACATTAATACTAATGGGCTCAAGAAGGATTCGACCTACCGCGTGTGCCCCTATGTGATGATATTCGGCACCGATATTTTCAGGAAAGGAGCCAACTTCACGATTGAGGGCGAGGAGGGCGACTGGGTGGATTTGGGGCTGCCAAGCGGCACGATATGGGCGACGTGCAACATCGGGGCCAGCAGCCCTGAGGAATACGGCTCTTACTTCGCCTGGGGAGAGACCTCTCCCAAGGAAGTCTATAACTGGAACACCTACAAGTGGGGATATTTCGATAATAAAGGCAATTGGCAATGGACGAAATACTATTTCAGTTATTATGATAATTCGTCACAATCGACGATAACAGGGGATAATAAGACTGAGTTGGACCCCGCTGACGATGCTGCAACAGCTAACTGGGGCGCATCTGCGCGCATGCCTTCCATGGAGCAGATACATGAGTTGAGAGATAAATGTTCCTGGCAATGGACTCAGAGAAACGGCGTTTATGGCCAACAGGGTACAGGTCCCAACGGAAACACCATCTTCTTGCCCGCAGCGGGCTACCGCTGGGATGAGTCGCTCGGCAGCGCGGGCTCGTACGGCTTCTATTGGTCGCGCACGCTCGATTCCAGCCGCTCCTACGGCGCGTGCTACCTGACGTTCAATTCGAATGGCGTGCACTGTTACATCTACTACTACTACGGCCGCGGCTACGGACACAGTGTCCGTGCCGTGCGTGTCTCGTAGTATTAAACGCACCCTTGACACGAAAGAATAACCAACCGCCAACAGACGGCACCTAGACCGTGTTGGGGGCAAGAACAGGCGGCTCACCAGAGCCGCCGCCCCCAAGACGGACGGTGTGCCGCCGACTATATCCTTGAACCCATACTAACGTGAAAGGGTCGCCTCCAGCGACATTTGACAGTTTGTACTAACCCCGTGTGATTTATTCCACCTCGCTATCGCTCAGCGGAATAAATTAAGCGGGGTTATTCAGATAGCCGCCCTTTGGGCGTCTTGTATTCGGTTGTGCATCCGTTTAATCCGCATAATCCCCGACAGAAAACCGAGTGTGGATGCCATCAGTATAATCAGACTCATCAGTTGTTAGAGGTTTGTGTCAGTTTTGCTGACAATGTGTCAGCCTGCCCGTGGTGGCATGGGGTTGGCACACGGTTTGCATCTTGTCGGGCGGTGACTTGTGTCACGTGGCCACGCCAAGGCGGGGCCGTACAATTAGAACAAACAAACATTAACAACATAAAAAAAAGAAAGAGAGATTTTATTATGGGAAAGATTATTGGTATCGATTTAGGAACGACTAACTCGTGCGTTTCGGTTCTGGAAGGCTCCAAGCCTGTTGTGATTCCCAACAGTGAGGGCCGCAACACGACGCCTTCGGTAGTAGCCTTCAAGGATGGCGGCGAGCGCATCGTGGGTGATCCCGCCAAGCGCCAGGCCATCATGAACCCCACGGGTACCGTATTTTCTATCAAGCGTTTCATGGGCGAGCAGTATGACCACGTCCTGAAGGATGTGGAGCGCATGCCCTACAAGGTGGTGAACAACGGCAGCAACCAGCCCCGCGTGGAGATTGCAGGCCGCCAGTACACCCCGCAAGAGATTTCGGCCATGATTCTCCAGAAGATGAAGAAGACTGCCGAGGATTATCTGGGCACCACCGTTGACGAGGCTGTCATCACCGTGCCTGCCTACTTCAACGACGCTCAGCGCAAGGCCACCAAGGAAGCCGGTGAGGTTGCCGGCCTGAAGGTGCAGCGCATCGTGAACGAGCCTACCGCAGCCGCTCTGGCCTACGGTCTGGACAAGGACAACAGCGACAAGAAGATTGCCGTCTTCGACTTGGGTGGCGGTACCTTTGATATCTCTATCCTGGAACTGGGTGACGGCGTGTTTGAGGTAAAGGCCACCAATGGTGACACCCACCTGGGCGGTGACGACTTCGACCAGCGCATCATCACCTGGCTTGCCGACGAGTTCCAGCAGGAGAACAACATGGACCTGCGCAAGGACCCCATGGCCCTGCAGCGTCTGAAAGAGGCAGCCGAGAAGGCCAAGATTGAGCTCTCCAGCTCGACCAGCACCGAGATCAACCTGCCTTATATCACGCAGCTCGACGGTATGCCCAAGCACTTGGTAAAGACCCTGACTCGCGCCAAGTTTGAGCAGTTGTGCGATGACCTGATTCAGAGCACCATCGAACCCTGCCGCAAGGCTCTTGCCGACGCCGGCCTGAGCACCAGCGACATCAACGAGGTCATCCTCGTGGGCGGTTCGACCCGTATCCCCGCTGTTCAGCAGATCGTGGAGAAGTTCTTCGGCAAGGCTCCCTCCAAGGGCGTTAACCCCGACGAGGTAGTGGCCGTGGGTGCCGCCATCCAGGGCGGTGTGCTCACCGGTGACGTCAAGGACGTGCTGCTGCTCGACGTAGTGCCCCTGAGTGTGGGTATCGAGACACTGGGTGGCGTGATGACCAAGCTCATCGAGGCCAACACCACCATCCCCGCCCGTCGCAGCCAGATTTTCTCGACCGCTGCCGACAACCAGCCCGAGGTTGAAATCCACGTGCTGCAGGGCGAGCGTCCCATGGCTAAGGACTGCAAGACCTTGGGTCGTTTCCACCTCGATGGCATCGCTCCCGCTCCCCGTGGCATTCCTCAGATTGAGGTGACCTTTGAGGTCGATGCCAACGGTATCATGAACGTGAGCGCTAAGGACAAGGCAACCGGCAAGGAGCAGAGCATCCGCATCGAGGCTTCGAGCGGTCTGAGCGACGCCGAGATCCAGCGCATGAAGGACGAGGCTACCGCCAACGCCGCCGCCGATGCCGCCGAGAAGGAGCGCATCGACAAGATCAACGGCGCCGACGCCCTCATCTTCCAAACCGAGAAGGTCCTCAAGGACAGCGGTGACAAGCTGCCCGCCGACATCAAGGGCCAGATCGAGGGTGCCCTGGGCAAGCTCAAGGAGGCTCACAAGAACCAAGACCTCGCTGCCATCGACACCGCAACTGCCGAACTGAACTCGCTCTTCGAGAAGATGTATCAGCAGGCAGGTGGAGCACAAGGCCAGCCCGGTGCAGGCTTCGACCCCAACAACATGGGCGGTTTCCAGGGCGGTCCCCAGCAGGGAGGCCCCTCCAACCAGGGCGGCGACAACGTCGAGGACACCACCTACGAAGAAGTAAAGTAAGTTTCATAATTAATAGGTATAATTTCTTCATCGGCGTGTTGCAACAACTGCAGCACGCCATTTTTGTGCTAACACCCGAAGAGCCGTTTTGTCTCGGAAATATCTGTGTGAACACGCAAACGAAACGAACAAAACAAACAAAACGAATGAATCCTACTGAAACAAGGAGCAAAGGGGACGATTGGTGATTGAAATTGAAGCATTTGGGTAATCGTTTGCATAAATCTGTACGGTTTTTCATATAAATATGGTGTAAAATTGAGTATTTTTTTGTACCTTTGCGGCTTGATTTGACAATGTTTAACTGCTGAGCAATGTTGGACTTACTGTTTGAAACCAGTTGGGAGGTTTGTAACAAAGTGGGGGGCATCTATGCGGTGCTTTCGACTAAGGCGAAAACTCTCCAAAAAAGATATAAAGATAACCTCATCTTCATAGGGCCGGACTTGTGGACGCCCGAGCATCCGTCACCCTCGTTCATCGAGGGCCGTACTCCGCTCGCCACATGGCAACGCCAGGCACATCTGCCCGACGGTGTGAAGGTGAGGGTAGGGCGCTGGGACGTCCCTGGCAAACCCCTTGCGGTGCTGGTGACCTATGATGCCCTGTATCCCTACAAGAATGAACTGTATGCCGATATGTGGAACCGCTTCGGCGTTGACTCGTTGCACGCCTATGGCGACTACGACGAGTCGTGCATGTTTGCCACGGCCGCTGCCCTCGTCATCGAGAGTATTGTGTCATGGCGTGAGCAGCCCGACCTGCATGTCATCGCCCACTTTGACGAGTGGACAACGGGCATGGGACTGCTCTATGTCAAGGCGCGTCTGCCCCAGGTGGCAACGGTCTTCACAACCCACGCCACGAGCATCGGGCGCAGCATCTGCGGCAACGGCAAGCCCCTGTATGACTACATGCCGGGCTACTTTGGTGACCAGATGGCCGAGGAATTGAACATGCAGTCCAAGCACTCGCTTGAGAAGGCCGCTGCCCATGCCGCCGACGCATTCACCACGGTGAGCGAGGTGACCGCCCGCGAGTGCGAGCAGCTGCTGGAGCGCCGTCCTCTGGTAACGCCCAACGCCTTTGAGCAGAACTATGTGCCCAAGGGTGCCAAATTCACCAGCACGCGCACAGCAGCCCGCAAGCGTATGCTGAAAATGGCTACCGCCCTCACCGGTCAGCGTTTCCCCGAGGACACGATGATCATTGCCACGGCAGGTCGCCTGGAGATGCGCAACAAGGGCATCGACGTCTATCTTGACGCCCTGTCGTCGCTGCGTGAATCCCTGGAACGTGTGACCAGTCTCGAGCGTAAGGTGCTGGCTCTCGTCCTCGTTCCCGCCTGGATGAAGTCGCCCCGCACCGACCTCATGGACAATATGTCATCCCGCAAGCCTCACCGCTTGTTTGACCCTGTGATTACCCATAACCTGTTCAACCCTGACAGCGACCCGATTTATAACCGCATCAATGCCCTGGCCTTCCACAACGAGCCCCAGGACAAGGTGACGGTGATTGACGTGCCCTGCTACCTGAACGGGGATGACGGCATCATGGACATGACCTATTACGACCTGCTGGCAGGGCTTGACGCAGCGGTGTTCCCCTCCTATTATGAGCCATGGGGCTACACGCCGCTTGAGAGTGCCGCATTTGGGCTGCCCACCATCACGACCGACCTGGCAGGCTTCGGCCAGTGGGTGCTGGACAACTTCGGTGACGACAGCGACCTGAGTGGTGTGAAAGTGGTTCACCGCACCGACAGCAACTATGCCGACACCGTGCAGACCGTCGTCTCGGGCCTCATCAACCTCTATGTGATGGAACCCAAGATGATGCAGAGTGTGCGCAAGGGTTCGCGTGACACCAGCAAGGCTGCCTCGTGGGAAAACTTCATCAAGTATTACGATGAGGCCTACGAGCAAGCCCTCGCCAAGGCCGAAGAACGTCTATAGAGACGAAATATTTTGCGTCTCCAACCATGTGGCGATAGAAATCATACTTAAAACTTACAACTAAAAACTAGAAACTAGAATAGAATATGAAATTTCAAGTAAGCAACAGCAATGACCCGCAGTGGAGAAACATCACTGTGAAGTCGGAGTTACCTGGCAAGCTCCAGAAACTCAACGAACTGTCTCGCAACCTGTGGTGGGCATGGAATACCGAGGGCAAGACCCTGTTCCATGACCTGGACCGTGACACGTGGCGTGCCACCAGCGAGAACCCTGTGAAGACGCTCCAGCGCCTCTCCAACGAGAAAATCAAAGCTATCCAGAGCGATTCGGCCATGATGGCTCGCATCGACAGCACCTACGAACTCTACAAGGAATACATGAAGAAGCCGTTGCGCAAGGACATCCCCTCGATTGCCTACTTCAGCATGGAGTACGGCCTGTGCAACGCCATCAAGATTTACTCGGGTGGCCTGGGAATCCTCGCCGGCGACTATGTCAAGGAGGCCAGCGACCGCTGCGTCAACATGACCGCCGTGGGCTTCCTGTACCGCTACGGCTACTTTACCCAGACGCTCGCCATGGACGGCCAGCAGATTGCCAACTACGAGGCACAGAACTTCCACCAGCTGCCCATCGACCCCGTGCTCGACGAGAACGGCAAGCAGCTGGTACACGAGGTGCCCTATCCCGGCCGCACCATCTATGCCAACGTGTGGAAGGCCAACGTGGGACGTGTCACCCTGTACCTGCTCGACACCGACGTGGAACAGAACAGCGACTATGACCGCGAAATCACCCACAAGCTCTACGGTGGCGACTGGGAGAACCGCATCAAGCAGGAGTACCTGCTGGGCATCGGCGGCGTGCTGCTGCTCAAGCGACTGGGCATCAAGGCCGACATCTATCACTGCAACGAGGGCCACGCCGCACTGTTGAACCTGCAGCGCCTGGTGGACTATGTTGAGGAGGGTCTGGACATCAACCAGGCACTCGAGATCGTACGCGCTACCTCGCTCTATACCGTACACACCCCCGTGCCCGCCGGTCACGACTACTTTGACGAGGAACTCTTCGGCAAGTACATGGGCGGCTTCCCCGAGCGCCTGGGCATCTCGTGGCAGGAACTCATGGACATGGGCCGTGAGAACCCCGGCAGCGATGAACGCTTCTGCATGAGCACCTTCGCCCTGAATACCTGTCAGGAGAGCAACGGCGTGAGCTGGCTGCACGGCGAGGTGAGCAAGAAGATGTTCTCCGGCATCTGGAAGGGCTATGCCCCCGAGGAGTCGCACGTGGGCTACGTCACCAA
Source organism: uncultured Bacteroidales bacterium (assembly GCA_902782465.1). Classification (GTDB taxonomy): domain Bacteria; phylum Bacteroidota; class Bacteroidia; order Bacteroidales; family Muribaculaceae; genus Sodaliphilus. The sequence goes on from CACZNH010000002.1 coordinate 237,593, forward strand.
TGGCGTACACATGCCCACCTGGGCTGCCAGCGAGTGGAAGATATTCTACAAGCAAGTGCTGGGCGAGGACTTCCTGGAGCACCAGGAGCTTGAGTCGTCATGGGCACCCCTGATGAACGTCCCCGACGAGAAGATTTGGGAGATGCGCATGATGCTGAAGCAGAAGTTCATCCGCTTCGTCAAGCGCGACTTCAAGGAGAGCTGGCTCAAGAACCAGGGTGACCCCACCCGCATTGCCAACATCGTGGACAAAATTAACCCCGATGCACTGCTCATCGGCTTTGCCCGCCGTTTTGCCACCTACAAGCGTGCCCACCTCATCTTCAATGACCTGGAACGCCTCAAGAAGATTGTCAACGACGAGCGTTACCCCGTGCAGTTCATTTTTGCCGGCAAGGCTCACCCCGCCGACGGTGCCGGTCAGGGCCTGATCAAGCGCATCATCGAAATCAGCAAGATGCCGGAGTTCCTGGGCAAGATTATCTTCCTCGAGAACTACGACATGACGCTCTCCAAGCGCCTCATCACCGGTGTTGACGTGTGGCTGAACACGCCGACGCGTCCCCTGGAGGCTTCGGGTACTTCGGGCGAGAAGGCCGAGATGAACGGTCTGCTTAACTTCTCGGTGCTCGACGGCTGGTGGTATGAAGGTTACCGCGAGGGTGCCGGATGGGCATTGACCAGCAAGCGCACCTACACCGACCAGAGTCAGCAGGACAAACTCGACTCGGCAACCATCTACTCGATGCTCGAAAACGAGATTATCCCCCTGTACTTTGCCAAGAACAGCAAGGGCTATTCCCCCGAGTGGATTCAGTACATCAAGAACTCGATGGTTCACATCGCCCCCAACTACACCATGTCGCGCATGATGCGTGATTACTTCGACAAGTTCTACCGTCCGCAGGCCGAGCGTGCCCACAAGCTCATCGCTAACAAATACGCCCTAGCCAAGGAAATCGTGGCTTGGAAGGAGAAGGTCGCTGCTCGTTGGGACGATGTTCACCTCGTGGGCGACATCATGGGCAACCGCGACGCCATCGCCAGCGGCACGGCCGACATCGACATCACGATGCGCATCGACACTGCAGGACTGGGCAAGGATGTGAAGCTCGAACTCGTCGTTTACAGGGAGGAAGAGGATGGCCAGATTAAGTTCTTCCGTGCAGAGCACTTCAATGTAGTGGCACAGGATGGCGACATCTTCACCTACAACTGCAAGGTGCCCTTCCACGAGAACGGTACGTTCCGCTTTGCCTATCGTGCTTATCCCTGGAACGAGAACCTGCCTCACCGTCAGGACTTCGCCTACCTCAAGTGGTTCTAAACCACCCGTGAGCATAGGATAAAAAGTAGCCCGCAAGACCTCACCGTCCTGCGGGCATCTTGTCTTTATCCTACGTACCGTTATGGCAATTATCCGTTGAGCAGATAGTCAATCAACGCTGTCACGTCCGAGACGTCAATCCGGCCGTCACCATTCACATCGGCAGCCTCCAGATAGATACCAGATGAGTTGTCGTTCAGTATGTAGTCAACCAAGGCCGTGACATCAGAGATATCCGCAATGCCGTCACCATTCAAATCACCACGTTCCAAAACGAAGGGTGAGAAATACCCTGGGTTATCTGGACCGCCATCGATATGAGCATATGCGGCATCTAGATGGTTCACATCATAGGCTGTGCCCAAGCCACCTACAAGACTGAAGCAATCATAGAACATGTTTCTGGAACCGGTGACGTTGTCTGTATTCCAATAGTTACTAACATAGATTGTTGCTAAGTTATAGCTACTTCTGAACATGAAACTCATTGTGGTTACCTCATGCGTGTTGAACCTACTCAAGTCAATACTTGTCAAACCATAACAATATTCAAACATGCAGGTCATATCCGTCACTTGCTCGGTATTGAAACTGTTCACGTCAAGGTTCAACAAATTAATGCAACTACTAAACATCCATGCCATGCTGGTCACTTGTTGAGTATTGAAATTGCTAAGGTCAAGACTAGTCAAACCATAGCATTTATAGAACATACTGCCCATGCTAGTCACTTGTTCGGTGTTAAAGTTGCTCACGTCAAGGTTCGTCAAACTATGGCAATCAGCGAACATGCTATTCATGGAAGTCACTTGCTCGGTGTTGAAGTTGCTCAGGTCAAGGTTCGTCAAACTATGGCAATCAGTGAACATGTTATTCATGTTAGTCACTTGTTCAGTGTTGAAGTTGCTCAGGTCAAGGCTCGTCAAACTTTCACATTTGAAGAACATGGCGCCCATGTTAGTCACTTGTTCAGTGTTGAAGCTGCTCACGTCAAGGTTCGATAAACTGAGACAATTATCAAACATGCCAGCCATGTATTTCACGTTAGCAGTGTTGAAATTGCTCAGGTCAAGGCTACTCAAACCACTGCAATAGTAGAACATGTTATTCATGTCAATGACGTTAGCGGTGTTAAAACTGCTTACATCAAGGTTTGTTAAACCACTGCAATTGTAGAACATAGAGCTCATGTCAGTGACTTTAGCAGTATTGAAGTTGCTCACGTTAAGGCTCGTTAAACCACTGCAGTTGTAAAACATAGCATACATGTATTTCACCTCTGATGTGTTGAGATATTCGATGCGTTCGATCGATTCGAGGTTGTTCATATTATAAAACCAACCAGAGGTTGAAGTGGGACGGGCAGATGCAAAAGATGGGTCAAAAATTACCTGAGTCACAAGAGTAGTAATGTCATAGTATGCCCAAGTAGGAAAATAATTACCATCATTCAGATTATAGATAGTGCCGGGGCGGGTATTGCGCTGGGTGTCGTAGTAGAACGTCAGCGTCATGTTGTCGGTCGTGTTGTCGGTCGTGATCACTGCGTAGGCTTCCTGGGCCAGTGCACTCATTGAACACATCAGTAATGCCATCAGGGCAAGCATTTTTGTTGGAAATAATCGTTTCATAATAGTATGGTTTTGGTTAATAATGTTGTGCTGGTTGCAAAGATAATACATATTCCGTAATAATTATCACATTTTTGGCAAATTATATCACATAAAATCCACATTATCAAAAAAGCGAACACAAAAAACTGTTAACTGAAAACTATTTCGTAATTTTGCACGTTTTTAAATAGAGCAGATGGCTGTTATCCTGAATATAGAGACTTCGACTGATGTGTGCTCGGTGGCATTGACCAGCGAGGGCCAGGTGCTGGACCACCGTGAGAACTACGAGGGCCAGACCCATGCCACGCTGTTGAGCCAGTATGTGAAAGAGATGTTGGACTATGCCCGCACGCGTGAGATGAAAATCGACGCCATTGCCGTGAGCATCGGGCCGGGTTCCTACACGGGTCTGCGCATCGGCCTGAGCGAGGCCAAGGGGCTTGCCTTCGGCCTGCAGGTGCC
>CACZNH010000003.1 GCA_902782465.1 uncultured Bacteroidales bacterium
GTCGGCACCCGACGAGCCACCGCCTTGAACAATCACACCGTCGATGACGTAGAGAGGTTCTGCGTTGGCGTTGATGGTTGCGGTACCACGCACGCGGATCGAAGAACTTGAACCAGGAGCACCACTGGTCTGTACAGCGGTAACACCAGCTGCACGACCTTGCAGACTTTGGTCAAGCGAGGTGATGATAGAGCCCTTCACAGCACTTTCGCCCAGTGATACACTGGCACCGCTGATGTCGCTCTTCTTCATCGTACCATAGCCCACTACGACAACTTCGTCGAGAAGCTGATGGTCTTCCTCAATGAAAATGTCGTAGTTGTTCTGCTGGCCAACCTTCACCTCCTTGGTGAGATAGCCCACATAGGTCACTACCAGTGTCTGGCCCGGGCTGACGTTGAGCGAGAACTGGCCGTCATTGTCGGTGCTGGTGCCGTTGGACGTACCCTTAACGGCAACCGTGGCTCCGACAACCGGACCCATGGCATCGCTCACCACACCCGTAATCCTCTTGGTCTGCTGGGCCTGCTGCTGGGGAGCGTTCACGCCCCCGCTGCCGGCTGCCGACGCTTGCGGCGCCACGCCCAGCATGGCGAGCGAGCACAGGGCCGCAATCATAGATTTTTTACAGTAATTGTTGAAATACATAAGGTTTTGGTTTGAAATGAATAAAATGATTTTATATCGTTTTGAATGATGATTCTTGCTGACTCGGGGGGCCATAACCCCCTTTACCACAATGATAAAAATATAACCGTTGCAAAATTAATGTGAATTATCCAACAAAATAAACTATTTCTTGCCCCATATTGACACTTTCTTAACATTTTGAGGAAAAACCGAGGGGCGGCGGCGCCTCAACTATGCCAAGCAGATGGCAAAAACGCTGTTTGTGGCCGTTTTTCTGCCATCTGCCCGACATTTATCGACAATCCATGCATCAATTTTTGAATAAACTTGGCATCACCCCGGCAAATCCAGCAAGCACGTCAGCCCTCGGTTTGCACAAGTTTTGAATGAAAATGATAACAAAATCATGTTTTTCACGATGATTTACCCGCTTTTGATTCATTTAAAGGCCCCAAAATAATAAAAAAGTATAAGAGATGGTAAAAATAGTACCACCCCATTTAAAGAAATATACTTAATTTTGCCACATTAAACAACCTAATAACATTTTCTAAATGAAACGCCAACTACTGTACTTATTGCTGCTACTGGTGGCACTGCCGCTTGAAGCGCAAATCAGAGGTAACAACATCGTGGTCACTGTGGAACCGGACCATCAGGACTGGAACTATCGAGTGGGCGAAAAATGCAAGTTCAATGTCGAGGTGCGCCGCTCGGGCACATTGCTCGCGGGCGTGGACATCGACTATGAAGCCGGTCCCGAGATGTATCCCGACGTGAAGAAATCAGCCACCTTGAAAAAGGGGACCATGAGCTATACGGGCCAGATGAATACCCCAGGCTTTTATCGCCTGAAAGTCACCGCCCACGTCGATGGCAAGGATTACTCGGCATGGTGCACCACAGCCTACTCGCCCGAGCAGCTGAAGCCCACGACAGTTGACCCGAAAGATTTTGACCAGTTCTGGGCCAAAGCCATCGAGGAGGCCCGCTGGACCCGGCTAGAGCCCACCAAGGTGTTGCTGCCCGAGCGCTGCACCGGGGAGGTGAACGTCTATCAGGTCTCGTTCCACAACGTGCGTTGGGGAAGCCGCACCTATGGCATCCTGTGTGAGCCTGTCAAGCCTGGCAAATACCCCGCCCTGCTGCGTGTGCCCGGCGCCGGTGTGCGTCCCTACCAGGGCGACGTCTATACCGCTTCACAAGGCTTCATCGTACTCGAGATCGGCATCCACGGCATCGACGTGACCATGCCGCAGAGTGTGTATGACAACCTGGCCAATGGCGCCCTCAACTGCTATTGGGAATATGGCATGGACGACCGTGACAAGAGTTATTACAAGCGCGTCATCGTGGGTTGCGTGCGTGCCATCGACTACATTGAGCAATACACCGACTGGGACGGCAAAAACCTGGGCGTGACGGGCAGCAGCCAAGGCGGTTTCCTGTCGCTGGCAACGGCCGGACTCGACAAGCGCGTGAGCTGCTACGGTGCAGTGCACTCGGCCCTGTGCGACCACACGGCTTCGCTTCAGGGCGTGGCTTGCGGTTGGCCCCATTATTTCTACTGGATGTCGCCCGAGCAGCGCCGGGCCAGTCAGGACAAGATTGAGGCCTCGCGTTATTACGATGGCGTGAACTTCGCCCGCCGCATCACCTGCCCGGGTTGGTTCTCGTTTGGCTACAACGACGACGTGGTGCCTCCCACGACCGCCTATGCGACCTACAACGTGGTAACTGCCCCCAAGACGTTGAGTGTCTATCAGCAGACCGCCCACTTCTGGTATCAGGAACAATGGGACGAATGGTGCCAGTGGCTCATGGACCAATTGAGGCGTTAGACATTAGGCATTAGGCATTAGGCGTTAGGTGTTAGGTGTTAGGAGTTGGGGATGCGGATGCCACCTAAAGCCTAAAGCCTAAAGCCTAAAGCCTAAAACCTAAAGCCTAAAACCTAAAGCCTGAAAACTGAAAACTGAAAACTGAAAACTGAAAACTAAAGAATAATGAGTGAATTCAAGAATAAAATTACCGCTTTGCGCAAGCATCACGAGGAGTTACTGAACCGCAAGAATGAACCCCTCGCTTGGGGCAACGGCATCTACGAGAAATACAGGAATCCCATCATCACCGCCGAGCATACCCCGCTGGAGTGGCGCTATGACTTCAACGAGCATGACAACCCCTACCTGATGCAGCGCATCATGATGAACGCGACGCTCAATGCAGGCGCCATCAAGTGGCAGGGCAGATATGTAGTCGTCGTGAGGGTTGAAGGCGCCGACCGCAAGTCGTTCTTCGCTGTGGCCGAGAGTCCAAACGGCGTGGACAACTTCCGTTTCTGGCCCGAGCCCATCACGATGCCCGATGATGTGGTTCCCGCCACCAACATCTATGACATGCGCCTGACGGCTCATGAAGACGGCTGGATCTACGGCATCTTCTGCGCAGAACGCCACGATGACACTTGCCCGGGCGACCTGAGCGCTGCCACGGCTACTGCCGCCATTGCCCGCACCCGCGACCTCAAGACCTGGGAACGCCTGCCCGACCTCAAGAGCAAGAGCCAGCAGCGCAACGTGGCGCTTCATCCCGAGTTTGTAAACGGCAAGTATGCCTTCTATACCCGTCCCCAAGACGGCTTCATCGACGCAGGCAGCGGCGGCGGCATCGGCTGGGCACTGGTGGATGATATCACCCATGCCGAAGTCGTTGATGAGAAAATCATCAACGCGCGCCACTATCACACCATCATGGAAGTGAAAAACGGTGAGGGTCCCCACCCCATCAAGACACCGCAAGGCTGGCTGCATCTTGCCCACGGCGTGCGCGGCTGCGCCTCGGGATTGCGTTATGTATTATATATGTACATGACAGCACTCGATGACCCCACACGCGTTATCGCTCAACCTGGCGGCTATTTCCTCGTTCCAGAGGGTAGCGAATATATCGGTGACGTGATGAACGTGGCCTTCTCTAACGGCTGGATTGCCGACGAGGACGGACGCGTGTTCATCTACTACGCCTCGAGCGACACCCGCCTGCATGTGGCCACCTCGACCATCGACCGCCTGGTGGACTACTGCATGAACACGCCTCAAGACGGCCTGACCACCACGGCCAGTGTGGAGACCATCAAGCGACTCATCGAGAAGAACCGATCAACCAATAAAGAATAAATAATAAAAGTTGTCAGTTGTACAGTTGTCAGTTGTCAGCGGCATCCGCACTCAACTGAAAGCTGAAAACTGAAAACTGAAAACTTAATCGAAATGGCAAGTTTAAAAGAAAAAATCGGCTACGCCCTTGGTGATGCGGCTGCCGGTGGCATTACCTGGAAAGTCATGTCAATCGCTTTCCCGTTGTTTTTCACCAACGTTTTTGGCCTCACGGTTGCCGACACGGCAACGCTGATGCTCATCGCACGCATGTTTGACGTCGTCACCGACCCCTTGATGGGCAGTCTGGCCGACCGCACACAGTCGCGCTGGGGCACCTATCGTCCATGGCTCATCTTCGGTGCCATCCCCTTGGGCCTGATATTCGCATTGTTGCTTTACACACCCGACTTCGGTCCCATGGGCAAGCGCATCTATGCCTACACGCTCTATCTGCTCATGATGGCCGTTTACACTGCCGTCAACGTGCCTTACGGCTCGCTGCTGGGCGTGATGACCGATGATGACAACGAGAAGAACCAGTTCTCGTCGTTCCGCATGGTAGGCGCCTATGCCATGGGCTTTATCACCCTGCTCTCGTTCCCCTATCTGCAGAAGATGGTGGGCGGCACCGAGGCACATCAATATGCCGTGCTGGGTGCTGCTCTTGGCTTCGTGGCCACAATCATGACGCTGGCCTGCGGTCTGCTGACCAAGGAACGTCTGAAACCCATTCGTGCCGAGAAGTTCTCCTTCAAGCCCTTTGCCGACCTGTTCAAGAACAAGCCCTGGATTTACCTGACGCTTATCGGTATATGCACCAACTTTTTCAACGGCTTCCGCTATGCCGTGGCCGGTTACCTGATGGAATACTGCCTGCACGGTGACGTGACCGTGAGCGGCCTGATCATCAACTACACGGTGTTCATGACCTTTGGCGAGGTGACCTGCATGATTTTTGGCGGCCTGTCACCCAAGTTCACCCAGTGGATGGGCTCAAAGCGCAAAGCCTTTGCCGTTGCAGCCATCATCTGCATGGTGTTCTCCATCGCCTTCTTCTTTGTGCCGATGGATCCCAAGTACATTTGGGTATTGGTGGGCATCGTTATCCTCACTTCGGTTGGCGTGGGCCTGTATTCTCCGCTACTGTGGTCGATGTATGCCGACGTGGCCGACTATGCCACCGAGAAGAACGGCACCTCGTCGACGGGCCTCATCTTCTCGTCGGGTACGATGGCACAGAAGTTTGGCACGGCCATCTCGGGTTCGCTGGTTGCCCTGCTGTTGGGCATCGCCGGTTTCGTCTCGGGTACAGACCCTGCCACGGGCCAGACGGTGGTAACCATCACCGACGCGGAATCAGTCCGCAACATGGTATGGGCACTGTTCTCGCTCTTCCCTGCTGCCATTATCGTCATCATGCTTTACCTGCTGCATCTGTATCCCATCAAGAAGTAAGATGAACGACGATATCAAGACGCTGAAAGCCGAGGTTCAGGATGTGTTGGAAAACAACATCCTGGACTTTTGGTTGTCCAATATGATAGATGACGAGCACGGCGGTTTCTACGGTCAAATGACCGGTGAGGGCCAGCTTGTCAAAGACGCCGACAAAGGCGGTATCCTGTCTGCACGCATCCTGTGGGCCTTCTCGGCTGCCTACCGCGTGCTGGGCAATCCTGAATACCTGATGGCGGCAACACTCATCAAGGACTATATCGTTGAGTATTTCTACGACAACGAGTTCGGTGGCACCTACTGGTCGGTGGACTATCTGGGCAATCCCAAAGACAGCAAGAAGCAGTTCTACGCCATCGGGTTCATGATCTATGGCCTGAGCGAATATGCCCGTACTACCGGCGACCAGCAGGCGCTGGATTATGCCATCAAGTTGTTTGACTGCATCGAGCAACATTCGTTAGACAAGGTGAACAACGGCTATATCGAGGCACAAACCCGGCAGTGGAACGAGATTGCTGATATGCGCTTATCGGAACTCGACGCCAACTTCCCCAAGTCACAGAACACCCATCTACACATCATCGAGCCCTACACCAACCTGTACCGCTGCCTCACGGAATGCGAGGCCAGCCCCGTATCCAGCGACGTTGTGGAGCGTGTGGAAAAAGCCTTGCGCAACCTCATCGATATTTTCACCGACAAGATTCTGAATCCCGAGACGCATCATCTGGACCTGTTCTTTGACATGGACTGGACCCGCGAGGCTGGTGCTCTCGAGAGCTACGGGCACGACATCGAGTGCTCATGGCTCATGCACGAGGCGGCACTGGTGCTGGGCGACCAGGCCGTGCTTGACAAAGTGGAACCCATCGTGAAACTTGTGGCAAAAGCCAGCGAAAAAGGCTTGAATGCCGACGGGTCGATGGTACACGAGGCCAATCTTGACACCGGCCGTGTCGATGACGACCGCCACTGGTGGGTACAGGCCGAGGCTGTGGTAGGATTTATTAACCTGTACCAGCACTTCGGCGATGAGAGCGCGCTGCAAAAGGCGCTGCACTGCTGGCAATACATCAAGGACAACCTCATCGACCATGAGGGCGGCGAGTGGTTCTGGAGTCGCGATGCACAAGGCAACATCAACCGCCGCGACGACAAGGCGGGCTTCTGGAAATGTCCTTATCACAACTCGCGCATGTGTCTTGAAATCATGGAACGCAATTTCGAACAATAAATATAAGATATGGAGAACAAAAGATACGGTCACTTTGACGACCAACACCGCGAGTATGTCATCACCGACCCGCAGACGCCGTGGCCCTGGATCAACTACCTGGGCAACGAGGATTTCTTCTCACTGATTTCCAACACGGCCGGCGGCTATTCCTTCTACAAGGATGCCAAATTCCGCCGCTTGACGCGCTACCGCTACAACGGTGTGCCTATGGACAACGGCGGCCGCTACTTCTACATCAACGATGGCGGCACCGTGTGGAATCCGGGATGGAAGCCCTGCAAGACGCCGCTCGACAGCTATGAGTGCCGTCATGGCATGAACTACACCCGCATCACGGGCAGCAAGAACGGTATCGAGGCATCGGTACTATTCTTTGTGCCCCTGCACACATGGGCCGAGGTGCAGAAGCTCACGCTCACCAACAACAGCAATGAGGTGAAGCGCCTCAAGCTGTTCTCCTTTGCCGAGTGGTGCCTGTGGAATGCAGCGACCGACATGGAGAACTTCCAGCGCAACTTCTCGACCGGTGAGGTCGAAATCGAGGGCTCGGTTATCTATCACAAGACCGAATACCGCGAGCGCCGCAATCACTACGCATTCTACGGTGTGAACGTTCCTATCCAAGGCTTTGACACCGACCGTGAGACGTTCATCGGCCTCTATAATGAGTTTGCCAATCCTGATGCCGTCATCGAAGGCCGTCCGCGCAATAGCCATGCCCACGGTTGGAGCCCCATCGCCTCGCACTACATCGAGGTGGAACTGCAGCCTGGTGAAAGCCGTGACTATATCTTCCTGTTGGGCTATGTCGAGAACAAACAAGAGGAGAAATTCATCGCTCCACAGGTCATCAACAAGACGCAGGCCGTGGCTATGATGGCACGCTTCGACACCAGCGAGAAGGTGGATGCTGCTTTTGCCGAGCTGTGCAACTATTGGGACAACCTGCTCAACATCTACACGGCACACACCGGGAACGATAAACTCGACCGCATGGTCAATATTTGGAACCAATACCAGTGCATGGTCACCTTCTGCATGTCACGCTCGGCCTCTTTCTTTGAGAGCGGCATCGGACGCGGCATGGGATTCCGCGACAGCAACCAGGACCTCGTGGGCTTTGTTCACCTCATCCCCGAGCGTGCCCGTGAGCGCATCATCGACATCGCCTCGACGCAGTTCCCCGACGGCGGCTGCTATCATCAGTATCAGCCATTGACCAAGCGCGGCAACAACGACATCGGCGGCGGCTTCAATGATGACCCCTGCTGGCTCATCTTCGGCACCGTGGCCTATATCAAAGAAACGGGTGACTTCTCGATTCTCGACGAAATGGTTCCGTTTGACAACCAACCGGGCACCGAGGTCACGCTGTTTGAGCACCTGCAAGTGTCATTCAACCATGTGGTCAATAACCTGGGGCCGCACAGTCTGCCCCTCATCGGCCGCGCCGACTGGAACGACTGCCTGAATCTGAACTGCTTCTCCTGGGACCCCAACGAGAGTTTCCAGACCACTGAGAACAAGACCGAGGGCTCACAAGCCGAGTCACTGATGATTGCCGGTCTGTTTGTCGTGACAGGCAAGGACTACGTCGAGCTCTGCAAGATTCTGCCTGACCACATCAAGTCAATGCAAAATCTCAAAGATATCGATTTCGTCGCCGAGGCCGACCGTGCCCAGCTGCATGTCGACGAGATGGTCAATGCCGTCAAGGCCCATGGTTGGGACGGTGAATGGTATCTGCGTGCCTATGACTTCTACGGCAACAAAATCGGCAGCAACGAGTGCGAGGAAGGCAAAATCTTCATCGAGTCACAGGGATGGTGCACCATGGCGGGCATCGGTCTGGAAGAAGGACTCGTGGAGCGTTCGCTCGACTCGGTAAAGGAACGTCTGGAATGCGAACACGGCATCGTGCTCAACAACCCCGCCTTCACCACCTATCATGTCGAGATGGGTGAAATCAGCTCCTATCCCGAAGGCTACAAGGAGAATGCGGGCATCTTCTGCCACAACAATCCTTGGGTCATCATCGGCGAGACGGTGGCTGCCCGTGGCGATGACGCTTGGAGCCACTACAAGAAGATTCTGCCCAGCTATGTCGAGGAGGACCGCCAGACGCTGCACAAGGTCGAGCCCTATGTCAACTGCCAAATGGTGGCAGGCAAGGACGCCTATCGTCCCGGTGAGGGCAAGAACTCATGGCTCACTGGCACCGCAGCGTGGATGTGGTACACCGTGTCGGAATTCATTCTTGGCATCAAGCCGCACTATGACGGTCTGCTCATCGACCCGTGTCTGCCCAAGACAGCGCACGACTACACGGTGACCAGGCGCTTCCGCGGTGCCGAATATGAAATCCATGTGAGCAACCCCAAGGGCGTGAGCAAGGGCGTTGCCAAGATGACTGTTGATGGAATGCCGGTCGAGGGCGCTGTCGTGCCCGCACAACCCGGCAAGCACATTGTCGAGGTCATCATGGGATAATCGTTTAATTGAATAGTTGAACAACATTAACCATTATATATCACAACGATGAAAAGATTCTCTCTTATCCTTGCAGCAATGATGTTCCTGGGTTCCGGCACGATGAGTGCTTGGCAGGGTGACGTTGCTGTGCAAACGCCCAACACCCAGTTGGTGCTGCACGCCCGCGAGGGCGGTGACCTGCGCATGGGCTACTACGGCAACAAGAGTGCCACACTGCAGCAACTGCGCGACGGGGGTGCCGACCTTAACTTCTCGGCATTGCCCGCATTCGGCACCGTGGACGCCATCCATCTGCCTGCTATTCAGGTGCTGCATGCCGACGGCGACCTGAACCTTGAGCTCAAGGTTACCAACTACGAAACGAGCAGCGACGACCGCTCGCAACTTCACATTTTCACAATGACCGACAAACTGCTGCCCGTCACAGTGAAAGTGTTCTATAAAGCCTACAAAAACGTGGACGTGATTGAGACTTGGACTGAAATCTCTCACCAGGAGAAACGTGCTATCACCCTCAAGCGCTTCGATTCCGGACACTTGACACTGCGCCAAGGCGACGTGTGGATCAGCCACCTGCACGGCAACTGGGCAGCCGAGGCCGAGCCCACGACCGAACCGCTAACCCAAGGCCTGAAGACCATCCGCAATACCGACGGCGCCCGCAACTCTCACCTGGACGCTCCCGAGCTGATGATTTCGCTCGACGGTGAACCGCAGGAGACCACGGGTCGCGTCATTGCAGCCATCCTGTGCTGGAGCGGCAACTACGAACTCCGCATCAACACGACAGGCCATCGTCAGCACCAGTTCTACGCCGGTATCGATCCCATGTCATCAGAATATGTACTCGAGCCCAACGAACTCTTTGAAACTCCGCATCTGGCTCTTGCCTACTCTGAGGACGGCCTGGGAGGTGCCAGCCGCACCATCCATCGCTGGGCACGCACCGAGGGTATGTTCCACCGTGGCATGAAGACGGGCGACATCCTGCTCAACTCGTGGGAAGGCGTCGTGTTTGACATCAAGGAGGAAACCATGATCAACATGATGGACGACATCGCCAAGTTTGGCGGCGAACTGTTCGTGATGGACGATGGTTGGTTTGGCGACAAGTATCCCCGCAACAACGACTCTTCGTCGTTGGGCGACTGGGTGGTTGACAAGCGCAAACTGCCCGGCGGCATCAGCACCCTCACCCAGGCGGCCCGTCAGCGTGGCATCAAGTTCGGCATCTGGATTGAGCCCGAGATGTGCAACACCGTGAGTGAACTCTACGAGAAACACCCCGACTGGATGCTTCAGACCAAGGGTCGCGAACTCAAACAAGGCCGTGGCGGCACACAGGTTGTGCTCGACCTGACCAACCCCAAGGTGCAGGACTTCATCTTCGGCATCGTGGACAACCTGATGACGCAGAATCCTGACATCGCTTATATCAAGTGGGATGCCAATGCCTCCATTCAGAACTACGGCTCGCTATACTTGCCCAAGAACAAGCAGAACAATATCTCCATCCTGTGGCACCGCGGACTCATCAACGTGCTCAAGCGCATCCGCGCCAAGTATCCCGACCTGGTCATGCAAGACTGTGCCTCGGGTGGTGGCCGTGCCAACTATGGCCTGCTGCCCTACTTCGACGAGTTCTGGGTGAGCGATAACAACGATGCCCTGCAGCGCGTTTATATCCAGTATGGAACCTCCTACTTCTTCCCTGCCAACGCCATGGCACAGCACATCGGCGGCTCTCCTTATTGGAACACGGGCGGCCGTGTCATCCCCATCAAGTTCCGCTGCGACGTGGCCATGAGCGGACGTCTGGGCATGGAGCTGCAACCGCGACACATGAGCCAGGAGGAACACGACCAGTGCACACAGGCGTTTGCCGACTACAAGTTGCTGCGCCCCGTCGTGCAGACCGGCAACCTCTATCGTCTGATTTCGCCCTACAACCGCAAGGGCGTCTCGTCCATCATGTTCAGCAACGATGCGATGGACCATGCCGTGTGGTTCGTCTACAAGGTTGACAACTACGTTGACCAGCCACTGCCGCGCATCCAGCTTGCAGGCCTTGATCCCGAACGCAGTTACACCATCACCGAGCGCAACGTCAAGGTGGGCCAAAAGCCATGCGAACTCAACGGCAAGACCTTCACCGGCCGCTTCCTGATGGACATCGGTCTTGAAGTGCCCCTGGCCAGCGACTACGCCAGCCGCATCTTCGAGCTCAGATAAAGGAGTTAGGAGTTAGGAGTTAGGCGTTAGGAGTTAGGCTTTAGGGCGCGGATGCCAACTAATGACTAAGGACTAAGGACTTAAAACTAAAATAATCACCTAAACAAGACAATAAAAAAATGAAAATGATGAAACCAAGACTGTTGCTCATCGCCCTGCTGTTTGTCTTTTGCGCATCACAGGCAGGCGCCCGTGCACCCCGAGTTGAGAAAACCCCGGCGCAAAAGTTGATTGAGCGCCTCACCAAGCTGCAAAAACGCGGCATCATGTACGGCCATCAGGACGACCCCTTCTATGGCATCACTTGGGAGTGGGAGCAGGGCCGTTCCGACACCTATGACCTTGTTGGCGACTACCCTGGCGTGATGGGCTTTGACTTGGGCGGCATCGAGATGGGTGACGACAAGAACCTGGATTCGGTACCGTTCAATTGGATTCGTGAAGAAATCATCAAGCATTATGAGCGTGGCGGTATCGTAACGCTGTCATGGCATCCGCGCAATCCCATGTTGGGCACCACCGCTTGGATTGAGAGCGACATCCAGTCGTTTGAGGCAGCAAAGCCTTATCTTGAGAAAACCGGTCAGCTCGGTCTTGTCCTCGATCCCAGGAGCACGGTCAGGGAGATTCTGCCCGGTGGCAAGGGTCACGACAAGTTCATGACCTGGCTCAAACGTGTGGAGGATTTCATCCTCTCGCTCACCGACAAGGACGGAAAACCTGTTCCTGTTATCTTCCGTCCCTGGCATGAGTACAACGGCGGATGGTTCTGGTGGGGCAAGGGCAATTGCACCGACGAGGATTTCCTGCGCTTGTGGAATCTTACCCAAGATTACCTCAACAAGAGCCTGTCCAAGTCCATCGTGTGGAGTTGCTCGCCCAACTTGGGGGTCAATCCGCAGGAATTCTATAACCGTTGGCCTGGTGACGACCGTGTTGATTTGTTAGGTCTTGACGCCTATCAGTGGGGTACCGAAGAAGATTTTGTCAAGCAGTGTAATGCCGATATGGACTTCCTGGACACCTATGCCCAGGAGCATGGCCTGCTGCTGGCAATCACCGAGTGCGGCTACAAGAATTCGCCCGATGCCACCTGGTGGAGCCGCGTGTTGCTGCCCATCATGGAGAAACACCATCCCTGCTATTTCTTGCCGTATTTCAAGCAAATGGCAAAGAAAAAGCAAATCCTCTTCGTCAAGGACATCAAGAAAGTGAAGTAATCCAACAGTTAACAGTAAATCGTTATTCTACAACAAAGAAAGCCGGCAAATGGTGCTGCCGGCTTTCTTTGTGTTGGGAAGATTGTTAGTTGATTACTTGTGATGTATTACATAATTAAGTTCGTGAATACCGTTTTTCAATCTTATCAATGAACCTAATCTACGGTTCGATGAAGACTGGGGTTCCCTTCTCGTTTTCGTGATTGATCTCGATCAGTTTCTTGATTAGGCACTGATTAACTAAAGGGCTGAGGTCCATATCAAGAGGAGTGATGTTAAAGGTCTCGTAGCTCTTTCGTATATACCAGCTTGGATAGCTCATCGCCTTGAGCTCATCATTATCCATCTGCTGATGTCCAACGACTTTGAAGGCTGTCAGTCTTTCGGGTTTCTCCAGCTCATATAGTACCAATAGAGAAGTCCTGTCAAACATGTCTCGATGCTCTTCCACGGATCCCTTTGTTCTTCCCAACCTCACATTATAGATGTTATGATCAAGAACCCATTCTCTCTGTCTCTTGTCCTTGGTACATCCAATGAGGATAGTCTTGTCTCCACCAAAGAAGTTAATAATGGCCTGGTCGAAACGATTCCACTTGTAACACTCAAATGGTTCCGCTGCCTGCATTAGTTCATTGCCATTCTCAGAATAAGCTACTACCTTTGTCCGCAGGTCAATAATTCTTGCTTTCTCTGATTGTTCCACAATGCTGTGAGCAGCATCAAGTCTGAGGGTTGCATATTTGACCACGTTTGCAATAACAATCTTTTCTACTACACTCATCAACTTCTCCATAGCTGAGAGGTCTGGTTCACCAGCAACATTACAGGGAAGTGAGATATTTAATGCATCAGCGTCTTTTGCGTAAAAATTGTGCCCATAGTCGAATTGACCATTATGAGCAACTTTATGACAAGCTGTTGTGACAAAAATTGCGGCGTGTTTTGGTAGTTTCTCCGTATGTACCACCGCAATATGGTCGTCTGCCCCATAGTCGTAATTACGATATTTAGCAGAGCCAAACATATCAATTGTTGTGGTATTATTGGAGAATACGTCAACTTGATTGCCTATAAATGCGGATATGCCAGTTTCTGCCTCTCCTGCAGTTACAAATGGAAGTGATCCTGGGATGCGATCATCGCCTTTTAAACGTTTACCACGAGTTGACTTGCCAAAAAGTTTTTCTATATTGAACTCCTGCCATTGCCAATTATGGAAGTTATCAAGTACTTCATAATCATCCTCATTAAGTACATAATCATTTAGTCCAGTGGCAAGTAGATAAGCCTCGAGTTCGCGCAAGCGCGACTCCTCGAGTTCGCGCAAGAAATTCTCCATAAACACGAAATCGATTTCCCCATCTGAATTGATGGGGAGCGATATCTTGAAATCATGACTTTGCGAGCTTCTTAGTTTGTTCCCGTAAGAATACTTCCCATCTAATGATTTACCAATGATAGCAGAAATGAATAGCATTGCGTTGGGAGAGTATTCTTTGATATCGCTCCAATATACTCCTGTGTCATCGCCAGCACCAAAAGCATAACTGCGATAGAAAGTATTGCCAAAAATATCAATAGTTATGGCATTGGCCGGGAACGAAGCAACAGGATTCGAGATATATCCAATTACACCTTGATTAGTAGTACCAGACATTACAAAAGGGATACTCCCAGGTTTTTGGTCTTCCTTTTTCAACCGACGCCCCTGCTCTATATGGTTAAATAATTCTTTCAATTTGTATTCACCCCACTTAACGTTTTGCAGCCTTTCGTTAAGCGGGGTTAAAGTTTTCCCAGGCCATCCTCCTCATTGCTGGATTTTTTCTTTAGCAGATTGCTTACCTCCCATGCAAGATACTCTGCTACTGTGTTGCGGAAATCATCGAGCGTGGGACGCGTATCTACTGGGGCAGTCTGGTTCCAGTCGGCTCCGTTTTTGGGGTCAATATGTCCCTCATAGAAGTCTTTCTCATTGATGTAATGAAGTTTCTCCTTGCCGTAGCGAACAAGTTGAACCACTTCTTCGTACCGTTCACCAGCATGGTCGGAATCGCGAAGATTCACCGATGCCTTCTTCCGATTAGTGCGGGTGTAGCCATCGTTGGTGAAGTCGATGAAACGAACAATGTCGTCCTTCTGGTGCGCCTCACCTACGCGGAAAACGTATATGTTGGTTTGTACCGAACTTTTGCCGATAAAAAGATCAAGCGGCATCTTGATGCTGGCTAGCAACGTAGAGTGTTCAAGTATGCTACGGTTATACTCCACAGCCTTACCGCTTCCTGCCGAGTTCTGTATAATAATGGCAGCATAGCCGCTGTTCATCATAGAAAGAGCTCGCTTCACAAACACCATGCCATTGCCTGGAGCAGAATAAGGTGGATTAAGAACAAAAGCATTGGCTGGGAAAGGACGTGAAGTGTCTCCAAAACCATAATTTCCATCAAAGTTTAGAAGTGAATCCTGATTGAGTACGTTAGATGAACCGTCACCCATCAATATCATATTGAGGGTAGCAAGCATATAGATGTTCTCCAAAATCTCGAGGCCGAGAAGTTGGTTGGCTTTTATCTCAGCCTCTTTTATCAACAACTCTTCAGGTGAATTGATATGGGCTTTGGCATCTGAGAGCATTTCATTCATGGCAGCAACAAGAAGACCTGCGCTACCAGTAGCAAAATCCCAAACGTAGCTGTTGCGATTAACACGAGCCAATTTTACCAATAGTGTAGCAACGTATGATGGAGTGAGAACCACATCGTTGAGTTTATCCTGTGTAAACCCCAGCCAGTTGTACATCTCATTGAACAAGCGACCTGTGAAATCGGTTGATAGACCAATCTTATAGTAAATGCCGAGGTCATCCACTACTTTGCAGAAAACTCGTTTCAGTTGGCTTTCGCCATTATCTGCACGATTGATGTTTTCTGTAGTTAGGGTGTTCTCTAATGTGCGAACAATAAGGTCCTGTTTATCTTTGGGTATTTTCTTACTATCATCAGCCAAAAAGGCTTTAATCTTACGGATGATAATGTCGCCATCACGTTGGCCTTGTTCCTGTGAGGAGGTGAGATCTTGCTTTTCAAGAGGCTTTACTTTATTGGGAATGCCAAGAGTAGCTATAATTGTTGCCGCTACAAGATAAACGCGTCCACTCTCAGAAATACCTTTCTCGTTTTGATAAATGTCGTTGTTCAGTTTAATGAGGCTGATATTGATTTCCTGTTCG
Source organism: uncultured Bacteroidales bacterium (assembly GCA_902782465.1). Classification (GTDB taxonomy): domain Bacteria; phylum Bacteroidota; class Bacteroidia; order Bacteroidales; family Muribaculaceae; genus Sodaliphilus. The sequence goes on from CACZNH010000003.1 coordinate 15,667, forward strand.
CGACGTTGCTTTAGTTTTTCTAGTTCATCAAGGCTGAGGCTGAGGTTATGAACCTGTTCAACGAAAGCTTCGAAATGTTTCGGAGTAAGGAATGAAAGGTCAGTAAAGTCACCTACTTGCTGACCTACGCCAAAGTTGTCTTTGCCAACGTAATAAACTCCAATCTCGTAATGCAGTTCTTCAGTAGCGGAGTCACGATAGCCAGTGATTCCAATGGAAATAATATGTTCATAAGTAGTGTAGTGTAATAGCGCAGTAGCATAATGAACAGAACCATTAACGGCATATTGACTGATATTCTTAAACTCAGGCTGTCCCTTGGCGTTACGATTGGCTACATGACCATCAGCGTCTAGTTTTACAAGTTTGTCTTTATATCCCTTGTATTCTATGAGTATCGGCCACCATTCGCCTCGGCTGTCTTTCAGCAACAAGCTACAATCTGGACGATTGCCCCCTGAACCACCTTGTTTTGATTCGTACTCCAGTAGAGCATTTTTGATTTCTTCGTTAGGAGCATCTTGCTCTATGAAATATTTGAGCTTGTATTTTTTAAGCCAGCCATTAGCCAAATCGGCTATCTGTGGTTCTACTGATTGTGCCATAGTTTTACTCTTTATAGCAAAGTTAATTTCATGTTTATCAACCATTTAGTTTCCTGTAATTATTTCTACAGGAGACAAACTGCCTTGTTTCAAAAACAAACTCCAATGCAGTCCCTGCAGGCCGACCAAAGCCTATATAACCGCAAAGGAGTTTGTTATATCGTTCAACTCTCGGTCTTTCGCAGGTCAAGAATATTCTTGTTCCGGACGCAAAGATAAGCTTTTTTCTTGAAAAATGGGCATATTACATATCTAATGATTTCACACAATCCCAAATCTCACAAAAACGCAAATCTGTAATCCGCTGCAAAATTACCCCATCCTAGTGCCAAATTTAGGCACTACGAACAGCAAAAACCTTAAAAAAGTCCCAATTTTTTAGTTCCAGGGCTTGAGGCCTAGGAATTTTTGTGCCAGGTCGGTGTCGTTGTTGAAGTCGTTGATGAGCGTTTCGCCCTGATCTAAGCGGCCGATGGCCTCCATGTCCTCGCTGGAGAGTTCAAAGTCAAAGATGTCGAGATTGCTTGCCATGCGCTCCTTGTGCAATGTCTTGGGCACAGGCATGATGTCTTGCGACACCAGCCAGTTGAGGGCCACTTGGGCGTTGGTTTTGCCATATTTTGCTCCGATGGCCTTGAGTGTCTCGTTTTCAAAGAAACCGTGCCGGCCCTGTGCCAACGGTCCCCATGCCATGAGTTGCGTGCCATAGTCCCTGATGAGTGCACGCATGGCCTTTTGCTGGGCAAAGACATGGGTCTCGAGCTGCAGCACAGCGGGCTTGACGTCCATGTGCTCGGCGATGTCGATAAAACGCACGTTATAGAAGTTGCTCAGTCCGATGGCCCTTGCCTTGCCAGCCTGATAGGCTTTTTCCATCGCCCGATAGGTGCCATAGCAGTCACCATAGGGCTCATGCACCAGCAGCAGGTCAACATAGTCGGTGCACAGTTTGCGCAGCGACTCATCGATGCTTTGTGCCGCACGTTCCTCGCCGGCGTTGCTGATCCACACCTTGGTGGTGATGAACAGCTGGTCGCGCGGGATGCCGCACTTCTTGATGGCAGCGCCCACACCTTCTTCATTCTTATAGTCTTGGGCGGTGTCGATGCTGCGGTAGCCCATCTCAATGGCGTCCAGCACGCAGCGCTCGCATTCGGCTGGAGAGAGTCTGAATACTCCAAATCCCAGTGCGGGCATCTCTACACCATTGTTCAGTTGAATCGTTTTCATAAGGGTGATGTCATGTCATTGGGTTACTACTGATGGCAAAGGTTTACATCCCGAAGTTTTCTTTCTGGTTTATTGTGCAGTGATATTTAAATTTCCTGACTTCAGACCGTTGCTGCTGCAGTTCAATTGAAGGGCAGCGGGCGTGTGTCCGCTCTGGATGAGAATCTGAGCCAGTCCGTTGAATGCCGGGATTTGGAATGTGTGGCAGTCCAGTTCTTCGGGATGGTCGGGACCAAGGTAGGAAGGGTCTCCGTTGCCGACCCCCAAAATGCGGCCGTCTCCCTCGAGTGAGCAGGTCAGCATGGGGCAGGCGTCAGGAACGATACGCCCCTTGTTGTCCTGAATCTCAACGGTCACGATGGCCACATCGCGCCCATCGGCGGTGATATGCCCTCGGTCTGTTGTCAGCACAATTTTTGCCGCAGGGTTGGTGGTCTCGACAGTTTGTTTCAAGATGCGCTTTCCATTCTTGTATCCAACGGCAACTATGCGGCCCGGTTGATAGACGGCTTTCCATTTCAGGTGACCGTTCTTGGGCATCGCCTGTCGACCCAGCTGCTTGCCGTTCACGGTCAGCTCCACTTCATCACAGTTGCTGTAGGCCCAAATCTCCACTTCTTCACCCTCATGGCCTTGCAGGTTCCAGTGAGGGAAGATGTGCAGCACAGGCTCAGCGGTCCACCATGCCCGCAGATAGCTGGCCTCGTCTTTGGGAAATCCGCAATAGTCAAGAATGCCGAATTCCGAGTCATGGGCGGGATAGGACAGCGGATTGGGCTCGCCACGGTAGTCAAACCCCGTCCAATAGAAGAGACCTGCCGCCCAAGGACGTTCATCATAGAATTTCCATCCGCGCTCAATCACGTTCTCCACGCCTGGCTCCGTACCACGGTTGATGCTGACCATATGGCCGGGTTGGTCAGGTGAGTCAAAATAGACACCACGCGTGCCGCTGCCCGTGGTTTCTTCGGTACCCACGATTTTCCATGTGGGGTTGGCTTTCTTGCGGTTATCCACATCGTTTTGTGCGATATAGTTGAATCCAACCACATCGAGCCCCTTAATCAATTCAGACCCTCCGGCATTGGCGATTGTTGAATGGCGGGTTGGGTCAAGCAGGCGGGTATATTCACGCATGGCGGCAGCAATGCGTGTGCCTTGAATGTTATTCTCCAGGCCCCACTCCTCGTTGCCGTCGCTCCACAGGACAATCGACGGGTGATTGCGGTCGCGCTTAATCATGTTTTCCAACAGCCTCAGGTGCTCGGCATTGATGCCCGCAAGTCGGTTTTCGTCAATGACGAGTATGCCCTCGCGGTCGCAGATGTCAAGTTGCGCTGGCGTCATCGGGTTGTGGGATGCACGATAGGCATTGCAGCCCAATTTCTTCAGCTGCTGGATGCGCCACGCCATGAGTGCCTCGGGGATAGCGGCTCCCACGCCGGCATGGTCTTGATGCATGTTCACGCCCTTGAGTTCAATCTCTTTTCCGTTGAGCAGAAATCCTCGGTCGGCGTCAAACTCCACATCACGGATGCCCGTTGTTGTCATGTAAACATCGGTCACCAGCCCGTTCACTTTGACGGTCGTTTCCACTTGATACAGATAGGGGTCGATGGTGCTCCACAGATGCGGTCGGTCAAGTGTCAGCATCTGTTTGCAGCCGCTGGTCTGTTTGCCTTTCAGGTCAAGTGTTGCAGCGGTTGTCCTGCCCACTTCGTTGCCTTGAGCATCGAGCAGCCGGTGCTCTACGGTACACGTCTGCGGTTCCAACGAATGATTATTTACCTCGGTATCCACATGAATGGTCGCTGAGGTGTAAGGGGCTTTGAGGTCGGCATAGACAAAGGTGCCGAATGGAGCCACACTGACTGCAGCCGACTTGATGAGCCATGCGTCCCGATAGATGCCGGCCCCTTCATAGAACCAGCCTTCTTCGAGCGTAGCGTCGGCTCGTACACAAACAAGGTTCTCACCGCCATAGTTCACATATTCAGTCACATCATACACCTGCGTGGCATAGCCGCTGGGTTCGGTACCTATGTAGAAGCCGTTGAACCATACGCGGGCATTGCGGAAGATGCCGTCAAACTGCAGGGCAATGTGCTTGCCCAAGTCCGACTCGGGGATTGTGAGCACCTTGCGGTACCAGCCCACACTCGTTTCGGGATATTTGTAACCCACAGTTTTGTAGCCGTGCGAGTGGCTGGCCTCTTGAGCATAGGGCAAGGCAGTCACCCAGTCGTGCGGAATGCGCACCTCTTGCCATGTAGAGTCGCTAAACTTGATGGAGTATGGGCCCTCGTTGTGTATTGAGTTGGCCTTGGTCAAATAGTTGAAATACTCAGTGCCGCAGCCATAGTCCTTTGCCGGGTCGGCAGCGTTGCCCAGGGAGAATTTCCAGCCCTCGTCCAATCGTATGGCCTCACGCACATGCTGCGCATGGACAGACAGCATTGCACAAAGCATCCACCCCAGAATGGCAAGCCTCATCCCCACATGGTTACCGTCGATATTTTTCATATTTCCTGACTTTGAAGATAATTCATTATCACACACTGCAAAGATAGTGCAAGCCGAGAGGAGAACAAAAAGAATTCATTCTTTTTTTATCCCGAGGCGCAGCCCACCTTCGCCGCCAGGCAACGGTAGTGCAAGCCGAATACAAAAACAAAAAAATATTTTTTGATTTTGTTGAGGCGCAGCCTATCTTGCCCGAGCGTAGCGAGGGAACGATACAAAAAAATTGTGGCACAACCAGCCAATAAGGCAGAGGTTATCTCCGCTTGATCGACAGAGGCTTTGTGGGAATACATTGTACCCCCCTTTTGTGGTATAACAGGGGCTTTCAACAGTTATTACAGGATGGCAATATCTCATAAACTGCTAAATCATAATCCTTTAACGATTCTTTACGATTCTTGAAATACTGTCCGTAAATAGCGACAGGATCACGCTTCCAAAATCGAAGCCCCGCCACCCGGTATTTCCGGGTAGCGGGGCTTCACTATTGTCATAGATAAAAATCTTGGCGGATGATGGATAATTGTTACGGTTTGAGCATCTCGATGCTCTCGATGGGGACGTTGTATTCCTCGTGGATGCGCTGGTCGAGTTGAGTTGGTGTCATCTTTAGGCACTCCTCGGCACGTTTAGGAACTTCAACCACGGCACGGTTCTTGTCGAGATAGGCAAGGGCTTGCTTGATGGCATAGGCAAAGCCTTCTTCTCCCGGATTCTTAACCTTGTGTTCCAGACCATATTCGATCATAGCAATCATAAAGGCCAGCATACCTACTTGGCTTTCGGCAACGCTGCAGTCGCGTATTTCTACCGATATTTCGTCGGAGTTCGTACACCAAGCGACAAGGAAACGTTGCACTTGGAATTGTATGTAACTATTCGTGTCAAGCGGTTGGTCAAGCCACCAGCGAGAGAGCCTCAGGGCGTCGGCGCTATGTTTGCGGCAGTCCTTGGCATTAGAGACGTTTTCAAGTGCCGGGATGTCAAGATTGAGGAGGCGGTGCGCCTTTGTCCTCAAGGTGGGCCGTTCGGCCGAAGGAGTGAACGGGTGAGCTTCATACCATTGTGCAAAAGCGCCCAACTGTTGGGATGCTGTGGGGTCGGTCGCAGTCCACTGCTGGAAGGCATCCATATCGCCGTGAGCCAACAGAAACATGTTATAAGCTTGCCAATGGCCACTCTCACGCACCTGGCGCTGGAAATCCAGGATGGACACGTCAAAGTAGTCGTCGAACCGCTCATAAAACGAGTCGATAAACCGTCCGCGCACGTCGATGAGAGACTGCAGAGTTATTTCCTTCTCGGGAGCCAATGCTTCCACCATCTCCTTTTCAAATGCTAAGGGTAACGCAATGAACACCTGCGAAGAGTCCTTTGTCATGCCGATCTCTTTCATCTGGGTAAACGAGGTGTGGATCACAGTTGAGTCACCCTGGCTGGTAATGTCGATATGATCTTTATACAGTTGATATAACAGGGCACTCATCTGTTCACTGAACTGTTGATAGGCATCATAAGTAAAATTCAATAGTCGTGCCGCCTCAGCATACATGATGGCCCAAAAAGGCTCGTATGAGTCGGAATACAGCAAAGCAAGGAAAAAATAGGCCAACGGTTGCTCCGGGTCTATTTCTATAGCTTTCTCATATAACTCGGCAGCCTTATCATAGTCCTCCCTCTTTTCGGCAATCTTTCCTTGTTCGACATAGAGAAGAACAGCATCGGGGAAACGCTCAAGACCACGATTATAGGCCTTGATGGCTTCTTTGGTTTTGCCCATTCCGTCAAGGCAGTTTCCCTCAAGTTGATACACTATGAAGGTGACAGCAGGGTGATCTTCCAGCCGTTTCACGATTTCCAGGGCCTTCTTATTTTCCCCTAATGCCCAATAGGCATAGCTCATATCGTAGAGCACATTGTAATTGTTGGGGTACTCCTTATCGAGGTTGCTCAGAATCTCGATAGCCGTTTCGGGCATGCCCGTGTTTATCAGTGTGATGGCTTTCTCATAGCGGGTTCTGGCAGTTTCACTTAGGTCAGCGATTGTCGTCTGTGCCAATCCTGTGAAGACTGCCACCAGGGCGATAATAATTGATAATAGCGTTTTTTTCATTGTATGGTTAATTAGATGTCCTTGTTATCGGTTGATTCGTCATCGGGGATGTAGACGGTACAGTGGCGGCGTATCCACTCGATAGAGGTGCTTTCGCCACGCTTGTCATCGCCGAGGTCCATGATTTTTTCGTAGTAGTATTCCTTAGGCCAGCCATTGAAAAAATAACCGATATAGCTGTTCTCTTTGATCTCGACACCTTGACCTTGGGGCATGGTGGTTTTCAACGAGTCAAGAGCCTGGTCGCGCACCATGTCAAGGCTATCGCTGGCCATGTCGCTTATCAATGATACTAAGCTCATGCCAAGATCAACCACGTCCTCAAAAGGAATAGTCGTAGTTGATTGGGTTGAGATGGCATAATCGCCGTCGAAGTCATTCTCCTCGTCTTCAATGGCGGTGTAGCCAATCTTAACTGATACGTGCTGTGGATAACCTTCTTCCTCTGTATCCACTTCTTTGTCGCCGATGTCAAACGTGGAGCCGTGCAGACCGAAGAGATTCTCCAACTCCTCGTAGCAATTGCTGATGCCCTCCTTGGTTGAGAAATGGAGCGACAGGACATTTTCCAGCGACTTTCGAGGCATGATGCTATCCAGGTCTGGAATAGTGCTATATAGTGTGTCACATGTGGCCTTTACACCCTTCTTGAGCTGGTCGCGAATCTCGCGCCAGTTGGTGATGCTTTTGAACAATCCCAACTCATCGGTTGTGAACTCGCACACGACCGACAGCATCAACTGCCTCATGGCATTTGTCATCAGGCTGGTGACCGTGTCGGCATCATGGAGGGTGAAACTCAGCGGAATGTACTTCATCTTGTAACCGTCGCTAGTGGAGTCGGTCACCACTATCATGAAATCTTCCTCGTAGGACTCACTAACTGTGGTATCATTATTTTCAATCTTGTATTCGATGTGCGCCTGCCTGTAGGTCATCGTGTCATTCTTCCAGAAGTAGCCCACCACTGCAATCTCGTTCTCGGGCTCCTCTTGGCTTAACATCAGGTTCTGTGACCATGCTGTCATGGCCACACCGATCATGCACGCTAAAATACAAATTGTTCTCATATTCTCTCGTTATTTTATTAGGTTTCAATTATCTTCATCAGGGCGTTTATTGCCCGTTTCGGCCTCGGCCTTCTCGATACCTTTGACGGCCTCTTCGGGAAGGACGTCATCGATGTCGTCATTAGAATCAAGTTCCTCTGCAACCAGGACATCGAATAGTGCCTCATAATACTTCGCGAGGCACAAATCCACTTCTTCAACCGACATTTTGCGCTCTGTCAGTTCCAGGGAACCACGGGCACCGTCGATGATCGCATCGTAGTCGAAATCCAGTCCCATTTGGGCACTCATGCCCGTCGGTGCGGTGAAAATCATGATCGCAGCACCGCGGCCAATATCATAACTGTTGAAGGTGTGTGATTTTTCAAGAATGTCGGCCATTCCTGCTGCATAGGCCTGCCGATCTTTACTATCGGTCAGTTCTGGTTGGTATTGGGATTGGGGAAGATACAAGCCAACGAGGATGCCAAAAATCGTCCCATATCGGCACTTGTCTTCGGCTGACAAACCATGCCAGTCTTCTTCAAAAAACCGGCATGCCCCGATGGTATCTTGCGGAAGCTGGATAGTGCCATCGGCTACTTTGCGCAATCCACGTGCTATGCAGTTCATGTCTAAAACTGGAAGATATGGAAGTCCACCATCAGCCATGCGCTTCAAAAAGAAAAAGCCGTACATCTGCCCCTCACAGTAGGATATAAGCGCGACAGAATCTTGCTGATAGATGCTCAATCCATCTTCTAACCCCCGAAGAAATGCCTCACGGTCGGCCTGAGTTTGCAGGTACCCGTCAGCGGCAAACATGACACAGCGCGTGTAGTGATTGCCCATCGCATAGGAGAGTGAATCCAGCGTCTCCTGTGCGAACAAACTGCCAACGATGCAGGCAGCCATGGTGAAAGATATCAGAAATCGTTTCATATCGAATGGGATGATTTCTTAATTTTTTATCTTTGAATAAGCGTCTTTGAACAAACGCAGGATGGTGTTTACGAAGTTCTCTTCAGTCGGATCGCCCTCAAGCCAGCCATAATTGAGGTGAGAAAAGCCATCGGGGTAATCACTGCCCGACGATGCCTCACCAGCTAAATCTCCTCCGCTAATTGCCATACCTCCCACGACATAGGGGTCGGCAACGTCAGATTCTCCAAAGAGATCTAAGCTCTTTTCCAGTGTATAGTAACGGCTCCAGCTGTTCTTCTTGTCTATCACGTAGGCAGCATACTTGCACAACGGTGAGTAGCTTGGCTCGGGCATGTGGATAACATGAACCGTAATCGAATCGTCCACCTGATGCGTGCTGATTGACAGCGAGTCCAGGTCGCACTCATAGTGAGTGAACATAAACGTGGTACCCAACTGCAGGCTAAGCATCTTCAGATCTATCAATTGCTCCTCGTCAAGTTCACCGTTAGCATACCCTGATAGCCGTTGAGGCAAGATCCTGAATTGGAACACATAAGCGCTCAGCGTATCACCCTTATTGATGTTGGCTATGGCTTCATCAAGTTCTTGTATGGCGGCTTCCTCTTGCCCTTGCTTCAGTGCCTCCAGGCAACGGATGGCCTCATCTTGGCTTTTCGGGGTGCCCCAACCGTTGAAGTAACACAAAGCCAACTTTTCAAAGGCATAAGAATAACCTTGTTCAGCAGACTGCTTGAGCAGGTCAAAACCTTTTTCCCAATTCCGTTCAACGCCATCACCTGACAAGTATTTCAGGCCCAATTCGTATTGGGATTGAGCGTCTCCAGCGGCAGCACCCTGCTCGTAGTAATAGATAGCCTTGGCCAAATCCTCTTCAGTTCCTTGTCCGTACTTGTATGCTTCACCCAACATGCCCATGGCGCCTGCATTGCCTTTCTGCGCTGAACTCATGAACCAGCGAAAGGCTTCGTCATAATCAGTCTCGACACCCAAGGCTTCTTTGTAGCATATTCCCATCCATAACTCTCCATAGCGGTTTCCCTTGTCAGCGGCATCGCGAATGAGCGACACAGCCTTTTCAGTATCCTGCTCAACACCTTCACCGAAAAGATAATTTATCGCCAGATCAACCTGGCAATTAAGGTTGCCGGCCTCCATGGAATCACGCAAGGCCTCAATCGATTGCGCCTGAACCGCAAGTGAACCGATAAGAAGGGTCACCAATAAAAGAAGCTGTTTCATATCGCAGTTTTGTTTACTTCTTTAATAATTGTAATGCTATTTCATTTTGCAGACGATATTCATCTGTGTCAGTTCGTTGATCCAGTCATCTGTTTTTTCATCGATGGATTCCAAGAAGGGGTTGATGTCGTCACCATACGCCCTGCGCGTATAGAGATTGACCTGTATGGCTTTCTTCCCATTGACGATAACAGGTTTGCAGTGATTGATGTCAACCTCTGCAAAATTCACCTTGCCGCCCGCCCCATCGAGCACCAAGAAATCAATGACATACTCTCCGTCTTTCTCATGGACGTAATAATAGGCACAGTCGGTCTTCTTGCGTTCCTCAAGATTCTGGATCATGTACTCGACATATTGAACAGTTCCTGCTTCTGAGAAGAGCAGCGTGACCGTCAACATCTGCTCATAATTATCAAACGTCTCACCCTTAGGGAGCCATTCCTGAAGATAAAAAGCCTCATTTTGGTGTTGACACCACTTGAGTTCAAACTTCTTGTCTTGGAACTTGAGCGTTTTTCCAACATTCAGATAATCAACTACTTCTTCCTGTGCAAAAGCCATCACACATGTCAGTATCATCATCAAGGAAAATCCAATTCTCTTCATATCAGTTAAATAATGCTGTTAAAGAATACCAAAGAATAATTAAAAGTATACCAGTTAGTAAGCACTGCAAAGATAGTGCAAGCCGAGGGCAATGACAAGACAAAAAGGTTTTTTCTTGAATTGTTGAGGCGCAGCCTATCTTGCCTGAGCGTAGCGAGGGTACGATACAAAAAGTTTATAGTTCATTGTATATTTTTGATTTATTTCGTTTCTTGACCCGGCAGGATGCGCCGGTCATATTCCACAAAAAGAGGCTTTGTCAAAGGAGATAATGGCCTATGGCTCCATCTCCACGATATTGCCGAAATACTGGCTCCATCTTGTATCGGCTTTATAAGCATCTAACGTGCCAACAGGCACATGCAGCGTCCGTTTTTTATAGTTAGCAAAATACAGATAAAATACCTCAGAATCCATTGAAACAAGTGAAGGATTATCGATATAACTATATACATCCTTCAGACCACTGCACATAGAGAATGCAAAACCACCGATGGTAGTGACGGAATTGGGGATGGTGATGCTGGTCAGTCCGCTGCAATTTTGGAATGCCATTTCACCAATGGTAGTGATGGAGTTGGGGAAGGCGATGCTGGTAAGGCCGCTGCAGCTAGAGAATGCCTCAACGCCGATTGAAGTGACGGAATTGGGGATGGTGATACTGGTCAAACCGATGCAACCAAGGAACATACCATGACCGATTTCAGTGATGGAGTTGGGGATGTTGATGCTTGTCAGCCCACTGCAACCCCAGAACGCATCAGAGCTAATGGAAGTGACAGAATTGGGGATGTCAATACTTGTCAGTCCGCAACTAGAGAACGCAAATCTGCCAATAGAAGTGACGGAGTTGGGGATATCGATGCTTGTCAAACCGCTGCAGCCCGAGAACGCTGAAGAGCCGATGGTGGTGACGGAGTTGGGAATGGTGGTGTTCTTGCAACCTAAAATAAGCTTATTGCCAGTTGTCTCGATGATTGCATTGCAATTATTGCGGGAGTCATAGGTTGGATTACCACTTACCACCACGATGCTAGTCAAACCGCTGCAGCCCTGAAACGCAAATTCGTCGATTTTAGTGACTGAGTTGCCGATGCTCACGCTGGTTAATCCACTGCAGTCTTTGAACGCATATACGCTGATGGAGGTGACGGAGTTGGGGATTTCGATGCTGATCAAACCGCTGCAGTAAGCGAACGCATAGATGCCGATGGAAGTGACGGAATAAGTAATGCCGTTGTCTGCGACTGTTTCGGGGATGGTCACGTGGCCTGAATATTTATTTGACTTAGGACTTTTGGCCACGGAGGCCTCGTTGCCGTTGATGTTGTAATAGATGCCATCGACCTCGAAGTCGTAAAGGCCTTTTTTGACGGCATCTTCTTCAACAATGACGACATCGATATCGTCATTATTATCAAGTTCCTCTGCTGTTTGGACATCGTATTGTGCCTCAATTAAATAATACTTCGTATGTAACATTTCCGCTTCTTCAACCGACATTTTGCGCTCTGCCAGTTCCAGGGCACCACGGGCACCGTCGATGATCGCATCGTTATCGAAATCTACTCCCTTTTTGGGATTTATGCCTATCGAACTGGTGAAAATCATGATCGCAGCACCGCGGCCAACATCATAACTGTTGAAGGTGTGTGATGTTTCAAACATGTCGGCCATTCCTGCTGCATAGGACTGATCTTCTATTGTGATACTATCGGACAGTTCTCGATCAGAGAAAATAAGACGCATGCCAAAGAAGATGCCTAAAATCGTCTCATAACGGCACTCGTCTTCGGCTGACAAACCAGGCCAGCCTTCTTCAAACGACTGGTACCCGATGGTATCTTGCGGAAGCTGGAAAGTGCCATCGGCTACTTTGCGCAATCCATGGGCTATGCAGTTCAGGTCAAACGCTTCAAGATAATGGGGGGTCTTCAACAAGAAAATGCCAGCCAGCAGCCCCTCACTGTAGGATTTAAATGCGACAGAGTCTTGCTGATAGATGCTCAATTCATCTTCGAGCCCCCGAAGAAATGCCTCACGGTCGGCCTGAGTTTGCAGGTACCTGTCATCGTCTCCTATGATTATGCGCGTGAAAATATCGCCCATCGCATAAGAGAGTGAATCCAGCGACTCCTGTGCGAACAAACTGCCAACGATGCAGGCAACCGTGGTGAATGATATTAGAAATCGCTTCATATCGCAGTTTTGTTTGTTTTTTTAATAATTGTAATGCTATTTCATTTTGCAGACGATATTCATCTGTGTCAGTTCGTTGATCCAGCCTTCTATTCTATCCTCAAAGGATTCTATGAAGGGTTGGACGTCGTCACCGTATGCCCTGTGCGTATAGAAATTGAGTTGTACGGCTTTCTTGCCATTGACAGTTACAGGTTTGTAGTGATGGATGTCGACCTCTACAAAATTCACCTTGCCTGCCGCATAGTCCATCACCATGAAATCAATGACATACTCTCCGCCTTTCTCATAGACGTAATAATAGGCGCAGTCTGACTTCTTGCGTTTCTCAAGTTCCTGAACCTTGGCCTCGACAGCATCTTGAGCTGTTAATTCTTCTGAGAAGGCCAGCGTGACCGTCAACATCTGCTCATAATCATCAAACGTATAACCATCAGGCAGGTATTCCTGAATATAATAAGCCTCCATGGGATGTGAACACCACTTGAGCTCAAACGTCTTGCCTTGAAACTTGAGCGTTTTGCCAACATTCAGATAATCAACTACTTCTTCCTGTGCAAAAGCCATCACACAGGTCAGTATCATCATCAAGGAAAATCCAATTCTCTTCATATCAGTTAAATAATGCTGTTAAAGAATACCAAAGATTAATTTAAAAGTATACCAGTTTTAAGCAACCGCTTAAGCCTTGAAAAGACGCTGCTACGCTAATTCTGAGCCACGCGCACGGCACGGACGCACTGACCACCGCTGCGGTAGCCGTTGCCCCAGTACACGCCGTCCGAATAGAAGTACAGGTTGCGAGCGGTGCTGGAGCCGCCCGAGCCGAGCACGTGCGACCAATAGAAGCCGTGCGAGCCAGCATCGTTGAGCGAACTGTCGTAGCGTCCGCCCGCAGCGGGCAAGAAAATGCTGTTGCCGTTAGGACCGGTCACCAGGTGACCATTCACACCGCTGCTCGTCGTCCAAGTCCAAGTGCACTTGTCTTTCAGTTCTCCCAGTTGTGACGATGTAGGCATGCGCCACTGCGGCCCCCAGTTGACGTAGGCGGCATCGTCCTCAGGATCCAACGATGACATGCCGTCGGTAAAACCGTCTGCACCGCAGCTGCTGTGGATGCAGTACTTCGTCAAGGTGATGTCACTGCCGTTGCACCACTTGTAGGTGCTCCAGTTGTACACCTCCTTTGGGGTAGTCTCGCCCCACGCGAAAAAGTCGCCAGACTGCTCGGGAGATTTGGCGCCGATGTTGCAGGTTGCCCACAGTGTACCACTAGGCAGGCCCAAATCGACGTACTCGTGATTCTGCGTCGGTGCTGTTCCGCCCAGGATGATGTTGATGATGGCGTTGACGTCGCCTATGTTGACGGCGTTGTCACCGTTCACGTCACAGGCCATGTTGCTGTTGCCGCTCAAGATGGCGTTGATGACCACATTCAAGTCGGCAATGTTGACTGTGCCGTCGCCGTTCACATCGCCCGGGATGTTGCCAGTGCGTGAGATGACAATATAGTCCGGCATATGGTGGTCACCGCAGTAGATGCCATATCCGTAGCCCGTTTTTTCAATATAGGCATCCTCGGGGTAAGTGATGGCGCAATTCCTGAAAGTGATTCCATCGCCGATTCTTGAAACTTCACCACTGATTCTCGCCTGCACGTTGTCGAATGTGAGAGCAATACCAACGCCCTCGGAATTATTAGCGATATCCTTGGTCGTCTGCAAGGTGATGTCCTGGATGGTCAGGTGGGTGACAAGCAGGAAGAAGTCAATCCACGTACTGGAGGTATAAAGGGTGCCATTGCCCTTAATGGTAACGTTCTTGGAATTATAGCTATCGAAACCGATGGCCACATAACCATTGGTCGTGAGTTTACATTCTCCTTGAACAACAATAGTTGCGTCATCGGTAACACGGATGGGTCTGACGTTATCGGAGGGCGTTCCGCTGTATTCAATCACGGCATCATCCAGGATGAGCGTGTGGCTGGCTTCGTCCCATGTGACGGTACCACCCTTGATGTAAGGGGTGTCAAAATGGCCGTTCTCATCAGGGAACACACCGCACACCATTATTTGTGCACTGGCGCACACAGCAATCATGAGAACGGTGAGCAATAACAGTAGGTTCCTTTTCATAATATATCATATTTAAAAGTTAATGTCTGTTCTTTCCTAAAGCTTTTCCTTTGCTTGATTCAAAGCGCCGACGCAGTCCTCATATTCTTGCATCAGCTCATGGTTTTGGGCATCCGACTCAGGGTCAGCTTTTTCGTCCGTCTGCCGTTTGCTGAACTCGCTCATGTCTTCTTCGCTCACATTCATCATCCTCATGCACTCGTTGCGATACCTCTTCATTTTCGTCAAGAAATCCCTGTTAGTCAAGGCATAATCAGGGAACGAGACAGCCAAGAGCGACTCCCGCGAGAGTGCGACGGGATTCTGTTCCGCATCTTTACTGAACTCATCCAGCAGCATTTCCTTGTATTTGTGACGGGCCAAATAGAACGATGAAACCTCATTGACGAAGTTGACGTCACCGATGGTGTTGAACGTCTCGATACTTGTCGAGAAGATTCTCTCGGTGGTTTCAGGGAAATCAACCTGCAGCAATTCCATCGCAGTGCTAAACTTGAAACGCAGGCTGTCAAAATGTTCGGGATGCAATGCAATGTCGTGCTGCTTGCGCATGGCATCGACAAGGACAGTGTCTGCCCGTTCCAACTGTTCAATGGTCTTGTCGAAGTCATAAATGACCATCTTGACCATCTCCTTCCTGGCCGCATTTTTCTTGTGGTTGTCGATGACGGCAGCCGTTCCGAATGTAAGTACAATCGATACCGTAGTAGCGAGGAGCGCCAGCAGAAACTGTTTGACTGATGACATTCCACTACCAGCCTTTAGCGTTTTGGGAGTGAATAGCTTTACGTTCATATCGCAGAAAAAATTGATTAGATATCGCAAAGATAACAAGTTTTTTTTCAAAATATGCACTTTAAACCCTACAAACAGTTCGTTCTTGACTAAATAATTGGATTAGGAAAGAAAGTCGTCCGGATCAATGTCACCGGCAACAATAATGGTTTCATCATTACTGTTCCACTCGCTTGCAGCTGCTATTTCTGACAGCCGTTCGGCATAAGACGCCGAGTAGCCGAGCCTCCTTTGCGACGATTCGGTCATGAGCAGGCGGCACAGCTTTTCGACCGCCGCAGGGGTGAGCCTGATGCCACACAGTTTAGAGCTGGAAAAGACACGGCGGATGACCTCTTCGGGCAGCGCATCCTCAAGGGCGATGCGGTTTTCCTCGGGGTAATATCCCAGGATTGAGGGCTCACAGTCTATCACAGTGTCAATCGTTGCCAGATTGTCACAGAAGACGACGTAGTGCCGCGGCTCCCGCATGACCTCGTGCAGCCTTTTCAGGGCCTCGTCGTCAAGGATGATAGCGTTGTAGAGGACATAAACGTAGGTGGCGGGCTGATTGTCGTTACGGTATGGGGAATTCCAGAGCCAGTAATCCACATGGTCTTCCATGTCGAAGGTGTCATCAAACAAGGGGTTCTCCTTATCGAAGAAGACATTCCACAAGCGATAAGGATTCTTCATCTCGGGTTTGACTAATTCCGCACAGTCGCCGATGCGGAGTTTCAGCCCGGGGACGCACATAATCAGCATCTTGGCGATGCTGCGATAAGCCACATGATGTGACAAGTCCAGCGGATACCAGTCGATGCCAACACTCCCATCACGGGACACAATCAGGTTGTAATCGGGGCTGTCACCGTTTGTGCTGGCGGCGTTCCGCTTCAGCCACTCGAGGGTTTTGCGCTTGAGTTGACCGTTTCCGGCCTCGTCGCACAGGCCATTCCAGAGGGTGGCAGCCTCCAGCACCTGATGGGCAAGGATGTCTTCGTCGCTGAGGGGGTCGCAACGGCGCGGCTCGCCCACCGTAAACCGGCACTTATCGTCCAGCTCCAGGTCAAAGCGAATGACACAGCCAGCATCCTTAGTCGCCAGCAGGAAGAAGTACTTGCCTGGCATCCATAACGAATGGTTGTGCATCGCCATGGATAATGTGCTGTCTGAGCGTTGTACCTGATGCTGGGGGTTCCATGTCGACTCTGCGACCATCAGCCTCAAGCTAGCGCTGTAGACCATAAAAGAATAGTCGATACTCGTATCAAACTCGCTACCCAGCTCGACCTGTACAAGCAGGTCGGCAAAATTGTATGCATATTGGTTGCTGCCGCTCTTGGGCAGCATCTTGACTGATAATTGTACCATAGTTTTTATTTAAACGCACTTCGTGCGTGGATAATGGATAATGTTTAATGGATAAAGAATTATAATAGTTCCCATTTCGGGAAAAGACCAATCAACTTCACAACATGTCAAGGAGCGCACGGCAACTGTCGCCAAGGGACGACAAAGCCTTCAGGCGACAGGCCTGCCAAAAAATCAGGCAGCGTCACCTCGTCAATGACTGGTCAAAAAGGTTGGTAAAGGATAAAACTATTTCATCTGGAATAACTGATTGCCACGATTAGACCACCAAAGGCCGAAAAAGTTTAATCGCCGCCCATTGATGGAGGGTATCAAAAAAAACGGTTGTTCATCACTAAGGTAGAACAACCGTGTATCATGGTTACAGGGACTTGATGTCTTCGGAGCTTTCGGGCATGAGGTAACGGGTACCGGTGTCCTTGCTGATTTGTTCGCGGAACTGCTGGTCATAACCCGGCGTTGTGTAGCGTCCCGGAACAACGACGCCGTTCTCTGAGGGCTTGATGATCTGGTCGTTGTGCTTGACGGCGATGAGGCGGAAGAGCTTGTCCCAGCGCTGCATCATCCGAGCGGTGTAGGCAGCACTCTTGGCGGTGAGGTAGCTGACGCGTTCGCCCTTGGTGAGGGGCTCGACGTCTTTCAACACCTGCGCCTGATCGGCAGCGTAGAAGTCCTCCAACTCCTGCTGTGCCTCACGCAGGTCGCCTATCATAGCGCTGTAGCGCGGATAAATCATGTTGGCCACCAGATTGTTCATCCAGAAGGCGCTGCGCTCGCTGAACTCGGTGCTCACGTTGTTCTCGCGGCGGAAGGCCTCGGGCACGTCATTCACACAGCAATATACGGGCACGTAGGCTATCATGTTGGCATCGTCGCAGTTGAAGTACATGATACCTCCCACCTCGTCGGGCAGCCAGTTGCGAAGCTGTGATACCAACGTGAAGCCCGACTGAGGGGTGCCGATGGCGCGCTCACGGAAATAATTCTTTCCATCGACTTCCCAGTTCATGGGCAGCGGACGGTAAGGTGAACTCCAGGGTCCTGCACTCACGTCGGCCGTCATGTCAAGGGGAGTGCCCTCGTAATGGTCGCGCATGTCGTTCATGACGTCACGCACCGACAACTTCCTGTCAGGCTTGATGTAGAGCGGCAGATGGTCGCAAACGTCATGCTGGCCGTTGATATAGGGCAGGTACTTGTCCATCTCGGCCTTATCGTAGTGGTGGCGGAAGAAACTCCACACTCGGGCATCGGCATAGCGCACTGATGAGAAGGAAATCGGGCAATAGGCATCGCGGAAGCTGAAGTCCGCATCCTTGCCACTGAAGTAGCCTTTCTCACGTGCAAAGGAGATTACGTCTTTGGAATACAGGCAGTTCTTGGGGTCCTTCAACGGGAACTGGCGTATGCGGGAGAGGTTGGCATGGGCACAGATGCAGTCGTCAGGGATGCGAACGGCTACCCACACGGCACCTTTCACGCCGGGTCCCTTACCCATGATTTCGAGAATCCAGGCCTCGTTCTTGTCGCACACGGTGATGGTCTCTCCCGTGCTGGAGTAACCATACTGTTGCACCAGGTCGGTCATGACGACGATGGCCTCACGGGCCGTAGCAGCACGCTCCAGTCCCAGGTGCATCATGGTGAAATAGTCAAGCAAGCCTTCAGGGTTCTGCAGTTCCAGACGGCCATCGAAGGTGGTTTCCACGATGCTCACCTGCTTCTCATTAATAAAGCCGATGACGTCATAGGTGTATTCCGCTTGAGGGATATAGCCCTTCACGGGTCCCCTGCCCCACTCACGTACGGCAATCATCTCGTCCTTCTCATGCCTGCCGCCCGGAGTGCGCGACATGGAACCGGCAAAGCCATAGCCGTCACAATTATAGGTACAAATCACTGAGCCATCGACTGAGGCGGCCTTACCAACAATCAGGTTGGTACAGGCCCATGACGGAGTGACGGCCAGCGCCAACATCGCCACGAGGGAAAGGAGAAACTGTTTCATTTTCATATTATTTATCGTCTCATCATTGATTGAGGATGATGTCTATGATAGCGTTGACGTCGCTGATGTTGATTGAGTTGTCACCGTTCACGTCACAATCCATGTTCATGTTGCCGCTCAAGATGGCATTGATGATGACATTCAGGTCGGCAATGTTGACTGCGCCGTCGCCGTTCACGTCACCACGCAGCGAATCATTGCTCCCGGTGAGATAGCCCGGATTACTCGGGCCACCGTCGATATGGGCACGTGTGGCGTCCACAAAATTCTCATCATAGGCTGTGCCCTGACTACCGACAAGGCTGGTGCAGCCGTAGAACATATTGTCGGAATCAATCACGGCGCCAGTACGCCAATCATAACCGACACAGATTGTTTCCAGATGATTGCAGCCATTGAACATGCTTCTCATGTCTTTCACTTTCCGGGTATTGAAGCCACCTAGGTCAAGACTAGTCAATGAGCTGCAGCCGCTGAACATGGACTCCATTTCGGTCACACTGGAGGTTTTGAAGCTACTCACATCCAGTGTTGCCAACGACTTACAGCCTTCGAACATCCAGCCCATGTATTTCACACTCGAGGTATTGAAGCCACTCAAGTCCAGAACGGCCAAAGTGTCGCAGCCCGAGAACATTCCAGCCATGTCCGTCACGCTTGAAGTGTCGAAGCCACTCAGGTCAAGGGTGGTCAATGATTCGCAACCGCTGAACATACGTGCCATATTCGTCACCTTAGAGGTATTGAATCCACTCAAGTCAATGGATACCAATGACTTGCAGCCACTGAACACTGCCCACATATTCGTCACTTTCGTGGTATTGATACGACTCAAGTCAAGGGTTGTCAAGGACTCACAGCCCGCAAACAATCGTCTCATCTCAGTCACATAGCTGGTGTTCAGACAGGCGAATCCGGCGATCGAGTCAAGCTGTTTCATTCCATAGAACCAACTGAACATGGACGTGGGACGGGCAATGACAAATGTGGTGTCAAACACCACCAGGGTAACGCTCTCAGCAAAATCTGACCAAGCAGGACTGGCCGTTCCCTCGTTCAGCGAGTAGGACGTGCCCTCGCGGGTAGCGCCCTCCTCGTCGCAGTAGAATGTCAGCGTCGTGGAGTCAGTTGAAAGCACCGCATAGGCCGGTGGGGCTTTGAGGGTAAAATAGCCAGGATTGCTTTGTCCGCCGTCGATATGGGCATAGGCGGCATCCACATGGTTCTCATCATAGACAGTGCCTTCGCCACCGACAAGACTGGTGCAATCTTTAAACATTGCGTCAGATTCCGTCACGGCATCTGTTGACCAGATCTTTTTGACATATATAGTTTCCAGTTTATTGCAGAAAACGAACATTTGTGACATGTCCGTCACGCTTGAAGTGTTGAAGCTACCCAGGTCAAGGGAGGTCAAAGATTTGCAGCCATTGAACATTGCCCACAAACTATTTATATTCTCGGTGTTGAAGCCGCTCACGTCAAGGGACGTGAGTGATTCGCAATTCACAAACATGGCATGCATATATTTCACCTTGGAGGTGTTGAAACGACTTAAGTCCAGGGACGTCAAAGATGGGCAGATATAAAACATGTATGACATGTCGGTCACATTCTCGGTATTGAAGCCACTCACGTCAACGGATGCCAATGACTGGCAGTTGGAGAACATCCATTCCATGTTGGTCACATTCTGGGTATTGAAACCACTCAGGTCAAGGGATGTCAAATATGGACAGTTTGAGAACATATGAACCATGTTGGTTACCTTCTGTGTGTTAAAGCTACTCACGTCAAGAGACGTCACTGCGCAGCCCGAGAACATATCGTGCATGTCGGTCACATTCGAGGTATTGAAGCCTTTCACATCCAGGGATGTCAAAGCCACGCAACTCAAGAACATACTTTCCATGTTTGTCACATTTTCGGTATTGAAGCTACTCAGGTTAAGAGTCGTCAATGAGTAGCAGCAAGCGAACATAACTGCCATATCCGTCACATTCCCGGTGTCGAAGCCACCCAAATCCAATGACGTCAAAGATTCGCAGGCCCCAAACATGCCATGCATATTCTCCACTTTTGAGGTGTTGAAACCATTCACGTCAAGGGTAGTCAAGGATTTGCAGTCACCGAACATGCTTGACATGTCGGTCACCTCACTGGTATTTAGGTAAGTGATTCCAGTGATGGAGGTGAGCTTATACATTTGGTAAAACCAACCGCGGGTGGACGTGGGGCGCGCATTGACAAATGTGGTGTCAAAAACCGCCTGGGAGATTTTTAATCTATTCTCGAGCCAATCGGGATTATTATTCCCGGTATTCATTGAATAGGACGTGCCCGTGCGGGTACTGCGCAGTTCATCGAAGTAGAACGTCAGCGTGCTGTCGGCTTCGGTAAACACGGCGTAGGCCTCTTGGGCTAGAGCACTGATTGAACACATCAGGCACGCCATGAGGGCCATCGCTTGAATGAGAAATCCTTTTTTCATATCTGATAGTATTGTTTGTCTTTGTTCAGTTGAGGCGCACTAGCGCCATAAAACTAGGCAAAGTTAATGTTTTTTTCGCTAAACGATTCATTTTCTTCTTGGATATGATGATTTTGATGCCCATTGATGGCTGAATCACAAATAATCGCTGTTGATTTCCTCTTACCGAGGCAAACCAACAGCGCTTGAATGACTTGGAAAGACAAGGCTATTCAATATGGTCAAAACAGTCATAATACACAAAATTTGGATTACGTTCCGCAAAGCCATAATTACTCTGTGTAAACTGAAACACAAATTTATAATCATCTAATATGGGCGATATTTCCACATAGATTGTTCTGCTCATATGCTTGTCAGTGATATGCATCGGTGCTACTTCAATCTTCCAAGTGTAATCATCCTGATTACAAGTGATATTATAGAATGAGCCGTTATAGTTATCGGCATTAACAGGCCTGAAACTCCGCGTCGTTAAAGAAGAGCGAGGGCGTGGCATATTGGAGTCAAAAACTTTTGCAATGAGAAAATAGTCATTATTTAATTCGAATTCATAGGAGCCACCTTCGACAGGAACAGGAAATATCTCACTGTAGATTTCATCCTTGAAAACCGTAGAAGGGTAATAACTGTTGATTTCTGCCTCATAAGCATCTTCAATAATGATATTGACGATTTCAAGCGGAACGAAGGCATCAATTTTTGCCGGAATGCGCTCTGCCAGTGAATGGACGGGTGGACCGGAGTGACGAGGTGGGCCTGAGGGATGAAGGGGACTAGACTCAAGAAGCGTACAGGAAGAGAGAAATGCACCGGCCAATACCATTATGGCTGATATGATATTAAGGGTTTTCATAAGCGTTATATTTTGTGTCCTGCCCAATCAAAATGGGAAGGACTGGTGTAACATGTTTTTCTTTATTTATTAGATGAAAAATCGTGCATAAAGTTGAATCGCGTTTTCCCCGAAATAGACCAAAACCACGATTCAGTCGACAAATCCGACCAAAGCATATACTGCATATAAATGACATTTAACAAACGCGCCATTTACGTTCATTCGCTGGTGACAGTGACTACAAAAAAATAAGTCATTGGAGTTGCGGGATTGCGGGAAAAATGGTAATTTTGCCTTCAAAGTAGTGACGATGATGGTGGAGTTGAATTTACCGGAATATGAGTACAAGGTCAAAAAGCGGGAGGATGGCTCGTGGAGCATCTGGGACCGGCTGCGGGACCGCTGGGTGGCGCTGACGCCCGAGGAATGGGTGCGCCAGCACTTTGTGGAGTGGCTGATTACCGACAAGGCCTTTCCCGCCGCGCTGATGGGCAACGAGGTGTCGCTGACGCAGAACGGCATCGCCCGACGCTGCGACACCGTGGTGGGCGACCGCACAGGCCAGCCGCTGGTCATCGTCGAGTACAAGGCCCCGACCATCAACATCACGCAGAAGACGTTTGACCAGATTGTGCGCTATAACATGGTGCTGCACGCCCGCTATCTGATAGTGAGCAACGGCCTTAACCACTATTGCTGCCAGATTGACTACGACAACAACAATTACCGCTTCCTTGAAGAAATCCCCCAATACCACGAATTATAACACGAATCAAAAAAAGTAGTATTTTTGTAACCATGAATGAGGATTACCTGGAGAAACTGAATGAGCAGCAGCGGGCGGCAGTCGAGTATTGCGACGGACCGCAGCTGGTGATTGCCGGTGCAGGGTCTGGCAAAACACGCGTGCTGACCTATAAAATCGTGCACTTGCTGCATCAGGGCTATGAGCCGTGGCGCATCATGGCTCTGACGTTCACCAACAAGGCTGCCCGCGAGATGCGCGAGCGCATCGAGCCGCTGGCAGGCCCCGAGGCTAGCGCTCAGCTGTGGATGGGCACCTTCCACTCCATTTTCTCGCGCCTGCTGCGCCGCAATGCCGAGCGCATCGGGTTCAAGAGCGACTTCACCATCTATGACCAGAGCGACTCCAGGTCTCTCATCAAGCTCATCGTCAAGGATATGGGTCTTGACGACAAGGTCTATAAGCCCGCCACCATCCAAACGCAAATCAGCAATGCCAAGAATGCGCTGATTACCCCCGAGGACTATGCCCGCAACCCAGCGCTGGTCAGTGCCGATCGCGATGCCCAACGTCCCGAGACGGCCGCCATCTACAAGGCCTATTGTAACCGCTGCCGCATTGCGGGAGCGATGGATTTCGACGACCTGCTGCTGTACACCAACATCCTGCTGCGCGACAACGAAGACGTGCTGGAGCAGTATCAGGAGTTTTTCCGCTACATCCTCGTTGACGAGTACCAGGACACCAACTTCTCACAGCACCTGATTGTGCACCAGTTGAGCAAGAAATACAACCGGTTGTGCGTTGTGGGCGATGATGCGCAGAGCATCTACAGCTTTCGCGGTGCGAATATCGACAACATCCTGCGCCTGCAACGGTTCTATCCCGACATCAAGACCTTCAAGCTCGAGCGCAACTACCGCTCAACACAGACCATCACCGATGCCGCCAACAGCCTCATCGAGAAGAACAAGGGACAGATTGCCAAACACCTGTTCAGCAAGAATGCCCTGGGTGACCGCATCCCCGTCATCCAGTGCTACAGCGACTATGAGGAGGCCTACGTCGTCGCCAACCAGATAGCCGCATTGAAGGCTCGTCAGGGTGACAGCTATGAGGACTATGCCGTGCTGTACCGTACCAATGCGCAGTCGCGTGTGCTGGAGGAGGCATTGAGCAACGGAGGCCGCCGCGACAAGCACGGCAACATGCGCAGCGCCATCCCCTACCGCATCTATGGCGGATTGTCATTCTACCAGCGCAAGGAGGTGAAAGACGCCATCTGCTACTTTAGGCTCATCATCAATCCCGACGATGACGAGGCGCTGCGGCGTGTCATCAACTATCCCGCACGAGGCATCGGTGACACCACGGTAGGCAAAATCACCCACTGCGCGACACAGAACGGCGTGAGCCTGTGGCAAGTGATGAACCACGCCGACCAATACGGACTGAACGTGAACCGCGGCACCCTCGCCAAACTGGAAAGTTTCACCACCCTGATGAATGGGCTTATCGAACTGAACCAGCTGGGCAGCGACGCCCTGACGGTCGCCAAGGAGGCCATTCGCCGCACACAAATCAAGAGTGTGCTCATGGGCGACAACACGCCCGAGAACATCAGCCGCATCGAGAACCTTGACGAGTTGATGAACGCCGTGAACGATTTCCAGCAGGGAAAAGAGGAAAGCGGTGACGAGCATTGCCTGATAGGCGACTTCCTGGCCGAGACCTCGCTGCTGACCGACCAGGACATGAATGACCCCGACGGTGAAAAGGTTACCCTGATGACGGTGCATGCCGCCAAGGGATTGGAATTTAGGAACGTCATTATCGTTGGCGTGGAGGAAGACCTGTTCCCCAGCGCCATGAGCGCCGGCTCGATGTACCAGATTGAGGAGGAGCGGCGGCTGCTCTATGTCGCCATCACCCGTGCCGAGGTGAACTGCATCATCACCTATGCTACATCGCGTTACCACAACGGGCAGACCAAGTCCTGCGTCATCAGCCGTTTCCTGCGGGATATCGCACCCGAATACCTGCTGATGGGAAGCACCAACTCGGCACCCGTGCCGACGCGCAAGCGCAACCGTTGGGACGACTGGGACGACGAGCCCGTGGAGGAAACGCCCAGGCGGCGCACCGAGGCACAGCCTCGGCCCACACGGACAACGCCCACACGGACAACGCCCCCGCGGACGGCGGCTCCATCAAGGACTGCCACACCCTCGAGGCCAGCGTCCCCTACCCCGGCGCCTGCCAACGGCAACTTCACCATCCACACGGTCGATGAACTGAGCGTGGGGGTCGAGGTGCTGCACCAGCGGTTCGGTCGCGGTACCGTTACCAGCATTGACACCAGCGGAGACGCTAAAATCGATGTCGTCTTCAGCGACGGGCAGACGCGTAAACTGCTGTTGAAATTCGCCAAATTTGAAATCCTATAAACCAATAATAAACATGGAAGAGTACAAGACGCCCTATTATATCGTGTATGAGGAAAAGCTGCGCCGCAACATCGAACTGATTACCGGCGTTGCCGAGCGTACGGGAGTGGACATCATCATGGCATTCAAGGCCAACGCGCTGTGGCGCACGTTTGACATTTTCAGAGAATACGGCATCGAGTCCACCGCCAGCTCGGTGAACGAGATGCTGCTTGCCAACGACGAGCTCAAGTGCCGCACCCACACCTATTGCCCCGCCTATACCGAGGACACCATCGATGCCTATATCGCCGGCAGCTCACACATCACCTTCAACTCGATTGAGCAATATCTGCGCTTTGCTGACCGCGTGAACCAGCACAATCAGGACTGGCCTGGCGAGCAGATTAGCTGCGGATTGCGCGTCAATCCCATGTGCTCGGTCATCGAGACGGACATCTACAACCCCTGCTGTCCCGGGTCACGTTTTGGCGTACTGGCAAGTGACCTGAAGGAGCTGCCCGAGGGAATTGAGGGTTTCCATTTCCATGCCTTGTGCGAGAGCACGAGTTTTGACCTGGAGAAAGTGCTGCTGGCATTGAAACAGCAGTTCGGGCAGTATCTGCCGCGACTGAAGTGGCTCAACATGGGCGGGGGTCACCTGATGACGCGCAAGGGGTACAACATCAAGCACCTGGAACAGGTTCTTGGGGCTTTCCAGGGTGCCTACCCCAACCTGCAACTGATTCTGGAACCCGGCAGTGCATGGTGCTGGCAGACGGGTGACCTGGAGGCCAGCGTGGTGGATGTGGTCACCAACAGCGGCATTTCCACGGCGATTGTGGATGTGTCATTTGCCTGCCATATGCCCGACTGCCTGGAGATGCCCTACAAACCCGTCATCAGCCAGGCCCTCGACGAGGTGGACCCGTCGAAGCCGACTTACCGCATGGGCGGCAATTCGTGCCTGAGCGGCGACTATGTGGGTGACTGGAGTTTTGAGAAACCGCTGCAGCGTGGCGACCGCATCACCTTCGAGGACATGAATCACTACACTACCGTGAAAACCAATATGTTCAACGGAATACAACACCCGTCCATCCTGCTGAAACGCATGGACGGCACCATAGAGGTGCTGCGGGAATTTGATTACATCGACTACAAGACCCGAATGAGCTAAATAACCATCAAGACATTGATTCTAACACGAATGTCCATAAATGCCCACGAATAATCATAAATATTAATTGTTATCATTGTGGATTTTAAACGATATAGAACCATAGTTTATCGTGTTATTGGAACTGCGATGGAGGTGCACAAGGAGTTAAATTGGGGACTCCTTGAGCCTATTTATAACGAGGCCATGCACATGGAACTGATGAATAGGGGTATTGACCATGAAACACAAAAGAACATACCTTGTTATTACAAGGAGCAGAAGATGGAAAAGCATTATCAGATGGACTTAATCGTAGAGAACAATATCATTGTCGAGTTGGAGTCTGTCAACAAGCTGATACCTGCCCATCGCGCCCAATTGTTTAATTACATGAGGTTAACTAAGAAGCCTATTGGACTTCTCATTAACTTTGGGCAACCAAAAGTTCAAGGAGAAAGATATGGTCTTGACCCCATCACCAACGAATGTGTCCTACTGGATAAAGACATGAATGAACTTCACCTATTGGATGAAGACCAAGAAGGAGACGAATAATAAAAATTATTCATGGCCATTCATGGCCATTTATGGGCATTCGTGTAATTTATCCGCAGGATTGGTGGGGATTATTTTCCGGAGTAGGTGACGCCATAGCCGACGAAGTGGTCATAGCGCTCGCCCAAGGGTCTGTCATAGACCTTGACAAGGTACTCGTTGACGGTCTCGTAGTGGTCACCCTCAATGAGTGAAGTCAAACCCACCGATGTGCCATCGGGCACCCAGAGATACATGTAATTGTACGCCCCCTGCTTGAGAAGCAGGTCGGCAGTGTAGCAGCCGTTAGAGGCATCATATTTCATCATTGCCTGTGAGGCAGGATAGCCGTTAATGAACTCGCCATACAACCACACGTTGCCGCCATTGAGTTTGCCGCCGGCGTCCAGGGCAAAATGCGTAATCATGTAATCGGCCTCCAGGGGATTTTCATCGTAAGCCTCTGCATTACGGATGGTGAAGCGCCCAAACTGCGTTCTGTCATAAAGATACTGCATCTCGCTGCGTGGTTCATCGACCATGAGTGTTGCGTGATACATCGGCTCATAGTAACGGATGGAACGCACGCCCATGTTGATATTGTGGGCTGCAACCGTCTCAAAACGGCGGAACTCGTTGCCGGCGAAGAATATCAAGTCACGGTTATGGTCATAGGTGACATGGTCATTCATCACCATCAAGGGACGGGTGACAACCACCGCATTGTCTTCACGGGAGTTCTGAGAAACGATGCAGGTGAACTCGCTATAGGGGTCCTTGATTTGACCAGACTTGAAACGCACATCAAAGGACACCTGCTGGAAGCGGTTATTGTACTCCACGTCGGTGCGTGAGGTGACCTGCGGATAGACGCCCACCGTGCCCTCGCATACCGAAAAACGTGTCTGGAACAGCACTTCGTCAGGGTCATCCTGCTCATATACCGTGAGCAGGTAGTTGCCGCTCACGAGCAGTTCCATATCGGCATTGGGGAGTGTGAACTGGTAGTTGTAGTAGTGGACATAGGTTGCCATGCTCTGCTCATAGTCATCAATGTCGGCGTAGTTGAAACCGCTGACGTACTCACTTTCCAGCAGTTGCGAAGGCTGCCAGTCGGCATTGCAGTGGGTGACGCTATAACGCAGGTAATGCACGTCGTAATCGATGTAGTCAAAGTTGACAACCAGGTAATTGTCACCATTCAACATCAAGACGGGCGGGATATACATGTTGTTGTCAAGACACACCTTGAGGGAACGCACATTGTTATCAAAGATGTGCGTGCGGGTATCCACTCTGTTCTGTGCAGTTGCCGCCATAGCCATGAGCAGGCAGCAGGAGAGGGTTATGGCAAAGCGAAGTTTCATTGTGCTGAAATTTTTATTGGTTGGACTCAATAATGGCGCCAGGGTTTAACGCATGAGCAGGTAAACCATATAGCCGATATAGGCCGCCAGGAACAGGATGCCCTCGATGCGGTCAAACTTGTTCTTCTTGAACGTGTAGATGACCAAATAGAGCATAAACGCAGCTGCAAGCATCACCACATAGTCCACAATGTTGATAGACTGGAAGTGCAGCGGCCGAACGGTGGAGGCCACACCCAGAATAAACATCAGGTTGAACAGGTTGCTGCCGATAACGTTGCCCAGGGCAAGCTGAGGATTCTTCTTGGACGCGGCGATGATGGCGGTCACCAGTTCGGGCAGTGAGGTACCGACGGCGACAATGGTGATGGCGATAACGGCATCGCTCAATCCCCATGCTACAGCCAGGTTCTTGGCACTGTCGAGAAACAGATTACCTCCGTAGATGAGCAAGGCGAGTGAAGCCAGCGCAACGGGCCACAGGAGCCAGGGGCTCTTGCCCGTGAGTGACGACTTGGCTTCCTCGTCAGCCTCTTGAATGGCCTTCATGGGATCCTTGCCCTTCTGGACAACCACCCAGCCCATGTATCCGATGAAGACAAGGAGCAGGACGATACCGTCCAGTTGATTCAGTGAACTCCGGAGTCCAGGGACAATGGAATCGTTGGCAATGGCCATCACGAGCAGCGACATGAAGATGAGGAACGGGATGTCGCGCACCCGCTGCAGCCGCTCGATGGAGAAGGGCAAAATCGTCGCTGTCACACCCAAAATGAGTAAAATGTTAGCGATGTTGGAGCCCAACACGTTACCCATAGCAATATCACCATTGTTGGGCACCCTGCTCAGCGCCGAGGACACCGACACAAACAATTCGGGCGCACTGGTGCCTATACCCACAATCGTGAGGCCGATGATGAAGTTGGATATCTTGGCACGCTGGGCGATGGCCACCGACGAGTCCACAAGGTAGTTAGCCGCCAACAGCAGCAAGCCCAAGCCCAGCACAAGAAATAGATAGTCCATATAAGAGCTATTGATAAAGCTACCGCACCACCAGGTATAGCAGTGCGGTAGTGATGAACAATGTGATTACTGATTCAATGCGTCGCACATAGCCTGCATGGCGTCGTCCAAGCCCTGGGGGTTGCGGCCGCCGGCCTGAGCGAAGTGGGGCTGACCGCCGCCACCGCCCTGGATGGCCTTGGCTGCGTTGCGCACGATGTCGCCGGCCTTCTTACCGCTCTTGACAACGTCCTCGCTGAGCATGACGGTGAGCATGGGCTTGCCCTCGTACTCGGTAGCAGCCAGGAAGGCAGTTGCCGTGGGGCAATCGGCCTTGATGGCCAGAGCCACACCCTTGACGATGTCGGGGAGACGTTCACCACGAAGGGTGATGACGTTGATGCCGTTTTCCTCCTTGGCCTCAGACTCGAGCTGCTTGGCCAGGGTGGCAATGCGTTGCTTCATGAAGTCATCAACCTGCTTCTTGAGGTCGGCATTCTCGCTGAGCGACTTCTTGAGCGCTGCGATAGCATCCGGGGCATTATTGAGCAACTCCTTGACTTGAGCAATGGAGTCCTGGAAGTGGTCAATCATATCCTCAACAACGGCACCGGTAACGGCCTCGATACGGCGGATGCCAGCGGCGATACTGCTCTCGCTGATGATGCGCACCATACCGATATTGCCCGAGTTGGAAACATGGGTACCACCACACAGCTCAACCGAGTCGCCATACTTGATGACACGCACATGGTCACCGTACTTCTCGCCGAAGAGCGCCATTGCACCCATCTGCTTGGCCTCGTCGATAGGTATGTCACGATGCTCCTCACGCGGCAGGGACTCGCGAATCATCTTGTTGGCGAGGTGTTCCACTTGGCGGATTTCCTCGGGGGTCACCTTGCGGAAATGCGAGAAGTCGAAGCGCAGCGAGTGCGGGTCAACGTAGGAGCCCTTCTGCTCGACATGGGTGCCCAGCACTTGACGCAGGGCGGCATGCAGCAGGTGGGTTGCCGTGTGGTTGCACTCGATAGCACGACGGTCCTCGATGTCGATGGCGGCATGGAATGTGGCATTGACGTCGCTGGGAAGCTTGGAGGTGATGTGTACGGGCAGATTGTTCTCGCGCTTGGTGTCGGTCACCTCGATGACCTCGTCACCCAGGGTGAGGGTGCCGCGGTCACCCACCTGACCACCCATCTCGGCATAGAAAGGTGAACGGTCGAGCACAATCTGGTAGAATGACTTGTTCTTCTGGGTCACCTTGCGGTAACGCAGGATGTTCACGTCACACTCGGTGAGGTCATAGCCCACAAACTCGGTAACTCCATCCTTGAGTTCCACCCAGTCGGTCGCCTCGACGGCGGCGGCGTTGCGGGCACGCTGTTTCTGCTTCTGCATCTCGACGTTGAATTCCTCCTCGTTGACGGTCATGCCGTTCTCACGCAGGATGAGTTCGGTGAGGTCGAGGGGGAAACCGAAGGTGTCATACAGCGTGAATGCCTCCTTGCCATCGACAACGGTCTTGCCGGCAGCCTTAGTGTCGGCGATGACCTTCTCGATGAGCTTCATACCCGTCTCCAGGGTGCGCAGGAACGCGTCTTCCTCCTCCTTGGTGACGTGCTTGATGAGGTCGGCCTGAGCCTTGATTTCGGGATAAGCCTCGCCCATGCCGTCAATCAGGGTGTCGATAAGGCGGTACATAAACGCCTCGCGGAATCCCAGGAAGGTGTAGCCGTAACGGACGGCACGGCGCAGGATGCGGCGGATAACGTAACCTGCCTTGGCATTGCTGGGCAATTGGCCGTCGGCTACCGAGAAAGCGATGGTGCGCACATGGTCGGCAATGACGCGCATAGCAACATCGACATCCTTGTTCTCTCCATATTTCTTGCCGCACATTTCTCCCAACTTGCCGATGAGGGGCTGGAAGACGTCGGTGTCATAGTTCGATTTCTTGCCCTGGAGTGCCATGCACAGGCGTTCAAGACCCATACCAGTGTCGATAACCTTATTGGGCAGGGGCTCAAGCGAACCATCGACCTTGCGGTTATACTGCATGAACACGAGGTTCCAGATTTCCACTACCAGGGGATTGTCCTTGTTGACAAGCGCTGCGCCAGGCACAGCAGCCTTCTCCTCATCGCTACGCAGGTCGATATGGATTTCGCTGCACGGTCCGCAGGGACCCGTGTCACCCATTTCCCAGAAGTTGTCATGGGCATTGCCATTGAGGATGTGGTCCTGGGGCAAGTGGGCCTCCCAAAATTTTGCGGCTTCGTCGTCGCGAGGTACACCAATCTTTTCATCACCTTCAAAGACGGTGGCATACAGGTCCTTGGGGTCCAGTTTATAGACATTTACCAGAAGGTCCCATGCCCAATCAATCGCCTCATGCTTGAAGTAATCGCCAAACGACCAGTTTCCCAGCATCTCAAACATCGTGTGGTGGTAGGTGTCGTGGCCCACCTCCTCGAGGTCATTGTGCTTGCCGCTCACACGCAGGCACTTCTGGGAATCGGCAGCACGTTTCCACTGGGCTTCCTTGTTGCCAAGGATGATATCCTTGAACTGATTCATACCAGCGTTAGTAAACATGAGTGTCGGGTCGTCCTTGATTACCATGGGAGCCGATGGCACGATATGATGTCCATGCTCCTCAAAGTAGCGCTTGAAGGTTTCTCGGATTTCTTTTGCAGTCAGCATAATTTTTTATCTTAATATGTTATAAATGTTCGTTTTTTGTTGCAAAGTCTAAACTATTTGTTTACCTTTGCGCTGTTGTAATCAACCTGCAAAGGTAATCAATTCTATCAATTTGTGCAAGACCATGCGAGAACTGGACAAAAAATTCTACAAAATCGGTGATGTCTCGGAGATTTTGGGTATTCCCGAGTCCACCCTGCGGTACTGGGAAACCCAGTTCACCATCATCAGGCCCAAGCGCAACAAGAAGAACATCAGGTATTACACCCCCAATGACATTGAAATCATCAGCAAGGTGTATTACCTGGTAAAGGAAAAAGGCCTCAAGCTGGATGCCGCACAGGCTCAAATCCGCCATAACCGCGAGGGTGTGGACAAGCGTTTTGACGCTATCGAGCAGCTCAAGGATATCAAGCAACAGCTGCAATCGTTCCAAAACGCCCTCGACACACTGTTTCCTGACATTCCTGCCGCCAAGTGATTCCTGCAACGGCCGTGACTGACTCACGGACCAGGCAACCATAAAAAACAGGCAGCGCGATTTGATATCGTGCTGCCTGAATTTTTACGATTCCTGTGATAGAACTCTTCTTAGAACCTCACGCCCAGGGTAAGCGACAGACGGTTGTTGTGGTCGGTCACGTCAGCGCTGACGTTGGGCTCATAACCCAACTCATCGTTGATGATTGAGAATGCGTTATAAACGCTGTTGCGAATCTTGTGGACGTAAGCCAAATCGGTGTAGAAGGACTTGTAGCGATAACCCACACCACAGGTGATGTTGTGCACCGTGTTGTCATACTGGTAGGCAGGATTGGTGCCCACAGTGACAATGTTGTACTGATACTGGTCCACACCCTTCTCGACCTGAGTGGTCTTGATGCTGTATCCTGCACGCAGGCTCCAGTTGGGGTTGACGCGATATTCACCACCGACGCGGACGATGTGTGAAGGCTTGAAATAGTCCTTTACCCTATCGGTCACTTCAACGTAGTCGTTATTGCGGTCATCACCGACGCGCATCGTCTCGTTAGCGACATACTCATAGTCCAGGCTGATGATGCCACTGGTGCCGATGACGCCAGCCACACTACCCAGGAAATGCCACGGGGTCTTCATCGTATAGGTGCTCGAGTAGTCATAACCATCGTTGCTGCCCTTTTCTGCCCTATAGAGCATTTCGCCATTCTGGTAAGCCCTGAGCTCAGAGCCGACATAATAGGTATCGCGCATGTCATAGTAGGTGGGCGTGTGGAACGCAGCACCAATGCGCAACGCTTGGGTGGGACGCCAGATGAGACCCAACTTGAAGTTGACACCAGTACCCTCGGTGTGGAGATAGTTGTACAGATTCCAATCAGCACGGGTGTTTTGATTGATAATGGGGCTGCGGAGCAAGTCGTAGTCATCGGCCATGATGTAGGCATTGTTCAACTCCTCGTCGTAGTACATATTGCTCCTGTAATCCAGATCAAGGATGCCGAAATCAAGTCCCACATATACCTTGTTGGCGATATTGCCACCGAAGGCGATGTTATACTCATCGGCGTGACCGCGCTCATCTACCTCATAGTAGGCAGCACCTGTCGTACCAGGTCCATAGAGACCTTGCATCGAGCCTCTGTCGTTAACGTTGATGATGCCCACGCTGCCATTGTTGTTAGTCAGCATGTCATAAGTCGTCACAGCAGCCCAGGGGGCATAACCATCAAAGTAGGGGTCGTATTCATTCGTCCCGTAAAGGTCATTATGACCGTAACCATAAACATTGGCAAACTCGTCGGCAATGTAGTTACTCAGCGAGGTCTCGATGTTAGCCACGCCACCGGTGTAATGACGATTGTACGACTGCAGACGGTTGTAGGTAAAACCGAAGTTAAGGTTAGGCACCGACTCGCTGTTGAGACGGATAGCGCCCACATAGCCCACATTGTTCACGTTGAACTTGGTCTCGTTGAGGGTAGTCACACCAGCCTTGGTGCTATTGAAGTCCAGGCTGAACGTGATGCCCAGGTCGGAGTTGCGGTATACACCGATACCGGCAGGGTTCTGGGTGAGCGTCGAGAGATCGCCTCCGAGGGCTCCGAAGGCCCCCGCCATCGACTGGAAGCGCGAGGTACCCCGGAGTTCGGTTTGAGACATCTGCAGGACATCAAAAGCTTCCTGAGCGTTTATCATAAGAGGAAGTCCGCACACAAGGAGGGCAAAAACTTTCTTCTTCATTTCGCAGATTTATTAGAATTAGATTGAACTATAATGCGTGTGTATTACTCTTGTTTTCAGGTTAGCGACGACGGCCTCCGCCACCCGACGAACCGCCACTGCTGCTATGTGAGCCGCCGCTGGAGCCGCTGCTGTAGGAACGGCTGCCACCACTGCTGGAACCGCTGTAGGAACGGCTGCCGCTGCTGGATGAGCCGCTGTAGGAACGGCTGCCACTGCTGGATGAGCCACTGTAGGAACGGCTGCCGCTGCTGGAAGAACCGCTATAGGAACGGGTGCCTGCATTGGCCGAACGGGTGCCGCCATTGTAGTAACCACTGCTTGATGTGCGGTTGCCAGACTTTGGAGTTGCAACGTTGCCGCTGCCACGCGAGACGGTGCCACCAGTGCCACGAGTCGTCACATTGCCTCCGCCACGAGTCGTCACATTGCCTCCGCCACGGTTGCCGGCATATCCGTCTCTATTGCCTACGCGACCACCGCTACGCGTTACATCAGTGCCGTTGTAGTGACGGTTAATGCCTTCACGGGTAGTACGTCCATTCGGGTTGCGGTTGCTTGCCAGACCCACACGTCCGTGGTTTCCTCGCCAGCCATTGTTATCATGGCGATATCCATGAGAGCCACCGCTCCAGTAACGAACGTTGTCATACCAGGGAGTCCAGCCATAGTAGTGATGTCCATACCAAGGACGAGCGCCCCAATAGGTCCATCCCCACAACGAGGGACCGTGCCAGTGGCTGTACCACGGCGAATACCATCCGACATACCAGGGATCGTGCCAACCGGCATACCAGGGGCTGTAATAGGCCAGCGACCAGGGGTCATACCATCCTGTGTACCAGGGATAGTAGGAAGTTGTCCATCCGTAAGAGGCAGCATATCCCATATCGGTGCCAACGACAAGATTGATGGTAGGCGACTCGTCATAATAGAGTTCCACCAGGTCATCGTCGTCACTCAGAATCACGACGTCAGGATTGTAGAAACGCTCGATTCGGCGGGTGTTGGCAAAAGCCTCATCCTCCAAATCGTAGATGGTATCACCATTAATGTCTACCTCAAAGGTAGGCTCGAAGGCGCCACGGCGGTTGTACTCATCCTCGTCACGCTCGACGCGGTAGTTTTCCTGTGCCGCAACTTTGTACTCGTCAGGGACCTCGCCGTAAACGACAACGGTCTTTGACTTCTTATCGACCTTGGTTTCCTTGGTCTTTCCAGAAACAGACTTTGAGGCATCGTAGTAGATGTCGTCATAGTCCTGGGCCAAAACAGTGCCGGCAGTTAGAGCCAACACGCCCATCAGTGCAAATACTCGGTACTTCATAATCATATTGTATTTAATATTTAACCTTTCGAGTTTAGAACTTTCGTCATTTAGACAATAACTTTTTAGAAAAGTTTAAGTTGATTTATAAAAAACGCTGCAAGTTATGAATTAAATAATTATGTGAGTAGTTTTTTTTAGTAAAAAAACGCAAAAAGTCCTCTTTTTTAACCTTATGCACCGCGTGAAATGCAATAAACGTGCCAATGCAATGGTGTGAGGCACAAAAACGACACCAGATAGCAAATATTATTCTTTTTGGTCATTTTAAGCAGCTGTTGGATTTGTTGATGTCCCAAGACAAAAAAGAATGTCATTCTTTTTGTTCTCAGCTCAGCTTGAACTAATTTTGCCATCGATTATGGGACGAGAGAAGATTTTTCGCTTCAAGCAGTTTTCCGTGAAGAATGACCTCACGGCGATGAAGGTGGGCACCGACGGTGTGCTGCTGGGAGCCTGGTGTCCTGTCAAGGACACACGGCGTGTGCTGGATGTTGGTACTGGCTGCGGTGTCATCGCACTGATGATAGCGCAGCGAAATGCTGATGCTTGCATCGATGCCATCGACATTGACCATGGTGCGATTGAAGAAGCCACTCTCAACTTCTCAAATTCGCCATGGGCCAAACGGTTGACGGCCATCGAGGGAAACTATAACAGCATGACACAAGAGCGTTACTATGACCTCATCGTCTCTAACCCACCCTTTTTCACCAACGGCATTCTGCCCACCGGTGAAGCCCGCACTACGGCCCGCCACACGGGTTCGCTCACTTATCGCCAGCTCATTGATGGCGCAATGGGGTTACTGACCAATGACGGTTCACTGGCACTCATTTCACCTACCGATGCCGAGGGTGACATCATCGAGGCAGCGACATTCGCCTCATTACCCGTGCGGCAACTGGTACGCGTGATTCCCGTTGAGGGTGCTGCCCCCAAGCGCACACTGTGGCTGCTGTCGCGACGCGACATGGACTACATCGAGGACTGGATCACCATCGCGCACCGTGATGGCACTTTCACGAGCGAGTATGTCGCCCTAACCGGGGCGTTTTACCTGAAAATGTAACTATTGTCTGAAAAAACAAAAGTCCCGAGACTGTTGAAAGTCGGTCGGGACCTATATGTTCTGTGTCGCGTGATGCTTCGTCAGCAGTTTGACACAAGGTTGAAGTGTTTTATTATTAAGAAAAAGTCAGTTTTATTTCGTTTGAAGCATACAATTCTTCATCGAAGTCGATATAATGACTAACAAAATTCCAAAAGGTTTAACCGCACGATGAATTTTAACACTCATTAACATTTTACCCCTTTTTGGGCACAAAACTGACTGATGAATGCTGGCAACTGACATCTTTTTAGTATTTTTGCAGATTGGAGTCAAATCAGTAGAGATGGAATACAGACTACACAGTGAATATGAGCCGACTGGTGACCAGCCTCAGGCAATTGCCGAGTTGGCTAATGGCGTGAATGACGGCATTCCCTACCAGACGTTGTTGGGCGTGACGGGTTCGGGTAAGACGTTCACGATGGCCAATGTCATCGCCCGCACGGGACGTCCCACCCTGGTCTTGTCGCACAACAAAACGCTGGCTGCCCAATTGTATGCCGAGTTCAAGAGTTTCTTTCCCGAGAATGCGGTACATTATTTTGTCTCCTATTATGACTACTACCAGCCCGAGGCCTATATCCCCTCTACGGACAAGTATATCGAAAAAGACCTTGCCATCAATGACGAGATTGAGCGATTGAGGCTCTCGACGGTGACGGCACTGCTGAGCGGACGTCGCGACATCGTGGTGGTGTCGAGTGTGTCGTGCCTCTATGGCATGGGCAACCCCGAGGACATCACAGCCAATGCCATCGAACTCAAGGTAGGCGACCAAATCGGTCGCGACGACCTGCTGCACCGCCTCGTGGACGCCCTGTATTCACGCAGCGACACAGAGTTGCGCATGGGAACCTTCCGGGTCAAGGGCGACACGGTCGACATTTTCCTGAGCGACGAGGACATCATGTTGCGCATCATCTTCTGGGGCAACGAGATTGAGCGAATCCAGATTCTCGACAGCGAGACGCAGATGCCTACCGAGGATGTTGAGGGTTTCAAGATTTTCCCCGCCAATATCTTCGTCACCACCAAGGAGCGCATGAAGGCTGCCATGGGGCAAATTGACCTTGACCGCGAGACCCAAGTAGCAGCATTCGCCCGTGAGAACCGCTTTGCCGAGGCCAAAAGGTTGAACGAGCGAGTGACCTATGACATGGAGATGATGCGCGAAGTGGGATACTGCTCGGGCATCGAGAACTATTCGAGATATTTCGACGGCCGTCGTCCCGGCATGAGGCCTTTCTGCCTGCTGGATTATTTTCCCGACGATTTCCTGACCATTATCGACGAGAGCCACGTGACAGTGCCGCAAATCCGTGCCATGTACGGCGGCGACCAGTCACGCAAGACCAATCTGGTACATTACGGGTTCCGACTGGAGGCAGCGCTAGACAACAGGCCGCTGCGATTTGAAGAGTTTGAAACGTTGACTCACCAGACCATCTATGTGAGCGCCACACCAGCCGACTATGAGTTGAACAAGAGCGAGGGCATCATCACCGAACAGCTCATCCGCCCGACAGGTCTGCTGGACCCGCAGATTATCGTTCGTCCCTCACAGGGACAGGTCGATGACCTGGTAGAGGAAATCCAGCTGCGCATCGAGCGCCATGAGCGCACCCTGGTCACCACGCTTACCAAACGCATGGCCGAGGAGTTGAGCGACTACCTCAAGCGGCTGGATATCCGCACAGCCTATATGCACAGCGACGTGGAGACCCTGGAACGCATCGAAATCATCGACAACCTGCGTGCCGGAGCCATCGACGTGCTTGTGGGCGTGAACCTGCTGCGTGAGGGCCTTGACCTGCCCGAAGTATCGCTGGTGGCCATCCTCGATGCTGACAAAGAGGGTTTCCTGCGCAGCCGTCGTTCGTTGACACAGACTGCAGGCCGTGCAGCACGCAACCTGAACGGTACGGTTATCATGTATGCCGACAACATCACCGACTCGATGCGTCAGACCATCGACGAAACTGAACGCCGCCGCACCCTTCAGCTCAAGTATAACGAGGAAAACAACATCACGCCCACCGCCATCATCAAGGCGCGCACCGCCATCATCGGTCAGGATACAGATATGCACCATCCCAGCGTTCCCAGCCGCCACAACCAGTCACCGATGCCCGCCAAGGCGCCCGACCTGCGCTATACCGAGGAGTTTGACTCCAGTGCGGGAGTCGCTGCCGACCCCGTTGTCGCCTACATGAGCGGTAAGGACATGAAGGCCGCCATCGACCGCTTGAAGACCCAGATGATTGAGGCCGCCAAGCGTATGGACTTCCTCGAGGCCGCCCAATACCGCGACGAGATTCTGAAACTGGAGGAAATGATGAAGGAGAAAAGCAATTAGCAGTTAGCTTTTAGATAATGAGCCAGGACAAGCGACATACCGACCACCGCATCAAGGGACAATGGCTGCCCACGACCAAAAAGGAAATGGACCACTTAGGATGGGAGCAAGCCGACGTCATCCTGTTCAGCGGCGATGCCTACATTGACCATCCGTCGATGGGAACTGCTGTCATCGGGCGCGTGCTGGAGGCTCATGGATACAAAGTTGCCGTCGTGCCGCAGCCCAACTGGCGCGACGACCTGCGTGACTTCAAAAAATTAGGACGTCCTCGGCTATTCTTTGGCGTGTCGGCAGGGGCGATGGACTCGATGGTAAACCATTATACTGCCGCCCGCCGCAAGCGCAGCGACGACGCATACACTCCCGACGGCCGCGCCGGAGCACGCCCCGACTACCCCACTATTGTCTATTGCGACATCCTCAAGCGCCTGTTCCCCGATGTGCCCGTTGTGGCAGGCGGCATCGAGGTGTCATTGAGGCGATTGGCACACTATGACTACTGGCAGGACAAGCTGCGCCCCTCCATCCTCATGGACTGCCATGCCGACCTGCTCATCTACGGCATGGGCGAACAGCCCAGTATCGCCATTGCCGAGGCCTTGGCTGCAGGTAAGCGCATCGAGGAACTGACCGACATACCCCAGACGGTGGTGCGCCGCCCTCTCAGCGAGTTGCCCGCCGCCAACAACGATACCGACGTGGTGCTGCACTCCTACGAGGAGTGTCAGAAGTCAAAAAAAGCCCAAGCCGAGAATTTCAAGGTCATCGAGGTGGAGAGCAACCTGTGGCACGGACACAACGTGTGGCAGGCAACGGGTGATACCGCCGTGAAGGTGAACCGCACCAACCCGCCGATGACCACCGAGCAGATAGACGCCTCATTTGACCTGCCCTATACGCGTCTGCCCCACCCCCGCTACCAGGGCAAGCGCATTCCCGCCTATGAGATGATACGTCACTCGGTGTGCATGCACCGCGGATGCTTTGGCGGATGTGCCTTCTGCACCATCAGCGCCCATCAGGGCAAATTCATCGCTTCACGCAGTAAGGAATCCATCCTGCGTGAGGTCAAGCAAGTCGTGCAGATGGAGGACTTCAAGGGCTACATCAGCGACTTGGGCGGTCCCAGCGCCAACATGTACGGTATGCACGGTAAGTACCTGGAGCGGTGCCAGCGGTGCAAACGTCCGTCGTGCCTGCATCCGCAACCGTGCGCCAACCTCAATACCGACCACAGCCAGTTGCTCGACATCTACCACGCCGTGGATGCCCTGCCCGAGGTGAAGAAGTCGTTCATCGGCAGCGGTGTGCGCTATGACCTGTCGATGCACCGCACTGGCGACCCGCGCGTGGATAAGGTCAACGCACAATACAACGAAGAACTCATCCGCTTCCATGTGTCGGGAAGATTGAAGGTCGCGCCCGAGCACACCAGCGACGAGGTGCTGATGCTGATGCGCAAACCCTCGTTTGAGCTGTTCAGGCGCTTCAAGGCGCTATTTGACCGCGTGAACAGGAAGTACAACCTGCGTCAGCAGCTCATCCCCTACTTCATCTCGTCGCATCCCGGCTGCCATGAGGCCGATATGGCGGAACTCGCCGCCATCACCAAGGAGTTGGATTTCCGTTTGGAGCAGGTGCAGGACTTCACGCCCACGCCGATGACCGTTTCGACCGAGACCTACTACACGGGCATGCATCCCTACACGCTCAAGCCCGTCTTTTGCGCCAAAACGCCGATGGAGAAGCAGGCACAGCGGCTGTTCTTCTTCTGGTATGACCGCAAGAACCGCGCTGCCATCACCGCGGCACTCAAGCGCATCCGCCGCAGCGACCTGTTGAGAAAATTGTACCCTTAAGTGATTTAGAGCTATATGAAACGCGTTTTGACCCTGATATTTCTCATCTGCTGGCTGTTCAATGGCATGGCCAACGATGGATTGCGCCATGCCACCGATGTGCTATGCCTCGTGCCCGACGCCACTGCACTGGGTGTCGCCATCGCCAAGCATGACACCGAGGGGTTGAAACAACTGGGACTGAGCACTGCCACCTGCCTGGCCGTGAACTACGGACTGGAACTGTGCATCAAGAAGGACCGTCCTGACGGCACAGGCCACCACGCCTTTCCCAGCACCCACACGGCAGTCGCCTTCAACGGCTCGACCTTCCTGATGAGGCGTTACGGCTGGCAGTGGGGCGTGCCCGCCTACGCACTCTCCACTTTCGTCGCCTGGGGACGCGTCCACACCGACCGCCACGACTGGTGGGACGTCCTGGGAGGAGCCGCCATCGGCGCCGGCGCCGCCTTCATCTTCACCCGCCCCTTCGTCAAGGACGTGGACATCGCCATCGCCCCCACCGCCTTCGGCGACACCGGCTATGGCCTCACCGCCACCCTCACATTCTAGAGCCCAAAAACTACGAACCTTTAGCTAGGCGAAGCCAATTTCATAAATTGACCTAATTTAGGCATCCGCCCCTTTAATAGACAGCAATCCTGCCTTCACTCGGCGGGATTGCTGTCTATTAAAGGGGAGAATTAAAGGGCGAGACGCAAACCAGTCCAGTTACGAGAATCCGATGGCGTGAGTCCCCGATTGAATCGACTTGACACACGACAATACTTTGCGTCAAGATCCCATCCTCCTCCACGAAGAACTCGATAAGTACCAGATGACGGCCCTGTAGGATTCGTCTGAGATGTACTGCTATAACTGCCATACCAATCCTGTACCCATTCCCACACGTTACCGCTCATGTCATAAATACCCAACTCATTGGCGCTCTTACTCATAACAGGATGAGTTTTACTGCTAGAATTACTAGTATACCATGCGACATCACCAACTGTGTTACTCCCGGCGTATTTGTAACTTAAACTCTTTGTGCCACCTCGGGCAGCGAACTCCCATTCAGCCTCAGTAGGCAAACGGAATGTTCTTCCTGTCAATTGGTTTAGTTTAGTAATAAACGTCTTGCAATTACTCCATGACACTTTTTCAACTGGACGTTGCAAATCGCCAGTGAAGTTACTCGGATTGCTTCCCATTACAGCCTTCCACAACTCTTGTGTCACTTCTGTTTGACCAATACTATAACTCGATAGTGTTACTTGATGCGCAGGTTTTTCTGTTACACCACCATCGCTTCCTTGTTCAGCAGTCGCGCCCATGGTAAACGTGCCGCCTTCAACCTTAATCATCTTGAACGTAACACCGTTGACGGTGAAGGTTTCCTCCTCAGCAGGCGCTGGTTCGGTGTTGCGCACAGCACGCACAGTGTGTCCCATACATCGGTAACCGCCATAAAGGAGCACACCATCCGAAGTGAAATGTATGTAGCGTGCAGTGTTTGGCCTGGTGCCGTTAATGTCACAAGTCCAATAGCGACCGTTAGAACCCGCACTGTAGAGCGAGGAGTAATAGCGATAACCTGCAGCAGGGAAGAATATCGTTTTACCATTGGGACCAGTGACCAGATAACCGTTCACACCGTTTCTTGTTGTCCACAACCAAGTGCAGTTGTTCAGCAGTTCTTGCCTTTGATCATCGGAAGGCATCCTCCACGATGAGCCCCAATTCACGTAGGCAGCATCATCTCCAAGCATTAGCTCATTCTTATTGTCAACAGTGCCGAAAACACTGTTGTTACAATACTTCGTTAACGTGCTGTCTCTGCCGTTGCACCATTTGTAAGTAGCCCAGTTGTAATTTGTCTTAGGCTCTGTCTCGCCCCAGGCGAAGTAGTCGCCGTACTCCTCCGGAGTACTGGCGCCGACGTTGCACGTAGCCCACAACGTGCCGCTGGGCAGCCCCAGGTCAACGTACTCATGACCTTCGGATTGGGGAGCCAAGGCGGAAATGGTGAGTACCATTGTCGCCGTCTCACTGATGAGTTTGCCTTCTTCTTGAGCGGTGGCAGTGACGTTGACGGTGTAGTCTTGGTTTCCACGGGCAAGGGTATATGGGTTCTCAACTAGCGAGCCATTGACATACAGCTTCACATCGCCGTTGCCTGTTGCTGTGACGATTACCGCATTGTTCGTTGTCTCGTGGCTGATAACAGGCGTTGCCGTCGGGACAGCGGGTTCGGTGACGATGACGGTGAGGACGGCAGTGGCACCAGTGGAGGTGTTAGTAACAGTAACGGTGTTGGTGCCAGCAGCTGTTCCTGTCACTTTCAGTTTGCCATTGGTGATAGTGCTGGTGAAGTTGTCGGTACTGCCAGCAACGCTATAGCTGCCGTTGCCGTTCAGGATGTTAACCGTCTTGCTCTCACCCACCTCGACCGTCACGACGGTCTCAGCCAAGCGGAACTTAGTGCTATTGTCCGGGTCGAGAGCGATGCGGAAGCCAAAGCATGCAACTTTACTCCAGGGCTCATTGGCATCGCGATGAGTTACGGGTGTTGCACTATTCAGCCAATCTCCACCACGACAGACTCGATAAGCATAATCGCCATGATCAGCAGGACCATGTGGATTTATCTGAGCGGTACTAGTATAAGTACCTTCCCAATCTTGGCACCACTCCCTAAGATTTCCACTCATGTCATAGATACCCAATTCATTAGGACGCTTGGTAGCGACGGGGTGAGTGGTTCTGCTGGAATTGTCAGAACACCAGGCTACCACATCAATGGTGTCGCTACCAGAGTAACGGTAACCATGGCTCCTCGTTCCACCTCGAGCTGCAAATTCCCACTCCGCCTCGGTAAGCAACCTGAATTTCATACCTGATAATTGATTGAGATTCAATATGAAATCTTGACACTCATTCCACGATACATTATCAACTGGCAATAGCATATTACCCTTAAAGACACTTGGATTGCTGCCCATCACAGCCTGCCACAGTTCTTGAGTCACCTCGGTTTGACCGATTTTGTAGTCCGAAAGAGTCACTTGGTGTATGGGCTTAGCGGAATAATCATTATCGTCACCCATCATGAACGTGCCGCCGGGGACTGTAATCATTTTGAAGGTGACGCCGTTGACGGTGAAAGATTCTTCCTCAATTGGAGTGGATTCGGAAACGCGGACGGGGCGAACTGTGAAGCCGTAGTAGCGGTTATCGCTATCCACACCGCCCAAGTTATCATCCGAATCAAAGATGAGATAGTCTGCACCTAAGCTGACTTCGTTTTGGAGAGTGCGCGACCAACAGTAGCCTTTGGTAGCCGCGTAATAGTGCGTACTATTGTAACGGAATCCCGCTGCTGGTAAGAAGAAGCTATTCCCGTTGGGACCTGTGTACAACCGACCATTCACACCGTTAAGTGTAGTCC
This sequence comes from uncultured Bacteroidales bacterium, assembly GCA_902782465.1. Classification (GTDB taxonomy): domain Bacteria; phylum Bacteroidota; class Bacteroidia; order Bacteroidales; family Muribaculaceae; genus Sodaliphilus. The sequence continues at coordinate 60,062 of CACZNH010000003.1, forward strand.
AGTGACAAGTACAATAATTGTACAACTCTTCAAATTGCTCGTCAGACGGCATACGCCACTGTTCACCCCAGTTCACGTAGGCGGCATCATCTTCAGGGTCAAGCTCTGTCTTGTTGTCAACAATGCCAAAACTGCTGTTTGTGCAATACTTTGTCAATAATTCATCAGTGCCGTTATTATACCACTTGTAGGTCGTCTGATTGTAGGTAGTCTTAGGTTCGGTTTCACCCCAGGCAAAGTAGTTGCCGTAGTCCTCGGGGCGGTTGGCGCCGACGTTGCATGTTGCCCACAGCGTGCCGCTGGGCAGGCCCAGGTCAACGTACTCGTGTTCGGTGGGGCCGTCAGGCCAGAGGTTTTGGATGCGCATGAAGGCGACGTGGAAGATGCAGACGTCTCGCCAGTTGACTGCGCCGTCGCCGTCGAGGTCACCGTTGCCATAGGGTAACGACCCATTATACGCACAATACAAGATTGAATTGAAGTCCGCAATGCCAATCATACCATCGCCATCGATGTCATATTTTGCCATATTTTGTGACACGTCATCGAAGGGATATCCGTTCCAAGACTTCATCAGGTCACTGTAAAGGATATTGATCAGTGCAGTATTATCACTCACATCAATATATGTAGCGTAATCAAAGATAATGTCTCCGTCGCCGTTGACGTCGGCGGTGTAATTGCTCAATGGTGTTCTACCCTTGAAGATGCGGTAGAGTTCGCCATAGTCGTTCTCGTCAATCACGCCGTCAAGATTGACGTCACCGCGTTGCCATGAAAGAACTGTTACAACCATCGATGCGGTGTCACCAGTAATTAAGTCGGTAACGATAATTGTTGATACGCCAAGTGCAACACTTGATATCGTCAAATACTTACTATCAATGGATGCAGTCACACTTGTTCCATCAACCGACACACTAAAGTTGCCACTACCGTTTATGATAGCAACTGAGGTGGTTTCAGAAGTATCGTCACTTACGTGCATCGTCAATTCATTGAAAGGCAAGGACAGCGGGATAATCGGTTGGTTGACGGTGATGGTGACGGTGGCGGTGGATTGGGTGAGGACGTCGGTGACGGTGAGGGTGGTTGTGCCGGCCTTGAGGGCGGTCAACGTGAGGGTCTCGCCACTGATTACATAGCTCACCACGCCACTTACTGAACTGGTGACTGTGTAGTTGCCACGGCCGTTGACCATAGTGACTGTCGCAGTCTGGCCCACATCCATCGTCAATTCGCTCTGTGACAGGCCGAAGGGGGCGACGGGTTGGGTGACAAGTACGGTGAGGATGGCACTCTCGCCGGTAGCGTTGTCGGTGATGCTGACCGTTGTCGCGCCGACTTCATTTGCAGTGACGGTGATGGTCTCACCGCTGAGCACACAGGTCACGACTGACGAGCCGGCATCAAGGGTATAGTCACCGCTGCCGTTGAGGATGTTGACCGTCTGCTGGTCGCCAGGCTCCATCGTCAACATCGTGCTCGACAGGCCAAAGCGCAGCGGGTTGTCCACATCCTCGGCCAGACGCAGACCGTACTGGTTACCAGTCGCTGTAGGTGCGTAGTAGATTCGATAAGATACACGACAAGACCTGGCAGCAGAATTCCACGAGCCGCCACGCATAATCCTCTGGGAGCCCGATGCGGGTCCATGGGGATTCACTTGAGCGCCCTCGCTATAGGCACCATACCAATCCTGGCACCACTCCATGACGTTACCGCTCATGTCGTAGATTCCCAACTCGTTAGCCATTGACGTGGAGCCGACGACGTGGGTCTTGCTGCTGGCATTGCCATTGTACCAGGCGATGTTGCCGATGGTGTTGCTGCCGGCATACTTGTAACCCTGGCTGCGGGCGCCGCCGCGTGCGGCATATTCCCACTCGGCCTCGGTGGGCAGGCGGTAATGCTTGCCCGTCTTCTCATTAAGCTTTGAGATGAACAGCTGGCAGTCCTCCCACGAGACATTATCGACGGGATACTGCAAATTGCCCGTGAAGGTGCTCGGGTTGCTACCCATGACGTTCTGCCACAGTTCCTGGGTGACCTCGATATTGGAGATTTTAAAGTCGTTGAGGGTGACGGTGTGGACCGGTTTCTCCCTGACATAGGCATCGGTGCCCTGCTCCTCGGTTGCACCCATCTTGAAGGTGCCGCCACGCACGTAAATCATCTCAAAGTCGGCGCCATCGACATCCTCGGGCTCGTTGGTGCCCGCCGGTTCGACGACGGTAATTGAAAGAGTTTTTGACTCCTGTGCTACATTGTCAAGCACAGTGACGGTGGTGTGACCCGGTGTGATGGCCGTGATCGACAGTTTATCGCCGTTGACTACGTAGCTCACAATGCCGCTTACCGTACTGGAAATGGTGTAGCTGCCGCTACCATTTTTGATGGTGACACTGCGGTTGTCACCCACCTCCATCCACAGCGACTGGCGCGTGAGCGAGAGATAGTAAGAATAGGGATATTCCAGCGCTACACGCAGACCCGGCAAAGTCGTGCCAAATCCGCCCGCCGAACGAGCCGAAACACGACAATCGGCGGCTGTACTGCTCCAGCGGCCGCCACGCGCAACGTGCTGGCTACCCGTTACGGGCCCCATGGGGTCAAACGCCGGTTCGTCACTATAGGGTCCGTACCAGTCCTGACACCACTCGTCCACGTTACCGCTCATATCATAGAGTTTGCGCTCATTGGCCCTCTTGGTGCCGACGGCATGAGTCGTGCCGCCGCTGTTGCCTGAATACCAAGCGACCGTGCCGGCAGAGTTGCCACCGGCATACTTGTAGCCCTTGCTGCCACTGGCGCCACGAGCGGCATATTCCCACTCGGCCTCGGTGGGCAGGCGGAACGGCAGGTCGAAAATGTCACTCAGACGGGCGATAAACTCCTGTGCCTCGTCCCAAGTGATATTGTCCACTGGCAGCTGCAGGTTACCCTTATTCACGCTATTGTTGTAGCCCATGACGGCTTGCCACAGTTGCTGGGTCACCTCGGTCTTACCAATGCCGTAAGCGGGCACCAACGAGCGGTGAACGGGTAACTCGTTGGCATTAGCCGAACTGCCCTGTTCCTGTGTGCCACCCTGGTCAAAAGCACCGCCATTGATGTATTTAATCCAGAAGGTAACATTGCGGTACTTGTAGGGAATCTCACCCTGAGTGACAATGACAGTGATGATGGTCCATACGCCAGAGGTGTTGTCCTTGACGTTGACTGTTGTCGTTCCCTCACTGAGGCCTGTCAACGTCAGCGTTGAGCCCGACAGGCTGTAGCTGACGATGCCGCCGCCACCTGCCGCTACATAGTTACCACTGCCATTGGTAATGCCAACGGTAACCTGCTCGCCCACTTCCATCTCAACAACGCGGTGGGTAACCACCATCAGGCCGTCGGTACCGGAGTTGGCGGCATCGCGAGCCAGACGCAGGCCGATGCGGCTGTCGCTGTAGTCCTGCGGCTTGCTGGCACGGCTGGACACGCGACACGCGCTGGCGTCATCGTCCCATGTGCCGCCACGCACCACGCGGTTCATCACAGCTCCGTCAGCCGCCACACCCACGGGGTTGTTCTGGTTGTCGGCACTATATGGGCCGTAGGTGTCCTGGCACCACTCGCCCACGTTGCCGCTCATATCGTAGATGCCCAAAATATTCTTGGTCTTTTGCTTAACGGCATGAGCCGTACTGCCGCTGTTGCCGCTATACCAGGCGACGTTGCCGATGGTGTTGCTGCCGGCATACTTATAGGACGAGTTATAACGCCCGCCCCGGGCGGCATATTCCCATTCGGCCTCGGTCAGCAGTCGGTACTGCCGGCCTGTAAGGCTATTCAGGCGGCTGATGAACACCTGGCACTCCTCCCATGTCACCTGTTCCACAGGCAGGTTGTCGCCCTTGATATGACTCGGATTGCCGCCCATGACGCGTTTCCACAGCGCTTGGGTGACCTCGGTTTCGCTAATGTAATAGTTGGGCAAGGTCACCAGATGAGACGGATTCTCGTCATCGGCAGCGTCGCTGCCCTGCTCGCTGGTGGCTCCCATGGCGAAGGTGCCGCCATGAACGTAAATCATCCTCAACAGGCCTTCCAGTCCAGGAGTCGGGTCGGGTTCGGGGTCAGGGTCATCGGGCCATGGCACTATCGGATTGCGCACGATGACCGTGAGTGTCTTGTGCTTATGCGACACGTTGTCCATGACCTGGAGCACCGTACGGCCTTCCTTGAGACCCGTCAACAATATCTTTTCACCATTCAGCACATAGCTGGCGACACCGGGTTTGGAGCTATAGATGGTGTAGCTGCCGCTGCCGTTATAAATGTCAACTGTGCGGCTGCCGCCCACCTTGAGCCAGACGACATAGCGCGACAGTCCGAACCAATAGGCGTCGGGCATTTCCTGGGCGATGCGCACACCGGGCAAGGTCTCGCCAAAGCCGCCTGCCGAGCGTGCCGACACACGGCAATAGTTTGAGAGACCGTCCCATCGCCCACCACGAGCCACGTGATAATCGGCCGTGTCGGGACCTATGGGGTCGAATACGGGCTCTTCACTGTAGGGGCCATACCAATCCTGACACCACTCATCCACATTACCGCTCATGTCATAGAGCCACTCGCTGTTACGGGCCTTAGAGGCAACAGGATGTGTAGTGCCGCTGCTGTTGTGCATATACCAGGCGACATTACCGACGATATTGCTGCCTGAATAAGTATAGGACGAGCCATAATGTCCTCCGCGGGCGGCATATTCCCACTCGGCCTCGGTGGGCAAGCGGTAAGGCTTGTCACACAGGTCGCTCAGGCGGGCCATGAACTGCTCGGCCTCTTCCCATGAAACATTATCCACGGGCAATTGCGGGTCACCCGTGTTCACGCTGGGATTGTAACCCATCACGGCCTGCCACAATTCCTGGGTCACCTCGGTCTCGCCGATGCCGAAGCTGGGCACCATCGTGCGATGTACCGGCAATTCGTCGGCAACAGCGCCAATCTGCTCACTGGTGGCTCCCATATCAAAGGCACCGCCGCTGATATAGCGAATCCAGAAGGTAATCGTATTGTACTGTCCCTTCTCTCTGGTTTTGGTAACGATGACGGTCAGCACCGTTCGTGCCATCGTTATGTTATCCTTGATATTGATAGTCGTCGTGCCCACCTGCAGGCCTGTTACCGTTAAACTTGAGCCTGACAGCTGGAAACTGGCAACACCGCCTCCGCCAGTGGCGGAATAGTCGCCCGTGCCATTCAAGATGTTCACCGTCTCGCTCTCGTCAACCTTCAACTCAACGACACGGGGATCCACCGTCAACGGAGCGCCAGCGGGAGCGTCCATTGCCAGACGCAGACCCACATTGGTGGCACTGTAATCCTGGGGCTGGCTCACGCGACGCGCCACACGGCAATCACCCAAAACGCCGTCCCATGCACCGCCACGCAGCACACGGTTGACCGTTCCCGCGCTGGATTCCGGGTCTAGCCCGACGGGATTAAACAGGTTGTCGCTGCCATAGGGACCGTAGCAGTCCTGACACCATTCCCACACGTTGCCGCTCATGTCATAGATGCCCAACTCGTTGGCCGATTTCTGGGCGACCTCGTGGGTGGTGCTGCCGCTGTTGCCCTTGTACCAGCCCAAGGGAGTCATCAGATTACCGCCGGCATACTTGTAGCCCATCGACAGTCGTCCACCGCGTGCGGCATACTCCCACTCGGCCTCGGTCAGCATTCGGTACTGACGGCCCGTCAGCTGGTTCAGCCTGCGGATGAATTCCTGGCAGTCTTCCCAGGTGACTTGTTCCACAGGGAGTTTGTCGCCCTTGAAATGGCTCGGGTTACCGCCCATGATGCGTTCCCACAGCCGCTGGGTCACCTCGGTCTGGCTGATATAATAGTTCGACACCGTTACCTGATGTATCGGCTGTTCGTTGGCATCGGTAGTAGTTCCCTGATCGCTGGTGGCGCCCCTGACAAAGGTGCCGCCATGCACGAATATCATGTTCGGCTCATTGAACAGCTCATCGGGGCCATCGCCACTTGTGGGCTTATATACAATCACGGTGAGCAGGGCAGTCGAGAGCGTTACATTGTCAACGACCTTGACAACGGTGGTTCCCACCATGAGGCCCGTCAACGACAATTTCTCGCCTTCAACAAGGCAACTTGCAATAGAGGGATTATTATTGTATAAGGTGTAACTGCCGCTGCCGTGATAGATATCCACCTGGCGCTGACCGCCGACGGGAATGCGGATTACACTCTCGGACAACGATAACCTGACGTAGTGGTCGGGAGTGGGCGTCGGTGTGACGGTATCACTGACGGCATCCATGGCCAAGCGGAAGCCCGTACCCACATAGTTTGCCATCGATTGACGGGCTGCACTGCGGGCCTTGACCCGGCAAGGGTCAGACGAGTCGAGGTAGCAGCCGCCGCGCACCACGCGGTCCGAGCCGCTCTCGGGACCCATCGGATTGACCTGAATGCTCATGGGATAAACGCCAAACCAATCTTGGCACCATTCCCTCACGTTTCCGCTCATATCATATATGCCCTTCTCGTTGGCCTGTTTCCTGCCTACGCGTTGCACGCCATAACCTGTCGTGCCAATCTGCTGCGACGGCAGGTTGTCCCAGTACCAAGCCACATTATCGACGGTATTGCCGCCCGCATAGATGTAGCCATGACTGCGGTTAGCGCCCATGGCGGCATATTCCCACTCGGCCTCGGTGGGCAGGCGGTATTCACGGCCCGTCTTCTCGTTGAGGCGGGCAATAAAGTCCATACAATCCTCCCAACTCAGGCCCTCGACGGGCTTGTACAGGTCGGTCGCTGCCCAGTTGATGGGATAATCCATTACCCAGCGCCACATCAGGTTGGTCACCTCGGTCGAGCCGATAAAGTAGTCATTGACCGATACATAATGAGCGGGCGCGGCACCCGGCACGGCATCATTGCCCATAATAAAGGCGCCCTCCGGGATATAGACCATATCAAAGGTCACACTGTCGTCCAGCACGACGTTGTGCGGCGGTGTTGGCTCCACAACAATCGCTGTGACGAGGGCATAGGCCTGCCTCTCATTGTCCTTGACAATGACATCCTCGATACCGACGGCCTTACCTGTCAACGTGAGCGTCTCGCCATTCACGTCGGCAAGGACGTACTGCTCCTGATTGATTACAGTATAGTTGCCCGAGCCGTGCAAGATGGACAAGTCAATCTGTTCGCCCACCTCCAGCGTAACCACAGTGCGCGACAGGCGGAAACGCGGATTCAAGTCACCCCCGCCATCAGGGCCGCTGGGGTCGTCAGGATTGTCTATCTCCTCGGCATCCATCGCCAGGCGCAGTCCAACATATGAATAGCAGTAATTCGGGATCATATCGTATCGCGCTGAGATACGGTTTGTTGCACCCACATAGTTCCAAGCGCCACCACGATAAATGTAGTTTTCACTCGTGGTTGGGCCAATTGGATTCATTTGAGCATCCTCAGTATAACTATGATACCTTGTCGAAGTCCACTCGCACACGTTACCAGTCATGTCATAAAGGTTCAACTCATTAGGCGCCTTAAGCCTACAGTGATGTGTTTTGCTGCCAGAATTGCCATTATGCCATGCCACATCGTCAAGGATATCGCTACCAGCATAGCGGGTGCCGCTACGATGGGTACCACCACGGGCAGCAAACTCCCATTCAGCCTCGGTAGGCAAGCGGAAGTTTAAGCCAGTCAACATATTCAACCGGGCAATAAACCGCTGGCAATCAAACCAGGAAACGGATTCAACAGGCTTGTATAAATCATCGCCATAGCCTGCTGCAGGGGCGAAATGGCTGGGATTACTTCCCATGACGGCATACCACAGGTGCTGCGTCACCTCGCGGTTGCAGATATAATAGGATGACAAAGTTACCTGATGAACCGGCCTCTCCCCGATGGTTGTATTACTACTGCCCATCTCGGGGGTGCCGCCCATATCGAAGGTGCCGCCCTTGACAAATTCCATCCAGATGGTATCGTTCAACACTGGGATAAGCTCAGGCGGGCGGCGCTGGGTGACAATCACTGTAACGAGGTCCTGTGCCCCGGTGAGATTATCCTTGACGGCCACCGTGGCAATGCCTTCTTTCAGGCCTGTCAGCAACAGGGTCTCGCCCTCAATATCACCGCTCACAATATCAGTATTATGGATATAGGTATAGTCACCACTGCCGTTGAGGATGTTGACACTGCGGTGCTCGCCCACTTCCATCCTGACCAGATGGCGGGACAGGCCGAAACGGTGCGTGCCGGGAGCATCCATGGCAAGTCGCAGGCCGATGGTATTAATCACCGAGGACGATGCCGAACTACGACGGTAGGACACACGGCTCATGCGTGCCGAACTGGACCATGCTCCGCCACGGTTCATGTGCGAAGTTCCTGTCACGAGACCCGTGGGATTGATCTGAATGCCGTTGCTGTAAGTGCCCAAATAGTCCTGACACCATTCAAACACATTGCCGCTCATGTCGTAGATGCCCAACTCATTGGGCTGTTTGGTGGCTACGGCATGCGTCTTGTTGCCGCTGTTGGACGTGTACCATGCCACGGCATTGACATCATCGCTGCCGGCATACTTAAAGCCCTGGCTGAAGATGCCACCTCTGGCAGCATACTCCCACTCGGCCTCGGTGGGCAGGCGGTAATCGTTGCCCGTCATCTCATTCAGGCGGTCAAGGAACTCCACGCAGTCCAGCCATGACACACGCTCAACGGGGCGGGCCGGATCTCCCGTGAAGCTGCTGGGATTGCTGCCCATGACGGCCTGCCACAGGGCCTGTGTCACCTCGGTCTCGCCGATGTAGTAGTTGGCAAGGGTGACGTGGTGGGCAGGAGATTCGTTACTGTAGGCATCGCTGCCCTGCTCGGCGGTGGCACCCATCTTGAAGATGCCACCCTCGACATATATCATGTTAAACGGCACGCCATCCACCTTGTCGGGCCTCGTGGGGCTGGTGTTATAAACGACAACTGTGACACTTGCCTTGTCGCCGCTCAGGTTATCCTTGACGACGACAGTGGTCGAGCCGATGTTCAGTCCCTTGACTACCAGGTGCTCACCGCTGACACTGGCTTCCGCTATCTGGCTGTTGCCGTTATAGACCGTGTAGCTGCCGTTGCCGTTCAGGATATCGACGCTGCGCTGGCTGCCCTTCCTGATGTAGATAATCTTGTCACTCAGCATGAACCATGAGTTGTAGGGAGCATCCATCGCCAGGCGCAGACCGATGGTGTAGCTGGATGTGGCGGGGTCGCTCTCCGAACGCGACGAGACACGGCAATTGGCTGTATAGTTCAGCCAGCTGCCGCCGCGAATCACTCTGGAGTTTCCTGTTTCAGGGCCCAGGGGGTTGAGCACGGCCTCGGCACTGTATGAGGGAGCCCAATAGTCCTGGCACCATTCCCACACGTTGCCGCTCATGTCATAAAGGCCCAGTTGGTTGGGGGCCAGTGTTTTTACCATATTGGGGCGTCCGCTGCTGTTGCCGTCAAACCAGCCCACATCGGCAAGCGTATTGCTTCCGGCATACACATAGTTGTGACCCAGGTAGCGGCTATTGCGGCCGCCACGTGCCGCCAGCTCCCACTCGGCCTCGGTGGGCAGGCGGAAACGCCAGCCCGTGAAACGGTTCAGCCTGAGGATGAACTCCTGTACCTCGTCCCAGGTGACATCCTGGACGGGCAGCCGCTTGCCTTTGAAATGGCTGGGGTTGCCGCCCATGACGGCCTGCCACAGTTCCTGTGTCACCTCGGTCTCACCGATGTAGAAGGGGTACTGCATCACCTTGTGCACTTCTCGCTCGTTATCGCTGGCATAAGGTTCCTGCTCTGTCGTGGCACCCATCATATAGGTATAGCTGCGCACATATATCATGTTATAGATGAGCGTGTCGAGGGGAATCGGCAGTTCATCATCGGGCTCATACAGCAGCATGTCGATGAGGTCCACAACGTCACCGATGTCCGTCACACCGTTGACATTGACGTCGCCTTGCACGGCGTCCAGATTATCATTCAGCAGGGCGTCAATCAGGTCGGTCACGTCACCGATATTCACGCTGCCGTCACGGTTGACATCACCGTCCCACTCGATGGGACATTCCCACACATAGCCAGCCCGTGCAGGCAAGGCCAGGGTCAACAACAGGACCACGGGCAAGCAATAACGCTTGAGCAAGAAGAGGGTTTTCATCATTTCGTTACGATTTTGGAGGTTATTTGGGTTAATTGTCACAAAAATACTGATTTTTACCCAAATCCATAGCCAATCCGTCACATTTTAAAGAATTATTAACAAACCGACCAAAAAAACAGGATAAAAACGCTCAGGCGGCACATTCCCGTACATTGTGGGAATGTGTCGCCTGAGTAGCTTGATATCAGTCGGGCCTCGCCTGGGCGGCGAGCCCATCAGTCCTCTTATCTCATCACCTTAGCAGCGGTGGTGGTGCCGTCGGTATAGGTGGTGATGACGATGGTAGCTCCGCTGGGGCTGGTCATCTCCTGACCCATCATGTTGAAGTAACGCACGCGTGACACGGTCTTGCCTGCCAGCTGCTCATCAACACCCTGGCTCACCTTGGCGGGAATAACGACCTCGGTGTTAACGGTATTCATCACCTTGTCACTATCCTGTGAAGTAGCCACTACGATAACGGTAACATCCTCCTCACCACGTTCGATGGTGTAAGGACTCTCGACCTCCTGGCCATCGACATAGAGGATCACCTCGCCCTTACCAGCAGCTGTAATGACAACAGTGTTCACACTGTCAGGCATCACTTGAGCCTTGATCGTAGGAATTCTTGTCATCTCGGTGTTGTTGACATACATGTCGGTATACTGCTTCTTGGCACCATTGGTGAGCGGGCGGCTGATGAAGGCGATGACATTCAGCTTCTCGATGTTCCATGCCTCGGGGATGGTAAGTTCAAAGGTGTTGCTGTAGGTCTCGCCATCCTTGTTCAGAGCCACACCCTTAACGGTACCCAGCGCCTGACGCAGCACACCGTCGTGACGGTACTTGGAGGTCCAGCGGCCATTGTTGTACTGACGGTAAACGATGCTGTCCTCGGTAAGATAGACCGTGAGCTTTGCATCGCTGCCCATCATCTCGTCGAAGTCGGCAGTCACGTCACCCGAAATGGTCACCTTAGCCTCACGGGTCTTCAGGTCAACCTCATTGTTGATGTTGATGGTGGCAAAGGTGGGCATCGTAGCCGTGATATGGTCATAGAACTCACCCAACATGTCGGCCAACTGGTCGTGGTAGCTAGCATTATAGCCCAGACCATTAGCGATGGTGGCATCATCGGACCAGCCGGGCATACGGTCGAAGGAGCCGTAAGGCCAGCCATCGCATCCCTCGTAGGAGAAGATGGAGTCGCACTGTGCAGTATTGGTGGGGTCAACACTGTTCATGTTGCCGTGGATGGCGACACGGGCGATGTCGTCACGCTTGCTTTGCAGCACCTCAATCAACGAGGTTCCCAGCGGGCAATAGGTGCAGCTGTTGCTGGTGAACTGCTCGAGCAGATGTTTCTGGCGCGGGAACATGTTGGACATGATAAAGAAGTCGTAGCTCAGCGTGACAGGATTCTCGATGGCCTCGCCATTGAGCGATGCAGGCACTACAGAGATCTTGTGAGCGCCGTTCTCAAGACTCTCGGTAGCTACCACACCCGCCATTTCAACGAATTGGTTTGCGATAGCCTGGTCGTTGGTGAGTTCACCCACCTTGACGTCATCAACCATGACATCCAGCACGAGGGCACCCGGCTCGATGGTGCCGATGCCGCCGTTCTTCAGGGTAACGGTGTAATTCAGTTCATCACCGGCCTTGATGTACATGCTGGAGGCGGTGAGACGCTCCATCCTCAAGGCATACTCGGGGAAGTGGTCACTCTCGACGATGCACTGAATGCTCAGGTTGCCATAATCATCCAGACCCACGTCAAACCAATCGGTCTGCCCCCCAGAGGTCAGATAGACATAGCTGGGAGAAATGGTTCCGACCTCAACAGCCGAGATGGGATAGTTGCTGCTGGTCTGCTTGTAATCAAAACCGATAAACAGACCAGTCCCCTCATCATCGCTAATCTCATAGGGAGGATCAACGGGGATGACATTCCAACCCTGAGCGTCAACGTTGCAAGTCCACTCGGTGAACTCGCCACGGCCTTCGGCCGTCGTGGGGGCGGCAAACACACGGGTAACGGGGGTTGACGCAGCAAGGCCCACACGGAAAGCGACAATCTTGCCGCCACGGAACGCGAGCAACTCGCCAGGGGTCAACTCGGTAGCAATGGGCAGAACACCAGGCAAACCTGTAATTCCCAGACCGTCAACAGCCACCTCGTCGGTGTCGTAATGGCCCAGAATCATCTGGTTCGGACCCAATTCTGCACGAGCGGGAGCTTTGAAACTGTTGTTAAAGGTGCTCATCACACCCTCGCGCTGCAGGACGCCCGTGAGGGTAGTTGTCCTGAGCGACTGCGCTGTCATGACCATGGGAAACAGCATGGCAGCCAGTGATAAGAGTAATAATTTCTTCATAAAAAAGTAGCAATTTAAAATAGTTTATATGTTGATTAATCAGTTGTCAGTTGATAAAACTACGAATTACGCGAATCTAACGAACCTTTAGCTCAGCGAAGCCAATCATTATTTGGTGTAATTAGCGAAATCCGTTGTTTTTCCACACGCCACTAAAGCCTATCTATCATGACTTCATGATGATAGCGATAACCGCATTGATGTCGCTGATGTTGACAGCGCCATCACCGTTCACATCGGCCACGGCAAAGTCGGCACGGGGCTTGAGGATGTAGTCGATGATGAAGTTGATGTCGCCGATGTTGACAGCACCGTCGCCATTGACGTCACCCGGGAGGCCAGGCTGGTCATCACCCTTCACGAATTTCAGCGTCAAGCTTGGGCCATAAGCCATGTGCTCATATTGCGGGGGGAAGGAGCTGACCTGCTCCATCACCTCAATGGTGAGTTCTACAATGCATGAGCCATCTTCCTCAGGGAACCACTCGCTCTGTAGGTCTTGAGGATTGAACATGAGCGATCCTTGATTGGTGATGTACTTGCCCACTTCAGTCTGCTTAACGCAATTGCTGGGGAAGCACAGCTGGTAAAAGCCGTTATCCAGTTGTGTGATATTGTATCGCATACGCAGGAAGTTGGACGACGGATTATCCATCTTCTTGACCGACAGGCCCGAGTAGATAACCTCGACGCCCTCGTCATAATCCTCTACCTGGTTGCGCACCACGGTGGCACCGTTCTCGATTTCATTGCCATTCTCGTCAATGAAAACGAAACTGCGGTCGATGTCTTGTGCCGACAGCTGACTTGCCGTCAGCGAGGCACCCATTAAAAACAATAAAGTAAAAATCTTTTTCATATCGCGGTAATTTGATTACATAAGTTTGGATTTAGACACCTGGCGCACGCCTGTATCATCATATAGGAAGGTGACAATCGAGCAATGCTCGGGCACCCACGTTGGATCTAACTTGATGGTATAATCCTTTTGCGACACCTCGCCATGATTCACGCTCACGTCATCGCCCCACATGTCGTTGACGCTGGCACGGAACACATGCATGTGGTTATAATGCTCCACCCTGGAGCCGTCGGGCATGGACTGGAAACTGTCGATACTGTCCTCGACGAGCCACACCTGCAGCTTGCCGCTGACGCGAGTCGAGTCCAGTCCCACGGTCTGCACATGAACATGTGCATCGCGCGTCTCACCGTCAAACAACGTGACGGCCATCAGCGAGACGGGCGCCTTAAAGCCAAGTTCGTAATTCACGCCACCCGCCCAGTCGGTATAATTGAAGGGCATCGAGCCGAACAGGCGGTCCACCAGGCCCACAGGCTGTGACGACAGGTTCCATTTGTTGAAATACTGGTCACCGACCTCGGTGTACAGGGGCGTCGGCTCACCCTTGAGTTTTGAGAAGGGACCCGAATGGATGGCCACGGCGATGACCACCGAGTCGCCATATTCCTCGACCAGGCGCTCAATCTCGTCGGTGGCACGCGGGCAGTTCACGCAGTACTGGCCCGTGTAGTCCTCAATCAAGACGGCACGGCCCACCTCAGGCGGTTCGATATAGGTGAGGCGCTCGTCAAGCGACACATTGTCACAAGCGGTCATGAGCAATGCAGCCGTTGCCAACAGAATCATATATTTCATTGTTCTCATTGTCATCTCTAGAAAGTGTAGTTATAGGACAACGTGAAGCCGCGTGTTGCGGGCACCCAGCGGCAAACGCCTCCCGAACAGTTGAAGCCGGCATCGGTGCGGCCATAGCCCGCCTGGATGCGGTGTGACTTGAGACTGTAGGTCACCAATGCCTGATAGAAATGCAGCTTGGTCACGCCACAGTTCCACATATCACTCACCGTGAACATCCAGTGAGGAGCCCAGGAGAGCTCGGCCAGTCCAAATGCCCAGTCGCCGTCGTCGCCCTCACAGAACTGATACTGCAGTTCACAGCGCAACGTCAGTTTGGGCGAGAACTTGTATTTTCCGTCGGCAATCAGGATATTGCTGGTAATCATGCCGCCGTGTCCTTCGATAACGGTCATGTTGTAACGCTCGTTCATGTACATGAGAATGAGCGAGAAGTCACGGGTGAGTCGCTTCTCGAGCTGCACGTCGATGTCCTGGTAATAGGTCTCGTCGCCCATCTTGAAGAAACTGGACTTGTAGCCTTCGCTACCTATCACACGGCCCTCGGCTAAAGGATTCTTAATTCCATCCTCGTCGATGCCGCGCACGTGCGAGACATTGAGTTTCAGCTTGGTGCCATACTTGCCGCCCAGCGCCGTACCTTTCTTGAACGTATAGCCGAACTCGCCCTGGAAAGCCCATTCTCCATCAAGATTGGTGGCATAGGGATATTGTGCCGCCAGAGCGTAGGTCTGGTCGTGGGTAAAAGCGGGAAGATGGTTGATGAAACTCGAGGTACCGCTCATGCTGCGGCGGCTACGGAAGGACATACCCTGGCTGCGCTTGGCCTGCAACAGGATGCTCATGCCCTTCTTCGAATAGGAGGTGCTGAGCATCGCCACAGTGCCCTTGCCGTAATGATAACCGTTGTCAAAGGAGGGGTCCTGTGACTTCTGGGCATACTCGGCAAGAATCGAAAAACCCTTGTGGGTCAGATTCACGCGGGCATCCCAAGCGTTGACAAACTCGGGCAGATGCAGACGATGTGTCACGTCGAGGAAAATGGCATCATCGCTAGGCTTCTCATATTTGTTGACCCAACTGCCGCCCACGGTGATGTGGGTGTCATGCGAGGCCAGCGCCTTGATGAAGTGGTCCAGCCCCACCTCCATATCAACACCACTCACAAGGGCATCGTTGTGTTCCCAGTAACGGCGCTGTTTGCCGGAGAGGGCTCTCAGGGTGACGCCGTCAACAGGTCTGAAGTTAAGGTGAACACCACGCAGGGCGTTATCGATGCCCAGGGAGCGTTCCTCGTATGTCCTCAAAATGAATCCCGACCCGAACTGTTCGTAATAGTCACCCACGGTGAGTTCCACATTCCCGGTATGGCCCTTGACATAGAAATGGGGTACGCCCCACCCCTTGAAATCGGGCTCATAGCCAGGCAGCGGATACTTCAAGAACTCAAACCGCACACCGGCATCCACATTCTTGCTGCCCAGTTTCAGGTCAACATAGGTATTGGTCAACACCTTGTCGTCAGAATGTTCCGTGCCGATGGCGTCATCGTCTTCAGGAATAAGTATGTCGCTCTGTATGCTACCGCTGAGGGTTACCTGTGCACACAACGGCATTGCCATGGCCAGAAAGGCCATTAGCAGCAAGGGTTTCAGTTTTCTCCGATTCATGTCATTTAAACTAGAAACTAGGGACTAGAAACCAAAGACTAAACACTATTGTTCGAGGTGACGCACTTCATCCAGCAACTCAGCCTCGGCGCCGTCAGTATAGCCGCTGTGCTTGCTCACGATATTGCCTTGACCGTCAATAACGACTACAAAGGGAATCATCTGGCCGCCCAGCGCTTTCAGCAACTCGCTGTTGGGGTCGAGCAACACCTCATATTCCCACTCATTCTGGTCCACCAGGGGCTTTACCTTGTTGATGTTCTGGCCCTGGTCGATGCTCACGGCGTAAATCTTCAAGCCGGTTTCATCCTGCCACTCGTCATAGACCTCGGCAATTGCCGACAGCTCGCGGTTGCATGGTTTGCACCAGGTGGCAAAGAAGTCAATAATGAACGGCTTGCCACCGTTGTTGAGAGTGTCGCAGCACACCGACGTGCCGTCGATGGTCTTCAGCGTCACGGCTGGCAGCTGGGCACTTGCCACGCCTATACCGGCCAGCAAGCACACGATGATGGATAACAATATCTTCTTCATACAATTCTACTATTATTATCTATTTTGGTTTAAAGTTGCAAATATACTAAAATTCAGATAACAAGCGATTATTCCAGCAAAAAAAATGCCAGAATGTCTATTATTCATTATAAAAACTGAAAACCGGCTAACGGGAGGCGCGGTAATAGAGGACTGCGGCGATGATGATATAGACAAAGTTGGGAATCCACATGGCCACGCGGGGACTGGTGTAACCCGACACGGCAAACGTCGAGGTGACGGTCATGAACAGAATGTAGGAGAAACTCAACAACAGTCCCAAACCGATGTTCAGACCGATGCCGCCACGCACCTTGCGCGACGATAGCGACAGGCCTATAATGGTGAGGATAAAAGCCGCGGCCGTCATGGCGATGCGCCGCTCATATTCAATCT
This sequence comes from uncultured Bacteroidales bacterium, assembly GCA_902782465.1. Taxonomy (GTDB): domain Bacteria; phylum Bacteroidota; class Bacteroidia; order Bacteroidales; family Muribaculaceae; genus Sodaliphilus. The sequence continues at coordinate 76,931 of CACZNH010000003.1, forward strand.
CAAAGTTCTTGATGTTGGCGACGCCTCGGGCCTTCTGCTTGGCGATATATTCCTTGAGTTCGGGAGAGGTCATCGTCTGCTCGTCGTTCTTGGAAATGAGGAAGTCGCGCGGGTCGATGTTGAGCAGGGTATCCATTACGGCCCCCTTCTGGAGTGTCTCCTTCATGCCGTTGAAATCGCGGATGGTGTAGTTGCGCACGGTCCACAGCCCCACGGAGTCATACTTGATGGTTTCGGCAGTCAGGCGCGACTTGAGGGTGTTGCCGTCAAACTTCTCCAGCGAGAAGCGGAAACCGCTGCGCGTGGTGTTGTCATAGCGTGCCATGTAGGCCATCACGCCAGGCTTGACCTGCAGCTGGATGTTGTCGCCATAGACGACCTCCTTGTTCTTGACCCACTTGTTGGTATAGGCAATACGTTCGATGTTGGCGGGAGGGATGATATACGCAGCCAGCAGGTAGCTGCCCAATGCAATCACCGCTGCCGAGAACAGGTAAGGCAGGGTCAGGCGGTGGAAACTGATGCCGTTAGAGAGCATGGCGATAATCTCGCTGCGGTCGGCAAGACGCGAAGTGAAGAAAATCACCGAAATGAAGGTAAACAGCGGGCTGAACTGGCTGAGGATGAAGGGCAGGAAGTTCATGAAATACTGGAAGACGGTGGCCTTCCAGGGTGCAGTGAGCACGGCATCCAACTTCTCGTTGATGTCGAACATCACCACGATGGCAAACAGCAGCAGGATAGCGAAGAAGAAGGTGCCCAGGAAGTGCTTGATAATGTAGCGGTCAAAGCGCTTAACATAGTACCAGGGACGACGCGATTCGTCTTTCTTGGAGACCTCCGAGTTCTCTGAGACCTCCGAGTTCTCCGAGTTCTCCGAGTTCTCGGTAATCTCGGGAATTGCAACCTGCTCTATGTCTTTGAGTTCCTCTTCCATCACTCCTATAACCTAAAGCCTAATGCCTAAAGCCTAAAGCCTAAGACCTAAAACCTAAAACCTAATGCCTAATACCTAAAGCCTAAAGCCTAACTTGCACATCGTGCAGCATCTGCCGTTTCCAGGCGGGGAAGTCGCCCTCGATGATGTGCTTGCGGGCCTCGCCCACGAGCCACAGATAGAAGGCCAGGTTGTGGATGCTGGCAATCTGCATGGCAAGGATTTCCTGAGCGATAAACAGGTGACGCACATAGGCCTTGCTGTAGATGTGGTCAACAATCGAGGGACCATCCTCCTGCAAGGGGGTGAAGTCATCGGCCCACTTCTTGTTGCGCATGTTCATGATGCCGTGACGGGTGAAGAGCATGCCGTTGCGGCCGTTGCGCGTGGGCATCACACAGTCCATCATGTCCACACCGCGGTCGATGGCCTCGAGCATATTGGCAGGTGTACCGACACCCATCAGGTAGCGGGGGCGGTCCTGCGGCAGGATGTCGTTAACAATCTCTATCATCTCATACATCACCTCGGTGGGCTCTCCCACGGCAAGGCCGCCGATGGCGTTGCCGTCGGCTCCCAGGTCAGCGACAAACTTGGAGGATTCCTGACGCAGGTCCTTATAGACACAACCCTGCACAATGGGGAAATAGGCCTGACTGTGGCCGTAACGGGGCTGGGTGTTCTTGAAGTGCTTCCAGCCGCGGGCGAGCCAGTTATGGGTCAGCGTCAACGACTTGCGGGCATAATTATAGTCGCTGGTGCCCGGCGGGCACTCGTCCAGCGCCATCATGATGTCGCTGCCGATGCTGCGCTCGATGTCCACCACCTTCTCGGGCGTGAACAGGTGTTTGCTGCCGTCGATGTGGCTGCGAAAGGTCACGCCCTCGTCGGTCAACTTGCGGTTATCGGCCAGCGAGAAGACCTGGAAGCCGCCGCTGTCGGTCAGGATGGGGCGGTCCCATCCGTTGAACTTGTGCAGGCCGCCAGCCCGCTCGATAATGTCCATGCCGGGACGCAGGTACAGGTGATAGGTGTTGCCCAGAATAATCTGCGCCTTGATGTCCTCACGCAGTTCAGTCATGTGGACTGCCTTGACGGCGCCCACCGTGCCGACAGGCATGAAGATGGGTGTCTCGATCTGGCCGTGGTCGGTCGTGATGAGGCCAGCGCGGGCATTGGTGCCGCTGGGTGTGGCTATGAGTTGATAGTCCATTCAGTCGTTGTTCTAGAAAAATCGTGCAAAGATAGTGTTTTTTTTGCAGAGAAGGCAAGTTAATACAATTTAAAAAGAAAAGGCCAGTGACGTCTCGTGCCACTGACCTCCTCAGCAGGTTATCTTTCGTTGCAATGCGACGGCATTGCCCCTGGAATCAATTATACTTCTCCATCTCCACTTTTGCCCGCTCAATGATCAACTCGCAGTCGTTAACAGTATTGACAGCATTCATGTATCGCTGCTGAATCTTGAGCCGCTGATTCACGTGTTTCTTGTGGAGCTTCGTTCGCTCGGCTTCCTGTTTCATGCGTTCCCGGTCAGTCAGTCCGTCACAGGATGCCTTGGATTGCTTCTGCTCAAGTTTGGCACACTCAAGCATCTGTTTCTGGCGAAGGGCGGCAAAATCCTTTTCGGCCTTGTCTTTTCTCACAAGGGCCTGTTTCATCCTGTAATTGGCTTTGTTGTAGGCCTGTGTCGCCAGTTGGAGAGCCTTGTCAGGGGTGTTGGCGACAGAACTGTTATAGAACTCCTGCGCCCTCATGTCCCACAGGGTATGGCGGCTCTGCCTGTCGATGTCTGGGGTCTTGAGGTGAGGAGCGTTCTTGTTGTTGTAAGACTGCATATAGGCTGCCTCGGCATTCCTGATCATCTGCAACTGATGGGGGTCGGCCTGTCGGGACATTTCGGGCGAGGTGACACTCAGTTTTGTGGGCATCTGCGCCACTGCTGTAGCTGATGCGGCTAAACAAACTGCTGCCATTAAAATAATCCGTTTCATAATCGTAACTGTTTAGATGTCAATAATTAGCTTAATCTTTTTTTGTACTGTTTAGACCCCGAAATGTAAATAAAGTTTAATTCAATTATACAATTATAACACTTTTTAAATATTTAGAGGCCAATGACGTCTCGTGCCACTGACCTCCAATTTAGTCATTTCTCATAGCAATGCAATGGCATTGCTGCGGGAAAAATCACTTGTATTTCTCCATCTCCTTGCGGGCCTTCTCAACATTCTCGACAGCCTTGTCGTAGTTCTTGATGGCCTTCTCGTAATTCTGCTGAGCCTTGAGGTTCTGCTTGGCGATTTTAGCCTCGAGTTTCTTCATCTCGGTTTCCAGCTTGAGGGACTTCTCGGAGTCGCCAACTGCCTTCTCGAGTTTCTCGGCCATCTTCTCCATCTCCTTGGCCTGCTTATTGGGCAGTTCCTGAAGCTCCTCTTGGGCCTTGTTACGGTTCTTCTCGGCGTCTTTCACCTTGTCTTGGGCCTTGTTGTACTTTTCGGTAGCCTTTTGACGGTTCTCGATACGTTTCTGCTCCTTCTTGGCTTCTTTCTCAGCCTTTTTGGCTTCTTTTTCTTGTTTTTCGGCAGCCTTCTTGGCTTCCTTAGCCTTCTTCTCCTGCTCCTCGTAAGCCTTCTTCTGCTCCTTAGCGGCATCGGCGGCGGCCTTAGCCTGCTGCTCCTCCTGCTTCAAAGCCTTCTGCTGTTTCTCCATTGACTTAACGCTCTGGTCAGCAGCCTTTTTACCATCGGTCAACGCCTGCTTGTTCTGGTTGTATTCCTTCTCTCTCTTGAGCTGGGACTGTTTCACAGCTTGAGCTGCAGGGTCATTCACGTTGTTCTGCGCAAGAGCAACGGGTGCTGCGGCGAAGCAGCACAGCATTACCATCAATAAAAATTTCTTCATAATCCTAGTATTATTTAATTGATTAAACGTTATTTCAATAGTGCAAAGATACAACTTTGACCCATTCCTGCAAAAAAAGTTTAAAGAAAACCGCATATTTCAGTCATAATAAGAATGCAGGATAGGCACTGCATGATGACAATACCTATCCTGCGTGGGGAATTTAACCGATGAATCGGTTAGTTGGTGCCCTGAAGCTTGAAGTTAACGGGAAGGGTGTACCAGACTGACACCGCATGTCCATTCTGGCGGCCAGGAATGAACTTGGGCAGCGACTTGCAGACCCGAACGGCCTCCTTGTCTAGGTCCTTGTCCACCGAACGAACGACCTTTACCTCGCCGATTTGCCCAGTCTTGTCAACGACAAACTGTACCACGACACGGCCCTGGATTCCGTTCTCGGCTGCCATGGTCGGGTAATTGATGTGGGACGAGAGGAACTTCATCAGTGCAGCTTCACCACCAGGGAACTGGGGCATCTGCTCAACCAATCTGGGAATTTCCTCTGGCTTATTCACCTCAACAGGCTTATGCTCCTCAACAACGACTTCGCCGATATGTTCTTTGATGTCATTCAAGTCTGTAGAGCCATTGGAATTAGTAACACTTCCGGCAAAACCCTCTGCGTCCATCTTCTCATCCTGAGACAAGATTTTATCCTCAGGATTCACCTTTTCGTCCTCGACGATTTGGAGCTCGGTCGCCTGATAAGTCTGCAATTCAACTTCAGCAGGTTCTTCGGGCTTGGTCTCCTCGATAACTTCTCGCTGCTTGGTTTCGTCGGCCTCTGGAGTCATAACAATGGTTACACCCATCTGCTCACCCTTCTCAGCCAACTTTTTCTCATCCAGGTACTGGTTGGTCTTGACAATGCCCCAGACCATCAGGCTAAAGATAATGGCACCGATGAGGGTCCACAGGACAGCTTTGTTGTGGCGCTTGGACGATTCGGTTCGGATTACATAGGCACCGAAGTCCTTGTTTTTGCCTTCAAACACAAGGTCGCACCATTCGCGCGATGATAAATTAACTCTTGTTGCCATAATCGTTACTTTTTAAAAGATTAAACAATAATACCTGTCATCTTCAAGTAGAAAAAAACGGTATAACTCTCGCTTGCAAAGTTATAATGGATTTATGGAAAACGGCTAGCATTCAATGGTCATTCTTTAAATTACAAACAATTGATTTTCAGTGTTTTAAAAAAGAAAAAGGTCATTTGAGGGTAATTTGTTGATTGGGGTTACAGATTACCTCAAAAAAATAGCGTATTTTTGCAGTGGAAAGAATAAAAAAACCTCGATATGACAAACTGCAAACATATCATTTGCATAGTGGCTGCAATAGTGGTTCTCGGAATCCTCGGCGGATGCCATGGTGGCGTTGACAATAGCCAACTTGTTGACATCGATACGCTGCTGGCCCAAAACCTAGCCGAGGATGCACTGCAGATGCTCAAAGCCATCAACACCTCATCATATAACAACAAAGACAGAGCCTATTATGATTTGTTGACAACCCAAGCCAACCACGATTGCGGCATCAAGGCCACCAATGACAGTACTATCAACGCGGCAGTGAAATACTTTAAGGCACATTACGATAAAGAGAAACATGCCCGTGCTCTGCTCTATCAGGGCTGCATCAATGTGGAATTGGGAAATCTGGACAAAGCCGTCACCAGCCTGCGTCAAGCCGAGGACCTTGCCATAGACAATAACCTGAAGACCCGCGCCCTCGCCAAGATGATGATGGGCGAACTGTATCAGAGCCAGGTCATCGGTGCCAAAACCCTGGGGGCCAGCAAGTATCGCGAAGCCTTGGCCCTGTTCACTGTCCTGGACGACAAGCTGAACCAGATTATCTGCCTGAGCGAACTGGGCGCCCTGTACCGCATCAATAAGGAGAAGCAGGACAGCGCCATGTACTACATCAACGCGGCCATCGACCTTGCCAAGTATGACATCAAGCCGAAATATGTCATAGCAAACTTGTTCAGCCGAGCTGAGTACCGCGCGGCCCTAGGCGATTACCAGGGCGCCAAGGACGATGCCATCGATGCCATCAGTTGGAACGGCAAAGGCAAGATACACCCGCGAATCCATTATACCGCTGCTTCGGCCTACCTGCACATGGGCCGCATGGATTCGGCACACTATTACCTCCAACATGCTCCGGCGATGACAAGCATTGCCGACAGCATCATGTACTACCAGTTGCTGGCCGACCTCGCCCGTCGCGAGGGCAAGGTGGACGACGCCATCAACTACTTGAACTTGACCCACTACCTCGCCGACTCGGTTGCAATGAGCAGCAAAAACGACCAGCTGCTGGAGGTGGAGAAGAAATATGACACCCAGCAGGCGGCACTCGAGAACGCCCTGTTGAGTTCACGGCTCAAGGGAACGTTGCTGGGTCTTGCCCTGCTGGCGTTGACGGCTCTGGCACTGGCATTCCTGCTGTGGCGTTACCGCAACCGCTTGAAAATCCAGCAGACCGAATATGAGCTGCAAAAGGCTGACTTGGACCAGTCCATCGCCAGCCTGCAGCACATGCAGGAAACCATCAACGACTATGAGCGAAGCCTGAAAACCGCTCAGGCAGAATACCAAGGAAACGAGGCGCGCATGACCGACGCCATCGCTACCCTGGAAGCCAAAAAGCAGCAGTCCGACGAGTTGCGTGCTATTGTGGATAACCAGATGCAGGTGGTTCACCAACTGCTGCAGTGGTCCTACGAGTGCAATGAGACAACCTTTGCCAAACGCTTCAACAAACTGATGACTATGCGCGGTCCAGACGAGGTGGGGGCATCCTATTGGGACAACCTTCAGTCGCTGGCCAACGACCTGTACGACAATGTGCTGGTCAAGGCACAGGAGGCCGCCGGCGGAAGTCTGCGAGAGGACGAAATCAACCTGATTGCACTGACGTGCCACGGCTTCTCGAGGACGGTGATCATGATTTGCATGCGTTACAGGAACCTGCGCACCGTCTCGAACAAGAAAATCCAGATTGCCCACAAACTGCACGTCAACACCCTTGACGAGTTTCTGCAACCGTTTTTGAAGAGAAGGACGGATGATACGGAATAAACGGAATATACGGAAATGATTGACGAGGCGACGATAGGGTTTGTGAGGGAGCACCGCGAGGAAGACGTGAGGCAGTTGGCATTGCAGGCAAGACGTGACAGCAATGTCAATATGCCCTGGGCGCTGGACCAGATACAGGGCTGGCAAATGGCTCGACGCAAGCTGCCGTCATGGGCAGCCATCGACGGCATCGTCTATCCTCCCCACCTGTCGATGGAGCAGTGCAGCAGCGAGCAGACCGCTATATATAAATGTAATATCATGAATCGCTTGCCGCAATCATGCCGCGAAACGCTCATAGACCTGACAGGAGGCTTCGGCGTGGACTTTGCTTTTATATCAAGGTGTTGTTCAAGAGCCATTTACGTTGAGCGACAGGAGCATCTGTGTGAAACGGCAAGGCATAATTTTGAACTGCTTGGCTTGCAACATGTGAGCATCATCCATGGCGATGCCGAGGATGTCCTGAACGACCTGGAAACCGATGCTGCATCCACCCTTATCTACCTGGATCCCGCCCGTCGCGACAGCAACAAGGCCCGCACCTATGCCATCGCCGACTGCACGCCTAACGTGCTTGAGCTGAAGGATAAACTCCTTCATGCTGCCCATCACGTCCTCATCAAACTCTCGCCCATGCTAGACTGGCACAAGGCTGTGAGCGATCTGGGCGAACACGTTGCCGAGGTCCACATCGTTAGTACAGCTGGCGAATGTAAGGAATTGCTGATTCTCATGGCTGCCCACCACCAGGGCGAGCCAGCCATCCATTGCGTGAACGACGAGAAACGGCTCGTCTTCAAACCAACAGAAGGTGATGTACCTGCCGTGATTGCCGAGAACGAAGACGGGAAATACCTTTATGAGCCTAACGCCTCCATCATGAAGGCAGGCTGCTTCGGACTGCTCACGCAGCGCTACCCCGTCAAAGCCCTGGCAGCGGATAGCCACCTGTTCGTGTCAAGCCAAGAGGTCAAGGATTTCCCAGGTCGCCGTTTTGCCGTCACTGCCGTTACAACGATGAACAAAAAGGAACTGGCAACAGCGCTGAAAGGCATATCCCGCGCCAATGTCGCCGTCCGCAACTTCCCGATGACAGCCCAGCAGCTGCACGGGCGCCTGCGCCTCGGTGACGGCGGCGACTGCTACATCTTCGGTAGCACAACTGCCGACGGACAACGTCTTCTCTACATCTGCAAGAAGCCTTGAGCCCTCGAAGAATTCCGAGAACTCGGAGATTCGATAAAACAAAAGCCTCCAGCACGAATGCTGAAGGCTTTGTTGGTAGAGAAACAGGGACTCGAACCCTGGTTTCCGCCGTGAGAGGGCGGCGTCCTAGACCGCTAGACGATATCTCCGTCGATAATTAAAGCCCTCGCTGGTTTCCGCCGTGAGAGGGCGGCGTCCTAGACCACTAGACGATATCTCCGTCGAAAAGCGAGGCAAAATTACTGCCATTTTTGATACTGACAAAATTTTTCGGCACTTTTTTTCTTAAAAAATCTCAAAAGCACCATTTTTGGCGGTTTTCGGCATTTTTTATGAGAAAAACGAGTGACGATTAAGATATATTTTGTACTTTAGCGCATTGTTAGAAACATTCATTCGCTTAATACATTATTTCATTATGGCAAGCAAACGACAGATTAAGAAAGCTATTCAGAATGCCTGTGGCGACATCGCAGGCGAGTGCATCTTTGCAGAATCCGCCTTTGGCGCCGACAAGCTGGAGGAGTGGGACAGCATCATCATCGACACTGCCCTGCTGCAGCAAGAAGCCATCAACCGCGTGAGCAATAAGTTTGGCAAGAAGGTGAAAGACTTCGCCAACCGCAAGGAGTACAACAAGGCCCGCCGCACCTTCTTCAAGCAGTGCGAGAAGGAACTGAGCGACTACTTCCGCGCCGAGGTGGAGAACATCGCCAAGCGCATGAACGAGCTCATGCCCTCTAAGAAATAAGAATGAACCTCTCTGGTTGGATATTGAAGAAAGCGGGTTGGACGTTCAAGGTCAACTTGACGATGCCCGACAAGTGCATTATCGTCATTGCGCCGCATACCAGCAACTGGGATTTTATCCTGGGTGAACTGGGCATCCACTCGGTGGGCATGAAGGCCGGTTTCCTCATGAAAGACACCTGGTTCTTCTTCCCCATGGGGCACCTGCTGAATGGGTTGGGTGGCATTCCCGTCAACCGCCGTCAGCACGGCAATCTCACGCAGTCGATTGTCGAGGCATTCAACACAACGCCCAATCTCGCAATCGGCGTCACGCCCGAGGGCACGCGCAGCCCCAATCCCAACTGGCACAAGGGCGCCATCTTCATGGCCCGCGATGCCAATGTGCCGCTGGTACTCGCCTACTTCGACTATGCCAAGAAGATCGTGTGCATCGACAAGGAGTTTGAGCTGAGCGACGATGCCGAGGCCGACCTGCTGCGCATCAAGCAATATTTCAAGCAAAACGGCAGCGGCAAATATCCCGAGAAGTTCGTCACCGGACTGGAGTAACTGAAAGCGGCCGTGTCATAATTCAATTGCAAGGATTATAACCGCCCTGCGGGCGGGAAAGCTTGGCGGCACTTCAGCAAATCGAGCAAACTCGTTTGCCTTCAGTTTGCACAAGCTTTCCCGTGCGAAAGCACGGTTATATTTCCATGTAGCAATTATGACACAGCGTTTTTCAAGAATAGAGATGAGTGAGTAGTGATGAGTGAAGGATACGCCTTCCTCTACTCCATTAGCTATCAATCAATAACTGGAATAAAAAATGATTTCACGCAACCTGCGGGTCACGCTCATTGAGGACGACATCGTCTGGGGTGACCGCCAAGCCAACATCCAGCAATTGGAGCGCAACCTGCGCAACATTGCTGACGACACCGACCTGGTCATCCTGCCAGAGTTGTTCACCACGGGCTTCATGACAGGCGACCGCGAGCAGGCAGCCGCCGTTGCCGAGTGGAACAGCGGCGACACGCTGCGCACCCTGCGCAGACTGGCCGACCAGTACCATGTGGGCATCATCGGCAGTTTCCTGGCCAATACGGCGGCGCAGCTCTACAACCGCGCCTTCTTCATCGAGCCCAACGGTGACGAGACCTATTACGACAAGCGTCACTTGTTCTCATTCGGTGGCGAAGACAAGGTCTTCAACCAGGGGTTGACCAAGTCGCCCATCGTGCGGTTCCGAGGCTTCAACATCAAGCTGGTGGTATGCTATGACCTGCGGTTCCCTGTCTTCTGCCGCAACGTGAACAACAACTACGACCTGCTGGTGGTCATCGCCAACTGGCCCAAGTCACGCGAGAAGGTGTGGCGCACACTGCTCACCGCCCGCGCGATGGAGAACGAGTGCTACGTGTGCGGTGTGAACCGCTGCGGCACCGACCCTGCCGGAGTGGAATACCCCGAGGGCTCGTCATTGATTATCGACTTCAAGGGCAAGGTCATCGCGCAGCGCATGACCAGTCCCATCATCACCGCCGACCTCTCCCCCGCCCTGCTGGCACAGTTCAGGGAAAAGTTTCCCGCATGGCGTGATGCCGACCCATTCACATTAAACATATGACCCATTGAGTTCTCAGAGGACTCGGAGAACTCCGAGAACTCTATTGATAATGCCTAAACCCACACACATAGAACTGCTGGCGCCCGCCCGTGATGCCGACATTGCCATCGCTGCCATCGACCATGGCGCCGATGCGGTGTATATGGGTGCATCCCACCACGGAGCGCGTGCCGACGCGACCAACACGCTCGACGACGTGCGTCGCGCCTGCGATTATGCCCACCAGTTCGGGGCTCGCATCTATGCCACGGTCAACACGCTCATCTATGACAACGAACTCAAGGAGGTAGAACGGCTAGTCCACGACCTGTACCGCATCGGGGTGGATGCCTTGATAGTGCAGGACATGGGTCTTCTGCGCCTTGACCTGCCGCCCATTGCCCTGCACGCCAGCACACAGTGCGACCTGCGCACGCCCGAGAAGGCGCGTTTCCTGGAAGCGATGGGATTCTCGCAACTCGTGATGGCGCGCGAACTCACCCTTGAGGAAATTGCAGCTATCCGCGACATGACGACAGTGCCGCTCGAAGCCTTTGTTCACGGTGCCCTGTGCGTGAGCTACAGTGGCAGGTGCGCCATCAGCCAGGTACTGAAAGGACGCAGCGCCAACCGCGGCGAGTGCGCCCAACTGTGCCGGTTGCCCTATGACCTCGTTGATGGACGTGGGCGTATCATCGTCGAGGGCAAACACCTGCTTTCGCTGCGCGACATGTCGCGGCACGACCGCTTGGAGCAGATGATGGCGGCTGGCGTCTCCTCGTTCAAGATTGAAGGACGCTTGAAGGACATCGGCTATGTCAAGAACGTGGTCGCTTACTACCGCCGCGCCATCGACAAGGTGATTGAACGCCATCCCGAGCAATACTGCCACTCTTCCTTCGGCAATGTAGAGCTGACCTTTGAGCCCGCATTGGAAAAGAGTTTCAACCGCGGTTTTACCCATTATTTCCTGGATGAGCGTCGACCCAAAGACGGCACTGCTATAGCCTCTATCGACACCCCTAAATCCCAGGGCGAATACCTGGGACACGTCACCCGCTGCAATGGCAACACCCTGACTATCGACACACGCGCCACACTTGCCAACGGTGACGGCTTGAGCTATTGTGATGCCCAAGGCACATTCACCGGGGCACGTGTCAACCGCGCATTAGGAAATGGAACGGTGCTGCTGCGCGAGCATGCAGCTATCCCGCGCGGCACAGCCATTTACCGTACCAGCGACAAAGCCTTCAGCGACCTGCTGTCCAAGCCTTCGGCCAGTCGCTCCGTGGCCGTCGATGCCACACTGAGGTACACAAACGGCAGGCTGGTGCTCACGCTTGATGACGAACGCGGCAATCGCGTCACCCACACAATGGAATGCGAGCTGCAACTGGCCACCAAGCCACAGGAGGACCGCCAAAAGGCCGAACTCGCCAAACTGGGCGGCACCATCTATCGCCTAGGCTCGGCACAAGTGCCTGGCGATGTCTTCATCCCCGCCTCGCTGCTGTCCAGGTTGCGCCGTGACACTGTCGATATGCTCGACCGTGCCCACCGCATCACGCGCACAATTGACAAGCCCCGCAGCGAAGACAAATCCGCACCTTGCCCCGTCACGGTCCTAACCCCAGCCGATAATGTCGCCAACCGCCTTGCCGAACAGCTCTACCGCGACCACGGCGTAACCGACATCAAACCAGCCCTCGAAGCAGGAACTCCAGCGACAGCCACCACGCCATTGATGCACACACGCTATTGCATGCGTCGACAACTGGGCGCCTGCCTCATGGGTAAGAACGGCGACAAGTTGCCGCACGACCTGTTCCTGAAAAGCGGATCCACACTGCTACGCGTCCACTGCGACTGTAAGGCGTGTGAAATGACCATCTTCCTCGCACATTAATGATTCAAAGCCAGAGGGATAGGCTTTGATTTCTGTTCCCCAAAAACAAACGGCACAGTGATTTTTCTTGACAAAAAGGCACAATCAATAAAAAAAGCATTATCTTTGCCGTTTAGAATACGAACCAAATCATTGAATAATCGATATGGACAACAATACTAAAAAGATGCTGGAAAACGACACCAACGGGTTGTTGACCTATGAATACATCGCCAACAACATGGGTGCCATCGATGATGACATGACCGCCCTTGTCGACAACATGATACTGAAGGACCGCACAGGCCAGTTTGTGGTGAGCACGGCGCGTTATCTCAACGCCATCGACCGCGAGAAGTATGCCAACAGCATCGACCTGCTGGTCAAGGCAGCCATCGCCAAGGACCGTGACCATGTGTACCTGTCGTATCTTGCCGCCTCGCTGTGGGGCGATGACTTCAAGGAACGCGCCACCGAACTGAGCGCCAGCGACGACAACTTCCGCCGCATCTACAAGCGCCTGTATCCCGTTGGCATCTGATGAGTTAGGAGTTGGAACTTAGTAATCTTATAATAATGAAAAGGAATTTATTTTTATCCGTCGTGATGGTGGCTATGACGCTCATCTCGTGCTCGGCAAGCAGCAACGGGAACAAGAGTGACGCAGCCCCTCAGGACAAGAGCACTGAGAAAATGACTAAAGTTGAACTGGAGACCTCGCTGGGCAACATCGTTGTCGAGCTATATAACGAGACGCCTCAGCATCGTGATAACTTCATCAAACTGGTGAATGAAGGTTACTATGACGGCGTGCTCTTCCACCGCGTGATTAAGGACTTCATGATTCAGACCGGTGACGGCAACTCCAAGAATGCCGGCCCCGAGACCTCGCTTGGCGACGGTGACCCCGGCTACACCATCGAAGCTGAATTCGTGTATCCCAAGTATTTCCACAAACGTGGAGCCCTTGCAGCAGCCCGCACCGGCGACCAGGTGAACCCCGAACGTCGCAGCAGCGGCAGCCAGTTCTACATCGTCACGGGCAAGATTTTCAGTATGGACGAACTGCAGATGATGACCAAGCGTCTGAGCGACGGCAAGAAGCAGGACATCTTCCGCCGTCTGGTGATGGAGAACCAGAACCGCATCAAGGAGATGCAGGAGAGCCAGGACATGGCAGGACTTGACGCCCTGCAGAAGGAACTCATCGAGAAGACTGAGGCCGAGGCCGCTCAGACCCCCTTCAAACTGACCGACGAGCAACTCAACGCCTATACCAGCATCGGCGGCACCCCCCATCTTGACGGCCAATATACCGTCTTCGGCGAGGTAGTGTCGGGCATGGACGTGGTGGACAAAATCCAGAACACCACCACAGGTCGTCTGGACCGTCCTACTGTTGACATCAAAATTGTCAAAGCACGTGTCCTGAAATAACGACATCACGTTACACAGAATCTTCACAGGGTCTGAAAGTCCTATCGGTCTTCCAGACCCTGTTTTTTCTGTTAAATCGAAGAAAAAGTGGGCAAAAATAAAAAAAAACGCGAAAATGGCTTTGCATGTAAGAAAAAAAGCGTAAATTTGGGGTTTAGAATTGAACCCCGAGTGCCATTAGGCACTTGACTAAACTGTATTATTATGATGGAACCGCGTGAACAATCTGAATCGATGAACAATCTCGAGAAGGATCAAATCCAGAGCACTGAGCCCCAGAACGAGGCCCAGGAAGTAGTGAATGAAGAAGTTAAAGTTGAGGAACTCCAAGTCGAGCCCACGCCCGAACCTATTGAAGAGGCCAAGGCTGAGCCCGTTGTGGAGCCGGCTCCCGAACCCGTCGAGGAAGTCAAGCCCGAGCCCGCAGTAGAGGCCAAACCCGCCGCTCCCAAGTTGGAACTGTCCGGCAAGAGCAAGAGTGAACTGGTGGACCTGATGCGTGAGATGGCTACCCGCCCCATCGAGGACGTGAAGGACGAGGTGCAGGCCATCAAGGCCGCATTCTTTGCCCTGCGCCGCGAGGAGATGGCCAAGGAGAAAGAAGATTTCCTTGCCAACGGCAACGAGGAGAGCGACTTCACCCCCAAGGAGGATGCCGACGAAAACAACCTCAAAGAACTGCTCAACGTGCTCAAGGAGCGTCGCAACGAGTATAATGCTGCCCAAGAGGCCAACCGCGAGGCCAACCTCGAGAAGAAGCGTCAGATTATCGCGCTCATCAATGAGATTGCCAACGACCCTGACAACATCAACCGCCAGTTCAACCGCGTGAAGCAGCTCCAGCAGGAGTTCAAGGACGCCGGCGAGGTGCCTGCAACTGCCGACACCGAGGTGTGGAAGGAATTCCAGCGTGCCACCGAGCGCTTCTATGACGTGCTCAAGGTGAACCGCGAGCTGCGCGACTATGATTTCAAGAAAAACCTGGAATTGAAGCAGCAGTTGTGTGAAGAGGCCGAAGCCCTTGACGAGGAGACGGACATCGTAACCGCCTTCAGGAAACTTCAGGAGTTGCACAACAATTGGCGTGAAATCGGCCCCGTTGCCAAGGAAATCCGCGAGGAGTTGTGGGCACGCTTCAAGGCTGCCTCAAGTGCCATCAACAAGAAATACCAGACCTTCTTTGAGGAGCGCAAGAGCAAGGAGAAAGAGAATGCCGATGCCAAGACCGAGCTGTGCGAGAAGATTGAGGAAATCAAGACCGATGACCTCAAGACCTATGCCCAGTGGGACGAGGTGACCAAGCAGATTATCGCCCTGCAGGAAGACTGGAAGAAGCTGGGTTACGCATCCCGCAAGGCCAATGCCGCCCTGTTTGCCCGCTTCCGCAAGTCTTGCGACGAGTTCTTTGCCAAGAAAGCCGAGTTCTACAAGACCATGAAGGACGAGTTGAGCTCCAACCTGGCCAAGAAAATCGACCTGTGTGAACGCGCCGAGGCGCTGATGGACTCCACGGAGTGGAAAGAGGCCACCGACAAATTCGTCGAGATGCAGAAGGAGTGGAAGACCATCGGTCCCGTTGTAAAGAAACACAGCGACGCGGTGTGGAAACGCTTCATTGCCGCCTGTGACCACTTCTTTGAGCAGAAGAAGAAACAGAATGTCAACGTTCACGCCGTGGAGCACGAGAACCTCAAAGCCAAGAAAGAGGTCATCGCCACGCTCAAGGCTACCATCGAAGAGGCTGCCGAGGATGCTGCCCAGACCGTCCGCAACCTGATGGACCGCTGGCAGGAAATCGGCCACGTACCCTTCAAGGAGAAAGACAAAATCTACGCACAATACCGCGAGCTGGTTGACAAGGCATTCGAGACCTTGAACATGCGCGGCAGCCGTTCCATCAGCGATGGCGGCTCACGCAGTTACCGCCAGTCGTCAGGCAACGAGCGCGGCCTGAGTGAGCGTGACCGTCTGGTACGCACCTACGAGCAGCGCATGAACGAGCTGAAGACCTTTGAGAACAACATGGGCTTCCTCACCGCCAACACCAAGAGCGGCAACTCGCTGGTTCAAGAGATGGAACGCCGCATCGCTCGTCTCAAGGAAGAGATTGCCGAGCTGGAGCAGAAAATCAAAGAGCTGGACAACGATTGAGTCGTGAACACGGCCACGTTTACAGAAGCATGATACCTGAGGCAGAGGGAGCATAAACGCTCCCCCTGCTTTACCATTGACATCATCATATTGAGCATCATTGAGTCCAAATGAAGAGCAAAGGCCGATATGGACAATTCGTGAGATGGATTTTCAGCATCGTTGACTTGCTGATTGTCAATCTCGTGTTTTTTTTCACTATCTTTCTGGACTACAGGGTAAAGGCCGCTGAAGACGGGTTTACCACGCGCCCGATGTGGCTCGCACTCAACGTGGCGATGCTGGTGTGCATCTATTTCTACAACGATGTACACGAGAAACGTGTCATCTATGCCGAGCGTGTTGTAGGCAAGGCGGTCAACCTGGTCCTGACCCATGCAGGCATTTTCATCACATTGACGTCATTGCTCAGACAGCCCGATGTGCCCTGGGAGAAGGTGCTGCTGTTCTATGTCATCTTCTTTCTTGCCTTGTCGGCATGGTGGGTACTCTCGCGCCAACTGGTGAAAATCTACCGCAACCACGGTTTCAACTTCAAGCGAGTCATCGTCATTGGCGGCGGCACGGTGGGTGTGCGCCTCATCGAGGAGATGTTGGGCGACCAGGGCTACGGCTACCACATCGTGGGCTTCTTTGACAACAATTCCAAGGCACGTTCGGCATCCGCTGTGTATCAGGGCACGCTCGATGACGTGGAATTGTTTGTCAAGACGCATCAGGTCGACGAGATGTTCTGTGCCGTTCCTGACATCGAGGACAACCAGAACGTTGCCCGAATGATACGCATCGCCGACAACAATGCAGTGGATTTCTACTATGTACCGCAATTCGGACGCACTGTCACGCGTCAATTTGAGCTGAGTTCGGTGGGTGATGTGCCCATTCTTGCCGTTCACCCCTACCCTTTAAAGAACCCGCTTAACCGCTTGTTCAAGCGTGCCTTTGACCTACTGATGTCCACGGTTGCTCTAATCCTGTCGCCACTGGTCATCATCCCTGTTGCCATTGGCATCAAACTGTCGTCACCGGGCCCCATCTTCTTTGTCCAGAAGCGCACCGGCTACCGCGGCCAGGCATTCAACTGCTATAAATTCCGCACCATGCGCATCAATGCCGACAGCGACACCCGCCAGGCCACCAAGGGTGACCCCCGCGTGACGCGCTTCGGCAATTTCCTGCGTCGCACGAGTATCGACGAGCTGCCTCAGTTCTATAATGTGTGGCGTGGCGAGATGAGCATCGTCGGGCCCCGTCCGCACATGGTGGCGCAGACCGAGATGTACAGCGAACTGATTGACAAGTACATGCTGCGGCACACCATCAAGCCCGGCATCACCGGCTGGGCACAGGTGCGCGGATTCCGCGGTCAGACCGAGGAACTGTGGCAGATGGAAAAACGCGTAGAGCTTGACGTGTGGTATGCCGAGAACTGGACATTCTTCATGGACCTGAAAATCATTGTCCGCACGATTCTGAATGCTTTCAAGGGCGATGATAATGCTTACTAAGTTTTTAGTTTTGAGTTGTAAGTTTTAAGTAAGATGACTTTCGCCTACAACTTCTAACTTCTAACCCCTAACTACTAACTGTTACAGCATGACTAGAGAGGAGTATGCTTTGGCATTGTTGAGGAGCTGTTATGGATATGACAGTTTCCGCGGCCAGCAATGGGACATCATCAGCCACACACTCGACGGTGGCGACAGCATCGTGCTCATGCCCACGGGCGGCGGCAAGTCGTTGTGCTACCAGATTCCCGGCCTGATGAGCGAACAGGGTTTTGCCATCGTCATCTCGCCCCTACTGGCGCTGATGAACGACCAGATTGACGCCCTGCAGCAGAACGGCGTGCCCGCCCTGGCACTCAACAGCGAGAAGACCGATACCGAGAATCGCCAGACCGTTGACCTGCTCATGCAGGGCAAGGTCAAGCTGCTCTATATCTCCCCCGAAAAACTGCTCAGCGAGATTGACCGCTGGTCCACCGCCATCACCGACCGCATCTGCCTGTTTGCCGTCGATGAGGCGCACTGTATCTCGCAATGGGGCCACGATTTCCGCCCCGAATACACTCAATTGGGGACACTCAAGCAGCGTTTCCCTGACATCCCTGTGATGGCGCTCACCGCCACCGCCGACCGCATCACCCGCGACGACATCGCCAAGCAGCTCAATATCCCCGACGCACGGCTGTTTATCAGCTCGTTTGACCGTCCCAACATCTCGCTCAACGTGGTGCAAGGCTCGACAGGCAGGGTGAAGTTCCGCCAAATCGTTCAGTTCATCAACCTGCACCGCGACGAGAGCGGCATCATTTACTGCCTGCGCCGCAAGGACACCGAGAAGATGGCTGCAGAGCTTACCCGCTTGGGCATCAAGGCCGAGCCATTTCATGCTGGGATGAGCGTGAGCGAGAAACAGCGCATCCAGCGCGACTTCATCAACGATGACCTCAAGGTGGTGTGCGCGACCATCGCCTTCGGCATGGGCATCGACAAGAGCAATGTGCGATACGTCATCCACAGCAACATGCCGCGCAACATCGAGAGCTACTACCAGGAAATCGGACGCGCGGGGCGTGATGGCCTGCCTGCCGATGCCTTGCTGTTCTACAACTACGGCGACATGATTACCCTGCAGCAGTTTGCACAGCAGTCGGGACAGGTGCAGGTCAACATGGACAAGCTGCGCCGCATGCAGCAGTTTGCCGAGAGCGGTGTGTGCCGCCGTCGCATCCTGCTCAACTACTTCAACGAGCGCTATGACCACGACTGCCAGAACTGCGACGTGTGCGACAACCCGCCCGAGCGTTTCGACGGCACCCGACTGGCCCAAATGGCTCTCAGTGCCATCAAGCGCACCGATGAACAGGCCACGATGTACATGGTGACCGACATCCTGCGCGGCTGGCGCAAGGCCGAAGTCATCGAAAAGGGCTACGACAAGCTGAAAACCTTCGGCGTGGGACATGACTTTAGTGTCGCAGAGTGGAACGCCTACTTGCTGCAGATGCTGCAGATGGGGTTGTTTGATGTCGCCTATGACGAGGGCAATCACTTGAAAATCACTGAATTCGGCAACGAGGCACTCTACGGCAGGCAGTCGGTACAGTTCAACCGCTTTGAACGCCGCGACCTCAAGAAACGCAAGCAAGCGCGACCCGTCGAAGAACCTATCATTCCCGAACTCAATGAACCCGCCACCAGACCTGCCAAGCAGATGGACAAGGCGCTGTTCGAGCGGCTGCGCGACGTGCGCAAGGCCCTGGCCACAGCAAGCCACATCGCCCCCTATATGGTCTTCAGCGACAAGTCGTTGCAGGCCATGGCGACCGAAAAGCCGACGACGCAGTCCGAGTTTGGCATCATCTACGGCGTGGGTGAGGTGAAGTGCCAAAAGTACTGGCGCCCCTTCACCGCCGCCATCCGCGACTACCTCAACCACAACAATTCATAAGGCTATCATTATTCAAGCTATCCAGCTCAGATTTAGAAGACAAGAAAAACAAGAAAAACAAACTGAAAATCCCGATAGACAACTTGTCAACAGGATGTAAGGAAATTTGTTTTTCTTGTATTTCTTGTTGTTGATTCTTTAGCGGTAGGGAGCAACGAAGTCGTCGAGGTTGTTGACGCCGAGTTTCTTGGCAATCTGGATTTTCTTGTTCGAGACAGTGCCCAGGCTGGTGTATTTCATACAAATCATGATGACCGTGCGGGAGAATCCGCAGCAATACAAGGCGAGGAAGTTCACCTCGCTCTCGTTGAGCGTGCCGCCGGCAACGCGCTGCGCCTCGACCAGCACATTGTTGTGCAGTTCATTGGCAAGGGTGTACAGGTTGCTCCAGTAGGATTCTGAGGGCACCGCATCCTCTCCCGGGAGCGCCATCTGTTCCTTGAACTGCCGTGTGAAGCTCGCATCGGTGGTCTCGTAGGACAACTGCATCAGGTTGTGAATCACCTGAATCTGGTTATCCACAATGGCACGCATCTCGTCACTTTGCCGTTGTTTGGCCTCCAGGGCAGCAAGTTCCTCGGTCATACGCTCCTCATTGCCATGCAACTTGTCCCGTGCAGCCTTCAGATCCTGTTCTTGGCTGCTGATGGTCGCCCTCATCTGTTCCAGACTTGACAATGACGCCTTCAGGTCGGCCTTCTGCAACTCATATTCTATAGTCTTCTGTTTCAGGCGGCTACGATAACGCCAAGTCAAGAACGTCAGCACCATAGCAAGTAACGCCAATAGCGTTGCCAGTAGAATTGTCCCTTTGGTGCGCGACTCGCTCCTTACCTTCTTCAACTCCTCGAGTTGGATGTCATATTTCTTCTCAACCTCTAGATAGTTCTTGTTGACATTGGCCACCAATATCGAGTCGGCCATGCTGTTGGCCTTGTCATAATAGGTGGTGAAAAGGTTCCAATTGTTATCACGTCTTGCAATCTCGCTCATGATGCGGTAATACATCACTGTATCACTGACATTTACACTCGCAGCACTACTGGCAGGAGCATGGTTCAGGTAATAAAGGGCTGAGTCGCGTTTGCCCAGATTCAGATAAGTTTCGGCGGCGATATAGTGAGCACGGGGATGGTCGATTTCATTCTTTCCCGCTGCCAACGCCTTGAGAATATCGGTTTTGGCCTTCTGATACTCTTTAGTCTGCAGGCAGTAATGCTCGGCACGCAGGTAGAGGTTCTGGAACAGGAACCAGTTTTCGCCCTCGGCCTCAGCCAGCTGGATGGCTTTATCCATATAATAAAGGGCACTGTCCGGCTGGATACTGCGGTAAAAGCCTCCGATGTCGGTCAGGCACACAATCTGATAATGTTTGTTGCCCAACTGGTTGTACAGGTCAAGCGCCTCCTTGTACTTACTGATTTTCAATTGGGCATAGTTAGAATTGTTGGCATACAGTGTTGCCAGCCTCAATTTGGCGTAAGCCTTGTTTTCCAGGTCGTTATCTTCGGCAACCTCCTCAGCATTCTTATAGGATGCAATCGCCTTTTCGGGCTGGCCCATGACCTCATAGACGCAGCCCTGATAGAGCAGCGAGCGGGTGCGTTTCTCGTGGTCGCTGGAGTTATTGTAGTAATCAACCGCAAGGTTGATTACGGCATCAGTAGTGTCGTCAATGTAGTTTTTATAGTGGGACTGAGTGAGCAGCAGGGAGTAGTAAGCCCGCTCGGCCTTATTGAAACCGGCAGGGTTCAACGAGTCCAATCGCTGCTGAGCGACCTCGCTTTGCCGCGCCACATTTATGATTGAGTCGATGCTGGCGAGTTGACGCATCGTGGCAGTATCACCGCCGCCAGTGCAACACGTCAAGGACACGAAAAGCATCAAGATTGGGAAAAACAGATTTCGTGATTTCATTGTTCAGGGTTGAATAAATTTGGCGGCACCTCAACCATCAAAGCAAGCTTTATGGTGTTCGGTTTGCACAAATTTTGTTGGTTTTCTGATGCAAATATACGTCATTTTTCTCAAGATTTTTGGGCTTGTTGGGCGAGATTTACCCAAAATGAACTTTTTATTTTTCAAATAGCTAATTTTCAAGTATTTAGCAACTCAAAAATGAAGTCACAATGAAGTCAAATTTCATTGCGATTCCAATTATTTACAGTAACTTTGCAACAATCCAAACAACAAAAATTTCTTGATGTTTACATAAACACCCAAATGGGTATTGCCAATCCTCAAGAACGCTGATAATTTTGCAACGGACAACTAACATGACTTGCCATATGGACAGGACCCTATCATTGACACGACTCGTCGCTGTGGCCTTATTGCTACTGTTGCCGACAACAGCATCGGGATATGACTTTATGGTTGACGGCATTTATTATAATGTAGAGGACGGACAAGCCGTAGTCACCAACGATGGCGAGAACAGCTACAACGGGAGTAACTGCTATAACGGAGTGGTGGAGATTCCCGAGCAAGTCACCTTTGAGGAAACGACCTATCCTGTCGTTGCCATCGGCGAGAACGCGTTCTATAATTCCGTCAACATGACTGATGTTATCATCCCCAACTCGGTGACCACAATCAGAAAATGGGCTTTCTGTGGTTGCACTGGGCTGACCAGAGTCATCATTCCTAACTCGGTAACCACTATCGGTGATTATGTGTTTTACAACTGCAACCAAATTGTCAGCATAACATTCGGCAGTGGTCTGACCATGATTGGCAGGACTATTTTCTACGCCGCCGGCGGCAAGATGACAGACATGACCTGCCTTGCAAAGAGGCCACCCGATTTTGCTGATCATAATTTTGGTTTCTTTTATGGCTCTAGTTATTATCCTCAAACGTTGCATGTACTGCCAGAATCCGTTGAGGAATATAAATCAGCTATCATGTGGAGAAACTTCGCCAAAATCCTTGGAGATGCAAGCGAAAACGGTTATGCCTTCGTTGTTGACGGCATCTACTATGATGTGAAGAACGGAAAAGCCATCGTCACCAACAACGGACATCTCAACTGCTATAGTGGCAATGTCGTGATTCCCGACGAAGTCACCCATGAGGGGATAACCTATCCTGTCGTTGCCATCGGTGACGACGCATTCAAGGAGTGCATCGACTTGTTTCATATCACCATCTCCAACACGGTGACCGCTATCGGCAACTATTCGTTCTATAACTGCAAGAGCCTGACAGATATCACTCTACCTGATTCGCTCACTTCCATCGGGCATGATGCGTTTCACTATTGCACGGGGTTAACCCAAATGACTATCCCTGATGCAGTCACCATCATCGGCAACAGTGCATTCAAAGGTTGCGTTGGAATTAAAAGCCTCACACTAGGTAAATCTGTTGCAACCATAGAACCGTTTGCATTTCAGTATTGCAGTATGACCAGCATCACCATACCCGAATCGGTCTCTTCAATTGGAGAATATGCTTTTAGTGGCTGCTATGGAATGAAAACACTGGTTTTCAATGCCATTAATTACGCAAACCAATCAATATCCCATGTGTTCGATGACTGTTCTCTGGAATCCATCATTTTTGGTGAACGAGTGCCGAGCATTCCCGCTTATATGGCAAAAGATCAGACTCAATTGAAGAGTGTGACCATACCCAATTCAGTAACAGTCATCGGTGGTTATGCATTTTACGGTTGTTCAAGTCTAGCCGAAGTGGTTTTGCCTAATTCGCTGAACACCATAGGCCCCAACGCTTTCCATAATTGCACAAGTCTGACCAACATAATTATTCCCGATGCCGTCACATCAATTACTAGTAATGTTTTTCATAACTGTTCGGCTCTTGTAAGTGTCGTCATCGGTAAATCTGTCAAAGAGATAGGGATACAAGCTTTCTATGGTTGCTCTGCACTGACCAGCATCACTATCCCCAACTCGGTGAATTTTATTAGAGAATATGCATTTGATGGCTGCAGCAATCTTGCTAGTGCAAAGATTGGCAGTGGAATCGCGAGCATAGGAAGCCTTATTTTCCATAACTGCAATCAGCTGACCAATGTTTCCTGTTTAGCAATCAGGCCACCTGATGTTAATAGCTATGGCTTACTTGATGACGATGATGATTATGCCCGTGCCACATTGCACGTCCTGCCAGAAAGGGTTGGAGCCTATCAAGCGGCGATGTATTGGCAAAAATTCTCCCAAGTCCTGGGAGATGCATCTGAAGAAGACACCAATAATATTCCTGGTGACGTAAACGGTGACGGTGTGGTTAATGTTGCTGATGTCAACAGCGTGATTGACATCATCATTAACGGGGGAAGCAACAGTGGAGGTCACAATCACACCCCTATCCGAATTGGTGCGGTAGGCAATGCTGACCTAAACGGTGACGGCACAGTCAATATTGCCGACCTCAACGCCATCATCGACTACATCATAAACTACTAGAACAGGTAAACAACGTTTTGATATATGGACAGGACTACATTGATGACACGACTCGCCGCTGTGGCCTTGCTGCTACTGTTGCCGACGGTGGCGATGGGCTATAGTTTTAAGGTGGACGGCATCTACTACAATACCATTGGCAATGGCAACGTGGAGGTAACTTACCTCAGCACGTTAATGCCAGGTACCTATTGCGGTGACATCACTATTCCCGATAGCGTCACCTTCAGGGACAAGACCTATCACGTTACCGCAATCGGTGACGAGGCCTTCACGAACTGCATCTATCTTAAAAACATCACCCTACCCAACTGCATTGAGCGAATTGGTGATTACGCGTTCCGTGAGTGTACGAAACTGAATAATATCACCATTCCCACTATGGTCAAGAGCATCGGCAAATATGCGTTTAATAATTGCAAATTCCTCGATGTGACATGCCTGAGCGTGTCACCCCCTGCTATTGACGGCAGTGCCACGTTCACTTGTTGTCCCACTGCCACATTGCATGTCCCACCGCAATCGGTTATAGCCTATCGGTCAGCGTTGTACTGGCAAGACTTTGCTGAAATCGCTAGAGATGCAACAGGGTACATCGTTGATTATCTGTATGATTTTGTTGTGGACGGCATTTACTATCATGTGGAGGATGACCAGGCCACCGTCACCAACAATGGGCAAACGGGCTGCTACAGTGGCGATGTCGTGATTCCCGAAGAAGTCACCTATGGGGGCATGACCTATCCAGTCGTTGCCATCGGTGACAGCGCTTTCAAGAACTGCACTGCCCTGACCAGCATCACACCAGCTAATTCCATAGCAACAATCGGGATTTCCGCATTTGAGAACTGCACAGGTCTGACCACCATCACCATCCCCGAGTCGGTCACTTTAATATATTCACCTGCGTTTGATGGATGCACAGGGGTCAGGTCCCTTATTTTCAATGCTGTTAACTACCAATATACCTTATCTTTTCGTAAACTTCCCATAGACACCCTTATCTTTGGAGAGCACGTTCAACTGGTTCCAGCCTGCCTGATGGGCCATAGCCAGCAGTTAAGAAGTGTAACCTTTTCCAATTCAATCACTACAATTGGGGTTGGAGCATTCCAGAATTGCCCGACCTTGACCCAGCTGGATTTACCGCCGTCACTAAATACCATTGAAGGCTATGCCTTTGATGGAT
This sequence comes from uncultured Bacteroidales bacterium, assembly GCA_902782465.1. Taxonomy (GTDB): domain Bacteria; phylum Bacteroidota; class Bacteroidia; order Bacteroidales; family Muribaculaceae; genus Sodaliphilus. The sequence continues at coordinate 101,971 of CACZNH010000003.1, forward strand.
GTACAGGTCTGACCAGTATTACGACTCCCGATGCCGTCACCAAGATAGCTGATAATGCTTTCTCGGGTTGTAGCGGTTTGAGCGAATTCAGCTTCGGTGATTCGGTTGCCACAATTGGAAATTACGCTTTCGAGAATTGCTCTGGACTGACAACCGTCAACCTGCCCAACTCAGTCACTACCATCGGCAAGTATGCCTTCAAAGGGTGCAGCGAACTCACAAGTGTAGCAATGGGCAGCAACGTCACCTCCATTGGCAACATGATGGTGTTCAGCGGTTGCGACCAACTGACGAGCCTCACGTGTTTAGCCACTGAGCCGCCCACGATAGGGAGCGAAGGAAACAACCTGCTTGTAAACCGTTATTGGGAACATACGACGGTCCATGTATTGCCCGGTGTGGTCGAAGCCTATCAATCGGCTGCCTATTGGCACTACTTTTACCAAATCCTTGGTGATGCGAGTGGGGATATCAATGGCGATGGGGCCGACTTCGTTGTGGACGGCATTTATTATCATGTGGAGGATGGGCAGGCCACCGTCACCAACAACGGGCAAACGGGCTGCTACAGTGGCGATGTCGTGATTCCCGAAGAAGTCACCTATGGGGGCATGACCTATCCAGTCGTTGCCATTGGCGACAGCGCTTTCAAGAACTGCACTGCCCTGACCAGCATTACGCTTGGTGATTCCATAAAAACTATCGAGGCATCGGCATTCCAGGGCTGCTCAGGCCTGACCAGCATCACGATTCCCGAAGCTGTCACCATGATACGTTCCAATGCATTTGCCGGTTGCTCAGGAATCAAATCAGTGGTTTTCAATCCTGTTAACTACGATTACGCCCTTCATGAATTCAGAGACTGTCCTGTAGAGACCCTCGTCTTTGGAATTCATGTGCAACAAATTCCTGACTTCATCATGGAAGGCCACTCGCAGTTGAAAAATGTGACCATTCCCCATTCAGTCACCAGGATTCGTGGACATGCTTTCAAGAACTGTTCGGGACTGACCCAGGTGAATCTCCCCTCCTCGCTTAAAACCATCGACTTCAATGCCTTCGAGAACTGTACGAGCCTGAACAGCATAACGATTCCTGATTCTGTCACCAGCATCAAGGATTATGCCTTCCGCGGCTGTTCGGCACTGGACAGTGTTATTATCGGTAATGCAGTAACAGATATCAATCTAGAAGCCTTCAGTGGCTGCTCAGGGATGAGAACACTGGTCATCGGCAATGCGGTAACCACGATTGGTGACCAGGCATTCGAGAATTGTGCCAAACTGACGACAATTACCATTCCCAATTCGGTCACCACTATTGGCAATTATGCATTCTCGGGCTGCAGCGGACTTGTCAGCGCCACGATTGGATACAGTGTCACCACCATCGGCAATGTGATGTTCTGCTACTGCAGCCAGTTGACCGAAGTGACCTGTTTAACGGCTACACCGCCCACATTCCTATATGCCGGACCGTTTGACAATAGAAATTATTATGCCAACGCAACGCTGCACGTCTTGCCTGAAGCAATAGAAGCCTATCAATCGGCAGAATATTGGAAAGATTTCTCGCTAATCCTTGGAGATGCAGCACGAGACAATATCCCTGGCGACGTGAACGGTGACGGAGTGGTTAACGTTAGCGATGCCAACAGCGTCATTGATGTCATCATCAACGGCGGTAGCCACAGCAGCGGCCACGGACGTGCGCCCAGCAATGATGACGAAAACAACCCTGCCAATGGTTATGGAGACATGAACGGCGACGGCACGGTCAATATCGCTGACCTCAACGCCATCATCCAGTTCATCATCAACCACTAGGACACAAAAAGAAAACAATAAATACAATAAATACTATAGCATCCGCGCTTCAAAATTAAGAATACAACTCTAACAACTTGAACAATAATTAAATAGTTTTAGTTGTTAGAGTTGTATTCTTTTTTTTATCGTTACCGAAGCAAAATTTGTTTTTCTTGTATTTCTTGTTGTTAAATCGCTACAAAAGATTTTGTAGTCTTTAGATGATGCCAGTGAGGAACAGGAAGATGAAGATGATGGAAACGGGTGCTACGTAGCGCAGGCAGAAGATGAGGAAAGGCTCCATCGCGCCCTTTAGACGCCCGCCGTTGGTCATCTGGTCGTGGACGACCTTGCGGTCAAGAATCCAGCCCACATACACTGCGGTAAAGAGTCCACCCAGCAGCATGAAGATGTTGCTGGCGGCATAATCCATCATGTCAAAGATGTTCTTGCCCCATAACTTGATGTCGTCGAGCACATTGAACGACAGGGCAGCCACCACCGCCAGGGCGAAGGTGAACAGTGCCGTCCAGAAGATGGCGCGGCCTCTTGACATCTTGTGTTCCTCGATGAGGAAGGTGATGGGAATCTCGCTCAACGATATAGTCGAGGTCAGCGAAGCGAAGAACACCAACAGGAAGAACAGCAGCGCCCAGACGTAGCCGCCCGTCATCTGCTGGAAGATGCCCGGCAGCACCTCGAAGATAAGACGCGGTCCAGCCGTGGGCTCGACGCCGAAAGAGAAGACGGCAGGGAAAATCATCACGCCCGAGAGGATGGCGACCATCGTGTCGAGCACGGCGACGGTGGTAGCGTCCTTGGCGAGCGAGGTGTCGTCCTTGAAATAGGAGCTATAGGTCACCAGGCACGAGATACCGATGGAAAGGGACAGGAAAGCCTGTCCGAAGGCATCGAGCACGCCGCGCATCGTCAGTTGCGAGAAGTCGGGGTAGAACAGGAAACGCAGGCCCTCGTCAGCACCAGGCAACAGCAACGAGTTGATGCAGAAGATAATGAGAATGACGAACAGCAGCGGCATCATGATGCTCGCCACGCGCTCAATGCCCTTGGCGATGCCACGGCTCATCACAATGAAGTTGAGAATGAGGAAAATGACCGTCCAGCCCACACAACGCCACGGATTGGCGATCAAGCCGGTGAACATCGACTCATACTCCTCGGGCGTGTGGCCACTCAGGTTGCCCAATGCCGCCTGATAGAGGTACTCAATAATCCAGCCGCACACCACGCTGTAGAAGCCGATGACGACAAAACTGCCCAAGATGCAGACGTAGGTGAACAGGTAATACTTCTTGCCTGGCGATAGCTGCCGCAGCGCCGCCTTCATGTTGGCATGCGTTGAGCGTCCGATGATGAACTCACTCAGTATCACGGGAATACCCATGACAATAATGCAAGCAATATAGACAAGAATGAAGGCTCCACCGCCATTCACTCCCGCCTCGTAGGGGAAACGCCAGATGTTTCCCAAACCCACGGCAGAGCCCACCGCTGCCGCGATGGCGCCCAGACGCGTTGCAAATCCTGCTCGTTTTGCCATAATCGTAATGATATCGGTTATTAGTTTTTACTTGACGGCAAAAGTAGGGATTTTTTTTGGCTCACGGGCAAACATTCCCCCAAAAAAGCCATTTAGGGAAGCTCACTCAAGTGGAATTGAGGCACGGGGTCCAGGCGACGGGGTTCGCGCTCAGGTTTGGGAGTGGAAGGTTTGCGCTGCTGATGTTTCTTGGATGACTTACGCTTGGATTTCTGGCCTCCGGGCTTATTGTTCCGGATGCCGACGGTGTCGAGCACTTCGTCGGGCAAGACCAGTTCATGTCCAGCAGCAGTTGTTGGCACAGGCTCCTTGTGGTACCTTGCCGCCACCGCAAGGACAAGCATTGCAGCAATGGCGATGAGCAGCACCACCATTCCCCGCCGCTCACGACGCGTCATGTCGAACAGATCCTTCATATCCATGGGCAAAAATACACCAAAAAAACATTTCACAACGATGACAACCATCAAAACTGATTGAAACAACATTTTTTTATCCCAAATGCCGTGCAGACACAAAAAGTTTATTTATCTTTGCAGGTTGAAAAGAAAAAAAACAATATAAAGAAAAATGAAATCATTTTTGCTCTCAATACCTAAGGGCATTCCCTCGGTGGTGATGATACTCCTCGTATTTTACTTCACCTTCGCTGACAATCCGCTGTTTGTCAACTCGCTCAAGGTATTCCCCTATGCCGAGCAGGTCGGACACTTCATTCTCTATTTTGTCATGGCACTTGTTCTGATTCTGGACTATGCCAAGGCACGTCTGCCGCACCACAGTAAGATTAACCAGGAGATGGCGCTTGCAGCCCTCTCAGGTGTGACGGCGTTGTTGATGGAGATTGGTCTGATGTTCTACACGGGCTACAATTATGACCGTGCCAACATCTTTGCTGGCGCTGCGGGAGCTGTGTGCGCATTCCTGTTCTACCACTTTTGGCTGCTGCACCCCTTCCGCCACTACATGTACCACTCCATTCAGCACCACTGGCGCTATCAGCACCGACGCAAGAAAAAATAATGCTGTTCTCCGAGACCATCAAACGGCTGCGCATCGACAGCGGCAAACGGCAAGCCGACCTTGCCCGCGCTATCGGTGTGGACGTTCCTGCTTATAGCCGCTTTGAGCACGGCGAACGCCGTCCCAAGCGAGAGCAGGTGTTACGGCTCGCCCGCCTGTTTAAGGTAGATGCCAATGAGCTCATTGCCCAATGGCTAGCAGACGAAGCCTACAGCCGTATTGCCCACGACAAGATGTCGGGGCAGGCAGCAGCACTGTTATGCCAGATGCTTGACGGCAACGCCAGCGTTTCCACAATAGCTACGAAACGTACCGATAGCCCAACCCCTGAGAACGTCCGTCGTGACCTCGTCGCAGGGATGGGGCGCTCGTCTTTGCCCCTGATGGAACAGGGCGACGCTGCTACCGTGATGCAACGCATCGAGGACGAGAGCATTGACTGTATCGTCACCACACCTCCCTACTGGCGCCGACGCAGTCAGGGTACCGAGGGAATCACAGCATCGAGTCAAGAGGAATTTCTCGAAGAACTCAAGGCTGTTATGACTCAGGCCTGGCGCGTGCTCAAACCCCAGGGGTCGCTATGGCTCAACTTGGGCGACGACACCGTCGACGGCTTTGTTCAGTGCCTGCCATGGCGCCTTGTACTCGACATGATTGACCGTCAAGGCTGGCGTCTTGTCAACGAGGTCATTTGGAACAAAATCAAGACCTCACCGCAAGGCAGTCAAGACCACCTGCGCAAGGTGCATGAATCCATGTTTCACCTGGTCAAGGATGAAGACTTTTACTATAATGACGAGGAACTGCGCCACATCTATGCTTTGATTATCCGCAATGAGGAAAAAAGCCGCATCAAGACTGACAAACGGCGTCGTACCACCGATGGTACTCAAGGCATCATCCCCAGCGACGTATGGACTATCGCCACGCAGCACTCGGGAACAGCGCGTTACCGCGTCGCCCCTGACATGCTCTACAGGCTGCCCATCGTAGCAACCTGCCCACGCAACGGCATCGTGCTCGACCCCTACTGTGGTAGCGGCACCGCCTGCCGGATTGCCTATGAGCTGAACCGCCGTAGCATCGGCATCGACATCAATGCAGAATTCATCCGTAAAGCCCGTGCCAGCATTGAGCAGAAGCCACTGAGCTTATTCTAAAAAGACCAGAAAATCTAGCGAATCTAGAGCTATCTAGAAACTTAAGAGTAAAAAATAATATGGCAAACATCAAGACTATCGGTGTATTGACCTCAGGCGGTGATGCCCCCGGCATGAACGCTGCCATCCGTGCGGTGACCCGCGCAGCTATCTATAATGGCTTTAAGGTAAAAGGTTTCTACCGTGGCTATAGAGGCCTGGTAGACAATGAGGTTGTTGACCTGAAGACCCAAAACGTGTCCAATATCATCCAGCATGGCGGCACTATCCTCAAGACCGCACGATGCAAGGAATTCAAGACCGTCGAGGGCCGTCAGAAGGCTTGGGAAACCATCAAGAAGAACGGCATCGATGCCCTGGTGGTCATTGGCGGCGACGGTTCGCTGAGTGGCGCTCGGCAGTTTGCCAGCGAATATGACTTCCCCATCGTCGGACTGCCCGGCACCATCGACAACGACCTGTATGGCACCGACCACACCATCGGCTATGACACAGCGCTGAATACCATCATGTGGTGTGTGGACCGCATCCGCGACACGGCCTACAGCCACGAGCGATTGTTCTTTATCGAGGTAATGGGCCGCGAAGCAGGCTTCCTCGCCTTGAACGGTGCTATCGCCAGCGGCGCCGAGGCTGCCATCATCCCCGAAATCTCGATAGAGCACGACCAGTTGGCCGAATTGATACAAAACGGATTCCGTGACAGCAAGAACTCTGCCATCGTGCTGGTTGCCGAGAGCCCCGTCACCGGCGGTGCTATGGGACTTGCCGAAAGGGTGCGCACCGAGTTCCCGCAATATGACGTGCGCGTGACCATCCTGGGTCACCTGCAGCGCGGCGGCAGCCCGACAGCCCAAGACCGCATCCTGGCCACACGCATGGGCGCAGCCGCCATCGACGCACTGATGGAAGGCCAGCGCAACATCATGATTGGCGACGATGACGAGAAGATTATCTATACACCGTTCTCCAAGGCCATCAAACTCGAGAAAACCATCGACCGCAGCCTGCTGGAGACGCTGCGGCAACTATCGTTATAAGAGGCCGTGTCATAATTCAATTGCAAGGATTATAACCGCCCTGCGGGCGGGAAATTAAGCAAATTGATTATAAAATTTTTATTATTATACATATAATATGCAATTATGACACAGCGTCGTGGAGAGAGGAGTGAGGAGTGAGGAGTGAGTAGAGAGACCACTTCTCACTCCTCTCTACTCACTCCTCAGCGAGCGCCAGCTCACTTTAACTATACTTGGGTGATGGGCCGTACTTGTTTTCGCCCCACTTGCTGTCGAGCAGGGAGAAGACAAACATGATGATGACCATCACAAGGAATGCCATTCCGCCAAAACTCATCATGGTAGCCAACATTGGCGACTCCTGCATGGCTCCGACCATCTGATTAGCCAGCACAAAAGGATCGGTTGTCGTCATCTGGTCCATAATGGGCCACATGAGCACGGTGTAGCTCACGCCATAGATGAGTGCAATCAGCGTGAAAAGAGCCACCCAGAAGCCACTGCGGTTTGTATCGTGCAGTCGGCGAGTCAACGCGGCAAGAAAGGGAAGTGCAAAGCACAACATAATCACGGTCACAATAATCATGGCCGCCTTGGTCACTTCCACGTCCATAACATTGCCCAAGAAGGAAGCCAAGAAACCTGCTACAAACGAGCCTAAAAGATAAACAATGGCAAGAAACAGCACAAACCACCAGAACTCGCTGCGGCGAGCACGGCCCTTGAAGTCACAGTATTTTTTCAAGCACGTCTTAATCGCCTCAAGGAAACCCATCATGGGGCGGACGGTCACGCGGGGTTGATATTGAGGCATCTGCGGCGGCATCTGCGACTCAGGCTGATTAAACACAGGGGGCTGCGGTTGTTGATTCTGTTCCATATCGATTAAATTTTGAAGTGAATAGACAAACTTTAATTGGTTACAAAAATATATATTTTTCTCCACTCATGACATTCTTTTTGTAATTTTGTGCCCGCAAAACGAAATTTGACCAATGAAACGACAAATAAAGATATGGCTGGAGTGCTTCAGGCTCAGGACATTACCCGTGTCGATGAGCGGTGTTATCATCGCCATCGGACTCGCTGCATGGCATCACCACTTCAAGTGGTTGCCAGCACTGTTGTGCCTGGCTTTCGCCTTGCTGGCACAGATTGTGTCCAACATGGCCAACGAATATTTTGACTACCTGAAAGGCACCGACAAGCCGGGCCGCGTGGGACCGCGACGCGGCGTGACCGAGGGCGACATCAAACCCACAACGCTCAGAAACGCTACCATCGGCATGCTGGCGCTTGCAGGCATTGTGGGTTGCTGCCTCATCCCCTATGGCGGCTGGTGGCTGCTGCCCGTGGGCATCATCATCGCTCTGGGCGCATTTGCCTACAGTGCCGGTCCTTATCCCCTATCCTACCACGGCTTGGGCGAACTGATGGTGTTCATCTTCTTTGGGCTGGTGCCTGTCAACCTCACTTACTATGTGATGGCACTGCAGTTCCATCCGCTGGTCATCCTGTTCTCCATCGCCATCGGCCTGATGGGCGTCAACGTGCTGCTGGTCAACAACTACCGGGACGTGGAAGATGACCGTGCGTCTGGCAAGAAGACGCAGACCGTGATGAAGGGACGGCCTGTCACCGCCTTTGCCTATCTGCTCAACGGCTACGTGGCCATTGCGATACTCGCCGCTTTTTGGGTGATGATTGTCATCGCTAACGGCAGAGTGCTGCCCTTGTGGACACTCGCCATCCCCGTGGTTTATCTGGTGCTCCACACCATCACTTGGAGCAAACTCAAGCACCGCGATGGCGCCGCCCTTAACCCCCTATTGGGCGGAACGGCTCGCAATATGCTTATTTTCACCCTGTTATTCACCATTGTCTTTATCATCTATTCATAACTATATGGCCCTGATTGACGACATCCGTGCCTTGCGCATCGCCGACTATGACTACCCGTTGCCCGACGAACGCATTGCCAAACACCCACTCGCACAGCGCGAGCAGTGCAAACTCTTATATTATAAAGGTGGAAAGATTGAGGAAAGACGTTTCTGGGAAGTGCCCGCCCTGTTGCCCGAACACGCGACACTCATCTATAATAATACGCGCGTCATCAATGCCCGCCTGCGATTCCGCAAAGAGACGGGTTCTACGATAGAAATCTTTTGCCTCGAGCCGGTGCTGCCGCGCGACTATGAGCAGATTTTCCAGACAACAGGCCACTGCGTGTGGCAGTGCCTGGTGGGCAACAGCAAGCGATGGAAACAGGGAGCATTGACCCAGTCCGTTACCATCGATGGCCATGAGGTGACCTTGTCGGCCACCCGTGGAGAGCAGCGCGGCAATGCTTGGGAAATCGCCTTTGACTGGGACGGCAGCGAGAGTGGAGAGAGTGGAGAAATCATCACCTTTGCCGACGTGCTAGAGGCCATCGGCGAAATTCCCATTCCGCCATACCTGAACCGTGGCACCGAGGAGAGCGACTCGACCGACTACCAAACCGTCTATAGCCACATCGACGGCAGCGTCGCTGCTCCGACGGCGGGCCTGCACTTTACCGACGAGGTGCTTGCCGAATGTGACACGCGTGGCATCACCCGCCGCGAAATCACGTTGCATGTGGGTGCTGGCACCTTCCAACCCGTCAAGAGCGAGCACATCGGCGACCACCCGATGCACTATGAGTTCATCAGCGTGCCGCGCAGCGTCATTATGGATATCATCAATGCCCCCGGACCTGTCATTGCCGTGGGAACAACGAGCGTGCGCACCCTCGAGAGCCTATATTACATCGGCCAAATCCTCGAGGACAACCCCGAAGCCGACGAGGAGGCGCTCACTGTGACCCAGTGGATGCCCTACACAACTCCATGCCTGATTTCAACCAAAGAAGCTTTACAGAACATCGTCGATTACCTGGACCGCCACCATGCCGACACCTATATGGGTAGCACCCAACTGATGATTGCCCCAGGTTTCCAGTACCGCATCGTGAGCGGCATGATCACCAACTTCCACCAGCCCCAGTCCACGCTGCTGCTGCTTGTGGCGGCCTTTGTCGGTCAGGACGAGTGGCGCCCGATGTACGACTATGCCATGGAGCATGATTTCCGCTTCCTGAGCTACGGTGACGCCCAATTACTGCTCAAATAATCGAAATATCTGAGAATTTGGAGGCCCAAGAGTGCTCCGAGTTTATTTTTCCAGCGGCCGATTCATCTATGAAAAAGGGTGATTGGTCGCATTTTTATGCCCGATGGGGAGGTTTGGACGGGTTATCACGCATATTGGGGTTAAACTTGGTATAATGATTGCGGTCTAAAAGACAAACAAAACGAATTTTAAATCACTTGTTGAACATTATAAAACAACACAACTATGAAAACTTCTGTTACAAAAATGATGATGAGCTTCGCGCTCATGGGATGCCTGATCTTCGGTGCATCCGACGCCTCGGCCCAGGGCCGCAGTCGTTCCCAGGGAGGCAGCACCAGCAGCAGAAGCCAGACGGCAGCTGTCTCAAGTACTAACAAATCAACGGCACCGACGGTGACCCGCGCCAGCAGCTCCAGCAGCACTAGCAGCAACGTGAGCCGCAGCACAGCAACCCCTCAGGTAAGCCGCAGCAACAGTTCCAGCAGCTCCAGCAGCAACGTGAGCCGCAGCGCAACCACCCCGCAGGTGAACCGCAGCAACAGTGGCAGCACAACCAATCGCACCACTAGCGCTCCCACCAACGTGAGCCGCAGCAACAGTGGCAGCACAACCAATCGCACCACTAGCGCTCCCGCCAGCGTGAACCGCAGCAACAGTGGCAGCACGACCAGTCGCACCACTAGCGCTCCCACCAGCGTGAGCCGCAGCACCAGCAGCACCGGCAGCACCTCTACCATCGGAACTTCGGGAAGCTCGAACCGCAATGGTAATGGCAGCACCAGCAGCGGTGCAACGACCCGCGGAGGCTCTGGCAGCAGCATCAGCAACGGAACTACTACTGGCAGCAGTCACAGCGGTACGGGTAATGTAACTCCCCGCAGCGACATTAGCACCAAGCACGTAACTCCTGCCACCGGCATCTCGAATGACCGTGGCACTGCAACCACCCGCAATGTCACCCCCAACACGAGCAAATCCGACAAGGGCGGCAAGCCTGGCAACGGTAGCGGCAAGGGCGACAAGGGCGGCAAGCCTGACAATGGTGGCAAGCCCGGTAAGCCCGACAACGGCGGTAAACCCGGCAACGGCCACGAGGGACACAACGGCAACGGAGGTCATCACGGTTACGATCACAACAACCGCTTTGACTACGGCAACCACCACTACCGCGATGAGTTCAGCTGGAACTACACGCACCACAACTGGAGCCGTCCTCTGCCTCCTCCCGCACGTCCCTATCATCTCTCTCCCTGGACATGGTACCGTCCCACCATTCCCGCTGGATGGCACCCCTACGCCGGAGCTCCTGTCATCGACCGCATCCTGGGTCTGGTATTCGGCAGCCTCTACGACGCTTCGCTCGACCACCTGTACTACAGCGGTTACTACATCAACGGCTATGCAGACGGCATCATCTACCTGAGAGATGTACCCATGCTGAACCTCTACTGGCCCGACGTGATGCTGAACTACGATATGAACCGACTTGTCAACGCTCAGTTTGTATATCACACCAGCTACTATGACATGTCACGCTACAATCGAGTTTACAGAAGCCTGACCCGCATCTATGGTCCTCCCGTATACCAAAACGGTACGACGATCAGCTGGTACGGAGGCGGAAGCCAGGGATACGTGACCCTCTCGATGGTCAACGACTACGGAGGCTACTACACGACAATGTCTATCGGTTACTAACAAGACACTCAACACAAAAACATACACACACGATTTCCCACTATTTCCAGAGGCGGATGGCAAGAGGCTATCCGCCTCTGGCTCATGATACGCAAAGTGTTCAAGACCACCTATTTTATGGTCAAACGCTCCCTACTAGAAACAATAATACAATATTTAACAATTTTTCGATTCAAATTTAGATATTTTATAGACGAAAATTTGTCCAGTCTTGCCGAAAGCAATAATTTTGCGGCAAGTTTTTTCATAGGATTAGATTTTTAAGGTTTAAAGTGTATGGTTGTTGGGAAACAACCATACACTTTTTTTGTTGTCAGTCTGCTACAGATGACCCAATTATATGTATATTTGCAAATTGAATACACAACATAATTGATGAATAAGATGAAAAGACTATTGTGGATTTTGGTTTGCATGAGTATTGTTCTTGGTACCAGTGCACAAAAGCAGGAAGGCATCGTCAGGACGCCTGAGAGGCCCAATAAACCCAGTATGGGAATCCAGGGCGTGACCATCAACGTGCTCGAGTATTCCAATGCCATCGTCAGCAAGAAAGACGGAAAGTTTTCCTTTTCGATACCAGGCAAACGGCAAGGCGACTCCTTCACCATATCACGAATCCAGAAGAAAGGCTATACACTGGTAGACAAACAGCTGAAAGGCCGCCGTTTTGCCTACTCGGCATCAGTGCCCATCGATATAGTAATGGTTGCTGACCAGCAACTTGAGAACGACAAGAAACGCATCGAGGACAAGGCCTACGACAAAGCCAAGAAGAACTTTGACCAAAAGGTGACCATCCTTGAAAAGCAATTGAAAGAGAAAACCATCAGCGAACAGGAATACCGTGCGAAATATGAGGAGCTGAACAACAACTACAACAACTACATCCAGCTCATCGACCAGATGGCCGAGCGCTATGCCACCACCGATTTCAAAGGCCTGAGCGAGGTAAACCGCCAGATTCTGGAGTGCATCGAGAATGCCGACCTGGAACACGCCGACGAACTCATTAACTCAAAAGGTTCATTTGAAAAGCGAGAGCAGGAACTCAAGGCCAAGTGGGAAATTGTGGAAAGAACCGAGAAACTTAACCAAAAAGTCCAAGAAGACTATCATGCCGAGCTCGAAGACCTCATCAATGACTACTATAACAAGTACACCATCAATGCGGCTGCATACCGCAACGACTCGGCGGCCCACTATCTTGAGCGCATCGTTAAGCTTGACACGACCAGGGTTGAATATGTCTATACTACAGCCGTCTTCATTGACAACTATTTGGCCGACTATCCCAAAGCCCTCAAGTATTATCTGATGACACTTGATTACATCAACAACCATCCCGACGAGGAGGATGCCACAGCTGCAGGTGAAGTCAGTCAGAGAATTGGTCTGCTTTATGATAATTGGAACCAGTCTGATGAAGCGTTGCAGTGGCATCACAAAGCCCTGGACGCCTTCCTCGATGCCGGAGAGAGCGAATCACCCCTCCTGGCATTGGCCTATACATACATTGGACGAGCCTATTCTCACAAATCGGACTTTGAGAAGAGCCTGGAATATACCCTCAAGGGACTTGACATGAGGGAGCGCGCTGTCGAGAAAGACTCGACAGCACTGGCTCAATCCTACAACAACCTGGGTGTCATCTATACCAATCTGAAAGACTTTGACAAAGCCCTGGAATACCATATCAAAGCGCTCAATCTACGCCAGCAGGCTTTGGGAGAAGAGGACTCGCAAACGGCCTTCTCACATATGAACATCGGGATGCTTTGCTTTAACCACCTGAATGCTCCCGAACAGGCATTAGAGCACTTCAACAAGGCATATCAGGTTTATTACCCGCAGTATGGCATTGCATACCCCCTCACCCAGACCATCCTGCTTTATCTCGGCACGATATACGCTCAACAGGAAAACTATGGCAAGGCTCTAGAATACTTCCAGGAATACGCCGAAGGCACCAAGCAGTATTATGGCCCTGTGAGCCTTGAGGCGGCAGGAGGCTTGAATAATCTGGCCGCAGTTTATTACAAGATAGGTGATAAAGCCCATGCGTTGGAGTATTTCCAAGATGCGCTAAACATCTATGAACAGAAGCCGGAGATTCCAGAAGAGAGTTTAGAAAAACTGAAGAGCATCATCGAAACACTTAAACAATAGGAGTTAGGAGTTAAAGCATATTGCAAAAGCAAAATGACGCGGCTGGAGTTGAACATATTGGGATGCGGGAGCGCGACGATGACGCCGCGCCACCAGCCGTCGTGCCAGGTGCTGAACGTGCGCGACAACCTGATGATGATCGACTGCGGCGAGGGTGCTCAGTTGGCGGTGCGCCGCATGAAACTCAAGCCGATGCGGTTAAACCACATCTTCATCAGCCACCTGCACGGGGACCACTGCTTCGGGCTGCCGGGACTGGTCTCGACGATGGCGCTGCTCAACCGCACCAATTCGCTGACCATCCACACCTTCAAGGACGGGGCAGAATTGTTCAGCAGCATGCTGGACTACTTTTGCCGCGAGCGGCCGTTCGAGGTGCGTTTCAACATCATAGATACCCACAAGCGCGTCATCTGGGAGGATGATGCCTTGACGGTTACGACCTTTCCGCTTGTCCACCGCGTGCCTGCAGTGGGATTCCTGTTCCGAGAGAAACCCAAGCTGAGGCACATCATCGGTGATGAAGTCGCGCGACTGGGTGTTCCCCATTATGCCATGAACGCCTTGCGCCAGGGCGAGGATTGGGTAACCCCCGATGGAGACATCATACCCAATGACCGGTTGACCACACCTGCCGACTCCTCAATCAGCTATGCCTATTGCAGCGACACCAAGTTCTCAAAGCGCATTATCAAGAGCGTGGAGGGCGTTGACTGGTTGTATCATGAGGCGACCTACGACGACAGCCTGCGCATCAAGGCACACAAGCGCTATCACAGCACCGCCCTCGAGGCAGCGACAGTCGCCCGAGAGGCGGGAGTGAAGCAACTCATTCTGGGACACTTCTCCAAGCGCTACCCCGACGAAACCCCGCTGCTGCAGGAGGCGCAGTCGGTATTCCCGGCCACACGCCTTGCCGATGAAGGGATGGTGATTGACTTGAATGGCTTAGGAGTGTAGGGCCTCGCCTTGGCGTGGTCACCACAGAGAAATAATTTTTTTCTCCTCGTATTAAACCTTGGTAATGGCAGTCAGTCCAATGGGTGATTTTTGCGCCGGGAAGGTATTTATGAGGACAACACACGAAGGCGTGAAATGGAGATTATTACATTCTTTAACGCAACGTTGAAGTAAAAACATTGAAAATTTGTTTAAAAACATTGAGTTTTATTTCATCAAACTCTAAAAATCCCTTATTGGGCGCAAATTAAGTAAATTTTTCTTTATTGTTTGAAGAAAAAGTATTTCCTTTGCAGTCGCAAAAAAGCGAGAACAAATATTTTTACATAACTATTTTAAATTTTACGACTATGTCAGAAATTGAAGAAAGAGTAAAACAAATTATCGTTGACAAGTTAGGTGTTAGCGAGTCAGAGGTTACCCCCGAGGCTACTTTCAGCCAGGATCTGGGTGCAGATAGTCTTGATACCGTCGAGCTGATCATGGAATTTGAGAAGCAGTTCGACATCAAGATCCCCGATGACAAGTCTGAGACCATCCAAAACGTAGGCGACGCCATCAAGTTCATCGAAGAAGCTAAGGCCGCTGAATAAAGAACTCTTACAGGTGGATACCATGATTCGGCCTCCCCAACGGGATGCAGTTCATGGCATCCACCTTTTTTAAACTTCCTACTACCACATGGAATTAAAGAGAGTAGTGGTAACAGGTCTGGGTGCCATCACTCCCATCGGAATGGACGTTGAAACCACATGGAACAACGCCCTGAAAGGTGTGAGCGGTGCAGGGCCTATTACTTATTTTGACACGACACTGTTCAAGACCAAGTTTGCTTGCACACTCAAGGGTTATGACCCGATGAACTACGTGACCGACCCCAACGACCGCCGCGAGGTGAAAGACTTCAAGCGCAACGACCTGTACACGCAGTACGCGTTGGCCTGCGCCAAGCAAGCCGTTGAGGACGCGAACCTGCTTGCCGACGGCATCAACCGCGACGAGGTGGGCGTGATTTTCTCGTCAGGTATCGGTGGTCTGCACACCTTTGAGGAGCAATCAGGCGATTACGCCAGGCATCCCGAGCGCGGCCCCATGTACAGCCCGTTCTTCATCCCGACGATGATTGCCGACATTGCTGCGGGCCAGATTTCCATCAAGTACGGTTTCCGCGGTCCCAACTTTGGTATTGTTTCAGCATGTGCCACCTCGACCAATGCGCTCATCGACGCTTTCAACTACGTGCGCCTGGGCAAGGCCAAAGCCATCGTTACCGGTGGTAGCGAAGCCCCCTTGTTCCCCGCTGGCGTTGGTGGATTCAATGCCATGAAGGCCATCTCACTGCGCAATGACGATCCCGAGGGTGCATCACGCCCCTTCAGCGGTTCACGTGACGGTTTCGTCATGGGCGAGGGCGGTGTGTGCCTCGTGTTTGAGGAACTCGAGCACGCTCTGGCACGCGGAGCCAAGATTTACGGTGAAGTTATCGGTGGCGGCATGAGTGCCGACGCTTACCACATCACCGCAAGCCATCCCGAGGGTCTGGGCGCAAAGCTCGTGATGCAGCGTGCCATCGAGGACGCCGGCATCAAGCCCGAGGATGTTGACTATGTCAACGCCCACGGCACATCGACCCCCGTTGGTGACCTGAGCGAGGCACAGGCTGTGAAGGAAGTCTTCGGTGAGCATGCCTACAAGCTCAACGTGAGCAGCACCAAGTCGATGACCGGTCACATGCTGGGCGCCACCGGTGCCATGGAGGCCGTCTTCTGCCTGCTGGCATGCCGCGACGACATCGTTCCTCCCACCATCAACCATGCCGACGGTGATGAGGACGAGAACATCGACTACAAGATGAACTTCACCTTCAACAAGGCACAAAAGCGAACAGTCAACATTGCACTTTCCAACACGTTTGGTTTCGGCGGACACAATGCAAGCATCATCGTCAAGAAGTACCAGAAATAATCCTCTGGGATAGACATCGTGATGCTTTTCAGCAACGCCATATTACCCATAAAGCTCCTTTTCTCTAAGGACAAGGAGCTTTATGTTTTTTTTCGCAGGATGACAGGGTATTATCCCCGCGACATCAAGCTCTACCGCCTGGCAATAATTCACCGCTCCAAGTCGTTGAAGCTGGAGAACGGGCGCTGGTGCAACAACGAGCGGCTGGAATTCCTGGGCGATGCCGTGCT
The DNA here is from genome assembly GCA_902782465.1 of uncultured Bacteroidales bacterium. Classification (GTDB taxonomy): domain Bacteria; phylum Bacteroidota; class Bacteroidia; order Bacteroidales; family Muribaculaceae; genus Sodaliphilus. The sequence continues at coordinate 118,729 of CACZNH010000003.1, forward strand.
CAGCAACGTCGTCGCCGATTTCCTGTACAACACCTACCCCAACAAGCGTGAGGGCTTCCTCACCTCGACGCGTGCCAAGATTGTTCAGCGAGAGAGCCTGAACCGCATCGGCAAGAGCCTGGGACTTGACCATCGCATGCGCGCGATGTCACACACCTCGACACACAACAGCTACATGTGCGGCAATGCCCTCGAGGCAGTCGTTGGTGCCGTATATCTCGACCAGGGCTATAAACGTTGCCGCCGATTCATCATCAACCGCCTGATTAAGAAGCACTTCAACCTCAATGACCTCGTCAAGACCGAGCAGAACTTCAAGTCCCGACTGATAGAATGGGCACAGAAGTACCACATCCCCATCGAATATGCGCTTGTGGACACCCGTACTGACGAAAACAATAACCCCATATTCAGCACTGCCATTTACCTGGGAGGGCTCTATGCCAGCGAAGCCGACGGCTACAGCAAGAAGGAGTCGCACCAGATAGCCTCCCGAAAAGCGCTTGACCGCCTGGTACAGGACCACGACTTCAGCGAGCAGGTCCTGGCGACAGCCCCACCGCCCGATGATATAGGTAACCCTTTTTAGCCAAAACGCCTTTTGTCTAACCCCACGCTAAGTCGCCAAGACGCTAAGTTTTTAATCTTCATGCAATTATCACATCCTCTTTAGACAACTGTTTTGAAAGGATGAAACAATTCATATCATCTGAATTGGCCTGTTTAGATTTCGTAAATTCTTATATTATAAATTCTTAGCGACTTAGCAGCTTAGCGTTAGGCATTTGAGCTGAGTGGGTTACATGATACACTAACAAACGTGAATTAGTGTCAAATATGGTTTCATTGTGGGAGAAATTCAGCAATTTTTTGTAATTTCGCCTAGTTTTGCGGTGAAATTCCGCCCATAATGATAGAACTCTCATGAGACCAATTACCAATATACTCCTAGTGCTGGCACTCATCTGCTACGTGTTCTTGCCGTTCTATGACCTCTCGTTAATCGGCACCCGCACGGGATTGGGTTTCACTGCCGGCACCATCTCCCAAGCCCTCTCATTCAGCAATGTGATGATTGCATTACTGCCTTTTATCGCTTGCTTCGGAGCCATAGCCCTCAACAGCCTGAAACGCCGCTGGTGGGTATTGGGCACAATAGCCTTCATCCTCATCTGGTTGTGGTTCTATATGGACACCAGCAACCTGCATGACATCATGTTGCGCCATGCCCCCGAAGTAACGCCCGACAACGACCTGGGTGAAGGCTTTTCGGTTATCGGCATGGGAATCGGCTACAAGCTGTCATATATCTTGACTATCCTGTCATTGGCTTCGGCCTTTATTTCGCTATTGCCGTTCAAGTTTAACGAGACCATCGAGAAAGCCGTTGACGACACATTTGAAGATGGTCGCCGCCACGTTCGCCAAGAATTCAAGCGACTGGAAAACGCCACACACAAGCCCCACAAAGCCAAGAGGACACCAACCTCAACCCCTACTCCACCCGCCCCCGCAGCGCAAGAGCCCACCGAGTCCGAGTTGGACAAGGAGGACCCGTCGCGTTTTATGCCCCAGGGCTGACGCATCCCTCCACCATCCACCCCACGCTAAGGCGCTAAGACGCTAAGTTCTTTTGTTGCATCCGCATTCCACCCCACGCTAAGGCGCTAAGACGCTAAGGGAAAAAATGCAAGACAAAAACAGAGACTTGCCTAAGCCCGTAAGGGCTGATCAGACTATAGGCAGGTGGTGCAGCGAGCTGCAAGCTCGCGAAACCCCTGCTGTGAGGTCAGTCCATCTGCCGAGCCCTGTAGGGGCGACAGCCTGTATTTCACCTCTTTTCTGTCGCTCCTGTCGGAGCTTATCCTTTCCTTTGCCCGAAACAGGGGTTACACTCGGCTACGCCTCGTTACACCCCTGCCTATAGTCTTAACAGGCCTTTGGCCTTCTTAATCGGTCACAATAGAGCGCCCCCACGGCAAGGTGAGAGCGCTCTCTTATTGTCGATTTCAATCAGCGGTAATCAACTGGTGATGACCGCATGGTCACACAAGGGCTATTCCCTTGGATAATAGGACCTTAAATCATGCAGGTCTTTAATGGGTGACTCCCAACTCAGATAACTCTTCTCTTGCATCTTTCTTCTCTGCCACTTAAGGTAATATTGCAGGATTTCCTTCTCGGTAGCATGGGCTTTGTCAAACATGCTTATCGGGCCGTCTTCATGTTTGTCCATATAAAACCACTCGTCATTACTGAATACAGCGCCAGGAACATTCGGATAAAGGTCAATATGCTTGGCATTAAAATAGGTACAAGAAGGTATTTTCACCCAGAACATCCAATCTCCGTCTTCATCAGGTCCCTCGATTCGTTCGTAGGGGATACAGGGTATCATCACATTGAAGTCATACTTAGCACCTCTGTGCATTTCAAATATGACGTCGATGCATAGGGTTTTAGGAGACATTGAGAACGAGACTGGAGCGGTACAATAGGTTGACTTATATCTTACGTAATCAAAATCGCTGCCGCTGTCACCATACGGCATAAATTTCAGTGCTCTCACAGATACATTTACATATACCCCCTTAACATCATCTTTAACCCTCATCCTAACTCTAGGAATGTAGGACTTGAAGTACGGCAAGACTTTCCACTGGATGTTGGTGGTAAGGTTGTTGAGGTACTTTAAGGAGTACTCAATGGGCAGTGCCGTTTCGATGGCCTTCTTGTCGACTTCTTTGAACATTTTAAGCGCATTTTCGATGGTCTCTTCAGAATCACTGCTAAGACTAAAATTCTCTTCCCCTGCTTTACCGCCATACACTCGGAGGATGAATTTTGTGTTATTCTGGGTATCGCCAACAGAGATATTAAACATTTTATCGATGCTCAGAGAGACAGGCTTATTACCTTCCTGGACCGCCCACACGGTAATCAGGCGGCCATACCTGACGGCATCGATAATCGCAGGAGCGACAATGCCGGCACCACCATTCTTATCAATATTTTGCTTGAATTGGTCCAAATTGACTTGATCGGTAAACAGATCGGAGGCATTGCTATATTGATTATCCAAGGAAACAGTGTACATGATTTGCTTCATGTAGGCAACGGTTACCGTTTTGTTGCGTTCAAGCGCAGACCCAGAAAAGTTTATACCCTTGATGGTACCGCCAAGGGTGATGCCCTCGGTTCTGGTGGACTGCTCGTATTCCCAAGCCGTGTTGCTGGCCAGCTCATAACCTTTTTCCTTGAATTCTCTGAGGCAATCATCCACAAAATCATTCACATCGACACGAGTAAAACTATTGAGTACGGTAGAACTGTTTTTAGTCGAAAACTTGGCATCGAACCTTAATGGTTTACGTTCCCCGCTGCGGAAAGGAATTTCTTTCATGTTCTTGGTGAAATCCTTTTCTTTGTCCACCAGCACGATATTGCCCGGGTAAATCAGTTGATTATTGATTTCGTCGTTGACCATAAACCAGATGCCATCAGGATGTTTGGGTTGTCTTAATGCCCTTACCCAGACACCTTCCTTATTGGGCTCCTGTTTAAGCACAGGCGGGTCGTTATAACCGTCCTCAACAGGAATCATCGGGTATTTTTTGACCAGTTCATTGACTAATCTCAATCTCTTTTGAGACTCGGTTTCTTCGGCAGGTTTAGGAGTAGAAGTGGAGCCGCTACCGGTTGATGTGCTGTGAACGGGCACTCTGATGCCACCAGTCGATGTGATGCCACCAGACGGTGTCGTTTGTGCAGGCACGTAGCCGTCAGCCATTCGCATGGCTAGACTTTCTCCGCCGATAAAATTTGATGGTGTTTCTTCGAAGACCTTGAGATGAATACCATCTTCTAAACAATTCTTTTGCGGTTGCAATTCGATATAATATCCACTCTCACCTCGAGAAAGGTCGACAGTGTCGTAAAGTATAAAGTTCGATATCGGGACCGGCACACTAAGTCTTAGCTCATCATTACGATAGCCCAGATACCAAGCGCCATTTGGTTTTTTCTTGAAATAGACATACATTTGGATTTTAGGATCCAAGTACTCATCTTCTTTTAATGGCAAGCAGCGTGGTTTCACATCAATAATATCAGGAGTAATACTGCCTTCTTGCCAATAATAATCTTTTACATCCTTAACAGCCCGTTTCTCCGCAATGGTTTCATTGCCATTAGCATCTGTCTTCTTGCGAATGGCATTGTAATTAAATTCAACCTTGTAGCTCATTTCTTCTCGTAATTCGCCCAACTTAGATAAATCAAAGCAAACTAAGACATAAACATCTTTATAATACCCAGTTAACTTTTTACCTGTCGAAGCATTACTGCCTCCATTGTTCGTTTCATCATTCATAAGGTTTAATGGTTTAAGGCCCTTTATGGTTATTGAAGGTGCTGGGGCCTGTTCCAGCACTTTCATCAGTTGCATCTCAACAGGCAAGTGTCTCACAAGGTGAAACAATATTCCTGTGGTTTTGCAAAATTAAGCAATTTATCGGGAACAAGCAAACAACCCACTGTTTTTTTTTAGGGTCCGACCCAAAAAGTCCCGTCAGTCGATGACTGCATAAAAGCTGTATCAAGACAAACGCCTGTAACTATTATCGAGCTTCGCTCGAGAAATTAAACAAAATCATAACTGAAAATAAAATATAAATAAATTTTTGCTTAATTTGGCTTCGCCGAGCTAAAGGTTCTCGGCCGTTAGGCCGATTAATATGTCGGAAAAGAGGGTGGCGGTTATTGGGGGTGGTGCATGTCGATGCGCCTGAAGGTGAGCGGTGAGGTCACGCGCAGGGTGTGCTTGTTGGCGCCGTAGAACAACACGCGTCCTGCCAGCACGTCATAGTTTGCCAGCACGCCGTGTACCTGTTTATATACCATGTTGTCCATGTAGATATAGGCATGGTCAAGTTCCACACTGTGCAGCAATGCCCAGCGGCCTGAGAACGACCCTTGCCACAGGAGTTGCCACTCGTCATGCTCGGTTGTTCCGTCCGACGAGACGTTGGTACGGATCAGCTCGTTATAATAGCCCGTAAAAGTGCTGTCCTTAATGTTAAAGGTATAGTACAACTCGATGAAATGGATGCTGTCGTCATATTGATAGACCCATTCTCCGTCCATAAACTTGCGGTACTGGTCGTTGAGTTCGACAGTCTCGAGTGTTGTCCAGTCAGTCTCAAAGACCTCATGGTCGCCCTCACATGATGCCAACCCCAAGAACACAGCAACCACCAGTATTAAGCCCAAAAATCGATTCATGATGCTTCTTTCTTTTTTATAATCAAACGCAAAACCACTTGCCATTATTGCCTATTTACAATAAAATGGCCGGGACACCACTGAGTGCGCCCCGGTCTTTACTAATTTCACTAATCACTAATCTCTCATCTCTCATCAATTACCACCTCCCATACCGCCAGTGGCGCCACCGGTATTGCCCGACTGCTTGCCGCTGCCGATGAGGTCGTCGTTCTCAATGGACTTGTCGGCCTTCTTGACACGCGTTGTGAGTGAACCGAAGCGGTAACTGATGTTGATGCCGAAGCGGCGGGCCTGCTGTTCGTAGCGGGTCCAGCCCGTCACGTCACCCTGGGTGATGTAGCTCTTCATACTCATGTACTTGCCGCCGAAGGGTACGACTGCCTGCAACTGTACCGTCAGGCGGTCTTCCTTGAGGAAGGAGCGCTGCAGGCTGAAGCCGTGGAAGAACACGGTGCCCATGCGGCCATACAGGTCGGTGATGCCTCCGCCCCACATGCCGGCGAATCCCGACAGCTGCAGTTTCCAGGGCAGGAACTGGGTGACGTTGGCAAAGAAGTTGCCGCTCACACGGTCATTCTTCAGTCCGAGTTCTTTGCTCTTATAATAATTGTAGCCGATGGAGCCGTTGAGCATAAGGTTGGTCTTCTGGGTCAGCATCCACTGCACAAAGGCCGACACCGTCGTCGAATAGGTCTTGAGCGTGTTGGCATAGGTGGAAACCTGCACCAGGCCGTCGGCCCACTTCACGGCGCCGATGCCGTTGTTGCTGAACTGGAACTGCGGCGTGATGTTGAAGGTCAGCTTGGGACCCACGCGCATGTAGGTCAGGCTCACCGAGTGGTAGTGCACACTACCCAGGTCGGTATTACCGTAGCTGCGGCTCGTGGGAGTCTCAATGACGGCGGGGTTCAGGTAGCTGATACCCGGTCGGTTGATGCTTGCGGCATAGGACAGCTTGAGGCTGTTGGCAAAGTTGAACTGGTAGCGCAGGCTGGCGCTGGGCACAAAGTCGTTGAGATGCGCCTCGTAGGCATCCTGTTGGCCATCGGGATAGGTGGCACGCAGGTAGCTGTGCTCATAGCGCAGGCCGGCACGGGCATCCCACGGTCCGTTGTGGAAGGTGTAGCTCATGTAGGCGGCGCCCACTTGAGTCACATGCTTGTAACGCATGTCGGTATCATAGTCAATACCCAGATAGTCCTGAATATTGTGGCTGCGATTCAGACGGTAGATGTACTTGGCGCCAGTCTCGATAGTGTGCTTCTCAGCGAGGGGACGTGTCCAGTCGAGCTGCAAGGTGTGCTCATTGAAGTTCTCCTTCCCGTCCTGGTCAATGCCATAGTATTGCACAGGCATATTGACAGCATCGGTAAATTTTGAGTTGTCCTTGTTCTTGTTGCGGAAGGCCGAGAGCATGTAGCTCAACGTAATGGTCTCGCCCTTGAGGCCCGTGCGACGCTGATAGTCCATGCGGGTATCAAAATTGTAGCTGTCGGCAGTAGAGTGGTTACCCATGCCGTAGCTGTAGAGCGGTTGTCCTGCAGCGTCTCGCATGATGTTGGTGTTGAGGCCGTTGCCGCCATAGTTATAGGCAAATCCACCCAACGAAAGGGACACGAGGTTCAAGGTGTCAGGTTCCCAGCTGGTACTCACGTCGGCAAAGTGTACCGTCATCTTGTCCACGTCAAAGGTGCCGTCGGTCATCAGTTCCGCGCCACTCTGGGTGTAATGGTTGAGCGTTGAGGTATTGGTCTTCTGGCCATTGTTGGCGTCGTGGTGGATGCCGTAATCGACCGACAACACCACCTTGTCGAGCTGCGTGGTCAGGTTCAGTGAGCCACCCACGGCTCCCCTGTGGTCGGCACGTGCCGATGCCATGCCCGAAACGCCCTTGAGCGTCGAATTATCGGCCATGACGATGTTCAGGATCATGGTTGTGCCCTCGGCGTCATACTTGGCGCCCGGCTCGGTGATGACCTCGATGCGCTTGACGCTGCTGGCGGGCATCGCCTTGAGGATGTCCTTGGCATTGCGAGAGAGAGATGGGTCAGGGTGTCCGTTGCGGAAAATCCTGAAATTCTGCTGGCCGTTGATGCGGATTTCGTCGCTGGCATCGACGCTCACCATGGGCACCTTGCGCAGCATGGTCAACACGTTGTTGGTCTTGCTGTCGGCATCCTCGGCCACGTTGTAGCCGATGCGGTCCACCTCCTGCTTGATGAGCTGACGCTGGGCGGTGACCTCGATACCCTCGAGTTGGATGTTGTCAAACACGTTCAGCAGCGAGTCATTGACCCAGTCCTCGTCATCATTGTCAGCCGTTACAGGCACCTCGCGCGACAGCTTCAAGGGGATGGAGAAGCCCATCTGCGAGTAATTGCCGTCCAGCGTGTTGTCCTTCAGCGTCGCCTTGTAGCTGGCGCCAATCTCGGGGACCTCGACGGTGAGTTTGCCATCCTTAACGCTAGCCTTAGCCTTGATGCCGTAGGCCTGCTGTTGGGGCGAGTCGAGCGTGGCCGTCATGCCCTCGTCATTCTGCTGGATGTGCAGCACCAGCGGGATGGTGTAGGTTTGCACCTGGATATTGCCTTTCCAGTCGCCGCTGAAGTCCTGCGCCACCGTGACAAGACACGTCAGGGTGACCAGTGCGGCACAAAACAATCTTTTTAAAACTATACGTTTCATCTTCAATATCTGAGTTTAGTTGTTCTTTCTGTTCTATAGACGTAAAAGCACGTCAAAAAGTTGCAAAATTTCTAGTTTTTTTTGCCCGTTTATCGCATATCGGTGACCTGTTTAGTTTGGTGTTGCGTTATCCTCCAGCTCCAGGAGTTCACGCAGGCGCTCGATATCCTTATTCTTGTATGCGCCTGAAAGGATGATTGCAAGAATCAGAATCGCCCATCCGACGACTACAAGAGTTGCAATGGCAGACCCCCATAGTAGAAATGCCGCAGCCGTAAACACGATGGCGAATGGTATCCCGCACCAATATAATGAATAGTGCCGAAATTTGTCATAATGCTGCACATACTCCTCGGCATCGGAAATCGATTTCAACGTTGCGCTATATTTCCACATGATGAACGACATAGCCAAAGCCCCAAACACGAGTAACAAGATACCGAAGAATTGAAAACCGTAGGTTGACTCGTCTCCACCCAGCAAGAGTATCAGGAAGAAAATCGACAATGCGGCTGTATAAATCAAGTCGATAACGTTGACCGTATGAAAGCTGCCAACCCTCTTCTTGATGCGGTTCATCAATTCCTCTTTCTCTTTATTGATCATCTCCTGTGTCATAATGATTGAATTTTAATTGCTTTTTGCCTATTAGACGCAAGGCGGTGACAAAAAACTACACCGATGACCATATTTTTTTGGCATTATATTTGCAGGGATGATTGTACATTTAAAATCCATTACAAAAAGATGAATACAATGTTACTTTCAACAACTTCCCACATCGAGGGGTGCACCATCCGCGAGTACAAGGGCGTAGTGACCGGTGAGACCATCATTGGTGCCAACTTCCTGAAAGACATTTTCGCAGGCATCCGTGATATCGTCGGCGGCCGCTCGACCAGCTATGAGAAGGTGCTGCGCCAGGCCAAAGATATCGCAATGAACGAGATGATGGACCGTGCCCGGGAACTCGGCGCTAACGCCATTGTGGGCATTGATATCGACTACGAGACCATCGGCAAGGAAAACTCCATGCTCATGGTCGCCACCAGCGGCACCGCCGTAGTCATCTAGCGATTTTAAACTACGAATTACGCTAATTCAGTAAAGGCGTCCGCATCCTAATTGTTTTTTCAGAAAAACAGCATCGGACGGGAGCCTTTGTGCTTTTGGTCCAGTTCGTCCTGCATCTGTTTGATTGCGGCCTTAAAGAAGAAGGCGATTAAGAACTCATCTGTGCCCTCAGTGCGCTTAGCCTTGAGGGCATTGATGTATTCCTGACGATCTTCCTTGCAGATAATCAACTCAGGCAAGTGGTATTGCAGCAAAATGAAATTGGACAACAGGCGACCTGTGCGCCCATTTCCGTCACGGAAAGGATGCAGATATTCAAAGAAACCATGGAATCTTGCTGCAAGCACCATCGGATGAATCGAACCCTCAGCAATGGCATTGGCCGTCGATTCCATTAAGCGTGGCAATTGTTCAATCAACTTCTCATGGTCACCAAATAGCGTATCACCCGCTGCCATATCTACTGTGGTGAATTCACCTGGCACGGCATCTGGCACCCGATAGGGCAATGTATTGAGCGTTACAAGACGGTTGAGTGTCTTCATCAACTCGACATCAAAGGGATGTTCCAAATTGTCGTGCATCCACTCGTATGCCTTGAAATGATCTGCCATTTCTTGACACTCAAACAAGGTCTTACCCACTGGATAATAACCTAAGCCTTGTTCAAACAGCGCCCGCGTGTCATCGACCGAGAACGAAGAGCCCTCGATACCGCAACTGTGACACGAGAAGATAATCTCTGAGTGCTTGCGGAACTCCAAGTCTCCCATCGGCTTCGCTATCTTCTCCAGGTAGTCTTTTGCCAATCGGTCATACGTTGCAATCTCTTGTTCAAACATTTTTGCAAAAATACTACATTTCTGTCAAACTCACGTTATCTGACGAGTTCGATGATGGTGGCCTGGGCGATGTCGGGGATGGAAACAGGGACGGTGAGGGTGCCGGTGCGCTTGTCGTAGGTCACGCCGGCAGCTTTCTTGCCGTTGATTTTTACCTTAGCGGACTTGGTTGCGGGGATGATGAGGCGGTATTCCTTGCTGGGGACATCGCCGTCGATATTGCCCCTGCCCTGGATGGTGATGAAGCACGTCTTGCCCTGAGGCGTGGCAGTGAACTGGATTTCACGATGCTTGTCCCTTGCCAGCGTGCCGGTGGAGTGCAGGTCGTCGTCAAACAGGGTGTAGGTCGATGGCGTGCTGTTGGCATAATAGACAATGTCGAGCCTGTCAGGATTGTAGTCGCCCACGTTCTGCATCTCGTAGTTTGCCTGAGGGATGAAGGCTCCGGCGCGGGCAAACAGCGGCAGCACCTCGATGGGGGCAGGATAGTTGATGGTCGTGTGGCCCTGATAGCGCTTCTCGGGATGGTTGATGTCGACCCAAGTGCCCTCGGGGAAGGTGATGCTGCGGCTCGTGGCGCCCTGCTGCATCACGGGAGCGACCATCACGTCATGGCCCCACAGGTACTGGTCGTTGATGCCGTCAAATCGGGCAATATTCTTGTCATCCTCGTAGAAGCCCAGCGGGCGCACCAGCGGCAGACCGTTGCGGGCGTTCTCAAAGGCCAACGTGTAGTTATAGGGCAACCAGGCATAGCGTTCCTTGATGAGGCGCAGCGTGAGGTCGCCGAACTCCTTGTAGTTGTATGGTTCAGCCTGATAGGTCGAGTGGGTGCGCAGCATGGGCGAGAACAGACCCAGCTGCAGCCAGCGGATGTAGAGCTCGCCGTCCCGCTTGTTGTCAGGGTCAACGGCAAAGCCACCCACGTCGTGCGACATATAGCCCAAACCGCTCAGACCCGTGTTGAGCATAATGGTCACCTGGGGTTGCATGCCGCCCCACGAGCGGGACACGTCGGTGGACCAGGGGAGGACCGAGTAGCGCTGCAGACCCGCCGTGCCGGCACGCATCATGATCATCGGGCGACGGTCGGGGTAATCCTCCTTGAACATGTCATAAATGATGCGGCTCCAATCGTTGCCATAGACATTGTGGTACTGCTCGGCAGTAAGGCCGTTCCAGTGGCGGATTTCCAACGGATGCTTCTCAGGCTCACCCAGGTCGCCCCACCAGCCGGTAACGCCCTCCTCGGTGAGCTGTTTATAACGGTTGCGCAGCCACAGGCGGGTGGCGGGATTGGACACGTCAAACATGCCGCCCTGCCCTACCCAAATGGTCACCGTGTGAGTCGTGTCGGTGCCGTCGGTCTTGCAGAAGATTCCCTGCGGGTCGAGCAGGCGGTAATTATCGATGGCGCGGCCGTTGGTCAGCACATAGGGCTGTGAGATGGTCACCACATTGACACCCATCTGCTTGAAGTCGCTCAACATCTTGCGGTGGTCGGGCCACTGCTCCTTGTCCCATTCCAGGCGGCCCATATCCTCCTCCTTGCCATACCAGTAGAGGTCAAAGACGATGCCGTCGAGCGGGTAGCCCTCGCGCTTGAGGGTATCTACCACGCCCTCGCTCTCGCGCTGGTCATGGTAGCCGTACTTGGAGGTGATGTAGCCCAACGTCCACAGCGGGGGCAGTTCCTGACGGCCCACGAGCCAGGTGAAGTTCTTGACCACGTTCTCGACCTTGCCGTTGCCGTCAATAACGTAATAGGACAGCGGCTGCGGTGAGGTGGAGGTGTATTCCAGATGGTCGCCCAGATAGAGCGACGACTTGCAGAAGTCATCAAAGAAGATGCCATAACCCTTGGAGGAAATCACAAAGGGCATGGTGATGCCCATCTGCTTGGTGCGCGGCTCACCCATCTGGTAACCATAGTTTTGGGCATTGTAGTTGATGAGCGTGTCACCAGCCAGGTTGAACGAGTAGCCACGTTCACCGGCGCCGTAGAACGACTCACCCTCATTGTGCAACAACACCACCTTAGAGCTATCACGCATGGACAAGACATCAGCAACGTATTCAACATCACCATTCCCCACCATCATCAGGCCGGAATGCTTGATATACTTCACGTTCAAGCCGCTGGCTGTGGTCATCATTTTCACATAGACGTCCTCGACTATCTTGACCTGGGGGGTTATGGTCTTGGTCAGCGCCAGTGATGGCAGGCGGTTGCCATTCCATCCGTCAGGCACAACATCCACACGTACAACATCATCACCCACGGCAGTAACCGTGATGGTCTGGTGACGTTCCGCGTCGTTAACCGTCATGACCGTCTGCTGTGCCGTTGCGGCCATCGCCAGCATCACAGCCATGACCACAGTAATCATCCTGAAATATCTCATCATCTTATCGTTTTTATTATTCTTTGAAACCACAAAAATAATAGATTTTCGGGAATTCTATGTAACTTTGCGGGCAAGAAAATCATTTGGAATATGGGAACCATTAATTTCACGCAGATTTTGAGTGCGACGCTGGTGTTGTTAAGTATCATCGACATTGTGGGGTCGATACCTATCATCCTGCAGTTGAGGGAAAAAGGGCGACATGTGGATGCCACCAAGGCCACACTCTACTCCACCTTGCTGATGGTGGGCTTCTACTATGGCGGCCACTGGCTGCTGCGCATCTTCAACTGCGACATCCACTCGTTTGCCACGGCAGGCGGCTTCTTGATGTTCCTGATGGCGCTTGAGATGATTCTCGACGTGGAGATTTTCAAGAACAACACGCCCAACAAGGGTGCGACAATGGTACCGATGGTGTTCCCGCTCATCGCTGGCGCCGGCGTGCTGACAACACTGATTTCGCTCAAGGCGATGTACGACGATGTGAACATCTTCATCGGACTGGCCATCAACATGTTGTGGGTGTTTGCCGTCATCAAGAGCACCGGCAAAATACAGAAATGGCTGGGCGAAGGCGGCATGATGTTCTCCCGCAAGTTCTTCGGTATCATCCTGCTGGCCATGAGCGTGAAGATGATGACCGAAAATATCGCCCATTTGTTCTAAGAGCGCTTCGCGCTGATGAGTGATGAGTGATTAGTGGTTAGTGAGAGATATGACGACAGCCGCCCCGTGGTTGGGCGGCTGTCGATTGTTTGGATGGATGTCAATGAGCTTTACTTCCAGGCGGGTTCGCTCTCGTTCCAGCAGCGGTCGAGAGCGGTGACGGCATATTTCCATTTGCCCTTTCCGCCGTCAGGCAGCACCAGCGAGGTATCGCCCGTGATAGCGAGGATATTAGCGGGATTGTCCAGACTGCCCTTCTTGCCCTTAGGATAACGATAGACGACGTAGCGCACGGCCTGCTGCATCGGGTCGTCGGTCTTGGGGGCCTTCCAAATGAGGCTCTTCTTGCCCGACACCTTCTTGATATCAAGGCCGCTGACGCGTTGAGGTTTCTCATTGTCAAGCCATGTGTAAGCGGGAATCAACGCCGGATGGCAAGTCTGCTTGGTCTCGAGCGAGTCGAGGACACCCTTGAAGTTGGACGTGATGGTATAGCCGGGCCACCAAGTCACGCCATGCACGTTATCCATTGCGCGCTGCAGACGCAGCTTGTGGTCCAGCTGCGTGGGATTAATCGTGTCGCCCCCCTCATCAGCAATATCGCGGTGACTCATCACGTTGTTGAGTGCCTGACCATAATACATGTGACGTCCGTTGGCATGGTCGTTCCACCAATGCATCAGCACCAAGTCACTGGCAGCCTTGTGTTCCAGTTCCCAGTAGAGCTGCGGCACCATATAGTCAACCCAACCCTCGGCCGTCCACTTGAGGCAGTCGGCAAACAGGGCGTCATAGCACTGCAGACCATTGGTCTCACTGCCGTCGGGGTCGCTGGCCTTGTTGCGCCAAATGCCGAAGGGACTGATGCCGAACCGCACCCAGGGTTTCACCTCCTGGATGGTATTGTGCAGCTGCTCGATGAGCTGGTCAACATTGTGGCGACGCCAGTCGTTCTTGTCCCAGCCGATGCCATAGGCATCGTAGGATGCCGTGTCGGGGAACTCTGCTCCCTTGACAGGATAGGGGTAGAAATAGTCGTCCATGTGTAGGGCATCGATGTCGTAGCGCACGAGGATGTCGCGCACCACCGTGTCGATGAAGTCACGGCTCTCGGGCAATCCCGGGTCGAAGTAGAGTTTGCCATCGGCATACTTGAGGAACCACTCGGGATGCTCGTAATAGATGTGCCCCGGCGCGGGTTTGTCCTCCTCGCTGCTGGTCACGCGATAGGGGTTAATCCAGGCATGGAGTTCCATGCCGCGCTTGTGGGTCTGCTCAATCATGAACTGCAGCGGGTCCCACACGGGGTCAGGCGCCTTGCCCGCTTCACCAGTGAGCCAGCGGCTCCACGGCTCGAGCTCGCTGACATAAGCGGCATCGGCCTGCGGGCGGATTTGCCAGATGACAGCGTTGCAATTGGCCCGCTGCAACAGGTCGAGTTGCTCGATGAGGTATTGGCGGGTCTGCTCGGGCGTCATCTTGGCATACTGGCTCTGCCCGATGATGTGCATCCACGCACCCCGGAACTCATGCTTGGGCAACGACGTGGTCGCTATCGTGCTCTCGCCAGCCGACAAACAACCCGTCAATGCCACAATCAGCATCGATAATAAAAAAACTCTTTTCATATATACTTATCTTGGTTATTCTTCCTCATCAGGAATGAGCACCCAGGAATAGGCGCCCAGGTCGATAGCACCGTTTGCCCTGCGGTCGACACCGTAGCGGTCATAACGGGCCTCGTCGGGGCACAGGGCGGGATTGCCCTTGCCGATGGCGTTACTCTCGTTGCCCAGGCGGTAGTCGAACAGCTTGTCGTCACGCACCGTGAGGAAACACGGGTCAGCATCCCAGACACAATTGATGAAGTGGGCATCGTCACTGCCCTTGCTCTTCAAGAGGCAATAACGCAGATATACATCAAAATCGTCGAGATTACCCTCGTTAATCTCACTGGAGAGACCATAGATGATGCAGTTGTCAAAGTAAGCTTTGATTTTGCCGATAGTACCGTTAGAGAATTCCACGTCAAAGACGTTGACAATGGGCAACGAAGGCACCTTGAAAAGGTAATAGTTGGCAAAGGTGCACTGACTTGCCATCACCTTGCCGCCGGCAAAATAAGCGACCTCCTCGGCAGCGTCACTGAACTCGGTGCCTATCGCCTGAACATAGCAGGCAGCCGTCGCCAGACAGGTCGATGACGAGTTGGTGAGCACGCAGTTCACCAGTTTAAGCGCACAATGGGTGGTGTCGCCGTTGGCACTGCAGTGCATGCCGATGCTGCTACCCTTCATAATCAGGTGTTTCAACACGTTGCCCATCGTGGGCGGCGTGAAGATGATGCCACCCCACTGTCCAGCCATGATGTCAAAGCTCGTGGAACCGACAATGCGGTCCAAGCGGTCACCACGGAAGGTCACAGGCTTCTCGGCAGTACCATTGACGAGCATACGCCCCGCGCAACGCATCGCGCCCTTGTCATGGAAGAGCAGCGTTGCTCCCGCGTCGATGGTCAATGTGGCACGCTCGCTGATAAAGACCGTGTCATAGATCAGATAAGGCTTGGTGGCCGTGAAGCGCATGTTGCGGGAGATGGTGTCGCCCGACAGACGTATTACGTCCTGTCCCCAAGCCGACAGCACCACTTTCTGTTCTACCCCGTTAGTTTCAAATAACAGCAGGTCCTCGAGCAGCGTCGGCTCGTTCTGTTCCATCTCATCGAGTTTCGCCTCGATAAAGATATAGATAGAATCATTGCCACGTATCTCGACATTACTGAAAGAATCTCCGCGGATGCCGTCCACGTTCAGGTAGAAATGGCCCTTAGGGGAAAGGCCCGCCACCTTGATGGACGAGATATTAATCTGCTTCTTGCTGCGGTTATAGACCACCATCTGCTTGGTGGCGGTGCCTTGCAGCGTGATGACGGTGTCAAAGGCCACCGTATCCATATTGAATGTCAGGATATCGCTTGACGACGTGGTAAAGCCGTCCTCAATGCATGAGGTCATCAAGCCGGTAACAGCTATCACTGCCACAACTATCCAAAAGAAAAACTTCATGTGTTTCATTGTGAAATGTTTAGTTTATTCTACACATATAAAACGTGATAGCTCGTAATTTAGTGTGCATCACCCCTTATTAACGCTCAAATAGTGCCACCAACGGGTAGTGGTCGCTCTCGCCTGCCTTGTCACGTCGGCACCATAACGGCTTGAGGTCGCCACGGTAGAGGATGTGGTCGATTTTCACATACATGTGGTGGTCATTGAATGTATATATCGGCCCGAATCCCGTATCCGCCCACGCGTCACGCAGGTCGTCGCCACACACGGTCCGGTAACAGAATGAGCCAGGCGTCTCGTTCATGTCACCCATCACCAGCACATCGCCCTCGGTTTCATCAAGCAGTTGGCGCATAGCACGAGCCTGCCCGGCATGCGTGTTGAAACCGCCCGTCAGCTTCTTCATCACCGAACGGGCACGATTACGGCGTCCTGACGGTTTGTTCATCGTCTCAATAATCTTGCTGTCGCTGGCCGACAGGCGCATCGAGCTCAGGTGCATACTCACCACGCGCAATTCACCACCCGGCGCATCCACATCCCATGCCTTGATGAAATAACCCGTCGTGTCCTTCGAGAGGACGGAGGATTCAACCTCGGTGTAGGGGTATTTGGACAGAATACCCACGTCAAAGAAATGCTTCTTGCGGTAAGGGTATTTCTTGTACAGTTCCTGCAACATGGGTTTCACTGTCTTGAGCTGCTCATAGGAGAAATAAATCAGTCCCTCCTGAATGACAACGATATCGGCATCCTGGTCGAGGATATAGCGCATGTTTTTACTGGGATGCTCCCCGTCAACCCAGTTGAATTGCGTCACGTTCATCGTGAGCACTTTGAGCTGCGTCTTTTCAGGGTCAGCATCGGGGTGAGTGATGTTAAACGGCGAAATGAGCCGGAGAGTGGGCCACGACAGGAAGAAGGCACCCAAAAGAATCACCGCAGCCCTCCACTGTCCAAAAACTGCCAGCAGGGCCATCAACAGCAGGGCAACTAGCGCAATGACAGGCAACGCAAGCGTAGCCAGCGACGGCAGGGTCATGATTTCAGGGTCCACCCGACCGCCATAGGCAGCAAACAGCAGTACAAAAGCCATGACAATGGCCAGAAGTCTAAGGATGTGTTTCATGACTAATCAGTAGTAAACGTGTGGGAGCGCAATTTCCAACCCTCATAGAAGAATGGTTCCTGTGCTGTAAAACGTGGAGCCCACGTCTTGAGCATCCATATAATGGGCCATTCCATCAGCATCGTTACCAAAAAGACCACCAGCGACAACGTGACACCCGGCTCAAAGCCATAATGAATCAAGAGGAAGCGCACGGGCACATATATCATCGTGTGGGTTCCCAGGATAATCAGCGAGTATCGCCCATAATGGCAGAATACAGGAACATGCGGCAACGGCTTGCACGCCCAGAACAGGGCTAGAATAGCGACAAAGGGCAAGAGGTAGAGTTTCCAATATTCGGGCAACGCCTGGATAAGCAAATGGATGTTCTCGCTCAACAGATAGACAGGTAAAGCCACAAGAATCAACACAAGTATGCCCCATCGGTCATAACGTGAAGGCTGCAAAGCCCCAAGGCGGTTGACCTCATGTCCCAGAATGAAATAGGGAATCGCCACGAGCGACGTGTCAAGCACCAAGGGCAACAAGACATGATAGACACCACACAAATAGCCGATAACCGATAATGCGAATGCAACGATGCAGATGAGCCATAAGGACTTGAGCCACTGCTGCATGGCATAGTAAATGACGTTGCACCAGAACAGGCTCAACAGGAACCAGATGGGCGTAGTCATGTCCCAGTAACGCAGGAAAAACGGCTCGACAAGGTGTACAGGCGAGATGTCAATGGGCTCTGCACCCACAGCCCAGCGCACTGCGAACTCGGCCAATCTGAGGCCATAGGCCAGCACAATAAAAAAGCAAAACGGCACAAGGATATTGTTCACCTTGCGCCGCGTGAAATCGGCAAAACCTCCATACCGCTTGAAAAAGATTCCCGATATGAAGTAATACATGGGCAGGCGAAATGCCTGCAACGCATTGTTCAGATTAGGAAGGATATGGTTAAAGAATTCATGATCGATATGGAACATCACGATGAGCATGATGCACATACATTTCATGAAATCAATGAAAGCGATTCGCTGTCGGCTCATGAGGGAGGGTCAGTAAAGGGGAAAGAGGTGTTACATCTTGGACTTGACCATTTCCACAACACGGGTGAAATCGGTCATCTCGGCAATCTCCTCGGGTTCCAACTCAATGTCGAAAAGATCCTCCAGCTCCGATGCCAGCATAAGATGATGCAAAGAGTCCCATCGCTCACAATTCTTCTGTGATGCATTGGTACTCACCTCGTCCAGCTCAAAAACCGAACGCATGATATCTAAAACGCTTTCTTCTAAATTCATAGCACTCTAATGTTATAGCAATTCTTTATCTCAAAAATACCGTTGATGGGCATGCTGTAATGCTTAGCGCCATCTTCATGGGTGTCGACACAGGTCATCCCGAGACGGTCATAAAAGTCCGCAGTCTGACCGTTCTTGGCAGTCGGCAGGTAGTCGGCAGTCAATTCCCTATAGCCATCCAAACGCAGGAGATTCAGCACCGTCTTGACAAAAGCATCCTCGATGCCCTTTCCCAAAATGCGGCAACTGAGCAGCAGCGTATCGATGTTCACTCCTGTTTCGCCCACCGGCTCCAGGAAAACCGTCCCCGTAATCCCACTGTCACCGAAACGGTCGCTTACCCTCATGCAATAAACGAGCCAACCCGCATCCAGCCGCTGCTGGACCTCGGCCTGGGTATAACGGTGCGTGGTGAGGTTAAACTGGTTGGTCTTCTGGGTCATCTGGGCGATGCGGGGCAGATTGTGTTCATCGGCAGGCAGAACATCAATCTGGATATCAAGGCTATACAGGTATTCATCAAGGTCGGCAAACCTTGACTGCTCGGCACGTCGCAACGCATTGGCACGGTATTGCTCGGTCTTGGACAAGTCCTCAGTGGTCACGTTGTAGATGCGGAAAAAACGCTCCACAAGCTCTTTAAAGAATGGCATGAGCCGATAGGGCTTGTCGGGAAAAACAGGCACCTCGACCTGCGGCAACTGCATCTTCACCCATTCGCATTCCGAAGGATTATCGTCCAGGAAGACCATGCTGTCTAGACCGATGTTCAACTCGT
The DNA here is from genome assembly GCA_902782465.1 of uncultured Bacteroidales bacterium. Taxonomy (GTDB): domain Bacteria; phylum Bacteroidota; class Bacteroidia; order Bacteroidales; family Muribaculaceae; genus Sodaliphilus. Next base: position 137,966 of record CACZNH010000003.1, read on the forward strand.
CGGCGAGTTCGGCGATGTTGGTCGCCTTATCGTTCCAATTGATGCGCATGGCGCTGAAATGCTCACGCTTGAGCACCATGAAGGGGTTATTCTCCCACGCTTCCAGGACATCGGCCTCGTTGTTCTTACTGCACACCGCCAGTATAACGCCCGAGCGGGACAACTGCAAGAGCGCCTCTTGCCACAGCGTGAAAGACTTTCCGGGATAATCCCCGCCCAACTTGATGCCATCAACGCCGTCCTCACCCAGGACTCCACCCCACAGGGTGTTGTCCAAGTCCAGAATCAGGCACTTTTTACGAACAAGCGCAAGCTCCTCCTCTACCCTTCTCCACCATAGACCAAAGTCATGTTTGAGCTTGGGATTGAGCAACGTCTGCGACATGAGGTAGTACTTCCAGTCAACGAGGGTTTCGCTGTCATAGCTGGAAACAAATTCGTCGAAGTCCACCCACTTGACATGGGCATACTGTGAAGCCAATTGTGTCGCATGACGGTTGAAATCGACAATAGCGTCTTCCACCTCATGCCCGCTGCCAGTAAGCCTCACGGGGAACAGATTGGCAAGGGAGAAGATGATAAAGGGCTTGGATGCGTCAGCTGCCGCCATCACCAAGTCCAACTGGCCAATATAGGAATTGATTTCCTGTGCCAGCAGCGAAGCATCGGCACTGACAGGCACCTGATAGAACCAGATATAGCGGTCCACGTCCTGGGGTATCAGACTGATGTCGCCATAACCCGAATAAGTCATGCCATCATCGCCCAAAAAGGGTTCAACCGTCTGATTACGAAAGACAAACGTCGTCATTCCTTTATTTCTTTATCTTGCGATAGATTCCACTTAAAAACTTCCACAAGCCCGGATGCATCATCAATCGATGAATAACGGCCCATTTCTTGCCGTCATAGTTCGCCTCAGGACCGATGCACGGGAATGGATAGAGGCCCGCCTGACGGATGCGCTGCAACACTTCATCGACGCAGCCGCTGGTCAACGCCTTAGTCATGGAGAAAAACAAGTACACATTTCTCAATCCAGCGACACTAACGGGTGCCTTGTTGCCCGAACGCGACTCATAACTTCGAATTGTGCTGTCAATCGACACGGCAGAGTCAACCTGGCTGAAAATGCGCCGTTTCACATGGTCGGCGTCAGGATTGTGCATTGCGCTGTCGCCACGATTCACATAACAATAACCCATAATGCCCTGATGAGCCACCCGGGAGGCCTCAAGCATAAAACGTGCAATGAAATCGCCGTCCTCACAGGCGATGAGCGATATGTCGAAGCGCAGTTTATTGTCCTCAATCAGACTGCGACGCACGAGGTAACGCCACACGTAGGGACTCATGACATGCTCCTGCAAGTAACCGACGCCCGTCGTTACTACCGAGGTGTCATAATTGTCTCGGCTGGTGCCTCCGCCATCGGTGCCATCGGGCATCACACGAGTGAAATTGAAAACCAGCACATCCAAGTCATCGTCCACAACACGGTCGAGCAATATCGCTGCAGCGCCGTCCTCCAGATAGTCGTCGCTATCCACAAAGGCGACATAGCGCCCACGGGCCTGGTCCAACGCCAAGTTGCGTGCCGCACTCACACCCGCGTTCGGCTGGCTGAGGAGGCGCACCTGCGGATAGTCCCGGGCATACCGCTCTACAATAGCACGACTGCCATCAGTAGAGCCGTCATCCACCACCAGCACCTCGCAGTCGTCGGCAGCAACAGGCTGGTCAATAATAGACTGCAAACACCTCGGCAGATAAGCCGCGGTGTTGTAAACAGGAACTATATATGTCAGCAACGGTTCACCCATCACCGCTCTACAAGTTCAATCAGGCCGGTATGTTTTTGAAACAAGAATGCAATACGCCTGTCTTCCATAGCACAAGCTGGTACTGGTCCGTTGAGCAGCAGAAAACGCTGCTTGCGCAATCCGGCAATCGCTTTATCGATATCACTCACGCTATAACAGATGTGATAAGGTGCCACGCCGGAGCTGTCCAGTGTGCGAAGCACTGGGCTCTGTTCATCAAGCGGTGCCAGCAACTCGATGCGCGGCGCACCTTCCTTGTCGAGGAAACAGACCTTGACGTGTTGCAAGCAATCATCCACCACATCGGCTGGAGTATAGCCCATATTGACGTAAAACTCCATCGTCTTGCCGATATCACGGCAAGCAATACCAATATGATGGAAAACTAATCCCGGAAACATAGCATTCAATACTCAATGACAGGCGAAACGTGGCAATTACAGGTATGCATCAGAGCGGAGCCCCAACTCAAGCCTGCACCAAAGGCGCTTAGCACCACGGTGTGAGAACCTTCCAGCTTGCCGTTCAACTCGCTGGAAATGGTCAGAGGCACCGAGGCGCTGCTGGTGTTACCATACTTGCTGATACAGAAAGGCACCTTGTCAGGCTGAATCTTCAGCTTCTTGACAAAGAAATCCATCATGAAACGGTTGGCCTGATGGAAAACCAGGAGATCCACATCATCAATGGTCTTGCCTGTTTCAGCCAACAGCTGTTTCACGCTGCGCGGCACCTTGCTGATGGCAAAATTGAACACATCCATGCCGTCCATGAACACCTCCAAGTCGGTGCGCACATTTCCTTCCTCCCGTTCACGCTCGACACATGAATCAGGCGTAATCGGATTACGCATCCCGGCGTGAATCTTTATCTTGTCCTCACCAGTGCCGTCTGTATAAAGCAGGAATGTCGATTCCCCAAAATCACCTTTCTCGACAAGGGTTGCCGTTCCCGCGTCACCATAGAGGGGCCAATCCACCTTGTCACGGCGGTTGACAATCTTGGAAAACGCCTCACCGTCAAGCAACAGGACACGGTTTATGCCAGGCAGCGAAGCATAGGCAAACGCGGTGCTCAAGGCGTATAGGTAGCCCGAACATCCCAACGTGATATCCATGCACATCGTTTCCCGCGGCAATCCCAAGCGATGCTGCAGCAGGCATGATGTGGCAGGAATACGGAAATCGCCAGTCTGACTCATGAACAGCAGCACATCAATGCTGTCGGGGCTAATATCGTTATCCGCCATCAGCTGTTGTGCTGCCTTGAAACACAAGTCACTGGCCATGACATCGGGAGCAGCAATGCGGCGTTGCTCAATACCGATGTTTTCGATTACCTTATCTATTTCTTCTTCAGGGATTAAATAGCCGAGGTCTCGATTGTAGACAACCTCTTGGGGCACACAGGCACTCAGAGCCTTTATTCCCACTCCTTGAAATGTTAACTTGGCCATAATAAATGCAAAAAGAAACCTAAAATAATTTAAGTTTCAGATGACTCTTCTTTATCAATAAAAAAACGGGGAACAGTCACCTGCCAACTCAATCGAGCTACAGCGGCACACTGTTTGGAGAAACGCAAGTTAAAACTCTTCTTCTTCAACTCTCACAGCGACAATGTTGAAAAGGTCCTCGACAGTCTGGCTGTCACGGATGTCATCGCCGCGAAACTCAATGTCATATTCCTCGTCGACCATCGCTATCACCGAAAGTGCGACAAGCGATGACCATTCTTCCAGCTCCTTGAAATGGGTGCCGGCATTTATAGCGTCGGGAGGTGTCTCGTCAAACAGTCCCGCAAAATTCTCTATGAATTGCTCTAAATTCATTCTCTTTTACTATAACGCAAAAACTGCGCTATTATTACACGGGGCGCAAAATTATATAATTTTTTTTAATTCCAACCCCTTTGCAGTGTATCATATGAAAAATTCATGCTTTTTGCCCCCCCCAAAAAACAGGTATCAGACCTTTCAAATTGATGCCAATTCACCTGTTTCAATAGTCGAATTTAAGGGCCGGCACACCCAGATAGGTGCTGTTATCCTTGGGTTGGGTCATGAGTACACTGTTCGCACCGATCGTAACTTCATTACCGATGGTCATTCCCTGCAGTACCGCACAGGCAACGCCCAACAGGTTGTTGTCACCGATGGTAATGCCTCCCGACAAGTGAGCCCCAGGCATGATGTCATTGAAGTTACCGATTGTGTTATCGTGTCCCAAAACAACATGGTCATTGATGAGGTTGAAGTCACCCATTGTCACATCACATGATATCATGCAGTTATTCTGGATGATATTACCCTCGCCGATTGTGAATGTTTCCGGATCAACAAGAAACAAAGACGGGTCAATCAGGTTGGGGAACGAGATGTTGGGATTGTCTATACTCTCGCGGATGCGGCGGACAGCCCTGTTATCATTGATGGCTATTGCCAGTGCCAAGGGCTCGTCAACACTCAACAGCGTTTCCATATCGCCCAGCACTTTACCATATCGTGAAATGTTAGAATCGGGCCTCTTGCTGTCGTCAAAAAAACCGACCAGTTGCCAGTCGCCTCCATTGCGGTTGATTCTCTCAATGAGGCATGCCACCTCCTTGCCGAATCCACCCGCACCATAGATTGCAATATTCATATTATTCCTTGGGTTTTATTAAAAATCATGGCCATTCAACTCATTTGCAGCAAGCAATGATTTCATGTGCCACACGCTCAACGTCCTCGTCGCTCACCCAGGGTCCACTGGGCAGGCACAGTCCTGTACTGAACAGTTCCTCGCTCACACCGTTGACATAAGCAGGTGCACCTGAGAACACAGGCTGGGTGTGCATGGGTTTCCACAACGGACGGGACTCGATATTACAGGTCTCCAAATGACGGCGGATGGTGTCATAGTCAACGCCCGTCTTGGCGGGATCAATCAGGATGGTATTGAGCCAGTAATTGCTGTCAGAGCGCTCGTCGGCATTGGTATGCACGGTAATGCCATCGACGTTGGCGAACAGTTCCACATAGCGGTCACACAAGTGCCTGTGATGGGCGAGATGCTCATCCAGGACGGTCATCTGACCACGGCCGATGCCCGCGCAGATGTTGCTCATGCGGTAATTGTAACCTATTTCCTTGTGCAGATAATAAGGCATGGGCTCGCGAGACTGCGTTGCATAGAACATAACCTTCTTCTTGGCCTCTTCATTGGGACAAATGAGCGCCCCACCGCCACTGGTGGTAATCATCTTGTTTCCGTTGAAACTCATGATGCCATAGTCGCCAAACGTGCCGCACAACTGACCGCGGTAACGTGACCCGAAGGCCTCGGCCGAATCTTCCACCACCGGAATCTCATATCGGCGAGCGATTTCCATGATGTCATCAATCTTGGCAGGCATACCGTAGAGATATACCGGAATGATGGCTTTGGGCTTGCGACCCGTCTTGGCTATACGGTCCTTGATGGCATCCTCCAGCAGATTGGGGTCGAGATTCCAAGTGTCGCGTTCGCTATCGATGAAAACGGGCACACCGCCCTGATATACAATAGGATTGGCACTTGCCGAGAAGGTCATTGACTGACAAATCACCTCATCACCGCGGCCGACGCCCAGCATCACCAATGACAGGTGAATGGCTGCAGTTCCGGCACTGAGGGCTACCACGTGCTTGCCCTGTCCGCACAAACGTTCCAGGTCTTCCTCAAAAGCATTGACGTTTGGACCCAAGGGCACTACCCAGTTGGTGTCAAAAGCCTCTTGGATGTATTTCATTTCTTGGCCGCTCATGTGAGCGAGACAAAGCAGGATTTTCTTGTTCTCCATATCTAATATTCTGTTTTGTTCAATGAAAACACACACTTACTGCATGTGCAAGTAATAAATTGAGCCTTTGGGAAAGACCTTCTTATATCCCTGGACTTTACTGCACTGGGCCTGGGTAGCACGTTCCACGACCTCGTCGAGGCAGTCACCAAACATTGGACCAGCCATCATCTGCGGACCCTCGACACTCGGAGCGAGGTTAAACTCAATGAGCAATGGCTCCCCATCGGGCAGCACGGTCACATCCCATCCCACATAATCGAAGTAAGGCAGGCGCTTGTGCATCTCAATCAACGTGTCAATCACGCGCTGGTATTCAGGAATAACCAGATTATCTATGCCAGTCTCCTGCTTGAGGGAGGAAACGGTCATGTTCTTGAAACGGAACACCCTGTCATCAACCAAACCGTTCCTGTCGATGAGACATGTGCCGCCGCCTTGAGAGACGTTGTCCTTAATGGCTCCCTTGCCACCAAAACGGAGGTGGGCATAGGGATACAGATATTCATAACTACCATCCAGATGGCGGTAGGTGTAAAGACGCATCGAGTTGAGAGAAGTGGGGTTAACCTGCTGCAGTGTAGGATGCTGACGCACTTTTTCCTGCACGATGAAGTTGTAAGAGTAGTGACGGAACAGCTCCCTAATTGCATCGGCACCAAAGTCCCGGATTTGCTCCACGCCCTCTCCGTTGCAGGTCTCGACTGTGGGTTTAATCATCAGGTCACCAGTGGCATTCACCACGGCATCGACAGCTTGTTCCATCGTAATCTGTTCACCGTCACGATAATACAACCCGTGCATATTCTTTATGATAGCGCGTGGCTGTTTTACCCGTGGGAACAACTCGCTGTAGATATTCTTGTCGAGGTAGGCGTCCTTAAAATCAGTCCTGTTGAGAGCCGGAATCACAAAGAAGTAATACACGTCCATCGACAGGTAACGGTCGCTGTGGATGCCATTGAGATGCGAAAAGTAGTCATCAAACATCATCGACACCTTGAATCCGCGCGACTCAAAATAGGCCGACAGTTCCTTCTTGTGAGCCTTATAGTTGAAGTCTTCAGCCATCACGTGGGACTTGAAATACCAATCGCCCCAGAAGAACTCCTTGTTTGTGTTGATATATTGTTGTGCCATAGGGCTTAAACTCTTAGTAAGTTATCACTTCGGGAATTGTCACACCACCGGCATAGAACTCCATGCTGGCCCATGCCAAGCCCACGCCGAAACCACATGCGATGCAGTGCTTCATGTCGCCTGCCAACTGCTCACGGCAACGCGACACCATCGTCAACGGGATTGAAGCGCTGGTGACATTGCCGTATTCCTCGAGACAGTAGGGGGTCTTCTCGGCGGGAATCTTGATGGCTTTGCGTATCTTCTCGTCTATGAACTTGTTGGCCTGGTGCAGGAGCAGCAAGTCAACAGTCTCGACGTCAATATTGAACGTTGCAATCAATTCCTTGATGGAACGGGGCGGTTGCTTGATGGCAAAACCAAACACGTCCATGCCGTTTACAATCATATCCACTCCACGACGGAAACTGCCAGGAGAAACCTCTTTCTCCTCTAGCGACTCGTAAGTGACGGGGTTGCGCATACCGCCATAAGGAGCCCACACGGCATCAAATCCGGCACCGTCAACGCCATACATGAAATTCATGGGGCGGGCAAGTTCCGGGTCAAGCTCAAGTGCTGTTGCCGTTGCCGCGTCACCAAATAGCGGTCTAACAGCAGTATCTCGAGGATTACGGTTGCGGGTATTGGTTTCGGCGGCGACGAGAATGGCCCGTTTGAACGTGCCATGAGACATGAGCGATGCGACAATGCTCATGCCATAGACCCAGCCCGAACAGCCGAATGGCAGGTCGAACACACAGCAGTCGCTGCGCAGCTTCAGACGGTCCTGCATGATACATGCCGTCTGCGGGGCAATGTAGTCCCTTGAGGTGCAGACATAGGCAAAGCAGTCCACATCTTGCGGCTCCCATCCCATTTGCTGGAGGAGACCTTCAACCGCCTTGACCGAGAGGTCTGAAGCCGTGACGCCATCATCCACCTTGTGGTGGCGCTCGATTCCCGTCGATGCTATCACTTTCAGCGCCTCACTCTCATCCTTGTAGATGGGCAGCGTGCGGTTATCTTCCACCGTCGCAGGCACACAGGCACTCATGCCTGCAATGCGCACGTTGTTGATTGTTAGTTGTGACATATATTGTTATTTAATTTCAATCGCTGAATCTTTCCCGATGATGTTCTCGGGATAATATCCACCCATTCCCATACAACAGGAATCTCATTGGGAGGGAGTAGTTGCGCCAGTTGGCGCTTAATGGTGTCAAAGTCAAGGTCGCTGTTTCCACGCACAAGATAGGCTTTGGGCACCTCGCCCAACACGCCGTTGGGGTCAGGTACCGAGGTGCATGCGCAATCGGGAATGCCGAGGCTCTTGATGGCCTCCTCGATGGTCACGGGGCTGACCTTCTCGCCACCGATGTTGATGAGTTCCTTTTTGCGCCCGGTGAGGTAGAAATCGCCATCGTTGTCACGATGTCCCCAGTCACCAGTGCGGAACCATTCTCCGAAAAATGCGTCCTTATTGTCCTCAGGCAGGAAATAGGATTTGGTCACCATATTGCCACGCACGCATATCTCGCCATCCACACCATCGGCCACAGGCAGGCCGTTCTCGTCTCGTACGCATACCTCAACGAGTCGTGAAGCAGGTCGACCGATGGCATTCAGGTTGTCCCTATTCCCATGAAACTCGATGAACAATGCTCGAGATGCCTCTGTAAGACCATAATGCATACACAACCGTGTGGTTGGGAACATCTCCATGAGTAGCTCCTTATCCTCTATAGGCAATGCAGCACTTCCTATCTCTATATATCGTATTTGTCCGGCAAAACGAGCTATTCGCTTACCGCTCAAGCGCTTGATGTACTGCCACACGGCCGGCACCATGCCGAATCCCGTCACCCCTTCGTTGTCGATGACATTGAAGAAGGTTTTCAGGTTAGCGAAATTGTTAACCAATACCAGTGTAGCACCCGCAATAAGGACACAACGCAATCGGCCTAAACCGAATGAATGGCTTAAAGGCAAGGCCAAAGCCTCGACATCGGTGCTGCAGGTTCCGATAAATCCGTTAGTATTACATGCCGAGCCATAGATATTGGCATGAGAAAGAATCACGCCTTTGGGTGCTCCTGTGGTTCCTGTGGTAAACATCACATCAGCGACGTCGTCACTAGTGATGTGCGGCAATGTCAGAATCCCGACAGCTGACTCTGGAACGCCATCAAGCGATTCGCAATGCCGACCCTGAATATCAAGTCCATTACCGAACATGACGACAGGATTGGTCACCGAAATGATGTAGTCGAGCCTCTCGCGTGGCGATGCCGAATCAACCACCACATTCACCACTCCCAACAGGTGGGCCGCCAGATAGAGATAGGCGAATTGTGCCTCCTTTTGTGCCGAAAGCAAAATACGGTCACCTGGCTTCAGCCCCAAAGACTGCAGATACAGTGCTGCAGCCTCGACGCGTTCGACCAATTGGCCATAGGAAACACGCGATGTCCCGTCGACAAGGGCAATCTTGTCAGGGGCATCTAGGGCCTTTCCGGCAATGTCACACAGCAGGGGGCTGTGAGGGGCATTAATCATGACTGGAGTGATTTGACCTCCTCGACAATTGACTGTACCGATGTCAAGTCAAACAGGTCTTCGAGCGGGAACTCCACATCAAGTTCCTGCTCAATCGTGCTGATGATGGCAAGGTTACCCACCGAATCCCATTGGGGTATCTCCCCAGATGACAATTCGTCGGTAATCAGGGCGATGTCCACATTCAGGACTCGTGCTATGATTTCCTTGACCTTTGTTTCAATCATTGTTGATGATTACTTCTTTTGCTTCTTCACAACGACATTGAACAAATCCTGAATGGTGTCAGAATTCAAAATGTCATTGCCCTTGATAATCACGTCACACTCATCATCGACCATCGCGATAATCGACAAAGCAGTGAGGGACGACCACTCGTCAAGTTCCTTGAACTTGGTGTCAGCGGTGAACAATGCCTCATCAGTGTCATCAAACTGAGCAGCAAAGTTTTCAATAAATTCCTGAATTTCCATAAAAAAATCTAACAATCAGGTGTGACAAGCAACGTCAATAACATCGATTTCAGTTGACAAAAGTACACACATATATTAATTCTGCAAAAATAATACCAAAAAACTTTATATCGAGAATCCTCCATCGATAACCAAATCATGCCCCGTGAGCCAGCTGGAGGCATCACTCAACAGGTACAAGGCTCCGTTGGCGATATCCTCGGGATGACCGTAACGGCCCAGCGGATAACGCTTCGCGTCCTCGGCCAGTTGCTCCTCGGTAATAGTGCCACGATGGATGAGCGGGGTATCTACCATTCCGGGGCAGATGCTGTTGACGCGGATTTTGCGGGAAGCATATTCACGGGCAGCATATTTCATCACCGAATTCAGGGCAGCTTTAGAAGCGCCATACACGCCGTTTCCAGGCATGAAGCTGTGAGTACCTCCAATAGAGGCGATAATGACTACCGAGGCCCCTTTTTGCAGCACCTTCTTCTTGTACATCAAGCGCAGGAGCTCTATCGGTGCGAAGAAATTGACTTCGAACATCTCATCAAATTTCTCGCGCGTACCGAACTGTAACGGAAGCGTGGTCGAATTGCCTGCACACAACACCGCTCCGTCAAGTGGCGGCAACGATGCCACCAGACGTTCCAAGTCGTCCTTGACAGTTATGTCAGCAAGGGTCTGCACCTTGGACGGAGCATCGATTTGATTGAAGGTTTCCTGCAACCGTTCTGCATTACGGCCTGTAATCACCATGTTTGCACCCATGCGCGCACAGGCTATAGCCGTCGCCTGGCCCAAGCCTGACGATGCGCCGGTTACAAGAATCGTTTTGCCCTCCAGAGAGAAAGGATTATAATTGGTGTCCATATCGTTATAATTTAATACTCAAATTTCTTAGCGGGTACACCGATATAGGTGTTACCATTCTTGGGCTTGGTCATCAACACACTGCCGGCGCCCAGGGTGATATTGTTGCCCACCTTGATGCGCTGCAGCACCACGCTGTCTACGCCAAACAGGTTGCACTCGCCCACACCTACAGAGCCCGACAAGCGCACGCCGGGCATCAGGACGTTAAAGTTGCCCAACTCGACATCATGACCGAGCACATTTGAACCGTTGAGAACATTGAAATCACCCACGGTGACATTACAGGTAACGCTGCAACTGTCCTGAATGATATTGCCTTGACCAATGATGAACGTCTTGGGGTCCAGAACCCTGAATGACGGAGCAATCAGGTTAGGATAGTATATGTTCTCGTTGGTGATGCGCTCAAGAATGAGTTTTCGCGTCATCGGGTCACCGACGGCTATGGCAATTGCGAGTGGTTCGTTGACGGAATTCAGATCATCCATGCCACCCATCACTTTACCATAATGCGAGACGGGAGTGCCCACCTCCTTGTTGTCATCATAAAAGCCGACGAACTCCCAGTTGCCTCTACCGGCACTGTTAATGCGCTGAATGCCTCCAGCAACCTCACGGCCCAAGCCGCCGGCACCGTAGATGGCAATCCGGTTGGGATAATTTTTCTGATTCTTTTCCTCGTCTGTTCTGACTCGGCAGGGGTTACCAAATGCCACCACTCTATCGGGGATGTCATCGACGACGACACTGCCGGCACCGATTACCGCCCACTTGCCGATTTTCACACCCGGAATCACAACAGCCGCCGCACCAATCCATGCGCCTTCACCAATGTGGACATTACCGCACAGGGTTGCCTGAGGAGAGATGTGCACAAAATCTTCAATCGTACACTCATGATCGACCGAGGCACCGGTATTGAGGATGCAATGCCGTCCCACTGCGGCATCACTCTGCACGATAGCTCCCTGCATGACAACCGAGCCCTCACCGATTGTTGCATTTGGCGAAACGATTGCCGAGGGATGAATTACCGTACCGAACTCACATTTCAGTTTCTGTACAATCTGCCTGCGAGTCTCATTGTTTCCGATGCTGACGACAATAGGTGATTCACCATTCCAGTTATGAAAAACTGGGATTGACACCAATTCGTTAATTGACTTGTCGTCATCAAACATCCCATCGACCTCAATTCCCGATGCCTTCAGGATGTCAACAATCACTTTAGCGTGTCCGCTTGCTCCGTATAGATACATCAATTATTTCCGTTAAATTTTTCCATTGTTGCCTGACCGTCTTGGGATATGCCATCACGGGCAAGCACTTTCTTTATCGTTGTAAATATCACTTGACAGTCTGTAAGAAATGAGCAGTGGTCAACATACCACACGTCTAGACTGAATTTCTCGCTCCAGGACAAGGTGTTGCGCCCGTGGCACTGTGCCCAACCTGTGATGCCGGGACGCACCTCGTGACGCCGGGCCTGTTCAGGCGAATACAGTGGCAGATAATCGACGAGCAATGGACGGGGACCTATCAATGCCATGTCCCCCTTGAGCACATTAAACAACTGCGGCAACTCATCAATGCTTGTGGAACGCACAAAACGCCCCACACGTGTCAGCCGCTGCTCATCAGACAACAGTTTGCCGTCGGCATCGCGCTCATCGGTCATTGTCTTGTACTTGACAATCTTAAAAATCTTGCCATTCTTGCCTGGCCGTTCTTGGAAGAAGAACGCACCAGCACCCTTATTGGCATAATGTAGCCAGATAGTCACCACCAGGAACAGCGGCGACAAACATATTATTGCAACGAGAGAGAGCACGAAGCCCAACACCCGCTTGATACAATCACGATAAATCTTCATGCTAACATAGTTTTCTTGCGACGGTCACTTCTCTTGCGACGGTCACTTCTTGGAAAAAGCGCCGTGCATCAACGCCAAAACCTTCTTGTAAAACTTGCCATACAAATAAGCCGCCAACACGCACACCAAGAAATAAGCACACACCGACAGGAAGATATACAACAGGTTCCCGTTCATATAATCCAACTTCCAATGCAACCAAATGTCACGAATAACTGGATGACACACATACAAGAATGCAGATATTGTTCCCAAGAAGACTAAAACCTTTTTCGTTAAATGCCTCTTAATCGATATAAAGAATAGCACCGCTATAGTTGTACTGAAATACCATGCGTACTCGTTGACGCTTGCAAACAACAGCAGAGCAAGAAAAGCTATTGAGCAATAGACATTCTCGATGCGTCTAAACCACTGCGGGTGCTGAGCGGCATACATTCCCAGCGAGAAGTCCAAGAGCCACCCGATGCAATGCTGGTTCAATGAATGAACCAGTTTGTCGCTATAAAAGTAGAATGAGCATGTCACCACCAGCGAGATGAGACACAACCATTTGGCCGGAATGCGACGCAGGATTAAGGCATACAGGATATAAAACTCAAAGGCAACCCTAAGATACCAAAAAGCGGCAGGATGAATCTCGTTTTTTTCAAAAAAACTATTCAGAAACGTCAATTGACCTAACACCTGGAGAAGCGATTTCCCTTCATCTACTTCTAAATTTCCAATTATGATAAAAGGGCATGCCAACAGAAGCAGTTTCAAGTAATGGTCCTTGATAAACGAGAACATGCTCGGCATTGTTTTGCCATATTTTTCGCTTAGGCCATAACCACTCAAAAAGAAAAAGATCGGTACTCCCATCCACCCCAAATAGGAAATCGGCCCAAGTATCAGATGCCCCAGGACATTGTTAATGAAAAAATCAGCTTTCGAGGGATCAAACCATGCTTCGTTTTCCGCAAATGGGATAACATTATGCGCAAGGTTATGTAGCACAATCAGCGTTATGCAGAGGCCTCTCAACCCCAGATTCTCTTTCTTGGAGATAACGTTATCAGTGGTCACTGGTGAATGGGCCATTCTCTTCCCTCGTATCAGTTCATTAATGAAACCAACTATCCTTTCAGCCGAGGATTTCGTCGTAGAAGTCGTACAGGCACTGGCGCACGTAACCCTGCTCGAAGCGTGAGGCGATGAGTGGACGGGCATTTGCAGCCATCGCAGCAACATCGTCGGGATGCTCAACAAAGCGTTTCATCGCCAGGTAAAGGGCCTCTTCATCCTTTGAGGGAATGATGACACCGTTCTCACCCTCAATGATGATTTCACGCGAGCCGTTGATGTCGGTGACAATGCTCGGCAAGCCCATCGCTCCGGCCTCGATAACCACATTCGGAAAACCCTCGCGATAACTCGGGAACACCAGCGCATCAGCCGCGGCATAGAAAGGCCTTACATCATGCTGGCCTCCAACAGCCTCGATACCGTCACCCAATTCGATACGACTTCGCGTCACTTGTGACACAGGATCCAGGTTGTCTTCTCGCGGGCCAACCAGCACTAGGTGTGTGTCGGGGTGCTCACGATGCAGGCGGTCGAAGGCTGCGACCAGCTCGTTAATGCCCTTGTCGCGCACGATACGGCCAACGAACACAAACGTGAAGCCCTCGTGAGCCGGGACCTCAATAGCCGCAGGATCAAAAATGCTCATGTCAATGCCCTTCACGTTACCGTAACCCAGCACCTTGAGGGGCTTGCGGGTGATGTGATGGTTGAGCAGGTCGCTCTTCACTCCCTCGCCCTCAGGGATGATGTGGGTCGCACAGGCACAGGTAATCCGGTCTGTCGTCATCAGGACCCGACGCTTGAAACCCGTTGACGTGGGCCACACCAGGCCCGTGAATGTGTGGACACGGCGCGGCACTCCCGCCAGCCATCCTGCCACCATTGTCATCAGCCCGGCCTTGGGAGTCATCGAGTGAACCAAGTCGGGACGTTCCTGACGCAGAGCGCGATACATCCGCCAGAGCGACTTCAAGTCACTCACGAGCGAGATGTGCCGTTCCATGGGCACAGCGATGGTGCGGATGCCTTCGGCACGACCATACTCCTCCAATTCACTCATCCCCTGCCCCTCTGAGCCGGATTTTGTGTTGGGCGACGATATTGCCATACACTCAAAGCCCTCTTGCTTCAAGTGCTCGAAGATGCCGCTGCAAAACGACTTCAACGACGTCGGCACCGTCGTAGTCCTTATAATTTTCGTCATTCTTTACTCCTTATGATAGAAGCGGATATAATGAGACTGTTTCGGAATCTGGTCTTTTTCTGGTGGTAGCTGCATATAATCACCATACAGCAATCTCAGTACCTTGTCATATTCCTTTATGACCATTAACTGATGTCCCTCAAACTCGAGTGTAGTATATTCCTCAAAATCCTTTTTCTCATAAAAGCCCCACTCGTCACAACAAGCCAGCTGGGCACAATGAGCAGAGTCGGCATACTTGGGTGATGTGATTCTTTTGATAAACCTTTCTATCGAGCGTCTAACAAAAATGCCATTCAAGAAAAGCACTTTCTTAACCATAATCATGTAATTTGGCCGCCCCCACTTATAATGGTTAAAAGGATTAGCCTTCGCCCCTCTTGAGATAACTGTTATTATCCATGAGCGGCTCAACTTTTTCCAACGTTTCTTGTGTTCCTCTTCATTATCAGAAATCGAATCCATCGGGAAAATATCAATCCATATTCCAGTTGTGTAATTGCTCCAAGGCGACCTGGTAATGATTAATGTGTCTTTCATATCACAGACCCTTGCAAACGCGAGAAAACTGTTCTTATCCTCAGGTGACACCAACTTGAAATGATCATCAGATTGATACTCGCGAACAAACCGGTCAAAATTCTCGCGAGTCATGATGATATCAATGTCGTCATCCCATGGAATGAAGCCCTTGTGACGCACTGCGCCAATCAAAGTACCGTATGCAAGTGAGTACGGAATATCATGTGCTACGCAGAAATCATGCACATGAAGAAGTACTTTTAGACTATAATGCTGAATTTCTTGAAGTGACAGTTCTTTCATCTTTTATTTTTGAAAAAGAAAATGAGTTTGCCTAATGTTGTAAGAGAATTATCGCTTTTACGATATGACTTGTAGATGGTAGAAACTATAGAATAACGCACTGCACACCATCCAGGGTTGGACCAGAACCAATGATGCTTTAATTGCTTCCTGAAGATGATTGAATAATAGTTCGCATTCCAATAGGTGTGTAGAGAAACAGGATAGAAACCATTCTTCTTGTGCCATGACACTGAGCTGGCGGCAAGTTCTGCAGTATCCGACTTGATGTATTCACATCCTTGTGATTCTGCAATTCTCATCCATTCGCTCATTAATTTAGTCCCTACGCCATATCGTTTATACTCGGGCTTTACCGCTAAGTTGGAATGATAGGCCCACGTCTTGTTAGGCTTACGGATAATACTTATCGTCGCTGTTCCAACAAGATTGCCATTATCCTTATCCGTTGCAACCAGTACTATTTTGTTCGCACTGCGGCGCTCTAACTCTTCAGGTGTATAGAACGAACAAATGAAATTCAGCCCCTGGTCAAGTCTTTCTTGAAATGACTCTTTAAAGAGATTAACCAACTCTTCCCATGAGGTGTGTTCATCTTTTTGTTGAATCTCAATGTTCATTCACTCAAAAAACGTTGATTATCTGGCCAAACAGACTAATGATTTACGCCATAATAGTGCCTCTTCACATAAAACGTTGCCAAGTAGAACAACGGTTTCATGTAATAATAGGTCCACAGTCGTTTTCTCCGTTCCCCATATGTTGCAGCCAGGCATTTATCCTTATTGGCACTCAAGAAACGCTTCATCACTTTTCTGTCTTCGTGATGGGAAGGCAACAACGTGAGTCCCTGGAAACAGACTTCTACTATGGGACCGAACTGGTGCCTCTCCAATGCCGGATAATGTGTCCTAATAAACTCCAAGCGTTGAAACTCACCAACCAGCCTATCATGAATTGAAGTTGTGGACCTCAATGACGAAGTGACGCTGCCTTGCCTATCTTTACGATAGTAATATAAAATACGATTACTGAGATAAACCCCCGTCGACATGTTGTCAAATACCAGATGCATAATCGCAACATCCTCAAACGACAGTCCTACAGGAAACCTCACATCTTTAAATAGCCGACTCTTGAAAATCTTGTTCCATGCGTAATTGTACATCACTTCACGACGACGAATCAACTCACGGATAGCCTCCTCTTTCTTCAGCAGCTTAGGGGCCGATGTCACTTTAGGTTTAAGGATATCGCCCTGCTCCCAATATAAATAATATCCAAAGGCTACAACGTCAACCTGGTGTTCTATCGCCTCATCCAGGGCCACCTGGCAATAATCCTCACTGACAAAGTCATCACCATCGACAAACATGACATAATCTCCGGTCATGACATCCAGGCCTTTATTTCTTGCAGCGCTAATACCGCCATTAGGCTGATGGAATACCCTGACGCGTTCATCATGCTCGGCATACTGGTCTGCTATCTCTGCGCTCCCATCGGTAGAGCCGTCATCTATCAGCAGGATTTCAATGTTGGTGTAGGTCTGCTCCAACAATGACTCGACACATTGCGGCAGATATTTCTCAATATTATAGACAGGAACAATAATCGAAATTTTCATTCACCTTGCTTAAGCACGGAATTGCTAAAATAACTGAGCATTTTCACAATTATCTTCAATGGCCATTTGTACCTTCCATCTTCGTAATAGCACAATTTGCACTTCATAGAAGAGAACCAATAATGTACCTTGCAATACAACGAATTATTCCACAACGGATGAGGTTCTATTTGCCATCTAAAAACCTTAGAATAATAGTTGGTATTGGCAAAAGAAGCCAAACCAACTAACTTGTATCCGTTTTTTAGGTGCCATTTGACACTGCTTGTTGCACCTTCAGCAGTATCAGAAATAGTGTAAGCGCAGCCATTTTCTCTAGCTATTTCAACACGTTTTTTCTGCATCTTACTCCCAATTCCACCTCTCTTGCATTCGGGACTAACATATATGAGCTCTTCATAAGAAAAATTATTGCCATGTTTGTCTTTTTTAATGGTAGAGCATGCTGTGCCTAACAAGTCATTGTCCCTATAGGCTACAATAACAATCGAATCCTTTGTTTTTTCTCGATAGTCATCAGCAGACATACTCGCTACGATAAAATTCAAACCTTGGTCCAAACGCTCTTGTACCGAGGCATAAATTAACTGCATTAGGTCATCGTATGAGAAAGGACTATCTTCTATCCTGCATATTATCAGGTCTTTCTTTTCATCCTTCATAATTCCAATCCTTTATAATTTCAGAAACACGTTGGTAGTCATTATAGGTGTCGATGTCATAGGCTCTGATTTTCAGACCCTTCATCGGCAAATGCGGTTCCAACATATTGAACACATTCATTGAGCTGTATTGCAGGTGAGACTTGTGGAAACATGCCGGTCCCGTCCACTCGTAATCACCACACTCTCGGGAGAACTCCAACACGTCACCCACTTCATTCACCTTTACGTAAACAGAATCATCGGATGATTTCTCGGAATAGCATATAAACTCGCCCTCAGTGTTCAATATCTTTTTAGCATCATCGGGATGCACCAGCAGGTCACCATCCCATTCCAACACATAATCGTGGGCATGGCGTGCCCCCAAGTAGAAACTAGCACCCGTCTTGGTTTCGAAATAGCGGTGATTAAAGATAAAAGTGACATCCTTGCGATACTTCAAGACCTCCTCAATGATTTCATTAGCTTGAAAACCTATCACAATGCGGACATCCTCAACATCCTTGAACAGTTCCAACTGCCATGAGATGAGCGAACGCCCTTGTATCTTCACCAGGGCTTTGGTTAACCCCAAGCCGAGGCGCGAGCCAATTCCGGCACAACTTATAACAACAGATTTAATTGTCGGCATAATGCGGTCTCATCAAAGAATAAATAATCAGTAATCGCAAACAGGCTCTTAGCGGGAGAATGTGTCATACCTGCCGCAATGGCAATATCGGCATGGCGCATCGCCTCCAGGTCATTGTTGCCATCGCCAACAAACACGACGGTTTCACCAGCGGCCTTGAGGGTGTCTACCACCTGCTCCTTGCGCAAGATGGTATTGATTTTCACTACCTGGTTGTTTTCGACCTGCCCCTCAGAGCAATAGTATTCACAACCAATCCGTTTCAACAGGCTCTCGCACCAGCAGGACAGATTTCCTGTGACTATTACACACTGCTCTTTATTAGCAGATATAAATTCCTGCAGTCGGGGATACAGGGGAACACTTGACAGCAAGTCATTCACTTCGTTCACAGGCAGTTGCCCCAAAATGCCCACCCTCTTGATAAAACTCTCGACAAACGGGACATTGCCTTGAACCGTTTGCCGCGTGAGTTCCATTATCTCATCCTGGACATTGAAGTGCTCTGCAATCAACGGAAGCGTTTCCATCGACGTCACAGTGCCATCTAAATCAAATAAGAACTTCATGATTTTTTCCAATAAAAATGGATGTATGAACTACCGTTCCCTACCCTTTTTTCAACAGGAGGCAACTGCATATAATCATTGTATTTTCCTCTCAAGACCTCATCATAGCCGTTCATCACAAACACCTCGGTATCCTCAAACGGCATCAACGAACACTCGGCAAATGTCTCAATCCGGTTATGCTCCTTGCTGTTATCACCCATGCACATCATCTGCGTCCAATAATGGGTTGAGCCAAATGGAATAGATTTTCCTCTTCTGATTATAGTCTTAATGTAATAGTCTGTCATACCTAACATGCATAATATTGTACGCACAAAATTCTTGATATTAACTATCAAAGAATAATCCTTGGTATAATTGAAATGCAAGCAGGCTCTAGAGCGACATGATTTTCCCCAATAATAACGATTATTTGTATAATATAAGACATGTTCATCAGTATCATCCAATGCTCCATCTGCAGGAAAGACATCTATCCAGACGCCAACTTCATCCTTACACCAAGGCAAAGTTGTTTGCATAACCGTTTTCTTTGTATCATAAACACGTGCAAATGCTATCATACAACGATTATCATTACCTCGATATTTCAATTTATAGCTATCCGATTTATATGTCTCGCAAAAACGCTCATAATCGGGGCGCGGCATAATGATGTCCACATCATCATCCCAGGGAATAAACCCCTGATGGCGGATGGCACCAAGCATCGAGCCATCCAACAATGAGTATTTGATGTCGTTCTCTACGCAAAAACGATGCACGTCCTTGAGTATCTCTAAACCCGTTAACTGGATTTCCCTTAATGTCAGTTCTTTCATATTGATGAATAGATTGATATATCGACTCTGATAACGAAACGGCTTGTTAAGACAGTAGCGTCACGTTCTTGTTGTAGAAGGCTTCGATGGTCTTGACGATGGCGGTGGAAATGCTGTTGGTGAGATATGGACTACCCTTCAAGGTCTGGATGGCCTTGATAAAGGAGACTATTTCATAACGGATACCTTCGCCGTCGAGTTTGTAGAAGTAGCGCTTGTTGTCAGCGGGATTCTCGTAGCGGAGTTCGAAGTAGTCGGTCTTCCACCAGGGAGCGGGAATGTAAAGATAACCCTTAGTGCCCGAGATGATGAGTTCGCCTTCGGACTTGACACCAACACCCACCTTGATTGAAGCCACAGCATTGGGATAGACGAAAGCAATCTTTGTAAAGATGTCAAAGTCGCTGTCGGGCTGATACAGGCGTGTCGTGATATCGGCACGGGTGTAGTCGGTTCCCAGCAAGTGGAAAATGGGCAGCATGGCGGTGGGTCCCCATGCGGTGATGCTGTTCCACACCTTGGACTTGTCCTCGTGACGCTCAAAGTCGAACATACTCGTGCACACGGCATCGACCGAGACGATGTCACCGATGCGACCACTCTTGGCCAATACGACCAGGCGGTCATAGGCCGTTGCATAAGCCGTCTTGATGCCGTCCATCAGAATCAGCTCTTTCTCTTGGGCCAACCGGTTCAATTCCTCATAGTCCTTAACACTCAGGGCTATTGGGGATTCGCACAGAACATGCTTGCCAGCCTCCAGGGCTTGCTTAATCTGACTATAGTGTTCGTGTGGCTGCGAAATGATATATACCGCGTCACACTGGTCTAGAAGCTCTTCATAGCTATTGACCAGCGGTATCTGCTTCATCTCATCAGAGAAATCGGCGGTATCACGGGCGCAAACGGCAGAAATCTTCACACCGTTCACCGAGTGGCTCTCGCGCTCAAACTTGTTAAGGATAGTGGACTCGCCCACGAGGCCGATTCTTACCTCGCGTTTCTCGGCACGCAGTTCTGAACTGGAAACGCCCTTGGTACGTTCGAGATAAACAACATCGCAGAATTCCTTCAGGTAGTCGAACTTGCCCAGCCAGTCACTGCCGATGGCAAAGACATCCACTCCCTTACGGCGGATGTCGTCAATCTTCTGACCCTCGTACTCCTCGACAATGATTTCGTCGGCAAGACCGGTGGCACGCACCGCATCGATGCGCTCCATGACCGACTGCTGCACGTTGATTTTGCCTCGTGCGAGGTCAAAGTTGTCGGCAGTAACGCCCACTATCAAATAATCTCCCAGCGCCTTGGCACGCTCCAACAAGCGGATGTGGCCATAGTGCAACAGGTCATAAGTTCCGTAAGTGATTACTTTCTTCATTGGTTTGATTTATTTGTTGGTTTCTTTTTCAGTTTTAAGATATAGCAAAGCCAATAATACCTTCTTCGGACAATCATCCAAAGAAAATCAAGAAACGGCTTCTTGTCTTTTTTATCATAGATATAAAAACTGTCCGTCTTCCTGATATCTGATATCCAATTCTTCAGATTCTTGATTGTCTTTTTTCTATATGTAGTCTGAAAATCCCGGCGCTCATTCATGACGACAAGAGGGGATTTGATAATCCTTGCATCCTCAACACACAGACAACCATTCAGCTCACTCTCAGCCCATATTTTGCAGAAGTTGAGACCCATGTCGGTCATGGAATGGTTTAATTGCGTTTGACGGAAATTAAATTCCAGAAAGAGCAAATTCCCGTCCATATCCTCCAGAAATTCGAGCTCAAAGATGCCTGAATATTGAATCACCTTAAGAATCTGCTGGATTTTACCCTTCAATTCATCACCCAGATTGTAGGCATAATTGGTCATCCATGTGCCGTATTTACCATCAGTCAGATGTAAATAATCCATCTGGACCGGCAAATACAGGATTTCCCCTTGATTGATGGAAATGCCCTCAAGCGATACTTCATTCTTCTTGTGAATGAACTCCTGCAGCAACAACTTATCGTTTTTGATTGATTCATAGGCCGAAAGAAGTTCTTGTTCTGTATTACAGATGATGTAATCCTCCTTCCAGCACCTAGTGAAGCAATTATCGGTTTTGGTGAATACCGGATACCTTAATGCCGTTGGCAATGTCCCTTTTGTCACCAACTCGGACTTAGGAGCGTCAAGTCCATTCTGTACAGCGAGCTCGCATTGAACGGATTTAATCATATGCTTGGTTAACCGTCCTTGCTCTGCTGCATTAAAAAAGATGAACCTGTCTTTCAACAGTTCATATTGCTGGTCCATCATTGAAACCAGCAAATCACTATCCGTTGAAACGACATACCGGCATTCTGGATTGTTGTAGTTCTCGATGAGATACTTCAGTCCTTCCTCGGGTGTACCCAACACTGAAAAGTGATCAATGTATTTCGAGCTCTTGGGGACATAATAATCCCCTTTAATCCACACTACATCAGGGCGCACACCAGCCTCTCCAAAACTGCGGATTTGGCCAAGGGTGTTCCAACATGACTCACCAACAATGACTACTTTGATATTTGGATCAGTTATTTTTATCATGCCGCTGATAGATTCAAATAATTAGCTTTGGACGTTTAGGCTGAGAGCATCCGTCTTCTCAATTGAAATTCAAATCCGGTCACAGTATCTTGAGAAAGCCTAATACTTTTATAACAGAATTTCCAAACCAAGTCAGTCCACCGTCGCGTTTTCTCATTGCTCTGGTTTTCAGATACGAAAAGCAAAACACAATATCAGTGAAAAAAGAGCAATTCCAGATTGACGGAGACTTCAATTGATACCTGAAACGATAACTAAAATAATTGCTCGTTGTAGTAGAATAGTAACCGACTTTCTTGAAGCCATTCTTCAGGTGCCAGTTGACTGACCACCTTGCATCAACCGATGTGTTGCTGAGAATGTAACCGTATTCGCTGTTTGTAGCGATATCGATGCACGATCTGAGAAGTTGGGAGGCAATCCCTTTACACTTATAGTCAGGCTTTACTGCTAAATACTTGTGATAAGCCCATCGTTCGTTTTTCGAATGATGGATTGTCATGGTCGTGGTACCAGCCAATATGTTCTTCTCATCATCTACCGCAACCAGGACAATAGCATCAATCGTCTTCTCGGCAAATTCACTTGGAGTGAATTGCAACAGAATGGAGCCGAGCCCGTTTTCTGTCCATTGAGCAAAGGAGTCCTTGAACAGATTTACGACATCGGCATGTGTGAATGCAGTGTCCTGAAGGCGGTAAATCTTTATCATGAGTTACAAGAGTCCGCGACGATGCATGTCTGCCATGGCGTTGACCAGTGTGGTGTTATCCTCGGGAGTGAGGCAGCCGATGTGTCCCACACGGAAGACGCGGTCCTTCAGGTCACCGCCGTTGGGGCAAATCCAGATGCCATATTCGTCTTTCAATGTGAGGAAAATCTGATGAGCCGATGCATTGAGCGGATGAAGCGAAGTCACGGCGTTGGACAGGCAATCGGTAAACAGCTCGAAGGGCAGATCGGCAATCTTACTGCGGAAGTCCCGAGCCAATGCAGCCGTGCGTGCCACCTCGGCGTCCACGCCACCATTGGCATCAATCTCCTTGAGACGGGCATGAATCTGACGAATAATGCCAACAGCAGGGGTAAACGGGGTCTGACCACGCTCACCATTCTTGAGGGCATCTTTCAGGTCAAAATACATGCTGCGCACGTTATTGCCGTTGATGCGTTCCACAGCCTTGGGCGAAAGCACCATCACAGAGATGCCCGGCGGGCATGCCAATGCCTTCTGCGAGCCGGTAATCATCACTTGAGCGTCCAGCTCCTGCATGTTGAACGGGTCGGCGAGGAACGAGCTGATAGCGTCCACGACAAGGAAGAGTCCATTGCGCTTACAGAAGTCGCTGATGAGTTGCATATCGTAGTGCACACCGGTTGACGTCTCATGCTTGTTCACCAAGAAACCGGTAAAGCCCTGATTCTCGTAAGGCTCCAAATGAGTTGCCGTCAAGGGGTGTCCCAATTCCAGGTCGATAGACACACAAGGCACATCATGGATGTGGCACAACTCAACAAAGCGATGGCCAAAGCTACCGCCGTTAACCACCAGCACCTTGTCCTGAGGCGTGAACACGTTCATCACTGCAGCCTCCATGGATGCAGTACCCGAACCGGTAATGAACAATGAGCGGGCATTGTCATGGGCTCCAGCAAATTTCTTGAGCAGACGCTCACATTCCAACATGAGTTCCGAGAACTCCGACGTTCTGAAATAGGGCACCTGTTCCTGCCCGATGGCACACACCATGTCGCTGGACATGACGGGACCGACTGTAAAGTTAAGCATAATATTTCTGTTTAGGGTTAATGTTTTATTCTATAATCACACGAACTGCAAGGATAAAATCCAAAGTCCGTCAGGAATTTGCCTTTTGCTTTTCAGCAAGAGCCTGAGCTCTCCTTGCCTGCATCTTTTCGAATTTACGTTTCCTCAGATAGACATACAGCCAATTTGGCAGCAAGCCTATCATCAAGGGATTCAAAGCTTTGGGATAATACTTCAACGGAATTCCCAATTTATAATATGCCTCAAACTTGGCCAGGGTCGAGTTCCAACGCGCTCTAAGCGTCCTGCGCTTGGCAGCGCTGCGGTCATCCCGCATTTTGTATAACGGCTCTTGCAGGTTTGACCCCTTATATCCGGCAGCATACAGCTTTGCCCACAGGTTGTAGTCCTCCACCCTCAGGTAACGCTTGGCCTCGCTGTAGCCGCCCACAGCCTTGAAAGCCGCCGTCCGGGCCATGCAAGGAGCGTGACAGAACGGAGAACCATAGATGAGATTCATCTTTGTCGGGTTCTTGCGGGCCATGGTGTCGACGCGAAACACACCGTCCTTGTCAAAATATATCATCGGACAACTGACAACAACAAACTCAGGATGCTCGTCCAGGAAGTTGATTTCCTTTTCAAACCGCTCGGGCAACGAGATGTCATCGCCATCCATGCGGGCCACATACTCCGTGTCGGCCTGTTCCAAACAACGGTTGAGGGTATAGTTCAAACCCATATTACGCTCATTGCGTAACAAGATGATATTGTCATGCTTACCGGCATACTGCTGAGCAACCTCATAGGTGTTATCTGTCGAACCATCTTCGCACAAGATGATTTTGAAATCCTGATAGGTCTGGGCATATAATGAATCCAGCGCCTCAACCAACGTTGACGCACAATTATAAATACCCATAAGTACAGAAATCCTTACCATCGAAACCTAAATATTTAGCTCTTGATATAGTTTTTCAATTTATACCCACGTTCCTTGATGACTTCTTTATAGGGTCTATTTGCATCAAAATATACTATGGTGTGATCGCTTGCCCCTCGAACAGGTACCATATAGTCACCATAACATTCGGTTAGGAGTTCGTCATAATCAGCTGGCACAGGAAACATCATACCCTCAAAAGCAATTTCAGTCAAATCTTCGTGCCATTTGCGAAGACGACATTCCGATTTTAAGTACATGAGATTAGCCACATAATCTGACTTGCTATACTGAGTCGACATCGCACATAACCTTCGGTATTCTTTCTCAGAGGAGCCGTATAATAACTTATAATACAAAAAACGTAATGTAGTCAAAGGCAATTTTATCCCATCATTTATTGACGGGCGATGCATCAGAACAAATTTATGCAAAAAAGCATCATATGTTTTTTGGTTAATTGCGGAAACAAAGTTTCTATCATTTGTAGGAATATTATCCCATACAAAAATGTCAATAAATATACCTTGGTTATATTGAGACTTATGCTTAATGTTTTCTATCTCAATAAAAGTTGTATCAGAGCGGCGCAATTTTGCTACTGAGATATCGTACCCTTTATCCGTATAATGATCCTGCAAGAAATAGGGATAGGAAAATTCTTTCGGACCTATCTCCATTAACTTGTCATAGTCTTCACGCAACATCGACACATCCAAATCATCATCCCAAGGTATAAAACCATGATGACGCACAGCTCCAAGCAATGTGCCAAAATCAAGAATATACTTAAGGTTATGCTTCTTGCAAACGCGATCAAACTCACACAGCAAGTCAAGTTGAACTGCCCACAATTCTTTCATTTCAGCCTTTACAAGATATTCATCTCTCTCCTCATCTCCCCAAAAAGAATCAGGCAATGTCACGTTCAAGTCTACCATTATATCAAATACAATTAATTACGAGAAAGCCTAGGCAAAATATACGGTACAAACAAATTTCTATGTATAAAACCCATAGCCGGGTAAGAAACTGGATGTTCCCCAATATAATTATAGATTTTACATTTCTTGTCAATCTCTTTAATTGGAAAAATCCTTTTTTTCTTTAATCTCAAGAATAATTCCCTGAATTCTGATGTCCTCAATCTTGCGCTCAACAATCTACTCATAAACGGAGTAAACTGATTTGCTATCAAAACATCTATGCTATCCACCAGCGTTCTATCATTCTTATGTTCTTCTTGAATACACTTGGCATATTCCAATAAAAGCTCATAACCCTGCACCGCTTTTCGCATCGATTCGGGGTCACGTCTCCTAGTCAATTGATTTTCACTAACTGTGTAACGATAAACATTAGCATTCGTACATTTTATCCTAAGATTTCTCCTATATACTTCCAAATTGAAAAAAACATCTTCTCCTATAGGAACGGTCCTAAAATGAATATCCTGAATCGCAGACAAACGATAAATATGATTCCAGACAAAATTAACAGACCTCATACCAAATTCAGAAATTGTCGTACCCTCAAAAATGCAAACAGCATTATCACCGTCTTGCTCAGCAAAAGATTTCTGTGCTATTGCATCAAGAGTAATCGAAGAGAAAGTACATACATCAATGCTGGAGTCTACAAATCGGTCCAGAACCAAACTCAATCCATTCTTTTTAATGTAATCATCAGCGTCACAGAACCAAATCCATTCACCTTGCGCTTCAGCCAATCCAACATTTCTAGCTGAAGAAACACCTCCATTTTCTTTTGTTATAATACGAATAATATCCGGATACCTTTTTTCATATCTAGCTAGAATACCGATTGTATTATCCGTACTTCCATCATTTACAACGATAATCTCTACATCAATATGATACTCCTGATCAAGAATACTGTCCAAACACCTTTCTATAACGTTCTGTACATTATACGCAGGAATAACTATAGATAACTTATCCATCACACAAAAGACTAAGAAAAAAAGCTATACTATATTGTATTATACATCTTTGTATCACATAGATTATCAATAAAAGGTATTCTCTTATCAGAAATGGTTGGCATTAATTTCTAATGATGACTAATTACGAGATATCCTTTTGTAGATAACATACAATAAGAACATCAAACTATGAGTCCAGCGATGCTTTGCACACCAGAAGAAGAACTTCCAATGTATCGGCATATATTCCAACTCGATTTTAGCTAATGCCTGCCTGTATTGTGGCAATGATATGATTGTTTTTACTTCATTGTGTTTCTGTGCATAAGGTTCTGGTGATTTCATCACATTGATGCCCAGCCCGATAATACTTAGTGCGATTCGATTGGAATATGAGTGATTTAAGAATTCCTTGTCGTTGCAGGCATTCTTTAGCCTTTTCTGTAATTCCATCCATTGTCGAAACAATGATGGCTTGTAGCTACGCACTAGAGTGTCAGTATCTTGCTTACGGTAATGACTAAAACGATTGGGCAAGGCTATCGCAGACTTGCAATAGTTAAAATATTCGGCATTGAATAACAAATCTTCTGTCCCGATAATTTTGGTATCAACGTAAGCCAATTCATTATCTTTAATGATTGATGCTCTATACAATTTGCCCCAAGCCGTCGACAAGGAATCACATTTCTCGGGCGATTTAAGCAAGGGCCCAGTCAATCCAATTAATTGCTGATGAAGACTTTGGAAGGCATCATCCCTAAAAACCGTTCTCTGTGTGAAAACATCAACCGGTGATGAATTGTTGGAATACTCCTTCATGTAATTCCATATCACCAAATCAACATCGGATTGACACGCATTATCCACTGCCACCTCAATCGTGTCAACATCTATCCAATCGTCACTGTCAAGGTACAAGATGTATTCCCCTCTAGAACTTTTAGTCCCAATGTTGCGTGCATATGAAAGACCGTGATTTTCAATCTCTAATACCTTTATCCTAGAATCTTCTTTCTCATATCTACGCAGAATGGCAATAGAGTCGTCGGGGGAACCGTCATTAACACAAATGACTTCAATATTAGTATATGTCTGACCTATTACAGAATCCAAACATTGAGAAAGGTATTTCTCAACGTTATAGACTGGAATAATGACTGACACTAATGGCTTTTTCATAATCCATCATTTTGAGCGGTGAACCCTCTCATACAAATACGTGGGCATTAACCACTTGATCAACGGGACCAAGATACTCTCGGGATAATGCCACCATGACAAGCCGAATGTTTTGCAGATTTGGAGCCTCATATAGGCCTCATTACGCCTGGTGATAAAGTCGCGTCGACGAGTTGCATTGCGGTCGTCACGCATCTTGTAAAGTGGTTCTTGAAGATTATAGCCTTTGAAGCCTTTCTGATACAGTTTCAACCACAGATGCTGATCCTCAAGGCGCAATAAGTATTTTGAGACAGTGTACCCGCCAACAGCTTGATATGCCTCGCGCCGAATCATAACCGGGGCATGACAAAACGTTTTACCATTAATAAAATCTTTTTCCTGAGGTTCAGATATAGCTGTTCCTGTGCGGAAATCGCCATTTTGGTCAAAATAAACCATCGGGCAGCTGACCAATGCATATTCAGGATGATTATCCAAAAATAAGATTTCCTTCTCAAAACGCTCAGGCAATGACACATCATCGCCATCCATGCGCGCCACATATTCTGTGTCGGCCTGTTCCAAACAACGGTTGAGGGTATAGTTCAAACCCATATTGCGCTCATTGCGCAACAAGATGATATTGTCATGCTGTTCAGCATACTGCCGGGCCACTTCATAGGTGTTGTCTGAAGAGCCGTCCTCGCAAAGTATTACCTTAAAGTCCTTAAATGTCTGAGCATATAATGAATCCAATGCCTCGACAAGTGTCGACGCACAATTATATATACCCATTATAACCGAAATTCTAGCCATTAACCCATAATTTTCAAAACGAACCATTGAGGTTAACAATCCTCGTTCAATGGTTTCTTATTCTCAAAACGTATTTCTCTGATAAAATGCAGCCAACGCTCCTCTTCAGGTGGAATTCGCTGCCAATTACCATAATAACGCTCAAGATGTTTAATCGGTTGATGAGGCAAAAACACATTGCGACCTTCGAATTTGCCTATAGTAGGCGGGAAAAACTCAACAACAGGTATGGGGTTCCATGTATAATCGCCCATCAGGTCAGAAACATATCCTGTCTGATTGTCGTTAGCACAGAAACTGTCAACAAGATTCATCCATTTCTGATAACCTATGAAAGAGAATAAAAAGCCTATGGTTTGTCTAAACCAGTAGTTTATTTTGGTGGTAGTCGAATGCATCATCAACTGACGAAAGAGTTTGCTATGTGCTTTATAGCGTCCTACCGACTCCCCAATGTACATCATAGCCATACCCACAAAACGACTCATTTTGTTGTGGAGAGGCCTATTCTTTATAGAATCAAGAGGGAAAATATCCACAAAAATACCCTGTTTGGGACTACCATTATCCCTTACTCCTGCAGGAATGAACTTGGTATTTATATCAATCACTTTGGCAAAACGACCAAAGGTGCCATTCTTGCTATTAGGTGCATATACCCTCAAATGACTTGGTAATTCATCAGCATACTCGTTAATGAGTAACTCATAATCTTGTCGAGGCATAAACAAATCCAAGTCATCATCCCAAGGTATAAACCCACCATGACGTACTGCTCCAAGCACCGAGCCATATGCCAACATCACTGTCAAATTGTGTTTGACACATACAGCTTCAATCTCGTTGTACATCCCTAGTAGATGATGCTGAAGTCTTGTCCTCTCTTCATCGGTCATCTGATGCACATCGTCAGATGCATAGCAAGCTTCTTGCAACAAATCTTTAGTCCTGATAAAGTTCATACTTCATTCTTTTATAATACGAATGATTGATTAGTATTCACATCATTAGCTCACATCTTCCCTTCTTGTCTAGCGATGCTTTTATTGGATGGTATTATGCCTTGCACACTAGATTCTCTTCCACCAATAAATATCGAATCCCCTAAATCCTGAAGAACCAAAGTAATAAACGAAAAACATGAAGAATGAGAATCCAGAATAGAGAAAGAAAATGAGTGCTGTCTTACGATCCTGATCCTTCCACAGATTCATGCGCAACAATGGATATGCTATCACAATAGGATAAATGAACCATGACAGATATGCGAATCGGTTTGAAAAAGTTGAGCGAATCACCATAATCCAAAATGCATTACACAATAAATAGGTGTTGGCAAACATCGTAAATGCTCTATCTGTAAACTGTCTGTAACGTGTTACATACCAAATCATGGCTACTGGGGCAGCACTATACATGAGAAAATCCCATCGAAAACCTGTACTACTGAAATACTGAGCCATATCATCAGTCATGTGGACACTAGAATATGACTCCATTCTGTCATCGAATCCCAATGACACAAAAACTCGTTCTACTGCGGAACCGGTAACAAGAGAAATTGCAATCGACACTAACCAAAAACGAATGGCCAGTTTTGTATCTTTTACATAATAGTATGTCGCGATTGCTGCGACAGTCGGCAACATTGTAGAACGATGGATACCCAAAGCCAAAAACATCAAAAAGAAGGCAAAATACTTATTGAAATTTGACTCTTCTGCATCGGCCATAAAAGCCAATGCTATCAACTCAATGCCGCAAGCCATACCATTGCGAATGCCATTGGTACCAAAATTATAAGCCTGGAATGCAATCAAAAAGAACAGCATCATCAACCACAAGTTCGTACGCATTTTTTTCCATGCGAAAACAAACATGCCACCTATATATACAACCTCAATTAAGAGAAAATACTCAAACACGTTTAACCCCGTTCGCTTACAAAAGATCGTGAAATTTGTCCATAACCATTCTGTATGAAATGAAATAGGACGATAATTCGTATCTATTCGTTCATAATTTATAGAATACATGATAGTGTCTATGAACGAATTGGAGACAGGTCTCAAACCCAAGTATAAAGTAATCATCACGGTCAACACCAAGGCAGCAAACTGCATCGGAGAGCTCTTCGCATGCAATATCTTCTGGGTGTTGGAGCCGACATGATACAATATAGTGGCCCAACAAATTACTAGGAAGAATATATAATAATAGGTACTATAAAAGTACGGCTCGATAAAATCAATTGAATTCATATCAGCTTAAATTCAAGTAGTCTTTTCAATGCCTAATCACCCTGCTCATCAAGGTACGTAAATTTATCATAAATCCAGGATAACGGAAAAGCAAGTCGAACAACTTATCCTTTGCTCCTCCAGTTATCGTTTTATAGGGATATACATTCCATTGAACCAATTGTTCCCTAACACTGTTGATTCGATTCTTATCCACCCGGTCACAACGAATGAATAATGGAACCAAACGTCGAGCAATCCCGGTTTGTATCCTTGCAATCCTTGCTGCCATCTGCCCATCTCCCTGAACCTGTTTTTTCTGTTCCATATACTCCAGGGCAGTCATGATATCATCAATTTTCATGATATTCTGCTCTGAGATGCTGACACTAGATAGTGAGGATGGTCTAGAGTTGTAGTAGTAGGGCTTACAATTCACACGGCGCACTCTGATGCCGCCATTCAGGAAAACATCCATATTGAACAGTTCACCCTCCAGTAATGACAGATTTGGGAACTTCACACTCAATTGTTCAAGCAGTTCGTGACTATAAAAGAAATTCCAAATGTAGCTTGTAGAGTATTTCTTAAAGAATACCTTGCTGTCACCCTCCCACACAATTTGGCCCTTATAATGCGGCAAGGGAAGAATATCTGCGTTTAGAACCAGATTAGCCTCAAACGAGAGGATATCCACGTTATTATCAAGATAATCGTTGCACATAGCCTGATAGGCGCCCGATGACAAGGCATCATCAGGATCAAAGAAGGCAATCCATCGGCCACGGGCAACTTTCAAAGCATCATTGCGGGCCTGAGCCACGCCACAATTCTCCTCCTTATTAATCAGCACGGTATTGTCTGGGTGCTTCCTGCAGAATGACTGCAACAATTCCAAAGTGCCATCAGTGCTACCATCGTTTACAAATACGATTTCCATCGATTTGTCATCATCCCACTGCTGCTCTAGGCACCAGAGGGATTGATCCAGGTATCTCTCCACATTATAGCACGGTATCAGTACCGACAACTGAAACGGATATTCCATCAAAAGACTAATTCTTGGAAGTGAATTACGACGCTACAGCTTGAGCAAAAAACCGAGTTTGGACCTCATCAACAACTGGGACAAACAAGCTGACACAGCCATATTCACTATACAAATGACTGCTACAATAGCAGGACTGAAACTATACTCCGCCTCACGAATTTGCGGGAATATCGTTGCTGCCGTTGCCAATAACAGCATGTGAAACATATATATCCCGAGGGAATTGTTTGCCAGAAACAAGATAAAACGTTTAAGCCGACCATCTTTTAAATGCCAATATAACCCCCAAACAAAGAGTGCAATTGAAAGCAGCAGAGCGCCAACTGTCGGGAAGCAGTAGTTTCCGCCCTCAAACGGCCGATGCATAAGATTTACCGTTGCTATGACTTGGATGACCATCAAGAGAAGGCCAATCGAACCAACCAGGATGATAACCCATTTTGACAATCGCTTATAATTATGTGCCAAATAGTCACCTGCATACAAATACACAACACTATATAATGTCATAAGTCCCGAACGCCTCCAATGCACCCCATAGGTATTTCCAGTCAGGGCTGTAAAGTCCCATATGAGATTGTTCAGAAACGGATATATCAGCAAAGCCATTACGACGCACCATCGACACCATTTGGGCAACTTGTTCAAAAGAAACTTAACAACATACAACATGGCCAGTGTGTACATGAACCAGTAGTAGTTATTGTAGAGGGAAAAGACCGACAAATCATGATTACGAATGGCCAATATTCCTTGAAATAGCAATCCCCAAATGTAACCGACAAAGAGGCAGCGGGCTGACTTTATCAATGTTTTCTTCAGGTCATAGTCTCGCCGAACAGTCAAAGCACCGTTAACCATGAAGAACAACGGCACGCCACAGGCGGTAAACAGGGCTATCAGTTGTGTGAAATTTGGATAATAATAGACACCTTCATGATAGCCTAAATCCAACATTCCAGTATGATAAAAAACCACTAGGAACGCAGCAAGCACCTTGAGGGCATCATAAGCGAAAATTCGCTTTTTCTCTTCCATTAACTTCTGAATTATTTCAGACTGTGTTTATCACACCTTTTTAGCCACAAAACGAGCCAACCAGTAGCAGCGGGAAACCAACCAGGCAAATTGGCTCATCTTGCGCGACGATATGCCTGTACGAGATATGAGGTGGCCATCTCTTCGCACCTCCTCCTGAAGTAAGGCTATGCTGGAATCATGTCGGTGGTCACTCGCTGCAGCGCTTTTCAAAATCTGAGTCATCTCACAGGCAAATCTAGCATGTGCAATGTCGCTGTATTGAGGCCACATTTCATCTGTATCACAACAGATTGAATCCCAGACTATATGTGCTGAAAACTTCTTGCCATTAAATTTTTGACGCGAAAGGCTGTTGGCATTCACCCGATAATGGTACATTGCCATGTCCAGGACTGATACATTCTTCACTCGCTGCAGGACATTCCAAACCATTAAGGCATCTTCGCCATAGCTGACATTCTCGTCAAACAACAATTTCTCAAACAAACTGCTCCTGATCAGTTTGTCACATAACGACCCCCTGAAAGAAGTATGCTCAAGGAAATGTCTGATTGCCTGCTCCTGGTTATAATGAATCTTTCGTCCTGTTGACAAGCCTTTCATCTTATAGGCAACGATATCATAATCTCCATCGGCTTGTTCTTTCAAGAGCACCTCGACGGTATTCAGCTCAATCCAGTCATCGCTGTCTACAAAGAGGACCCAGTCGCCACGCACTTTACCCAACAACTGATTACGGGTTGATGCAACGCCCCCATTGGGTTTGCTATATATCTCAATGCGTTTATCCTGGTGGGCCAGTTCCTGCATGATGTCAAGCGAACCATCGGTCGAGCCGTCATTGATCATGACTATTTGCAGGTCAGTATATGTCTGACCCACAAGCGAAGCCACGCACTCCTTTAAAAAAGGTGCGGCATTATATACAGGAACCAGGATTGATACCATATTTGCTTGAGCAGTTTATTGCGGGTGATCGGCCAGCCAGCGACGCTGCGCCTCGATAAGGTTATTCAGCAGAGACTCGGCTGCCGCACGGCCATTGAAATGGGTCCTCACGAACTCACATCCGGCTTTTGCTATAGCTTCCAGTTCCTGCTGATGTTCTGGCTGCTGGTAGTACGAAATCTTCGCCTTCAAGTCATCCAGGGTGCCGTCATAACCAATGTAATGCACCCCTTCCTTCATACCATAATCCTCGTAGTAGCCCACCGTTTGTCCGATGTAAGCGCATCCCGAGGCCATACCCTCGACAAATCCAATACCAGGCAGTCCCGTTATTTCTTCACCGACAATGCACATCTTGTAATCGTTAAATTTCTCCACCATGTCAAAAGAATAGTATTTCTTCTGGTGACCGGTAAAGAACTTGTCATGCATGCGGTTAATCATTTTCCTGAACTTGCTGACCGAATTATTTACGTTCTTAGGATCCACTCCGCTCATGTAATCACTATTGAAACAGTCAATCCACGGGACTAAATCCTTAGCATTATCAAATACCTGTTTTCTTGCAGGCTGGAGACAGGTCGTATTATAGTGTTTTTTAATATAATACGGGTAGGTAATGGTACCAACCGACACAGCCTTATTCTGACGTTCAGCAAAAGGCTTAATCACCTTGAAGCGTTCGCCATAGACAAACGGGATGACGAGATATTGCTTTTTAAACCACCCAAAATAATCGTTGAAAGCGATGAAATGCTTCTGCATATCACTCTCATTGTAAATCAGGTCGGGATCCAGCTTTTCCATCAATTTGGCCTTGTCAACGAGAAAATGCAGCTGACTCAACGCGATAAACGCATCGGGGCGTTGACTGAAATCGAACTGTGTCCTGAAAAATTCATATATCACAACAATGTCGTCATGCCTGATGTCGCTCTCATTCTTCAGAACCTTGACTTTCTTGTTGGGGATGCCGTTTTTACTCATCGTGATGCGGTGTTCCAAGAAACGGAACGACTGCAGCAGCGGATTACGGGTAGTATAGGACAAAGAGAGCCCTCGCTTGTTGATGTATGAGCACACTTCCACATCATCGCGCGAGAGCAGATAGTCGAGGAGATATTTATGTTTAATGGCAACCGACTGCTTGAAAATATACTTGTTGAGTGTCTTCACAAGAAACTCGTTGCCATGCAGGTTTACAAAAACAATTCTCATTTCAATAAAATCAGTTAAGGTTAAACACTTGTTGTGGTGTGCTCATGGTCATCACTGAAGAGAGCAGCGGGCATCACCCCCACACCCTACTCCCGTCTATAGTTTCATGCAAAATCTGCTCATACTCAGCCGGCACACCCGAGAAAATCACATCCTCCCTTGGAATGACATGGATATGAATTCTCTTGCCGGCATTAATCAGATGGTTATAGAGCGGAGCAACATACAGTTCGGCTTTACCGTCCTTGGGATTTTCAAGATTCTGTGTATATGCGGTTATGAAATCCGAGGCCGTACTGAAATAGTACAAACCCGTTGAACAATACCGTGAAATCTCCACTTTTTCGGCAGTTTCTACCACCAGTGTTGAGTCTTCTGACTCGGTTCTGGCATATGACCAATTCTTGCCCGAACCGACAAACACTTCCAGATAACCGTCCCAGCCGTCCATATCATCAGGGAAGGTAAATCCTGGACGGAATGTGTCAATGTTGAAAATAAGTATCGGCTCCTGGTCGGGGACTCCAGCCCTCATAATACCCTCGAGCACGGTCTCGGCCTGTCCCTTGGTCGGGTGTGGCAATATGACAACCACAAAGTCCTTAATCCCCATCAGTTCACATTCCCTTTCGATAAAAGTCATTGTGTCAAAGACATCCCTGGCGACAAAGACAAAGCGGCAGCTGTCAAAATACTTCTTGAAACTCGACACAGCCAGGTTAAACAAACTCTTGTTCTTGACATAGAGCATATACTTTGGCAGTACATACCCGGCATTGGTGAAGCGGGAGCTGAGACCCGCCATGGGAATGATGATGGTCATTTTCTCTAGGATTTTAATTCGACATATAATCGCAAGGCATTGGCAAGCATCGCCTTCTGCCTCTCACTGTTGTCACTATGCAGGGGGAGCATCGAGAGAAACAGGTGAATCATGATGGGATAGATGTTCAACTCGTCCAAGCTGTATCCAGCAAATGCCAGGTTCTTGAATTTCTCCTGTGTCGATTTGATGCTGTCAGTAACATTAAACGCAAGTTTGACATCATACGGAGACTGCTCACTGTAGGTAAACATCCCAGCAATGATTAAATCGTAAAGTCCAATGATTGAATGCGACAGCTTACCCACATCATATCTCAAGTCTCCATAAACCGACAGATTCCCATCATTGTCAACTCCTCGGGGGTCGATGACCTTGATGCTCTTGGACTTGAAGTCATACAGGATATTGCTGAAGCAGAAATCGCCATGCATCAGGGTGACAAACTCACTCTTGTCTTCGGCAATCATTGCCCCTGTCTCGCGGATAATCTCAGACAGCGACGGCACATGGATGCCGTTCACCACCCACGGATGATCCATCGATATACCCGCCTGGGCACAATACTGAGCCAACCGCTTGAGGGTCTTGGATTGATACAATTCGTTGTTATTGTGCGCTATCCGTTGAATTTCAGACTCACTTGAAGGCCTGTATTTTGCGACATCGGCAATGAAGGCCTGACAAGCGCTCAGGATATCGGTCCACACAAACTGCGGATGACGACAAAACACAAACAGGTTGGCCAGCGACGTCAGGTAATAATACTCCATCTCGTAGAAACCAGTTGTGCCGTCATCACCACTGTCCCAAATAGCGGGAGCATAATGGCGAAGATTCTTGGGCAGCGACTGAATCCAGTTGGCCTCGGCATGCATCTTGTTGATGTCCCGGCTCGACTTGCGAATGGAAAAGCGATCAATGTCCATGGAATTGAAGGCTCGCTCGGTCGTCAGGTTGGAAATTGACCTGTAATAGGTATTGACCAGCCCGAAGTCCATCCAACTGTCACTCATCACCCTGGTGAGTGGTCGCACGGTGCCGTAATGTTTTACTCCGCCCATGAAGTCGTTCTGCATCTCAGTAATTGACTTGATGAGCAGTTTAGGCGACGAGAAGGCAAAGAATCCAGCATAGACCGTCTCGTCCTGAGCATCCACCTCGGCCCATGTATAGTTATCCTCGGCCTTAGCCACGACATAGGTGTCGGGTGTCAGGGTGATGGAGCTGAATAACGTGTCACCATGCAGGATGAACAGCGGCTCGTCAAAACGGCCGATGATATTCAAGCTATAGATGATGGACTGTCCCAACGAGAGATTGTCAGGTACCGACAACACATTGATGCCACGGGTTGCCAGCTGCTTCTCGTCATAGGGTGGCATCTGATAGGACGCCGGCAACGAGATATAGATAGCATCTTGGCAGCCTTCAAACAATGAAAGTTGGTGCATGTACAGCCTCCTGTTCTGAACGGGCAGCATACAAGGAGGCAATTTACCCATCTCGGAAGCGAGACTGGGGTTGACGTAGGCGGCAGAAGTTATCAGTATCATACCAGTGAATGGGTGTACTCTTTCTCCCGCTTCAGCATCTCCTTAATTTCGTCGTATGTCATGTTATGGAACTCTGAGGGACGGATGCTCTTGTCGTCGATATAGAAGCCTTCAAAGCCACACCAGGGTTTGCCAACGATGACTTCGTCAAAGGGCACACCGTTGTTTGTCAGCCAGTTGATGATGTTAGGCAACGTGTAGATGTTGATTTTACCGACGTTGGCCTCGTAGGTGCGCATCTGACGGCTGGAATGGATGATAATCTGGAAACCCTCCTCCTGATACTTCTTCAGCAGGTCAATCGTACGCTGAATGGGTTTACTGTGGACGTAGTCGCCATTCTCGGTGACCGAGATGGTGTCGTCCAAATCGACGATAAGTTTTTTTACTTTATTTAAATCCATATATTCTCTTATTAATGAGACGCAAAAAGTTGTATCTCAGGCTATAAGGTGCCAATTCCGAATTCTTATTATTTCAGGGCTTCTGACAGAAATGCTATACTCTTCTGCCGCTCGTCATGCAGGCGCGAATAAACCATAGCCCAGTCAATGTTTCCCGCGTTGGACTCATCGGGTTCCTTGTCCGACAATAGGCGGTGCTGCAAGCCCAGCATATCCAGAAGACCCGTCAGGCGAGTATTGCCGCGAAGGGGATTTCCCAGGGCGTAAAACTCTTTACCGAACAGGATAGAGAAAACCGTACCGTGGAAAGAATCAGTCACAAGCATCGATGCATGAGAAAACATCGCCAGCCACTGTCCAATGGTGAGCTCTGCCTGCACTCCTGCCGTGAAGAAACTCACCTTCAGACCCTTTTGACGAGCAAGTCGGTCGAAAAACGCTTTTTTCTCGGAAGTGATATCCAAGCAATATACAGCAAGGTAGGGTTCATCCGCAGTCCATTCTGTATCAATGATTTGCTGATAATCTTCAGCTTCCAGCAACAGAGTCGGATCCAGAACCTGTTGTGCCACAACTCCAAGATGGTCGCGGCACAAAGCGATTGCTGTCTGCTCACGTACCGACACCGCATCGAACTGTTGCAACAAGGGTGCACAAACGGCCACCTGCTCTGGCGTATATGTCCACTGGTCAACACCAAAGGATGCCGCATAGGCGATGCGCCTCAAGGGCAGCCCCTCGGCAAACTTAAGGAACTTGTCATCGAGGTGTGACCGGTTATAACGTGGCCGCCACACCTGATCACTACCGACGATAATGGCCTCCATGCCATAACGTTTCACCGCCTTGCGCTCATAATGCCACATCACGCGGGTCTTGCTGATGTGCTCTTCAACAAAGCGGCCAGTCTCCTTGCGACGCAAGCTGCCATGGTAGCGCTTGGGATAGAACCAACCAGGCTTGCCACGGGTGCGCATCCACCATGCCCTAACGTAACTGTACAGATAATGGGGAAGCGTGAAACGCTGGTAAGCGTCAATCGTGATGGGGTCATGACCCAGGCGTTGCAGCACCTGCTGCAAGGCCCAATTCTGTAAAATGCCGCCGTAATTCATCTCCAACGGCTGTGTCACTATCCCTATACGCATAGGCAAACAAAGGGGTCACCGGCCCTTGAGGAGCTAGTGAACCTATGGAGAGCGGGTAAGGCTGGGGACACTATCACAGTAGTCATTATCAGCTGGTTACCTGTTGGTATGTCTGCAAACGTGCACACCATCACGACAAGAAAACTGCTCGCGAGAGGGCACATTTAGCTTGCAAAGTAAAGCAAAATTTCGAACGTACACAAATAAATAAGGGCAAAAATAGCGCAAGTTGAACACAATAAAAGCCTCGATGAATTCAGCAAAAAATATTTACAA
The DNA here is from genome assembly GCA_902782465.1 of uncultured Bacteroidales bacterium. Taxonomy (GTDB): domain Bacteria; phylum Bacteroidota; class Bacteroidia; order Bacteroidales; family Muribaculaceae; genus Sodaliphilus. The sequence continues at coordinate 177,830 of CACZNH010000003.1, forward strand.
AAAAAACAATATCCCTATTGTGCACTCAAGGAAAACAATCTATTTTTGCGTCGCGATTATTTCGATAAGAATCTACCCGTCTACTGTATCGTAACTGATGCCAAAACGAGCAAGTCAGTATTCTTATCAACCATTAGTTTTTTCAGTGAATAACCAAAATTTTAAATATTTATTAAATTACATCTTTATGAAACGTTTACTCATTTTTAAAACATGTTGTGCTTTGCTTTTGGCCATGCTAGGCACGGGCCAAGCACACGCTAGCGTGACGCTCAGCTCAACCAATTTCCCCGATGACAACTTCAGGCTAGCCGTAGCGTCTGCAGCGGGTGTGTCTGACGGTTCGACGATTGACGAAGCGTCACTTACGACCCTTGAAGTGTCCAATGCAGGCATTACCAATCTGAAAGGCTTGGAACTGCTGACGGGCCTGACCTACCTCGACATCAGCGACAACACCTCGCTTGCTACTGGCGCCGACATCACGACGCTGAGAGCATTAAAAACGCTCAAGGCCAGTAATTGCAATCTGGTTTCTCTCCAAGGAACAACAGGAACCAGCGGCGTGTCACAAGTCAGCGGTTCAGGATTAAACATCAATTTCTATAATGCCGCCATCACTTATCTGGACATCTCCAACAATCCTGACTTCTACTCCAGCGCCAACCTTAAAAACCTGACGAATCTGGAAACGCTGATTATGCACCATTGCACCCATTTTGACTATTGGGGAGCTCCTGGCACTTATCTGGAAAGCCTCAAGTATGTCGACGTGAGCTATTGCACCAACATGGACCGCATCTACTTGCCCGTCGCGACAAAACTTGAAGTGCTCAAAGCTGCAGGATTGCCCAAAATAAAAGGGTTTATCTCAAAAACTTCTTATTCGAGTTCTGACCAAGCGCAATACTACATTGCTCTAAAAAACGGTCTGACTACACTCAAATGGCTTGATGTGAGCAGCTGTACACAACTCAACAATATCTACCTCCCCAACTGCGCCAATCTGCAACATCTGAATGCAGAAGGCACGCAACTCATAGGTTTCTCGGCAAGTGCTTCCATTAGCAATGGCATCCCCACCACTGGTTATATCCAGCTGAAGAACGGCTTGACGACACTTGATTACCTGAACCTTGCCGACTGCTCGTCCATGACCTCGTTCCGAGCCATCAAGGACACCTATAACATCACGTGTCTGGACACACTGATTCTGACCAACAACACCCATCTGGGATGGTCTAATCACGGCATTGAGGCTCAGACGGGACTGAGATACCTTGATGTCACCGACTGCAACATTTCCACCGAAGGTCCAGATTACATTCCCAACTTCGATAATCTCAAGTCACTTGAGACCCTGCTCTATGGTGAGAATCCCAATGTGGGCTATCTGAGACTCACTGGTTGCACCTCATTGACGACCCTTGACCTGCACGATGACACAGGACTCACCATGCTTGCACTTGACAACTGTGGTCTGCCTCGCAACAACCTCAGTATCAACAGCTCAGGTTGCCCAACCTTTACCGGACTTAAACTCAACAACAACGGCTACAGTTCTGTTGCCGAAGCGATGGGAAATGCCACAACATGGGGTTTGGGTGACATCCGTTTCCTGTATCTGGAAAACAATAGCGGCTTCACTGGCGGGCCTTTAACCTTAGGCGAAAGCGACTGCGCAGGACTGACCGGCCTGGACTTGAGCAACAACGGCTTTACCAGCTTCAGCGCCCCCACTCTCCCTGCCAGCCTAACGGCACTGATGATTGGTAAGAACCCCAGCATGACACGTCTGGAAATGCATAATAATCCAGGAATCACCAAGATGGCTGCCGACACCGTCATGTTTGACGGAAGTGGTCTTTACCTGTTGGGCAACAGCGCATTAACCTATATGGATATCAGCGGAACCGCCGAGCAGCTCAATCACTTCAAACATATCGGCAACAACGGATCACTTAACGGCGTTCCCATCGACACCTTGAAGGCCAGCTACAACAAGTTCTACACCTTCAGGAATCTGACGACTGTTCCTGGCGGCAAGTATGAAGTGTGCAGCAGAAGCAGCTATGTCTACAGCATGTCCGACACGCCGCCCAACGCAAGGTACTACTACTCTGCATTCTGGCCGACTATGGCAGCCTGTCCCGACAGCGCATCACTAGAGCAGCTGACAGGACTCAAATATCTTGACTTGAGCCATTGCCAGTTGAAAGACTCGGTCTATCTTCACAAGAACACTGAGTTACGTTATCTTGATGTGAGCCACAACCGCACCATCACCCGCTACACATCATCGCAGGACAAAGGCAAGGGGTACCGCGACTCGGGCGGCAGTACCACCCACACCAACACCAGTTATCCTGATTATAAAAAATACCTTTGGCTAGCCGAAACACAATGCAGATACCCTGGCAGGCAAGAGGCCTATGACCAGGAGTATTACACCATGGACTACAACGACACCACCGGCTTGTATATCCTTGACCTGATGGACAATGACAAACTTGAATATCTTGACATCAGTTATACTGGAATTGAGCAGACTGCATTGACCCATTGCCACGTTTCCAATGCCCGTTTCATTTGGATTCAAGACCTTCACAATTTGAAGTATTTTTATGCAAATTACAACGGCATGCGCTCGATGGGTATCGGCTCCCTGAACGGCAAGCATCACCAAGAGGCGCTCAAATCCCTTGAAAGGCTGTCAGTAATCGGCATGCGCGGTGCCGACGTGACCACTATGCAAGGCTCAATGAACTTCTTGAACAACGGCAGATGTCCGAGGCTCCATTACGTCAATGTATCCTATTCGGACTTTGATTCCATTGGTGTCCACAACCCATCCATCGACACACTTATCGTCAAGGGCAACCCGATTCATTATATTGATGTCCAAGATGTTGACAACATCACTTATATTGATGCCACCGAGTGCGCTTTCAAGCAACGCGGTTATGATCCGGAAACAAAAAGAACCGTGGCTATCCCCGAAACCATCACGATGCGGTTCAAGTGGACAAATTACAATACCACGCCTCCCGTAACTTATGACTCAATCCAAACAATCACGATGAACGGAGCCCGCTCCAACGGCCTCTATTCAGGTGCTGTCACAACTCCGTGGAGTGGTTTGCGAGGTATCCGTGCCCATCATCGCCCTGAACTGACGACACTTTTGGTCAACAAGAGCAATGCATTGACTGACGTGTATTGCCATTTTGACCCCAAATTGACAGGCATTACGGGCTTTGACGATTTGGCTTATCCCAAAGACTCGGTGGACGCAGTTTTCGGATACCAGGCAGATGTCGACTCCCTAAATCTTGTATGGGTCAATGACGACTATGCTCTTGTCGACCTCAACCTCACCAAAAACGTCAATCTGCAATACCTGCACGCCTATAACGACAAAGCACTGGGCGATATGCTGGGCGACAACGGTATGGACCTGAAAGAGAACACCAACCTCGTCACAGCATGGGTATCCAATTCCAACCTGCTGAAGTTCAACAACAAGGCCTATGCCACATTAGATACTCTCAAAATTTGGCAGAATCCCCAATTGGCAACCCTTGATGTTACAGGAAACACCGCACTCAAGTACTTTGACTTGCGCAACTGCATGATTCGTGAACTTGACGTGACCGGCAACAGTCATCTCACCTACTTTGACTGCAGCAACCAGGACAGCATCCAGGCGCAGTGGACCGCCTTTGACAACTATGGTTTCACTATGCCACGACAAGTTCCCACCAGCATGTCCCAGCCAGGCAAGAACAGTATTGCCGACCTGCACTTCACCAGTAAGGAGTTGAAGACAGTTCATGCCGACAACAATGACCTGTACTGTATGGATGGTCTGAAGGACAACAGCAGTCTGCAGACCCTCACCTATAGCTACAATCACATTAACGGCATCGACTTGAGCGGTTGTCCCTCCATTCAGACCTATGACTGTTATCACAACGTCAGAGGACTCTTCATGGGTGAATTGGCAACTTGGGAAGCGAAGGTCAACAACGAAACGAACACCTACAAGTTCTATTACTTGCAACTCAAGAAGAACGCCGGTGATGCCATTGGCAACAATGACACCTACCTCGGGCACAAATGCGGTCAAGACTCCCTGGAAACGGATATTGGCGGCTGGCCATACGTCAGACAACTCGAAGACGATGGCTTCGACCCCGACAAGGTCATCAGCTTTACCGTCAATTCGGCAGGACCTTACAATGGCAACAGAGGCACAGAGCAGCCACAAGGCGCACCACGACGTGCCACCATCGTTTATGGGCCTGACACGGTTCCCGACCCCGACCTGATATACGGCAAAACCGTTGTGCTGCGATGCTATGACCAGGAACGCAACTATATCGAATACCTGTATGACGACGGGCGTCCCAACATGACGCGTGGCAGCGGTTCGGCCTTCGGACTTGCATGGGCACCTCCTGGACAGCCCACCGGCATTGAAGAAATCAGTGATGACAACCTGGCAAAGCCCAGTGTGGTGAGTGAGCGTTACTATGACGTGAACGGCGTTGAACACAGCCAACCCGTGAGCGGCGTGAACATTGTCGTTCGACAAATGGATGACGGTTCGACCCAAACCGTTAAGGTCATCCGATAATGTTTAGCCTTTAGGTGTCAAGCATCCACCTAAAGCCTTTTTTAGGGGCACGATGATAACATTGTGCCCCTAAAAATGTTGTGTGGATAGAATAAAAACACTACCTTTGCCCTCTAATAGAAAAAACCATTCAACCTAATAACACGATTATCATCAAAATGAGTGAAGAAAATAAGAACAAGCGATTGAGAGTTGGCATCACTATCGGTGACACCAACGGCATCGGAATCGAGGTTGCCCTCAAGGCAGTGAGCGTTCCCGAAATGATGGAACTTTGCATCCCGGTAATATATGGCTCCAGTAAAGTCATCAGCTATCACCGCAACGCATGCAACATCCCCGGATTCCAGATCAACCACGCCCGCAGTGCCGAGCAACTGAGGGAAAACATGCCCAATCTGGTAGAATGCATCAACCAGGACATCAAAATAGAGTTGGGACATCCTGACAAGCAGGCGGGACAGGCTGCATTCATGTCGCTGGAGGCAGCAGTACAGGACCTCAAAATGGGCCTTATCGACGTACTGGTTACCGCTCCCATCAGCAAGGAGAACATCCAGAGCGACCAATTCCACTTCCCCGGCCACACCGAGTATCTGGAGAGTGCGGCCGGCGAGGGCGCCAGGGCTCTGATGGTGCTGTGTACCGGCAATCTGCGCGTGGCACTGGCGACTATCCACACGCCACTGGGCAAGGTTCCGTCGCAGCTCACCGTCGAAGGTATCCGTGAGAAACTGCGTCTGCTAAATGTTTCAATGAAACGTGACTTCAACATCGATGGTCCCCGCATCGCTGTGCTGGCTCTCAACCCACATGCCGGCGAGAACGGCATACTGGGTAACGAGGAACGTGACATCATCGTGCCTGCCATGCAACAGGCTCTCGACGAGGACGGTGTGCAGTGCTTCGGGCCTTATGCTGCCGACGGCTTCTTCGGTGCTCGTCAGTACCGACGTTTCGACGCCGTTCTGGCCATGTACCATGACCAGGGGTTGGCTCCTTTCAAGACCATTGCTATGAACGAGGGTGTGAACTTCACGGCAGGTCTGCCCATCGTGCGCACAAGTCCTGACCATGGCACAGGCTATGACATTGCCGGGCAGGGCATCGCCGACGAGACGTCGATGCGGCAGGCCATCTACACCGCCATCGATGTGTACCGCAACCGAATCCGCTACGACGAGGCGCACCAGAACCCGTTGCCCAAGCTGTTCCAAGACCGTGGCCGCGACAACGTAAAACTCGACCTCACTAAAGGGGAATAAGAACTATGATAAAAGGCATCATCTTTGATTACGGCGGGACGCTCGACAGCCGTGGCGTTCACTGGAGCGAGGTACTGTGGCAAGGCTATCGGCAAGCGGAAGTACCCATCAGCAAGGAGACTTTCCGAACGGCATATGTTGAAGCCGAACGCGCCCTGGCACGTGAACGTATCATCTTGCCTGGCGACGACTTCCACACCCTGCTGCGCAAAAAGGTTGCCATAGAAATCAGCTACTTGCCTGAAAAGCCCGACGAGACGACACGCAAACGCTGGACGGAAGAGATTGCCGCCTACTGCGACAATGCCGCCCGCGGCTGCATCAACGAGGCGCTGCCTGTACTGGAACAACTGCATGAGCGTTACCCCATGATGCTCGTGAGTAACTTCTACGGCAATATCGACGAAGTGCTGCGCGCCTACGGTATCCGCCACCTGTTCAAGGGCATCATCGAGAGTGCCGTGGTGGGTGTGCGCAAGCCCAACCCCACCCTGTTCCGCCTCGGTGTGGATGCCCTGGAACTGAATCCCGAAGATGTACTCGTCGTGGGCGACAGCCTGCGCAAGGACATTGAGCCTGCCGAGAAACTGGGTTGTCACGTGCTGTGGCTCAAAGGCAAAGGATGGACTGACGAGGAAGACCGACAGACCCACCCTAACACCATCACCCGTATCACCCAAATCTTAGAAACATTATGAACTACGCGATTATTGCAGCCGGAGAAGGCTCACGACTGGCACAAGAGGGTGTGGCTAAGCCCAAGCCCCTGGTTGAGCTACAAGGCGAGCCCATGATCGGGCGTCTCATTAACATTATGCTCAGATGCAATGCCAAGAGCATCAGCATCATCGTCAACGAACACATGACCGAAGTGCGTGAATACCTCATGAGCCTGGACCTGCCTGTTCCGTTCAACCTGGTTGTGCAGACCACCCCCAGCTCCATGCACAGTTTCTGGCACCTGAGCCGCGTGATTCCCAAGGGCAAATTCTGCCTCACCACGGTAGACACCATCTTCCGCGAAGAGGACTTTAAGGGCTATATCGAGGCTTTTGAGAGCAACGACAGTCACGATGGAATGTGGGCAGTGACCCCCTTTGTTGAAGACGAGAAGCCCCTGTGGGTTGATGTCGATGAACAGATGAACATTACAGCATTCAAGGACAAGGGATGGGAAGGCGCCAAGTATGTCTCTGGCGGCGTGTACGCCATGACCCACGAGGCCTTTCCCGTGTTGGACTACTGTATCGAAAACAACATCAGCCGTATGCGCAACTTCCAACGCGCACTGCTTGAGCACGGCAAACGCCTCAAGGCCTACAGCATTGACAAAATCATCGATGTTGACCATGCCAGCGACATCGCCACTGCTGAAGGCTTCCTTTCCGCATAAAGCAATTGTCATTTAATAAAAACTGCGGGGGTGGGCCACATGGTCCATCCCCGCATCATATCATCATCTTCTAGCAGCGAGCCATCATGCTGCCGGTCCGTTAAGAACCTGGTCAATCAACGATGTCACATCCACGATTTCGATATTGTTATTGTTGGATAAATCGGCATTGAACTTGTTGATAACAGTCGTACCATTCAAGATGTAATCAATCAGGTCTGTAATATCCACAATGTCAACAACGCCGTCATCGTTCACGTCGCCAAGCAAGGTAACGGGCTTGTCACAGATTTCCCAATAAACGATGTCGGAATATGATTCCTGGTCACCAACAATGTAGTTGGTGCGGATACCGATGCGCCACTGGAAGAAAGGCTCCACATCAAAGCCAGCCTCGAGAAGCGGTTCAATGTTGTTGGTCTTGCCAGGGAAATGCACAAACCAATACTCAATATCACCACCCATATAACCGAAGGGAATACGGGTTGTCGGTTCCTCAAACTGCGGATACATCTCGGGGGTGAAGACAAACACCTCGTCAAAGTCGGTGAAAATGGTGTAGGAAACATATTGCTCGTCCAGCAACGTGTAAGTCAACTCACCAGTAATGCACTCGTCAATCTCCCAACCGGTATAGTCGTCAGCAACCGGGCGCTGCATGATGTCCATACCGATAGTGAAGCCCAGTTGAGAACTGCTCTGATAAGCTACAGGCTCGCCGGTAATCGTGTCATTCCAGATGACGGGCTGGTAGTCAATCCACTCATCTATCGATGGATTCTTCGGACGGGGAAGGGTACTCTGGGCAACAGCACTTACAGCTACTGCCAGCATCGCGATAAGTAAAGAGAATTTCTTCATAAGTCTTGATATTAAAAAGTTATTATTAAATTGATAGTCATTCTCCAAAAGAAGGTTTATTGCGCAAAATTACAACATTTTACCAAAACAAAGCTCATTTTTCCGACATTTTTTACTACAAGACATCTTTATAATAACACATTGACAACAAGGAGAGGGACGCTGGCACGCCCCTCTACACAAATTATCAGTTCTGGTTTTCAGACAGTTTCAATGTGAATCTTACTCCTCACCGCTAAAGAATCTGCGATAAGGCACGATAGGATTACTCACATTCAAATTGTTATTCAAATAGCTTTCTCTCAACAGCCTGTCAATCAAGTCAGTCACATCGGCAATGTTAATGATCTGATTTCCGTCCACGTCGGCGCAAATCTCGCACACATCATAGCCATAAAGGAGATGATCGATGAGGGTCGTCACGTCAGCGATACCGACATGTCCATCATGGTCCACATCACCTAACGCGTAAGCGTGACCTCCGATGAGTGATACTGTAACAGCTTCGGCCCCACCGCCACTGATGGTGACCGTGGCATTGTGCGTACCTACAAGGACAGGCTTGTATGTCACAGTGATATCCATGCCTGCCATAACTCTGGAAGCAGATGCCGTAGTACGGCTGATGGTATAAACCCCGTTAGGGTCATCCAAGGTCAGAGCCACGCTACCGTTAAGGTTGCTGCCCGACAAGCGGAAAGTCTTGGTTTCCGTTTGACCCGGGAAAGCCTCAAATGACAAGACGTCGGGATCAACAGTAATGGTTCGGACGGCTTCCTGGGCTGTGCCATTCAGGGAAACGGTCCGTGTCAAGCCGCTGCTGGTGATAGTAACTGTGCCGTGATGTGTCCCCGCATCATAGGGGTCATAGGTAACAGTAACCGTCACACCGCTACCAACAGCATTCTTGAGGATATTAAACTTGTCAATGCTAAAGTCATCAGAGCCTTCAGTCACTTGTAACGTCACATTATCACTCAAGTTCGTACCAGTAACAACAAACGTCTGGGTCACAGGAGAATCCACCATGGTGTTGAATGAGAGCGAAACGGGATCCACCGTGAGTGTCGGCGTCAATGTGACGGTTCCAGTAAGCGCTACCGTGGCACCTTCAGCACCAAGGCTCGAGACAGTAACGGCACCGGTCCTGGTACCCGTGGATGTGGGTGAATAGGTCACAGTAACAGTGGCGCCAGCCATTGCTTCGGCAGCGCTGATAGTCGTTGGGCTCACAGTGAAACCAGTACCCGTCACGCTCACGTTAACATCAGCAAGCAGGTCGCTTCCAGTAACGGCAAACGTCTTAGTCATTGTCGAGCCAACCTCTCCCGAGAAGTTGAGCGAGGTGGGATCAACCGACAGCTCAGGACGCGGCACAGCATTGCCCAAAATATAATTGATACCCTCCAATGCGTTAATCTTGCCATAACGTCCAAAGTTCTTCTTGTTCGTGTAGTTGTCATGGATTGCCGTATTGGCAAACACGTCGCGGATGCCCTCGGTGTTCAAGATCTTATTTGCATATTTGGCAGCCTGAAGATAAAGAGCGATAATACCAGCAGCACAGGGCGTCGACATCGACGTACCATCCATGCTACCCAGCGAAGATGCCCCGTTATTATAAACCAGATACTGACCATAGTCTGACCATTGATTGTTCATGAAGGTGTTGTCGTAGTGGTTGATACCTGCTACAATCGTTGCACCGGGAGCGCAGATGTCAGGCTTGGCGACACCGGTGGGACCGCAACCTGCTGCCTGATAGCTCGAGAAATAGGTAATATCGTTAAGGGTATAGCTATAAAGGGTATGAGACTGGTTGTTATAGTCTCTAACCGTGCGCTTGGAGCAATAGGCGCCAACCGAGATGACATCGTCACTGGAAGTCTCATCGCTCAAACTGCAATCATCAGAGCCTGCGACAAAAGTATAGCCGCCATAGGTTCCCGACATGGTGCCAAAGGCGTTATAGCCACTCACGTCCCAACCATCAATCGCGCAAGTGCCACTAGTGGGGTAAACACTCACTGCCAACGCGTAATTGCTGCCGTTGTAGCTGCTCTTCTTGCTCATCTGGTTGAAGTAGAGCTGCACATAATACTTATTGCTATAGCTGTCCCTGGAAATCGTTACCGACGGAGAACGGTCAAAGTAGGTGGTAATACCACTCACGCTCGACGTGCTGGAAGTGATGGCACTGGATGTCCAGACAATACTGTTGTTGCTGGTATTCACCACGTGGAGTCTGCAGCCAAGAGCCTTGTTGGCTGTACGGGCATAGAACACGTCATAACCCTGATATGACCTGTTAAGATAGGTCGTGCTGTAGCCATTATAGACATAATACAGTCCATTGATAACCGTAGTGAAGGGCGAACTTGAAGAAGACTCGCCGCCACTATACTGTTTTCCATAATCGCCTCCTGCCTCATTACCCGTTGCATACACAATGATGTGGTTGGGCTTGCTGCCGGCATACTGGGCATAGGTAGAAGCAAGTTCACCAGTGCCATCATGAGGACCCATGTGAGAACCCAGACTGATGCTGCACACGGCTGGCATGTTCTGGCTATCGGCATAATCAAAGATATATTTGATGCCGTTGGCGATATGGGTATTGTACGTGTATTGGCCAAGACCGATAAGAACCAAATCGGCCTCAGGCGCCATACCACCATATACAGTCCCGTTAACAGTTATCTCACTGCCTGCTGCCGTCGTACTGGTGTGGGTACCATGAGATTCAGAACTATCATCGGTAGTCGGAGACGAGTTAGTGACATTGGTCAACGAGTAGGCCGTGGCCTTATAGGCACGCTTAATGCGGCTATTGCCGTTGGCATCCTTGAACATCTGATGCTGGAAATCGATACCGTCATCGATTACACCGACAACTACACCCGAGCCTTTAAAGGCCTGAGGCAAACCAGCGGCTATGGCATCGTTAGTGAAATTCAGCACATCATCAGTATTGGTATAATAACGTGCCTTGTCAGTCTTGCGCTGAACCATACGAGCCACATTCACTTCTCGAACAGCCGGCACCTCGGCAATCTCTTCGATTCTGTCAACAGGGATGAGCGCAGTGACAAACTCATTGAAGCGTTCCTGGATCACAACGCCCTTACGTTCAATCGAAGACGTGTTATTCGGATTGATATGAATAAAAGCCGACACCATTTGAACTCCATTGAACAATTCAGGCTTGGCAATAAGACGCTCAATCGGTTGAGTACGTTTCAGCGGTGCCCGGGTCATCATTTTGGGCCCAGGGACTTTCATATCAAGAGAAATCAAACCGTCACGTTCAGCTATCAGCAGCTGAGTGGAAGACGACAGTTTCTCGGAAACACCTGCAATGGCGCTAACAAAGACCGTCAGGACCAGTACACCAATTAAGAGAAATCTTTTCATTTCAGTAATTATTAAAGATTAATGTTAATATAAATATTTACGATTAAAAGATTCTTTCACTCACGAAGTGAAAAGGTCTGCAAAATTATACATTAATTTATGATTCAACAAATAAATCAACCAAAACCGCCATTAAACTTTCCAAAACAAATTTACTCAACATTCAATCGACTTAATCGGAGACCGAAGATTCAGTATTAGCCACATTCAAACAAAATTTAGGGTAAATGACGCGAAAAAACGGCTTAGCCTGTTTAACCTTTATTAACTACATAGGACCTTTCCAGGCAATATTTTGCATTTATTGTCTATCGGCCCCAATATTTAACGTTTTAGAACATTATTTTCATATACTTTTAGACTCCATATCAAAAAAAGGCAGTAATTTAGCGACGTTTTTCGCGAGCGAAAACCGCTCACGTCAAACAAGTCTTGTTTTTAGAACAGTAAAGTTGAACATCAACCTAAACATTTATACATTAATTTATTATTAATTATGGCAAAAGAAATTGTTAAGCCCGCTACCGGTAAATTAGGCATTATGGTAGTAGGATTGGGTGCTGTGAGCACCACTTTCATGACTGGTGTGATGATGGCGCGCAAGGGCCTCGCAAAGCCCGTGGGCAGCATGACCCAGTATGACAAAATTCGCGTAGGAAAAGGCGAGAACAAGAAATATTTACATTATAAGGATATCGTCTCGATGCCCACGCTCGACGACCTCGTGTTCGCAGCTTGGGATGTATTCCCCGAGAACGCCTATGAGAGCGCAATCAACGCCGAGGTGCTCAAGGAGAAAGATATTGAGCCCGTTAAGGACGAACTGCTGAAAATCAAGCCCCTGAAGGCCGCTTTTGACAAGAATTACGCCAAGCGTCTGGATGGTGACAACGTGAAGCAGTGCAAGGACCGCTGGGACATGACCGAGCAGGTGCGTGAGGACATCCGCAACTTCAAGAAAGAAACCGGTGTTGACCGCGTGGTAGTTCTGTGGGCCGCATCGACCGAGATTTACGTTGAGCCCGACATGAAGTATCATGGCACCATTGCCGCTCTTGAGCAGGCCATGAAGGACAATGTTGTTGACAAGATTGCCCCCTCGATGTGCTATGCCTACGCTGCACTCATGGAGGACTGCCCCTTCATCATGGGCGCCCCCAACACCACCGTTGACATCCCCGCCATGTGGGAACTCTCCGAGAAGACCCAAGTGCCCATCGCAGGCAAGGACTTCAAGACTGGCCAGACCCTGGTGAAGAGCGGTTTCGCTCCCATCATCGGCACCCGCATGCTCGGCCTGAACGGCTGGTTCTCAACCAACATTCTGGGCAACCGCGATGGTCTCGTTCTCGATGAGCCCGCCAACTTCCGCACCAAGGAGGTCAGCAAACTCTCGACCCTCGAGTCCATCCTCGTTGCCGACGAGCAGCCCGACCTGTACAGCGACTACTACCACAAGGTGCGCATCAACTATTACCCGCCTCGCAACGACAACAAGGAGGGCTGGGACAACATCGACATCTTTGGCTGGATGGGCTATCCCATGCAGATTAAGATCAACTTCCTGTGCCGCGACTCTATCCTTGCCGCTCCCCTGTGTCTCGACCTGTGCTTGCTCATGGACCTCGCTCACCGCGCCGGCCGTTATGGCACCCAGCGCTTCCTGAGCTTCTTCCTCAAGAGCCCGATGCACGATTACACCCAGGATGAGATTCCCGTTAACCACCTGTTCCAGCAGTATGTTATGCTCAAGAACGCCATCCGCGAGATGGGCGGTTATGAGGCCGACGAGGAAATCGACTAATCTACAGGAGCTGAACTAGCTCAACTTCCCATAATAAATGGTGGCTGACAAATTGTCAGCCACCATTTTTTATGCCCCAAAACCTAACATTTCCCACTCCCGCAGCGATGCGGCAACCCACCAAAAGCAAAGTTTACATTTTTTTAATCTATTTCGTTTGCCGTATAAGCGATTTGCACTAAATTTGCAGCGAATTATGCAACATTGGCAACTAGTTGTGCCAAACCGCATAGTTCACTAGACAAGAACATTATTACTTATCATTCATGCAACAGATAATTCAAGAAGACATGGTTGCCAAAGCGGCAGCCCTAGAGAAAAAGAAAAAACGCGCGCGCACTGGCGTCAAGTGGGACCGACTTTTCCTTGCCTGCGCCTACAACTGGTACTGGTTCGTTCTTTCCATGGTCGTGTGCGCTTGTATCTCGTACCTGTATGGCAAGACCTTGCCACAGTTTTACGTTGCTAAGAGTTCTATCCTTATCCGCACCAAGGACAGTGCCCAGGGTACGCCCTCTACCACTTTTAGCGACCTGGGACTGAATACCGTCAATTACATCCCCAACGAGCCTCACAAGCTCAGGTCGTCAAGGGTAATGGAATCTGTGGTCAACTCTCTTGGACTTAATGTCCAATATTACGCCCACATGTTCCTTCGCGACGTGAACATTTACAAGAACACGCCGATTCAGGTGACTCCGCTTCACGAAGTCACCTCAGGTTATACTATTAACATTGTCCCAAAATCCGAGGACGAGTATGAGTTCTGCATCAATCAAGGTGTCTGGAAAAAAGCTCATTTCGGCAATAAAATCAACACCGATTATGGCCCTCTTGCCATTACCAAGACTCAACTCTTCAACGACTACTATTTTGACAAGGACCTTATTGTTCGTATAACCAATCCCACGTCCACAGCAAGGTCATTGGCATCAGGTCTTATCGTTGAGTTCGCCGACTCTCACAGTGATGTCCTTAACCTGGTCATCAGAAGTGACAACCCACAGATGTGTGCCGATATCCTTAACGAATTGGTTATTGCATATAACCAGGAAGGCATCAATGACAAGACCCAAGTGGCACGCAGCACCAATGCCTTCATTGAGGAACGTGTCGCCGACCTCTCCAAGGACTTGAGCGGTGTGGACAACGAGGTGGCAATTCTCACCGCCAACACCGTGAATTCCCGCATGTTGGGAACTCCTGGCAACAACATGAACAAACTGGACCAATCTGAGAACCTCAGTTTGGATATTAACCTTGCTGCCCAGATTCGCAATTTCATCGCAGGCATGTCGCCCACCGATCTGATTCCTGCCAACACCGGCATGAGCAATTCAGGTATCATGAACCAGATTGAAAAGTACAATGAGAGCGTTAGGGAGTATCAAAAGATTGCTGCTACCTCCAGCTCTGAGAACCCTGTCATGAAAGAGCTTACGTCGGAAATGATGATGGCCCGAGCCAACATCATCGCCAGTCTTGATAGCTACATGAGCACTCTGCGCACAAGACAAAGCCAGGCCGAACGCCTGAGAGGAGAGGCTCAAACCAACATGATGGCCAATCCTGCCCAAGAAAAAGCCATCACCGAAGTTACCCGTCAGCAGAAGATTAAAGAGCAGCTTTACCTGTACTTGCTGAATAAGCGAGAAGAGAATGCTCTGGAAATGGCTATCACCGAGCCCAATGCCAAGGTCATGGAGCCCGCACTTCCCAATCCCAACCCTGTTACAGCACCCATTACCCGTATGGTGCTTACCGGTCTGATTATCGGTCTGCTGATTCCCGCCTTTGTTCTTTATGGTGTATTCTGGTACTTCTCGCTTGACAAGACAATCCACACACGCCGTGAGGTTGAAGAAGTCTGTGACATTCCCATCCTCGGTGAGTTGCCGGCCAAGAAGTCCAACATTACGGGCGAGATTGTAGTCAACGAAACGTCCAATGACCGCATGAACGAGGCCTTCCGCATCGTCCGAAACAACCTGGACTTCGTGACCGCTCAGAACAACCCCAGTGGCGATGCAACAGTCATCCAGTTCACTTCGACAATGTCTGGTGAAGGTAAGAGTTTCGTGGCCGTGAACTTGGCACTTTCCTACACCTACGTGAACAAGAAGGTTATTGTAGTCGACCTTGACTTGCGTAAAGGTAAATTCTCGGAATATGTAGGTGTACAGGATGGTCTCGGCGCTTCGGCTTATCTGTCAGGAAAAGAGACCGACTTGAACAAGGTTATCCACCGCGCTCCTCTTCACGAGGGATTCGACATCATCAGTGTTGGTGCCATTCCACCCAACCCCACTGCTCTGTTGCTGAGCGAAAATATGGAAAAGATGTTGGCTCAGCTCAAGAAAGAGTATGACTATGTCATCCTCGACACCGTGCCCTATAACCTGATTGCCGATGCTGCTGTTGTCAACAAGCATGTGGATCTTACCATCTATGTGATTCGTGACGGCAGGGTTGAGCAACAGTTCATGTACGAGCTCGAGCGACAGGCCGAAGAGAAGAAAATCAAGAATCTCACCATCCTTGTCAATGACATCAAGGTCAGCAAGACCCGTTACAATTACTCTTACGCTTACGGTTATGGTAAGGGTTACGGATACGGTTATGGATATGGTTATGGATATGGTTACGGCGGCAACAGCGGCGGTTACTATGTCGATGACACTCCTAAGGACTCCTCGGTGAGCAATGATTTCGGTATCCAAGGAAATCAAGAAATCTAATATGATTCACCCCAAATACAGGAAGAGCACATCTTCCTGTATTTGGCTTTAATAACATCCCCTTAAATGAAAATTGCGGTAGTAGGCACCGGTTATGTCGGACTTGTCACTGGCACCTGCTTCAGTGAGATGGGTGTCCATGTAACGTGTGTTGACGTTGATGAGCGCAAGATCGAGGCGCTCAACCATGGCATTATCCCCATTTATGAGCCAGGACTGGAAACTCTGGTACACAAGAACATGAAGTCCCGCAGGCTTCACTTCACGACACGCCTTGAAGAAGTCATCAACGACGTTGACATTGTGTTCAGTGCCGTCGGCACACCCCCTGACGAGGACGGTAGCGCCGACCTGAAATATGTGCTGGATGTGGCACACACCATAGGCAAACATCTCAACCACTACGTCGTTGTTGTCACCAAGAGCACCGTCCCCGTGGGCACCGCCAGCAAAGTGAAGGCTGTTATACAAGAGGAGCTCGACCTCAGAGGGGTCAACCTGGATTTTGACGTGGCCAGCAACCCCGAGTTCCTGAAGGAAGGCAATGCCGTGAAAGATTTCATGAGCCCCGACCGCGTGGTGGTTGGCGTGGAGAGCGAGCGTGCCCGCAAACTTATGGCCCGCCTTTACAAACCCTTCATGATTGTGAGCGACAGGCTCATCTTCACCGACATACCCTCGGCCGAGATGATTAAGTATGCCGCCAATTCGATGCTCGCCACCCGCATCAGCTTCATGAACGACATTGCCAACTTGTGTGAGCTAGTCGGTGCCGATGTGAACATGGTGCGCAAGGGCATCGGCAGCGATACGCGCATCGGCAAGAAATTCCTCTACGCAGGTTGCGGTTACGGTGGTTCCTGCTTCCCAAAGGATGTGAAAGCGCTTATCAAGACTGCCGCCGACCTCGGTTACCCGATGAGAGTGCTAAAAGCTGTCGAAGAGGTCAACGCCGACCAGAAAATTGTCCTCTACCGCAAGGTGGTGGACTACTATGGTGGCGACGAAGCACAATTGAGGGACAAAGTTATCGCTCTGTGGGGACTGTCGTTCAAACCCGAGACCGATGACATGCGCGAAGCACCATCTCTAGTGCTGATAGACCTGCTGCTCAAGGCAGGTGCTCTGGTCAAGGTCTATGACCCTGTGGCCATGGACGAGTGCCGTCGACGGATTGGCGACTGCGTCACTTACTGCCCCGACATGTATCAGGCCGCCGAGGGCTGTGATGCCCTCATGCTGGTCACCGAGTGGAAGGAATTCCGCATGCCCAACATCGATACCCTGCAACACAAGATGCGTGGACGCCTCATTCTGGACGGACGCAACATTCTGGACGGTGAGGAATTGAAACTGGCTGGTTTTGAATACCACTGCATCGGCAAATAATCAAGGAACTACAGACAGAAAGACGACTGCCGCGCGATATTTAACGAAATCGCGCGGCAGTCGCATAAATACCTCTAATTGTTCTGCTCGATATTATTTGATTACGACTTTACGGGAATCATTCTTTCCTGATACCAAATAAACGCCAGCGGGTACCGACAACCGATGCATGCCTGCAGTTTTTATCTCAGCAACGATTTCTGCATCGATGTCATAAACCTCGAGCAACTCACCATTTCGATTGTTGATTTCAATCATGCCGTCAATGGGAACTGCCGTCCATTTCCTTACAGACAACGACTCGCTGCCATTCAATATCATATCTATCAGCATCGTGATATCTCCAATCGAGATAGAACCACTGTCATCCACATCGGCAGCATCGATGTCAAACGGATTAGCATAGCCGTTCAAGACATAATCGACGAGGGATGTCACATCACCGATGCCAACCGTGCCATTCATGTCCACATCACCTTTCAATACAGGCTTTGCAGCAACTGTACCCTCGACATCGGCATAAGCGCTGGCACTGCCTGCGGCAGCAGATATGCTTCCGTAAAAATCACCAATTGTACCAGTGTCTGCCAAACGGACATAGAATACTTCGCCATCAGCATCCAGAGTAAGTGTTTTTGCCCAAGTATACTGGTTCAGACTCAGTTCAAAGTTGCCATCTACACTCAGGGTAATTGCAGCAGTATTGTTCTCACTGGTAACTGAGCCCTGCACTACCGACGATTCGCCATCCTGCACAGCCTCAATTGCATCGAGGGATGTTATGGCAAGTGACGCAGATGCCAACTTGCTGGCAGTAAGATTGACAGTAACACTCACCTCGCTGCTGCTGATGGTCAAGGTGCCAGTGGCATCTCCGGCAACTGATGAGGAATAAGTGATAATCACGTTTGTACCGTTGTTGGCTGCAGCAGCGGTAACAGTCGCCGATGAAACGCGGAATCCCGTGCCAGTCACGGCCAAGGAAAGTGCCTGGGTCAGTTCGCTACCCTTAATGGTGAGGCTCCTGCTCACCGACGTGCCCGTTGCCGAAATGGTACCCACATTCACCGTCGAGCCGTCAGCAGGCGACGTGATTCGGGGATTGTTTACGGGAGGGGGCGCGCTGCCGCCATTGCTCGTAATGGCAATATCGTCAATGTTCAGTCGTGAGCCAGCGGTCTGGGCAATCTTGAAGCGCACATTGCCCGTCACGTTCAAGTCATAGCTATACTGCTTCCAGGTGTTATTCAGTGTGCATGTAGCCGCAGTGGTCCAAGTGCTGCCGCCGTCGGTGCTGTACTGCAACTGAATAGTAGGTGTTCCATCACCGCTCCAGTTGGCAGCATAGAAAGTCACCTTGCTGGCACCGCTGGACAAGTCTTCATTCATCGAGATTGAAGAATTGTTGTTCTTGCCAAAGCGGCATGTGCGAGTGCCATTTTTGTTGGTGTCGTCTGAATAGATACCCGCATTGTTGAAACTCCACGAGAAGGCGTGGCCCTGGACAGTCTGGGTCCAATAGCCGCCTGTCGTGCAGCCCTCCCACGTCTCGACAGTTTCTTCGACAGTACCGCTTCCACCACCATCATCATAAGATGCGGTGAGGTTAACGCGACTGCTCACTTCTGTGCTGCTTATGGTCAGTGTTCCCGTGGCGCTGGTTGCGGTGCCGTTATAGGTAACGGTAACGGTCGTGCCAGTGTTGGCAGCAGAGGCCGTAACGGTCGTCGGTGTCACGCTAAAGCCCGTTCCGCTCACAGTCAAGGTCAAGGATTTGGTCAGATTAGTGCCCTTGACGGTGATAGTCTTGCTCACACCATTGCCGGTATTGGTACCCACATTCACGGTGGTGCCGTTGGCGGGAGAGCTCAGCACGGGAGTGGTGCCGGCATTCCATGCGTTACCCTTCATGTTGCCCCAGATGTACTCCACCAGCTCGGGGTTATCCACAAAGGGGTTACGGTTGTGTTGGAGTGAATACACTTTATCATTGCGCGTCGTTTCCAGGGCACTCACCGGGTCATTGCGGTGCCATGCCAGCAGCTGGTTGATGGCCCATGTCGTCAGTCCCAGATAGGAACTCGACGTGAACACAATATTACCCTTGCCACTGGTATAATTACTCATTCGTTTCATGTACCTTGTGGCAAAATAGAAATAGACGCGTGCAAAGTCACCCTTGTACTCGTCAGCCACCTCAAACACGGTACCTGAGTATCCGCTTGTGGCACACGGGCCCAAGATACCCGTGCCGTAAGTCGTACCGCTTCGGCAGTCGCCAAACGGGTTGTCACCACGCTTGCTGTTCACAAAGCCGTCGGTGGGGAACATATGGTGCAGGTCGGTGTAGGCCGTATCGGTATCATCACCGCCCCACCAGCTGTTGGGAATCGAGTGCTCACGGTTGTAGCAGTCCCCCACTCCGCTATAATTGCCGCACTTGTCGGTGTTATATGTGAACTGGCTGTCGGAATAGCGGTCGATGATTATTGAGCCGTTGCAGTCCGTGGTCCTGAAGTCGGTCCACAGCTGGTCGTAAGAGCGCTTGGTGTGCCCCTTGATAATCGAGTGCAGGGCGGCCATCAGCGCCTGGTCGCTCTTGCCCTTGGCATTATTGTAATAATTGCTGGGCGCCGCTGCTGTTGCTGTCAAGCCCACAAGCAAGGCAAGCATCAGCAACAATGAGTGATGTGTAAACTTTTTCATATTGTAATCTGTATTAATGTATAATCTTGCCGTTCGGTTTTTCAAGACTGCAAATATACACATTTCACGGCACAACTCACGGATTTTCACCAAGTTTTCTACCCGACAATCCATTAAAGGGCACATTTATACACACCAATCGCCCGACGGGTCCCACTTGGGACCTGTCAGACGATAGATTGTTTTCTTGTCACATCAAGCGGCGTCGGTTAGGCCATGCCTTCACCGTCCTTGGGGCCCAAGACGCTCTTGAGGAAATCGCGCACCTTGTTGACTACACCATCGGCAGCCTTGGCGGCATCGTCCATGGCCTCGCGGGCCTTGTCCTCGATGCTTGCCTCACCCTCCTTGGGCTCAAAGGCTTCCTTGGCCCTCTGGCTCAAGTCCTGGGCGACCTCGGTAGCGGCAGCAGTGCCCTGCTCCACAAAGTCCTTGGCCTTATCCATCATCTCGCCAGCAGCGGTAGCTCCCTCGTCAAACATCTCTTTGGCCTTGTCCAGCAGGCTGGGCTCACCTTCCTTGGTCTCAAACACCTGCTTGGCTTTCTCCACAAAGTCGCTGCTCATCTCGCCGGCGGCAGTGGTGCCCTTCTCGAGCATATCCTTGAGCTGGTCGATGACACCGGCCTCGCCGTCCTTGCCGTCAAACATTTCCTTAGCTTTGTCAAAGATGGAGCCTTCGCCATCCTTGCCCTCCAGCATGCCTTTAAGTTTGTCAAACACGTTGCCTTCGCCGTTGGTGGCTTCGTCAAGCATACCTTTCAGTTGGTCGAGGATGCCTTGCTCCTCGTTTTTCATCTCGTTAGGTGCCTGTTCGGCATTCTTCATCTCCTCATCCATAAAACTCTGTTTCCTGAATTTTGTGTTGTTGTCGCCTACTTCCTTTCAAGCGTTTCGGCTTTCTCTGCCCCAAATATACACATTATTTATAATATAACGACTTTTTTGGCCTGATTTTTGCATCATGATGCTCAATGCAAACATCGGGTTTTAACATTTCGTGTTAATTTTTTGAGCAAAAAGTGAAAGAAAATTTTGGTTTTTCACAATTAATTGTTAATTTTGCCGTTGATTGTTAAAAACAAGGTTCTATAATTGATAACAAAACTCTCATGAAGAGATCTACAATATGGATATTGACGGTAGTCATGGCGATTGCCCTGCTGGGATTGCTCGCCATGCAGATTGTCTATATGGAGAAGATGGTCGCGATGCGCAACAGTCAGTTCAACGAGATTGTCATGCGCAGCCTCTACAGTGTGGAAACCATGCTGGAACAAAACGAGACCAAATACTTCCTGGACAAGGACCTGGCCGAGGCCGAACAGATGTATTCGGGCATCAGCCAGAACAGTTTCAGCTTTGGCGACAGCTTCGGTGACAACTATGACGCCAAGAGTGACTCGATTCAAGTCGATGAGCCAGTCAACGTGCGTCCTGCCAACCTCAAGACGCTCAAGGACCTGAGCGACAGCTACCAGGACAAGCAGGAAATCCTCAAGGGTCAGTATCTGTACCAGAAAGGCCTGCTCAACGAGGTCATCCTCACTATCCTGAACCACTCCAGCGACCGCCCCATCCAGGAGCGTGCCGACAGCGCCACCGTGGCCACCTATCTGCGCTCAGAACTGGACTTCAACGGCCTGCACCTGCCCTTTGAGTTCGCTATCGTGAACCGCACTAACGGCGTGGTCTATAAGACCGAGGGCTACTCCCCCATGTCGCAGCAGGACATCTACAGCCTGGTGCTGTTCCACAACGACCCGAAGAACAAGCAGAACACGCTCAACGTCATTTTCCCCAACAAGAGCGACTACATCTTCTCGTCGGTGAAGTTCCTGGTGCCCTCGTTGGCGTTCACCTTCCTGCTGCTGGGCGTGTTCCTGTACACCATCTCGGTGGCCTTCAAGCAGAAGAAGCTGAGCGAAATCAAGAACGACTTCATCAACAACATGACGCACGAGTTCAAGACACCCATCTCGTCCATCTCCATCGCTGCTCAGATGCTCAACGATGACAGCGTGCGCAAGAGCCCCGAGATGCTCAAGCATGTGTCAGGCGTCATCAACGACGAGACCAAGCGCCTGCGCTTCCAGGTCGAGAAGGTGCTGCAGCTCTCGCTGTTCGACCGCAAGAGCGCTACCATGCGCCTCGAGGAGGAGGACGCCAACGCCAGCATCTACAGCGTCATCAACACCTTCAAGCTCAAGGTAGAGAAATACGGTGGCCGCATCGACGCCAACCTCGATGCCGAGGACCCCATCATCAACGTGGACCGCATGCACTTCACCAACGTGATTTTCAACCTGCTCGACAATGCAGTGAAGTACCGCCGCGAGGATGTAGCCCCCGAACTCACCGTGACCACCGTCAACCCCGACGAGGACCACATCCAGATTACCGTCCAGGACAACGGCATCGGCATGAAACGTGAGGACCTGAAGAAAATCTTCGAGAAGTTCTACCGCGTCTCAACCGGCAACCGTCACGATGTCAAGGGATTTGGTCTGGGACTGGCCTACGTCCAGAAGATGATTGACCTGTTCGGCGGCAGCATCAGCGCCGAGAGCGAAATCAACCGAGGTTCGAAATTCATTATTACATTACCACTATACAAATAAAAAAAGAAGACAATTATGGAAGACAAACTGAGAATTCTGTTATGCGAAGATGACGAGAATCTGGGCACCCTCACCCGCGAGTACCTGGAGGACAAGGGCTACAAAGCCGAACTGTTTGCCGATGGTGAAGCCGGTTACAAGGCTTTTCTCAAGGGCAAGTATGACATCTGCCTGCTCGACGTGATGATGCCCAAGAAGGATGGCTATCAGCTCGCACAGGAAATACGCGCCGTTAACAGCGACGTGCCCATCATTTTCCTCACCGCCAAGGCGCTCAAGGAGGACATCCTCGAGGGCTTCAAGATTGGTGCCGACGACTACATCACCAAGCCCTTCTCGATGGAGGAGCTGGTACTGCGCATCGAGGCCATCCTGCGCCGCGTCAAGGGCAAGAAAGGCAAGGAGGTTACCGTTTATAAAATCGGCAAGTTCACTTTCGACACCCAGCGCCAGGTGCTGTTCACCGACGACCGCAGCGACAACCTCACCACCAAGGAGAGCGAGTTGCTGAGCCTGCTGTGTGCACACATGAACGAGATTCTGGAGCGCAACTTCGCCCTCAAGACCATCTGGATTGATGACAACTACTTCAACGCACGCTCGATGGACGTCTATATCACCAAGCTGCGCAAGAAGCTGAAAGACGACCCCACCATCGAGATCATCAACATCCACGGCAAGGGCTACAAGCTCATCGCCCCCGACGCCGAGGCCAACGACAAGTAAGCTTCACGGCCAACGGAAAGTGCCTCACGCCAAGGCGCTAAGACGCTAAACGTTTTTTAATGCAGGCACCCGCATTGTAGAGACGCAAGATCTTGCGTCTCTATGTTTTTCTCAACAACTACCGCACGACTACGACGTCGACCCTCGGGAAATCGACCATAACACACCCCCACAATGTGCTAACAACATCGTCAAATCTACGATTTGACTCCATGCCATCCCAAACACCCCATCCCACACGATGCCGTCGCGGAGCACACACGATGCCGTCGCGGAGCACACACAATGCCGTAGCAGGGCAGGTCGGAGACCTGACGGTGTCGTTAACCCATTGTGGAGGCAGTGCGGAGCACTTGCCAACACTATGGGGCGACTGACTCACCATGGGTCGCACATCGGGGATGTGCGGTGGTGCTAATTCTGCGAGACACGCACAGCACGAATACTGCGACCGTTGCAGCGGCTTTGCGTGCGGAACCAGTACACGCCGTCCGAATTGAGGTATAGGTTGATCGCGAAGTCGGATTCCTCCTGGTAGAGCGAGCGCGACCAAAAGTAGCCGCTCAAGCCCGCGCCGAAGAGCGACTGAAGCCAGCGGCGGCCAGCGGCGGGAAGGAAGATGGTGTTCCCGTTGGGACCGGTACCCAATCGACCATCTACACCGTTCAGTTGTGTCCAAGTCCAAGTGCAGTTGTCAACCAACTCCTGATGCTGCTCCTTGGTCGGCATGCGCCACGAGGCACCCCAGTTGACGTAAACGGCATCATCCTCGAGATCCAATTCCGTCTTGCCGTCGGTGAAGCCGTTGTAACCATAATCACTTTGGGTGCAATACTTCGTCATGGTGTTAGTGCTGCCGTTGCACCACTCGTAGGTGCTCCAGTCATAGTAGTCCTTGGGTGAGGTCTCACCCCAGGCGAAGTAGTCGCCGTATTCCTCGGGACTGTCGGCGCCCACGTTGCAGGTTGCCCACAGCGTGCCGCTGGGCAGCCCCAGGTCAACCCACTCGTGCCCGTCGGGCGGGGTCACGGGTTCGTCGTTCCATGTCCCGTTCAACAAGTAATCTATCAAGCAGGTAACATCACCGATTGTAACCTGGCCATCCTGGTCAACATCGCCACGCGGATACTCCATGCCGGCCGTGAACGAGGCCAGCATCAACAATAACACAACTAAAAGAGAACTGAATTTCTTCATTGCTATAAACATTTTAAAGGGTTAATATTCAGATAGGGCAAAGATACAAAACAATTACCTGATTTTGACGTTAAATGTGGTTAATTGCAAAGGGTGGCGAATACGCGGCTTGCAACATTTTGACGAAAGTGCTAACTTTGCGCTGGAATTAATAGTGATAAATCGAGCAATGATATATCTGTATCGAATATACCAGTGGTGCATCGTGGCGCCCATCATGTTGGTCTACAGCATCATCACCGCATTGATTACCATTGTGGGATGCCTGTTTGACCAGGACTATTGGGGCTACTACCCTGCCAAGTGGTGGGCCAGGACATGGTGCTGGCTCCACCTGGTGCGCGTCAAGGTGGTGGGCCGCCAGCTCATCGACCACGAGACGAGCTACGTGTTCGTCGCCAACCATCAGGGGGCATACGACATCTTTTCCATCTACGGCTTCCTGGGCCATAACTTCAAGTGGATGATGCGCAAGGGCATCACCAACATTCCCCTCGTGGGCACCGCTTGCCGCATGGCGGGGCACATCCTCGTGGACACCCACACCGCCCAGGGCCTGCGCGACACCATGGCAGCGGCCAAGAAGAAGCTGCACCATGGCGGCATGTCGATTGTCGTCTTTCCTGAAGGACGACGCACCGACACGGGCCTCATGGGACCCTTCAAGAACGGCGCCTTCAAACTCGCGCTGGAGTTCGGCCTGCCAGTGGTGCCCATCACCATCGACGGCAGCTACCGCGTGATGCCGCGCAGCACATTCAATGTGACACCGGGCACCATCACCCTCACCTTCCATGAACCCATCGAGCACACCGGTGGCAACGACATCGCCCAGGTGAGCCACCAGTGCCGCACCGTCATCCAGCAGGACCTGCCTGCTGACCAGCGCGACTAAAAAAAACGAGGCCAACCAGATGAGTTGACCTCGATTTTTTATCGTAAAGTGGTGGCAACAGATTATGCCTCCTCCTTCTTGATGATACGACGCTCCTTGATGCGAGCCTTCTTACCGGTGAGACCACGCAGGTAATACAGCTTAGCGCGACGCACCTTACCATGCTTGTTGATAACGATGCTGTCGATGAACGGAGACTCGAGCGGGAAAATACGCTCAACGCCAATGTTGTCACTGATCTTGCGAACGGTGAAACGCTTCTTCTCACCCTCGCCAGTGATCTTAATCACCACACCACGGTACTGCTGGATACGCTCCTTGTTACCCTCCTTGATGCGGTATGCTACCGTGATTGTGTCACCAGGAAAGAACTCCGGGTGCTGCTTGTTCGTAGCAAATGCCTGTTCTGCAACTTTAATCAAGTCCATTGTTTAAACCTTTAATGCGTTAATAATCACTTCGTAATATACACAAGCCACACTATTTCTTGTCAGAGATTACGAAAAGCGGGGCAAAGGTACAACAAATTCCCGAACCAGCAATAAAAAATCCCGTTTTTTCTCAAAAAAGCATTTTTTCAAACGCCAATGGTACTGCGCTGAGTGCTAAAGGGCGATGCGCAGACCGATATTCTTGCCCGAACCCGAGGGCGCGGGAGCATCGCTGACGCGGCTCGTTACACGGCAGAACCTATCGCCGTTAATGTAGCAACCGCCTCGAATCACGTGCACCGAGCCATAACTGGGTCCCGTGGGATCGGTCTGTGCGCTGCTCTTGTATGCGCCGTACCAGTCCTGGCACCATTCCCACACGTTGCCCGACATATCATAAAGGCCTAACTCATTGGGGGCCAAACTTGCAACAGCATGGGTGGTCGAATTACCGTTACCATCATACCATGCCACATCCTTGATAGCGTTACTGCCAGCAAATATATAGCTGTGACTCTTGATGCCGCCACGAGCCGCATACTCCCACTCGGCCTCGGTGGGCAGGCGGAAAGTCTTGCCTGTCAACTGATTCAGCTTGGTGATAAAGTCCTGACAATCGTTCCAAGAAACTTTTTCCACAGGACGCGACAAGTCACCCGTGAAGTTGCTGGGATTAGTGCCCATTACGGCCTGCCACAACGCTTGAGTCACCTCGGTCTCACCGATGCAGAAGGTCGATAAGGTCACCTCGTGAACAGGCTTCTCGTTGCTGAGAGCCACACTTTCATGTTCTGGTGTTGCGCCCATAGCAAAGGTGCCGCCAGCAACGGTCACCATCTTGAACGTCACACCGTTAACAGTATACTTCTGGGTCACAGGCTTGTTATCGCCCAGAATCAAGCCGACAACAACGTTCACATCCGAGATGTTGACAGCACCGTCGGCATTCACATCCGAATCAGCATTGAAGCCAAACATGAGAATGTCGCTGATGACGCAATTCACGTCCGAGATGTTGACCACACCGTCACCGTTGACGTCACCAAACTGTGTGTTAGCTCTTGCATTGAATGATAGCAATGCTGCCACTAGCAGCATGGAAATAACAGATAATCTTTTCATTTGCTTGTCCTTAAGTTTATAGTTTCACAAGTTTTTTCTTTGGTAATCAATTCTGGTATAGGGAAAGACGTTATTCCAGGTATTGCTTGATATAGAGTTCGCAGTTGGCGACGAGGGTGTCATACCACTGCTGGCCGTAGCGCTCGATGAGGGGCTCCTTGAGGAACTGATAGAGGCGGATGCCCTCGCGACGGCCCAAGACCTCAGCGCACTTGCAGATTTTCCAGCGGTCGTAGTTCACGGCCTCATAGCCGGGATAGCGCTTGATGCGCACGGGATAGAGGTAGCAGGACATGGGTTTGCGCCACTTGATGCGTCCCTGGCGATAAGCGGCCTCGATGGCACACAGGCACATGCCGCCGCGCTCATAGGTGGTGAACACGCAGTTGGCACCGCCCACGAGTTGCGTCACCAGTTCGCCCTCGACATCAAAGAAGGCGACACCATTCTCCTTGATTTGGTCTTGAGCCTGTGGCAGCAGGTCATCCCAGATTTCGGGCAGGATTTCCTTGAGGCGTTTGTATTCTTCCTGGGTGAGCGGTGCACCCGAGTCGCCCTCGATGCAGCAGGCGCCCAAGCAGGTATCCAGGTCGCAGCAGAAGAAGCGCTCGACCAAATCCAGACTCACCAATGTACCGTCGATGTCAAACATGCTATTGTTTTAAGTTTTCAGTTCATACACCATACAAGCGGCGACAGCCGCAAATACACCATACACAGCGGCGATTGCCGCTTTTATTATTCTTTCTCGACGAGGGCCGAGAGGGCGTGTTCGAGGTCGGTACTGGAGAGATTCAGGTGCAATTCGCCCTTGTGGGCATAGGAGATGCGTCCCGTTTCCTCGCTCACGACGATGGCAATGGCGTCGGTAGCCTGGGCGATGCCTTTAGCCGAACGGTGGCGCAGACCCAGGTAGCGGGGGATGTTGGTGTCGTGCGACACGGGCAGGATACAGCCAGCGCTCTTGATTTGGTTGCCGGCAACGATGAGGGCGCCGTCATGCAAGGGGCTGTTCTTGAAGAAGATATTCTCGATGAGGCGAGAATTGATGTTGGCATTAATCACATCGCCTGTGCGTTCATAGTCGGTGAGCGGGATGTCCTGCTGCACGACGATGAGGGCGCCCGTCTTGGTCTTCGCCATGTTCATGCAGGCATACACCACCGGCATAATCCATTTCTTGCTGTCCGCGATTTCGGTCTTGCTCTTGAACAGTTTCCCGAATATCTTTAGGCCCCGCCTGGAGCCCAGCTCGGTGAGGAAGCGTTTGATTTCGTCCTGGAATAGAATGACCAGAATGAACAGGCCGATGTCGATGAACTTGTCCATGATGGTGCCAATCAGGCGCATGTCCATAATTTTGTACATGACCACCCAAGCTATAACAAACGCCAGCACACCGACGAAGATGTCGAGCGAGCCCGAGTCCTTCATCGTGCGGTAGAGGTAAAAGAGCAGGGTTGCCACCAGCAGGATGTCAACCAGGTCCTTGAAACTGAAAAGAGAGAATAATGATGTTGGCATATCTGGTTTTTCTTTTGTTTACAGGTTATTGTTGCTGTTGTCACGCAATAGTGTAGTGAGTGCCACCGCCTCGGCTGCCGCCTTGACATCGTGCACGCGCAGGATGTGGGCACCATGCATCAGGGCGATGGTGTTGATGACAGTGGTACCATTCAAGGCCGCGTCGGCATCGCACTGCAACGGCGTGTATATCATGCGCTTGCGTGACATACCCACCAGCAGCGGGGCCTCCAGCGCATGAAAGGCATCAAGGCGCGCCAGCAGCTCGTAGTTCTGCTCCAGGGTCTTGGCAAAGCCGAATCCCGGGTCGGCAATGACGTCGGCCACGCCCAACTGACGCAAATCGTCGATGCGACGGGCCATCCACTCGAGAACGTCGGCAGCGACATTGTCATAGTCGGTCAACTGCGACATCGTCTCGGGTGTGCCGCGCATGTGCATCAGCACATAGGGGACATGCAGACGCGCCACCGTGGCGAACATATCCTCGTCGATGGTGCCGCCCGAGATGTCATTGATAATGTCGGCACCCCACTCTTCCACGCAGCGCTGGGCTACCTCGGCACGATAGGTGTCCACCGAGATGATGACATCAGGATGCTCACGCCTGATGATGGCCAGCGCCCACCCGAGGCGTGCCATTTCGCCCTGAGCGTCAACCTGTTCACTTCCTGGACGCGTCGAGCAGGCACCCACGTCGATGACGTCAGCGCCATCCACAATCATCTGCCGCACCCGCTCGACAAGCATGTGCTCGTCGTTCACGCGGCTACCGCTGTAGAATGAATCGGGCGTGACGTTGACAATGCCCATCACCCACGGTCGGTCGATGGTCACCAGTCGCCCTTTCAGGTTCAGGCTATAGGACTTGAACGGATGCATCATTGTGTTATTCACATTTTAACTTGCAAAGTTACGAAACTTTTCCCAAAAATACACTACCTTTGCCAACAAATAGCAAATTACAACCTACATGGCGACTATGACATACGGTAACTGGATTGAGCAGGCACCCATTGGGGTGTTTGACTCGGGATTCGGAGGACTGACCATCCTGCGGGACATCAGGCGGGTACTGCCCCAGTACGATTATCTGTTTGTGGGCGACAACGCACGTGCCCCCTACGGCACACGCTCACGCGAACTGGTATATGAATTCACCCTGCAAGCCGTCAAGCACCTGTTCGCCCAGGGCTGCCACCTGATTGTTCTGGCTTGTAACACAGCGTCGGCCGAGGCGCTGCGCACCATCCAGCAGCAGGACCTCCCCACCCTAGCCCCCGAACGCCGCGTGCTGGGCGTTGTGCGTCCCACGGTAGAGAAAGTGGGCGAGCTGAGCCGCACGGGCCACATCGGCGTGTTCGGCACGCCAGGCACCATTGCCAGCCGCAGCTATAACATTGAGATTGAGGGCACTTATCCCGGATTCAAGGTCCATGGCCACGCCTGCCCCATGTGGGTGCCGCTGGTCGAGAACCGTGAGAGTGGCGGGGACGGCGCCGACTACTTCGTCAAGAAAGACATCAACCTGCTCATGAGCGAGAGTCCCGACATCGATACCGTCATCCTGGGCTGCACCCACTACCCTCTGCTCATTGACAAAATCAACCAGTACATGCCCCAGGGCGTGAACGTCATCCAGCAGGGTCCCATCGTTGCTGACAGCCTCGCCGACTACCTGCAACGCCATCCCGAAATCGAGCAGCACTGCAGCCGCGGCGGCTCATGCCGCTACTATACGACCGAGGACCCCGACCACTTCTCGCCGCTGGCGAGTGTGTTCGTCAACGAGCCCGTCAATGCCCAGCGCATCATCCTGTAACCACACTCCATACAAAACAAGAAATAAACAATAAATGCAACAAGCACAAAGGGTGCGAATGCCTTTGTGCTTGTTGCATTTATTGTTTTCCTTTTATCTCTTCGGTTGTTATCAGCGGTTGGTGCGCAACTGGAAGGAGCGCAGGGTGTAGAGTTTATCACCGTCCGATAGGCCGATAGAGAAGTCGGCAGTGCCGTTCTTGAGTTTCCTGGTGGCTATCAACTCGGCCTGATAGCGTACAGCCTTGCCAGGTCCCAGTTCCTTGACAATGGCAGTGGGCGACAGGTAAATCTGCTTGGTACCGCTCACGGTGATTACGGGAGCGATGTCATAGACGTAGTTGCGGCCCGTGTTGCGGATGATGAAGACGAGCTTGGCATGCTCTCCTGCATCAATCGCGCGGTTGTTGTTCTCATCGACAAAGCGCATCTCGGCAATCTCGATGTTGGCGTAGGGGCTATAAGCGTTGTTCTGGCGGTAATCGTCCATGTCATAGTCATAGTAGTAATCCGAGGAGCGGTAGTTGCCGTCATCGGTTTTGGGAGCCGTTGCTGCGGCGCCAATGATACCGCCGACCGCCATGCCGACGACAGTACCGAGGTCACTGCCACGCGGGCCATCAGACAAGCCGCCGATGGCTGAGCCGAACATGCCACCAATGGAGGCACCTGTAGCCGCGCCGTAAAACTGGTTCATAGACTGGCAACTCGACATCAACAGGGCTGTTGCCGTCAGGGCAGTAAATAATGTTTTCTTCATCTCTTATCCTTTTTAAAAAACCTTCGTTGCTGAAATGCTCATTTGCAAGAATTATGCCAATTATTCATCCTGGGCTTTAGCGCATAACGTTTTATAATCTTCGGGAGTGAATACTATTGTTTCTGTCGTTTTTGCCCCCTTTGGAAGAAAAGTAATCACCAGGGGGCGTCCAGCCTCGGACAAGCGACGAAACAGGTTTTCCCACGGTCGGCCAAAGTTCTCCAATTGCTTAATCCACATCCTTTTATAATTCTCGCCTTCGCCAATAAGCATCGACAGGAAACCCGCAAGTGATGACGGCGTCTGCAATACTACGCCGACCGTGTCACCATCGCTCTCGATGGCATTGAGAGCCCAAGCGTCATCATACTCAATGGGGCATTCGCCGTTGAGCATGGCGATATAGGTATCCACATCCCCAAAGGCAAACGTACCCTGGGCTGATACCGTCATCGGTATCATAACGGCCGCAAACAAGCATAACAGGCTAACAATTTTTCTCATTTCGGTTGGGGTTTATCGGGTTTGGGGTTATCGCGGTACTCGAGGATGTCACCTGGCGAACAATCCAACGCACGGCAGATGGCGTCGAGCGTCGAGAAGCGCACTGCACGGGCCTTACCGGTCTTGAGGATAGACAGGTTGGCGATGGTGATGCCAACCCGCTCACTCAACTCGTTGAGCGACATCTTGCGGCGAGCCATCATGACATCAAGATTAACGACAATCATCGTGGCTGCAGATGGTTACAAACAAGCGATTTTTTATGCCTCGGGCATCTCCTCGGCATCAAGGCTGTCAACGACGCCGGCAATCATGCCGTCAACGATGCTGCCACGATAGCCCAGCGCCATTGCATAGAGTTTGCAGATGGCCAGTTCCTGCTCGTCGAGCTCACCGTCCACCATCATCATGGCTACCATGTCGCGCAGATAGGCAAGCTTGGTGTCCTCGTCCTCAGGCAGGGTAATGTTCACACTGTCGGGGTCATCAATGACCTTGTTGAACTCCTCGGGGGTAATGTTCTCACGTGAGGCGACGGCCAGCAATACGGCCATTTCCGAGTCGGTAACGCGCCCGTCGGCAGCGGCGAGCATCACGAGGTTCTTGAGTTGTCCCAGACGCTGCTGTTCCTGGGGATTGTCGATTTTCTTTTTCATATTCTCTGTAATATTTAATCACTAATCTCTAATCACTAATCACTAATCATCAAGCGTTTTGACACTTGATTTCCTGTGTCCGCCCCACCCTTGTCCGATGGTGCGACCGATGCTCATAATCTTCAACCCGATGCAGCTGCGGCAGTGTGCAGGTGTGTCGTTGACACAGATTTTGCCGGGATACAGCTCGTAGAGGCGACGGTATTCGCCCTCGGTGACATTGGGCATCACCACATTGGCACCTGCCTGCAAGGCCATGATACGGCCTTCGGGATGCAGGCTCTCCATCGCCGTTGTCGCGGGGATGTTGATGTCGGACATGAGCAGACGCATCGCCGCCATCGTTCGCAGGGCCAGCTCCAGGGTGCCGCCCGATTCCGCAGCCAGCGGAGTTTCGGGATGCGGGATAAATGGCCCGATGCCCGCCATGTCGATGCCCAAATCCTTAAAATAAAGCAGGTCGTCGGCAATCGATTCAATGGTTTGACCCGGTTGTCCCACCATGATGCCAGAGCCCAGCTCGTAGCCCAGTTCCCTAATCATCAGCAGGCACTCGTGGCGACGCTGCCAGCTCATGCCTGGATTGAGGCGGTGGTAAAGGTCGGTATCGGTCGTCTCGATGCGCAGCAGGTAACGGTCAGCACCAGCCTCCCTGAAAGCCTTGTAATCGGCATAGTCACGCTCGCCGATGCTGAGTGTCAGCGCCACGTCGAGCCGCTTGATTTGCTCAATGATGCGGCACATGCGAGACTGGTCAAAGTGCAGGTCCTCGCCCGACTGCAGCACCACCGTCTGGAAACCGAGGTCTGCTGCACGGCGTGCCGTCTCGACAAGTTCCTCGTCGGTCATGCGGTAACGCTTCACATGGGCGTTGCTGCGACGGATGCCGCAGTACAGGCAGTCGTTGCGGCAGATGTTGGAGAACTCGATGAGGCCGCGCAGGTGCACTGCATCGCCGACGGCATCGTGGCGCACTCGGTCGGCACGTTGATACAAGTCCTCGGCAGGAGCCGTGGTCAGCAAGGTGACGATGGCGTCACGGTCCAACACTGCTGTATGTTTGTCGCGTTCAAGCATCTTTTTGCTTTTTCAAAAGCAAAGGTAGTGTTTTTTCACGAAGTTGATGTAATTTTGCACCTATAAAACCAAAAGAATATGAAAACCATACAAGAAATCAAAGAAATGCTGTCCCGCAGCGAGGGACAGGAAGCCCTCAACGCCGCTGGCGAAATCATCAACAGCAAGGACGTCAACCGCGAGACCCTGGCCAACGCCTATTACCTGCGCGGCAACGCCTATCGTCAGGAAGGCAACATCCGCCTGGCGCTTAACAGCTACCTCGAGGCCATGGAAATCGACCCCGACGGCCCTGCCGCCGAGGCTTATCGCCACCTGCAGGAACTCCTCGCTTACTACCACAAGGACTATTATAACCCTTAAGCCAAAGCCAAGGGAAAAAGTAACAGCAATCTATGAACATCAGACTTGAACAACCTGGCGACCAACGCGCGGTAGAAGAGCTCACCCGCGAGGCCTTTTGGAACGTGTATCGCCCCGGATGCACCGAACACTACGTGCTCAACCAGTACCGGAACAATCCCGACTTCATTCCAGAACTCAACCTGGTGATGGAGGAAGATGGCAAGCTTATCGGCCACATTATGTTCTCACGGGCCGAGCTCATCCTTGACGACGGCACTAAGCGACCCTCGTGGACCTTTGGGCCCATCAGCATCCACCCCGACTATAAGCGCAAGGGCTATGGACTGAAACTGCTGCAGTATTCGCTGGAAAAAGCCCGTGAATTGGGCATTGGCTTCCTGTGCATGGAGGGGAACATCAACTTTTACCGTCATGCGGGCTTTGACCTCGCCAGCAAGCTGGGCATCCATTACCATACCGAACCCCGCGATGCCGAGGTGCCCTATTTCCTCGCCCAGGAACTCATTCCGGGCTGGCTTAACGGCATAGAGGCAACCTACTGCCCACCCCGTGGATATTTCGTCGCCGACGAGCGTCCAGAGGACTTTGAGGCTTACGAAGCGACCTTCCCCGCTAAGGAGAAGCGTTTCCAGCCCGGCCAACTGCCCCAGTTCTGCCAAAGTTGCGGCATGCCGCTGACCAGCGCCGATGACTGCGGCACCAACACCGACGGCAGCACCAACTATGACTACTGCAAATACTGTTACCAGGACGGCAAATTCCTGCAAGACTGCACCATGGTCGAGATGATTGAGCACTGCGCTCAGTTCATCGATGAGGTCAACAAGCAAATGCCCAAGCCCATGACCCGTGATGAGTACAAGCAGATGATGAAAGGCTTCTTCCCCATGCTCAAGCGCTGGAGAAGATAAAGGGAACCAAAAAATTTTTTCAGACTAGAAGAATTCACTCAACTAGGGTTTCAGCATCTCGCGCACTTGATGCTGGAAGTCAAGGATTGAGACGTCATAATAGTCGTTGAAGCGCTCATAGAACGAATCGATTCACTCATATCGGCAAGCGTAGTCTGTGCAAAAGCCGACAACGCAGCCGCAAATGCAATGAGTAGTGAAATGATGGTCTTTTTCAAGTGAAGGTATCCCTTTAGATGTCTTTAATATTGGTATCCTCATCATCGCGGAAGTAGATATTCCAGTGGCGGGAAGTCCACTCGATGGAACGGGTTTCTATACTGTTGCTGATACCCAGGTCAAATGCCTTCTGGTAGTAATATTCTTTAGGCCAGCCATTTAGGAAGAACCCGCAATATTCTGTGACTTTCAACTCAGCGCCATTGGGCATGGCGGTCTTTAATGAGTCCATAAGCTCGTCGCGCACCAAGTTAATGCTGTCGTTGACCATATCGCTCATCATCATCGACAGGGCGCCAAATGTCAGGTCCATCACATCTTCTATGGGAAGATAAGTTGTCGATTGGGTCGTTATGGCATAGTCACCCTCGAAGTCGTTCTCTTCATCCTCGATGGGAGTATAGCCGATTCTGGCAAGGATATGCTCGGGGTAGCCATCTTCCTCGGTATCGACCTCCTTGTCACCTATTTCAAATATGCTGCCATGCAGTCCAAAAAGGTCAGACAGCTCCTCGTAGTTATCGCGGATGCCTTCCTCGGAAGAACATTGAAGCATCAGCATCCCTTCCAGCGTCTTGCGCGGCGTGACACTGTCCAGCGCAGGAATGGCGCCATACAGGCTGTCGCACACAGCCTTGATGCTGATTTTGAGTTTATCCCGTATTTCGCGCCAGTTGACGATGCGCTGCAGCTGACCCATCTCGTCGGTCATGAACTCGCATTCCACCGACATCATCAACTCGCTCATCGCGCCTGTCATGATGCGTTCCGCACTATCAGAGTCTTCACCCAAGGTAAAACTCAGGGGGACATACTTCATCTTGTAGCCGTTACTGGTGGAATCAGTAACGACAATCAAGAATTCCTCCTCATAGGCTTCGCTGACAGTAGTGTCGCCCTCTTGAATCTTGTATTTCTTGTAGGTTTGTTTAAACGTCATCGAGTCGTTCTTGCAGAAGTAGCCCACTACCGCAATTTCGTCATCAGGCTCCTCCTGACCCAACACCAGATTCTGTGACCACCCAACAAGTGCCACACACATTAGACCCACAAGTAAACCAATCTTTTTCATATCTATAACAGGATAAATCGTTTGTGTAAATGGAAATATTGCGGATGCAAAGTTACAGCACCTCACTGAAATCAGCAAATTTCCTTAGTTCATTTTTTGTTTTTCAAGTATCTGCTTATCAGCTATTTGCAAAATCAAAAGTTCATTCTGCCATAACACCACTTCATCACGGATCACTATTTATTGCTTTTTCTTGTTCAAGAGTTCGGTGATGACATTCTCGGTAAAGGCTACCAGGTCGAGTAATTCCTCGATGCAACACCACTCATATTTGGAATGGGCAGAGTTTTGTCCGCTGTACACGTCGGGACCTCCGGGCGTATCATCAGGGAAACGGGCCACAATCATGGCCGAGGTTGCGCCAGCGCGGTTATACTTGGGATTCATCTCCAAGCCAGCATCGTGTGCGGCTTTTTTAATGACGTCAGGTACAAACCCGAGCATGGTGTATGCGATATTCTCATACTGCATGCTGTCGTCGGTCTTGACACATTCCACAAACGGGAAGGCCTGCTGTACCTTCTTCAGGTTTTCTTCCATCAGTTGTTTCTGGAAAGCGCCTTCATTCTGGTCAAAATAACGGAGTCTGACTTTCACGACATAATCGGTCTCGATGGTATCGTTATCCTCGGTTACCGGGTTTTTCATGGAATAGCAATGAATATAACC
Source organism: uncultured Bacteroidales bacterium (assembly GCA_902782465.1). Lineage (GTDB taxonomy): Bacteria > Bacteroidota > Bacteroidia > Bacteroidales > Muribaculaceae > Sodaliphilus. The sequence goes on from CACZNH010000003.1 coordinate 214,609, forward strand.
TTCCTGACCGTCGCGTGCGCTCGGGTGCATCTCGGGAGGAATCAACCCCACAAAGTAGGCAGCAGCCGTAAAGGCGTCGGCATACCTGAGTTTCTTGGCATTGCCAGGATGAGCCGCATTGCCCTTGAAGTAATAAGTCTGTCCGACGGCCGAGAAATTGGCTATCGAGTACCGGGTATGGTCGCCGCCATCCACATCAATGACCACGTCTGGCCTATCACCAAAAACCTTAGGGTCATAACGCAGAGCGGCTTTGCCCACATCCTCGTTCTGGCTCAAGCACACCATTACGCGGCCATGCTTGAACTGGGGATTATTGATGATTTCCTCGACCATGGAAACGAGCACCGCACAGCCGGTTTTGTCATCGGCTCCCAGCAGTGTATTGCCATCGCTTGTAATGATGGTCTTGCCCACCAAATCCTTGAGATGTTCGCCTTGGGGTTCATTGGGACTCAAAGTAATGCCGCCAGGCAGTTTCAAGTCACCGCCGTTATAGTTATGGTGCACTATCGGCACGAGCTTATAACCATTTCCAGGGACTTCGGGGGTGACATCGAGATGAGCCATAAACAGGACCGACGGCACGTTTTTCTTGACATTCGAGGGAATGTCAATGTAAACATAGTAATCATCAGATAGCGTCACCTTAACTCCCTTGCCGCCAAAGGCCTGTACCTCGTCATACACAAGTCGGGCAATTTCACGTTGGCCATCGGTCATCGGAAACGAGGTCATGCTGGGTTCAAGCGGTGATAGAGGTCACGGTCGGTGGTCTCGATGCGCAACAGGTAACGGTCGGCACCGGCTTCCCTGAAGGCCTTGTAGTCGGCATAGTCGCGCTCACCGATGCTCAGGGTCAGAGCCACGTCGAGCCGCTTAATCTGCTCGATGATGCGGCACATGCGCGCCTGATCAAAGTGCATATCCTCGCCCGACTGCAACACGATTGTCTGGAAGCCCAGCGCCGCCGCACGGCGTGCCGTCTCGAGCAGTTCCTCGTCACTCATGCGGTAACGTGATTTTCCAAGGCGAGATTGCCGCGGCGGATGCCACAGTAGAGGCAGTCATTGCGGCAGATGTTGGAAAACTCAATGAGTCCGCGCAGGTGCACTGCGTCACCGAGGGCATCGTGACGAACCTGGTCTGCGCGCCGATACAAATCCTCGGCAGGAGCCGTCGTCAGCAAACCGACGATAGCGTCGTGATCCAATACTGTATGAGAGCCGACTTCCAACATCTTTTGTCAAATATTTTTGGGCAAAGATAATGATATTTTATGAAGTTGGTGTAATTTTGCCGTTACAAAACCACAAGAAGATGAAAACCATACAGGAAATCAAGGATATGCTGTCCCGCAGCGAGGGACAAGAAGCCCTCAATGCCGTGGGCGAGATTATTGACAGCAAGGACACCAACCGCGAAACGCTCGCCAATGCCTACTACCTGCGCGGCAACGCCTACCGCCAGGAAGGCAACATCCGTCTGGCACTCAACAGTTACCTCGAATCGATGGAACTGGACCCCGACGGTCCCGCCGCCGAGGCCTACCGCCACTTGCAGGAACTCCTCGCCTACTACCACAAGGACTACTACAATCCCTGAAAGCGGATTAAATCATCAATAAGTTTTTTTTAGGGGAATTGCCTGATAATTAGGTTCATTTGCGGCAATTCTTCTGGTGGGTCTTGAGCAGCTTCACCGCCTGGCCATAGGGGCTGGTGGTGACGCTGACAAAGTAGGCCGCCATTGTTGTGGTGTAGGTGTTCTTGTAATAGCCTTTGGTAAACAATTCCTCATCGGTAAAACTGTCAGCGAGAGCCAACATCTCCTCTTGCGTCTGCTGCAATAGGCGTTGGGCCTCGTCCAATGGGGTGTTTTGATGCTTTTCGACCAGCATCTTGTCCATCTCGTGATAGTTGCGGCGGTACTCGTCAGGCAGATAGTCCCTGGGGTGCCCGTCGCGGATGTTCTGCACAAACTCGCGCATGAGCACCTGCCACTCGTGCAGATGGATGAGCAAGTCGCGCAGGCAACGGTCATACTGCCAGCGCACGCCGCACTTCTTGGGGTCGGCGGCAAATTCGAATGGTTTTGCCTTCTCCTCGTCGCTCATCTTAGCGATCTGGTCACACAGTTTGGCATAGCCATCACTGATGGCCGCCAGCAGATCTTGCTTTGTTGTAGGGTTTGCCATAATTATTCGTCGGTCAAGTCTTCGTAGGTTTGGAATAGGAAATCGTTGTAGGGGAAGCGTGCAGTATGCACAGCCTTGGCTTTGTTATACAACAGTTTCTTGAGGGCGTCGATGTTCTGCTGTTTCTTGGCGCTGATGAAGACGCAATTCTCGCCCATGCGGGCCATCCAGGTCTCTTGGAGTTCCTCGAGGGGGATGTTCTCGCGCTGGCGCGGTGTGAGGTCGTCCTCGTCCTTGGGAACATGAGTGAACTGGTCTATCTTGTTGAACACCATTATCATCTCCTTGTCGCCGGCATCACACACCTCCTGCAGCGTGCGGTTCACGACCTCGATCTGCTCCTCGAACTGGGGATGGGAGATATCGACCACATGAACGAGGACATCACTGTCGCGCACCTCGTCGAGGGTGCTCTTGAAGGACTCCACCAGGTGGGTAGGCAGCTTGCGGATGAAGCCGACGGTATCGGTCAGCAGGAAGGGCAGGTTGGAGATGACCACCTTGCGCACCGTGGTGTCGAGTGTGGCAAAGAGCTTGTTCTCGGCAAACACCTCGCTCTTGCTCAACACGTTCATCAGCGTGGATTTGCCCACGTTGGTATAGCCCACGAGGGCGATGCGGGTGAGTTTGCCGCGGTTCTTGCGCTGGGTTATCTTCTGCTTGTCGAGTTGGGCGAGCTTCTCCTTGAGCAGGGCGATTTTGGTCTTGACGATACGGCGGTCGGTCTCAATCTGGGTCTCACCGGGGCCGCGCATACCGATACCGCCTCGCTGGCGCTCGAGGTGGGTCCACATACCCGTCAGTCGCGGCAGCAGGTACTGGTATTGCGCCAGCTCGACCTGCATCTTGGCGCTGGCGGTCTGTGCCCGCTTGGCAAAGATGTCGAGGATGAGGCTCGTGCGGTCGAGCGTCTTGACCTTGACGGCTTTCTCGATAAAGGCTATCTGCTTGGGCGTGAGGTCGTCGTCAAAGATGACGAGGCTGATGTCATTCTCCTCGACATAGGCGACAATCTCCTCCAGTTTGCCCTTGCCGACGTAGGAAGTGCTGTTTGGTCCGTCGCAGCGTTGCAGGAAAGTATGCACGGTGACGGCGCCAGCCGTCTCGGCAAGGAATTCGAGTTCGTCGAGATATTCCTTGGTCTTGGCCTCGCCCTGCTGGGGCGTTATCAGTCCCACGAGAATCGCGCGTTCCTCTTGGACGTCTATTTCGTTAATGCGTTTGCTGTCGTCAATCAGTCCCATAAAGTCACATTTTTCATTTGTTGATGCAAAATTACTAAAAAGCTGCGGATTTTTTTTAATTTTGTCACCACAAAATTTGTGCAAGCCAAACGCAATGAGAGTGCACTCTCAATCGCTGAGGCGAAGCCTAGTTTATCCAAATGTGAGAAACCAACTGCTACGCTATCGATATATGAAACAGACTTTCTTACTCTTAGCCCTGTGGAGCATATTGCTGCTCCAAGCCACCACAACCGATTACACCCAATATGTCAATCCGTTTATAGGTACGCAGACGGATTCCACCGGAGCCTTGAGCGGCAGTACGTTCCCCGGAGCCACGATGCCACAGGGAATGGTGCAGGTGAGTCCCGACACCGAACAGATGGTGACCTGGGATCCCTGTTCTGGCTATGACTACAACCGTGACAGCATCTACGCCATCTCCCACACCCACTTGAGCGGCACGGGCTGTACTGACCTGTTTGACATCTCGCTCATGCCCGTGACCTGGGATGTGACTCCAGAATATCTGTCGGCAGGCAACTTCGGGCAAACTTTTTCACACGAGCAAGAAGCGGCACGTCCAGGATACTATTGGGTCCTACTTCAGGAAAGCGGAGTAAAAGCCGAGCTCAGCGCTACTACCCGTGCTGGCATCCACCGCTATACTTTCCCCCAAGGGAAACCGCAACAGGTCATTCTTGACCTCGACCACTCCACCTTTCGCGGCCAGGCCTATTATAGCGGGCGCCGCAGTTATGACATCATCCAAGCCCAGCTCCGCCTTGTCGATGACCACACGGTGGAAGGGTACCGCGTCATCACCGGCTGGGCCAAGCTGCGCAAAGTCTATTTCCGTGCCGAGTTTTCGCGTCCCATCACCGGGCACCTGCTCATGGACGGCACGCGCACAGTGGGTGATGCTACGGTAATCAATGGGCGCACGCTGCGCTGCGCCTTGTCGTTTGACACCGCAGGCGATAGTCAATTGACAGTCAAGGTCGCCCTATCAGCGGTCGATATTGACGGAGCACGACGTAACCTCGCCGCCGAAGCTCCAGGCTGGGATTTTGACCAATACGTCCGTCAAGCCCACGACGAGTGGCAACGGCAGCTGTCATGTATCGAGATTGACGGCACCGATGAGCAAAAACAAATCTTCTACACCGGACTCTACCACGTGTTGCTGCAGCCCAACACCATGAGCGATGTCGATGGCCGATACATGGACACCAACTACGAGGTACGCCAGATGCCAAAGGGTCAGAGTTACCACTCCACATTCTCGCTGTGGGACACCTTCCGAGCCGCGCATCCGCTTTACCTCTTGCTCAGGCCCGACCTGGCGGCACAGTTTGTGAACGACATGGTGCGCCATCACGACACCTATGGCTACCTGCCCATCTGGGACCTGTGGGGACAAGAGAACTACTGCATGATAGGCAACCATGCCATCCCGGTCATCGCCGACGCCATTCTCGCCGACCTGCCCGGCATTGATGTCGAGAAAGCCTATCGAGCGATGGTCGAGAGTAGCACAAGGCCGCACACAAACTCGCCGTTTGACCTGTGGGAAAAACTGGGCTACATGCCCTGCAACAGGCAAGGATCTTCGGTTTCCATCACACTGGAGCAGGCATTTGACGACTGGTGCGTCGCTGCCGTTGCCGCGCGTCTGGGGTACACCGACGACTATCAACACTTTGCCCAGAGGGCGACTTACTATAAAAACCTGTATGACGAAAAGACGGGGTTCTTCAGAGCACGTGACGACAACGGACAATGGGCAGAGCCCTTTGACCCGCTCAGCTATGAGGACAACAGCTTTATTGAGGGGAACGCCTGGCAATACCTGTGGTTTGTGCCTCATGCACCCGAGCAATTCATCGAGCTGATGGGTGGCAAGAAAAAATTCCTGAAAAAATTAGATGAGAATTTCAGCCTCGTTACCGCCAACCGTGAGACTAACGGCAATGCCTCGGCGTTTATCGGCCAGTATGCCCACGGCAACGAGCCCAGCCACCACACCGTCTATTTCTACAACTTCGCCGGTCGCCCTTGGCGCACTCAAGAGCTGGTCAACCAAGTGCGCTCCGAATTCTATAATGCCACTCCAGCAGGCTATGCCGGCAATGATGATTGCGGTCAGATGTCGGCGTGGTACATTTTCTCGGCATTAGGCTTCTATCCCTTCAATGCGGGCGCTGCCGAGTATGTCATCGGCACGCCACTGTTCCAGCGCGCCACGCTGCACTTGGCTGGCGACAAGGAATTTACCATCGTCCGCAAGGGCGACAAGGGTATATACGTCAAGGAAATCCGCCTCAACGGCAAGCGCCTGCAGGGTTTCAAACTCAAGCATCAAGACATCATGTCGGGCGGAACGCTGGAATTTGTCATGAGTAAGAAGCGCCCCTAATGCCTTAGTAGTCCTTAGTTTTCAGTTGATTGCGGATGCTGCTGAAAACTGACAACTGAAAACTTAACTCACTATACCGTGGGGATAGAGATGCCGTCGAGCTGGCGGTAGAGGTTGAGGGCATACACGTCGGTCATGGCGCTGATGTGGTCCAGCACCGCCTGCACCTGCTCGAAGAGTGTCGGGGCATGAACGTCATACTGCTGCGGGAACTTGTTCATCAGCAGCTGTGAGTAGTTGCGCTCGGGGTACATGACCGCCTCGATGAGCTTCTCGAGCAGCAGGTTGATGATGCGGTTACCGGCTAGGTCCACATCCACAACATAGCCAGCACGGTAGAGCCGGTTCATCGCGAGCGTGCTGCATGCCTGATAGGCACTTGTAGCCAGCGGGTCGATGCGGTCGATAAGACTGCCCTCAAAGCGGCCCTCCATGATTTCATCCTCATGGTCGGCAAATACCGCTGCGCACTGCTCCACCAGCAGGCCTACGATGCAGGAACGCAGGTAGGCGATTTTCTCGTTGGGGTCTGCAACACGGTCCATGTGCTCACGCAGGTGAGCCTGACGCTCGGCAGTGAAGAAGCCCAGCAGCAGGTCGATGGTCTCGTCGGTATCGATGATTCGAAGTTTATGGCCGTCCTCAATGTCCATAATCTGGTAGCAGATATCATCGGCCGCCTCAACGATATAGACGAGCGGATGACGGCAAAAGCAATCCTCGTTAATCATGATAAGCCCCAACTCGTCGGCAATGCGGTGGAAGATTTCCTTCTCGGTAGTGAAAAAGCCGAATTTCCCTTTATGGCCAGCATACATTGACGAATAGGGATACTTCACGATGGATGCCAGCGTCGAATAAGTCATGGCAAAGCCTCCAGGACGGCGGCCCTTGAACTGATGCACCAGCGTGCGGAACGAATTGGCGTTGCCCTCAAAGTGAATGAGGTCATTCCACTGCTCCTCGGTAAATTTATCCTTGAATTCCAAGCCTTTGCCCTCACTGAAGTAGGCCCCGATGGTCTTCTCGCCCGAGTGGCCGAACGGTGGGTTACCCAAGTCATGTGCCAGGCAGGCGGCGGCAACGATTTCGCCGATGTCGCGCAACTTCTCCACCCATGGCTCACCCTGATAGCGCGGCATGAGTCGCTTGACCACCTCGCGGGCCATCGACTTGCCGACACTTGACACTTCTAGACTGTGCGTCAAGCGATTATGTACCAATATGCTGTCAGGCAGCGGAAACACCTGTGTCTTGTTCTGCAGGCGGCGGAAAGGCGACGAGAACACCAGGCGGTCGTAGTCGCGCTCAAAGTCGCTGCGCACTCCCCCACCCTTGTCATCGTGGTAATGCTCCAGCCCCAGCCGTTTGTCCGAAATCAATCGGTCCCAATTCATACGCATATTCATATCTTGATTATTTGGTGTCAATATAGCGTTTTAACCACAAAGCAAACAACTTGTCATAAGCTTGATAGGCTCCATTCTTGCCTTGCGTGATAAAGTCCTTGGAAAGCAGACCTTTAATGGCCGAATTGACCGAACTGGTTGATGGCAAGCGATACTTGCGGGCAAACGCCCCACCCGTCACATTTTCAACCTCACCCTCGGCTGCAATGGCCATAAAAACATTGCGCTGTTTCTCGGGAATCTGGCGGAGGAGTGCTTCGTAGGTGTCACTTGCCATGTCCAGCGTATAGTCGATAGCTCCGCTTATCATGTCCGCTGAGCAAGTCTCACCTTTTGCCGTGCGCATGAACAAGACGTTAAGCAGACGTTGCATATAGGCCGTCACGCCATTGAAATCTCGATATACCCTGTCCACAACCTCGGACTGGAGGGTCTTGCCTGACTCAGCAAACAAGCCTACAGCAAAATCCCGATAGACAGACAAATCCAGCGGTTTAAGATTCATCAAGGTCACCGACTGATAGAAGGGACGCGATGGCGATGTGAACATGTTATCCATCAGATGACGCTGTGAGCCAGCAAACACGAAGTTGGCATTGCGGCACCGCTGGATATAAGTGCGCAACAAGGCTTCCACATTGGCACCATCATTATAGGATGCAATCTGCTGGAACTCGTCTATGGCAATCAGACAGGGACAGTCAGCATTCTCAAGAAAACGGAAGATTTCGTCAATCGATGTCTCAGGCTTGTCAACGGAACCCATACTAACGCCTAACGACGGTTGGCCAAAAACATCAAATGTGATATCGGGTCTCAACGAGGTCACCACATCGACAAAACGCTGCAACACTTTTTTGCCATAAGGTTTAAGCGCATCTATGATGCTGCGTCCCAAAGCATTGACAAAGTCCTGCAATGACGAGGTCGCATAGATGTCAATCAAAAACGTGTAGTAATTGTCATTGATTGCGGGCTGGGCAAAGCTGTGACGGATAAGGTCTGTCTTGCCCAAGCGGCGCGGCGAAATTAACGCCACATTATTTCCGTTGGTCAGCAGGTCGATTAGCGCCTGTGTTTCCTCCACACGGTCACAGAAATAATGCTCGCCTGCATATCCGTTGGTCACAAATGGATTATTCATATCACTTCCAGCTTTAGTTTAAACTGCAAAGATTGCGCAAGCCGAATACAATGCCAAATATAATTGAGCATCGTTAAGGCGAAGCCTATCTTAGCCGCATGCAAAGATACAACAATCCATCCAAATTATCAAAATATAATTATCATAAAATGATAATCACTTTATGATAAAAATGATATCATAATGAAAATGAGTGTATTACTGCTCTCGTGGAGAGGCAACCCAAAAGGTCAACTCGAAAAGTCGGATAGTTCATTTTTCTATATCATACCCATTAATCTGTCAAAAAACAATGAGAGCTAAATGAAGAAAAATGGGGGAAGATGGCAGCGGTATCTATTTTTGTACTAATTTTGTGATTTGTATCTAGAACAGCATTATGGAGAAGATTGAGGTGAAGATTGTGAACCGTGGGCCGCATGAGGTGCCGCAGTACGGGACGGCATTAAGTGCGGGGATGGACCTGCGGGCATGGCTCGAGGAACCGTTGACGCTGCAACCGCTGCAGCGGGCACTGGTGCACACGGGCATCTATATCGCTCTGCCCGAGGGCTTTGAATGTCAAATCAGGCCCCGTAGCGGACTGGCATTGAAACGCGGATTGACGGTACTGAACACGCCGGGCACCATCGATGCGGACTACCGAGGCGAAGTGGGCGTCATCCTGGTGAACCTGAGCAATGAACCACAGACCATCGAGAACGGCGAACGCATCTGCCAGATGGTGGTCACCCGACACAGCACCGTGGATTGGGCCGTGGTCGAGGACCTCGACGAGACCGAGCGCGGCTCAGGCGGCTTCGGGCACACGGGAACGAAATAAATCAAATTATCGCTGATAATTTGATGATTAGAGATGAAAGATGAGTGATTAGTGAACATTCATCTACAAACAAAAAAACGATGAAACAGATTATTGCGATATTGATCATCCTGTTGACGACGTTGACAGCTGTTGCGGGCAAGAAGGAAACGGCGACACAGGGCATCCCGTTTGCCGACCAACGCAAGGCGGAGTACATCTTTGTACAGGCACAGAACGAGAAATTGAAGGGCAACTATGACGCCTTCTATGAGCTGCTGGCCTATGCCCATGAGCTGGACTCAACCAACACCGCCATCTCGTTCTATATGGGCATGAGCCTGCTCAGGATGAACAACACGAACCAGGAACGCTGCGAGCGTGGCCTGGCACTGATGAAAAAGCACTTCGAGGCACAGCCCGAGGACCTGTACGAGACGACCTTCTACAGCGACGCCAACATGCAGCTGGGGCATCCCGAGGAGGCCCTGCGTGCCATCAAACTGCTCAATGAGTACAACCCCAACCGGCTGGAACTGCAGGTGCGACTCGCCGAGGCCTATTCCCGCTCGGGTGATTATGCCCAGAGCAATGCCACCTATGACAGTATTGCCACCCTCTTTGGCAAAGCCATCCAAATCACGTCAAGCAAAATCGAGAACTATATGGCGATGAACGACAGCGTCGGCGCCCTCAGTGAGATGCGCGACCTGCTGGCCACAGCTCCCCAGAACGATAGCTACAACATCGCCATGAGCGGCCTGTTCCAGCACTTCGGACAGACCGACAGCGCCATGTATTATCTGGACCGCGCCCAGGAATATGCCCCCGACAACGGCTACATCTACCTCACGCGTGCCGAATTCTATAAGATGGCGGGCGACAGCGTGGGCTATGAGCAGCAAATCTACAACGCCCTCACTGCTGAACAGCTCGACGTGGACTCCAAACTGAGCGTACTGATAGGCTACATCCGCGGCCGGCTCGCTGAAGAGGACACCACGCAACAAATCAACAACCTGTTCACGGTCCTCATCCAGCAGCATCCGCACGAGGCGAAGATTCACCAGCTCTACAGCGAGTATTTCTTCACCAAGAAGGACTACAAGGGCGCTATCGAGCAACTGGGCTACAGCCTGGACGTGAACCCCACCGATGCCGACGGGTGGCGCAACATGGTCATCCTGAACATGATGGACGATAACTATCCCGCCGCCGTCAAGGCGTCCGAGAAAGCCATGGAGTACAACCCCGACAACGTGGACCTGGTGAGGTATGTGGCGGGCTGCTACTACCAGATGAAGGAGTACGAAAAAGCCATAGAGGCCTACAATAAAGCCCTCCAGATGGTGGACAGCACCGAAGTCGATGTCATCTCAGAGATTATCACCGGCATGGGCGACCTCGCCAGCGAGATGGGCGACGACGAGAAAGCCGTCGAGTATTACAACCGAGCGCTGGAGCTTTCACCGCTCAACTCGGGGGCGCTCAACAACTATGCCTATTTCCTCGCCCAGCGTGGTCAGGACCTGGACCTTGCCGAGCGCATGGCGGCACTTGCCGTCAAGGACGAGCCCGACAACGCCAACTTCATCGACACCTATGCCTGGGTCTATTTCGCCAAGAAGGACTACAAGATGGCGCTGCTCTACATCAAGAGCGCTGTCGAACATGACGAGGATAACCACCTGCTGGAACACTATGGCGACATCCTGTGGTTTAACGGTGAGCCTGATGCTGCCGTCGAGCAATGGACCAAAGCCCTGGAAACGGACCCCGACAACGAACTGTTGCAACGCAAAGTAAAAGACAAAACCTATTATGAAGAGTAAAAGCCTTATTCTCCTCTCTCTCATCTCCGCCACCCTGCTGATGACCACATCGTGCGGTACCATCAAGAAGGGTGCTGCCGCTACCCTGCCCCAGGGGCAAGGCACAACACCGACAACCACCGTCACCGGTGACCCGCTCGATGCCGTCATCGCATCGCTGGGCAACTGGCAGACGATGCAGACCGGCGGCAACATCAAGCTGAGCGCCGGCAGCAGTTTCTCGTCGTCCATCCAGGTACGCATGGTGCGTGACAAGGATATCTACATCTCGCTGCGCCCCGTGCTGGGCATCGAGGTGGGCAAACTGCTCATTACCGCTGACAGCATCTATGCCGTGGACAAGGTTCACAAGCGCTATATCGCCGAGAAAGTATCGCTGTTGACAGCAGGTGTCCCCGTCACTGTGAGCGACGTGCAGGACATCTTCCTGGGCAGGGCGTTCATCATCGGCAAGGGCACGCTCAACGATGCCCTCAAGCCCCAAGTGACCGCCGAGAAGGCCGGTAGCGGCATTGCCGTGACGCCCAACGAGCACTACAAGGGCCACGTCTATTCCTTCAACTACGACAAGTCGAACAACATCGTCACGTTAAATATCATGCCCGAGGGTAGCGCTACCGCGACCTATCAGGTCAAGTACGCTGACGTGAAAGCCACCGATGCCGGCAAAATTGCACACGACATCAAGGTCAACGCCACTGTCGAAAAGAAAAAGCTCGACTTGACACTCACCTACAAGAACATCGACTGGAACGGCAACGTGAAGATTGAACACGGCATTCCCAGCGGCTATACGCGCATGAGTGCCCGTGACCTGTTCTCGATGTTCTCCAATTGATCTTATTGCTTTGTAAAGTAGCATCCGCACTCCCTTCTTTCGGGAATGCGGATGCTAATTTCTAACCCCTAACTTCTAACTCCTAACTATTAGGCCACACGCCGTTGAGGAGGTAGTCGATGAGGGCTGACACGTCGCCGATGCTCACGTTGCCGTCACGGTCAGTATCGGCTGACGTTACGGTGACGCCAGGAGATGCTCCGTTCAAGAGATAGTCGATAAGAGCCGAGACGTCGCCGATGCCCACGTTACCGTCACAATCCACATCGCCACGAGGTATCTTGGGTTCAACCTTGATGTTGTCCAGGGCGAAGTAGTCACCCTGGCCATTGTCGCTGACGTCCTTGTGATAGAACCATACAAGCTCGTAGGTGCCGCCGGCATTCAGTTCCACGCTGTAGGTCTCCCAGTCGTTATCACGGGCACCGTAACGGAATATCGAAGTACCGTTCTTCATGAAGACGCACTCGTCATAGGACACACCTTCGCCCCAAGCCTTGAAATCAAACGAAAGGATGGACTGTTCAGTGACATGTACTGTGGTGGTTACCCGCGATTCACTATTGTGCACACCCTGGTTGCTGGACTGGGCATAGACGCGGCCATCGCCTTCCACCACGACAAAGGGGTAGTCACCCTCGGAGCTGAACTTGATGGTGCCACCCGGCACATTGAGGGCATCATCGAGCGAGTAGAATGACTGGATGTTGTTGAAACACCTCCAACTCGGGGCTGTCTGGTAAGCCTGATACCCCGAAGCCGGTACATGCAATGTCGCATTCTGGTATTGAACACTGCTGAACATGTTATCCACATTTTCAGCCCAATCATAGCCCTCGGGGGGCACGGGGGCATTGCAGGTCACGGACTGCAGGCCTCCATCATACTCACTATAGAATGCCTGCCAACCGACATATTCAAGTCCGTTGCCTATGGTAAGGCTTCTGAGGTTGTCACATCTGTAGAATGCACGGTTCCCGATGGTCTCGACACTGTTGGGAATATACAGTTCGTTCAAAGCCGTACTGCCAAAAAAGGCGGCGGCACCAATATTCTTCAGGTAATGAGAGAAATTGACAGTGGTCAGATTTGGACAGTGATAAAAAGCGTAAGTTTCAATGTCCATGATGTTATCGGCCATAGTGACGTCCGTCATTTTCCACTGCAAGCATGCGCCGTAACCGATGGAGGTCACGTAATATCTACGGCCCTCGTATTCGACTGTCAGCGGAATGTTAACGTGTTCAAGCTCGTAGCCTGTTCCTGTATAATAACGGGAGGAATCGGGAGCCATGCAGTAGGCCGACACTTCGACTTCATCAAAACCGGTAATGCGATAAGGAATGCTATCACACACAAAGTCGCAAGCGCCGAAACGATAGTCATCCCTGAAGTTGCTCCAATTGGTAGCTGACATGTAGGCCGGGATGGCATCACGCGGCACCCACAGCACGACATTGTCATAGGCTTTCTCGGAGAATGTGTTTGAGGTAATCGTGGGAGGCGTCGCACTACGGCAGTAGAGGATACCCATGTAGTCCTCGGTTCCCCCCTGGAATGCATAGTTGCCAATGGAGGTGACACCTTTTCCCAGTTCGACGTAAAAGACATGACAATTATAGAACGCATAGTTGCCAATGGTCGTTACCGTATTGGGGACGTAAATCTCACATTCCCAATGATTCACACAGTCTCTGAAGGCCGACGTGCCGATTCCGGTCACCGTATAGGTGGTGCCGTTATGGGTCACGGTGGGTGGAATATTCACATAGCCGTCATAGCTGCAGTAGTCCGTGTCCCTATAGGTCACACTCACGGTAGTGCCGCTCGTGATGGTGTAATAGATGCCGTCAACCACAAACTTGTTCTGTTCCTGCATGTTGGAGAACTGCGACCAGGCCGACGTGCTCTGGTAGCTGCTCAACGAGCCCTGCGGAACCATCAGCACGGCGCTGGCATAGGTGCTCGCATCAAAGTTGTTGGAGTTGAATGATTCTGCAGTCTCCCTCATGCACGTGATGAACTGCAGGTTGGTACAGCCGGTAAACGCATAGTTGTAGATGGCGGTCATGGTGCTGGGCAGGGTGATGCGGGTCAGTGACGTGCAACCGGCAAACGATTCATTCAAGAGCATGGTGACACCCTCAGGAATCGTGACAGCAGTAAGCCCCGTACATCCCTTAAAGGCCTGGTATCCGATGCCCGTGACAGGATAGTACCCTCCATTGTAATACACGGTGTCGGGGATGTTTACAACACCCGAATAGGTGTTGAACGAGCCGTTGTTCTCGACCGTCAGGACACCGCTGCCGTCGCTGTAAGTCCTCAACTGGTAGTAGATGCCGTTGCTTGAGAAATTCTCGGTTGCGGCCCTTACACCCACCACACAGGTGAGAAATGCCACAAAGGTTAACAACCTCAATAGTAATGAATTCTTTTTCATAAGCGCTAATCTTTGTTTGGTTTATAATTATTATTTATATGTCGCAAATATAATGATATTATTGAAATTTAACAAGGAAGAAAGAAGATTTTTTATAAATCTGCAATAATATTGATAACACCATATCAAACAACAATGCGGTCTTTCCACAATTTTGAAGGGGGTTCTGCGTTATGTTATATATAAGATAAAAAGCTGCAGATGAAATTCCATTCCCGCATATTGATGATTGTGATGTGCCTGCTGTGCGCCACAGTTGCTTTCTCTCAGGTGAAAATCACCGGTAAGGTCACTGACGTCGCCGGTGAACCCATCGAGTTTGCCACGGTACGCCTGCTGGGCACCGCTGTCGGCACCAATACCGATACCAAGGGCGAGTATGAGATGACCGTCCCCAAAGCCGACACCCTGCGTCTTGAGTTTTCATGCCTGGGTTACACCACCGTGACGCGCCAGCTCATCAAACCCGAAGGCACAGTGACACTCAACCTGAAACTCACCGAGAAGACGCTGGAACTGGGCGAGGTGGAGATTACCGAATACAAGAAACAGACCAACACCATGCAGGGCATCGACGTGGAGATGCTCAAGCGCACACCTGACGCATCGGGCGGCAGCGTGGAGGCGGTGCTGACGACGATGGCGGGCGTGAGCTCCAAGAACGAGCTGAGTTCGCAATACATGGTGCGTGGCGGCTCCTACGACGAGAACAGCGTCTATATCAACGGCATCGAGGTCTATCGTCCGCAGCTCGTGAGCTCGGGACAGCAGGAAGGTATGAGTATCATCAACCCCGACATGGTGCGCAAGGTGGAATTCTCGACCGGCGGTTTCAGCGCTGCCTATGGCGACCGCATGTCGTCGGTGCTGGACATCACCTATCGCGAGCCGCAGGCGTTCGAGGGTGCCTTTGCCGCCAGCCTGCAGGGCGGTAGCCTGATGTTGGGCCACAGCTCGGGACATTACTCTCAGATGCACGGCGTGCGCTACAAGCGCAACTCGTCGCTGATGGGCTCGCTCGAGAGCAAGGGCGAGTATGACCCGCAATATTTTGATTACCAGGCGAGCTTCGTCTTCAAGCCGACCGCCAAGCTGCGCATCTCGCTGCTGGGCAACGTGAGCATCAACGACTACCGCTTCACGCCCGTCAACCGCGAGACCAGCTTCGGCACCAGCGAGGACGTGAAGTCGTTTACCGTCTATTTCGACGGCTACGAGAAGGATAAGTTCCAGACCTACTTCGGTGCGGGAGCTGTTACCTACCTGTTCAATGACAAGGGTACGAGCCTGACGCTGCAAGGCTCGGGTTACCGTACCGACGAGCTGGTAGCCTATGACATCCACGGCGAGTACTGGCTCGACCAGGCAGGGCAGGAACTGGGTGTGGGCAAGTATCACGAGCATGAGCGCACGCGCCTCAAGATGAACGTGATGGACTTCTCGCTCAAGGGCACCATCGGCCTGAACAACAACAGCCTCGCCTATGGCGTATCGTTTCGCAAGGAGGACATCTATGACCGCTCCCGTCAGTGGCAGTGGCGCGACAGTGCGGGCTATTCCCTGCCCCACATTGCCGACCAGGTCAACGTCATCTTCAGCGAGACGTCGAGCAACGACCTGAACACTACGCGCGTGGCCGGTTGGCTGATGGACACTTGGCGCTTCAGCTCCAATGCGGGCTACTGGTCGCTGAATGCAGGCCTGCGTGTGTCGCACTGGAACTTCAACGGCGAGACGCTCATTTCGCCGCGAGCCAGCATCGGCTTCGTTCCCGAGCGCAACGGCAACCTGTCGCTGCGTCTGGCGGGCGGTGTCTATTATCAGTCGCCGTTCTACAAGGAATACCGCCAGCAGGTCATGGACTCGCTGAACAACCGCCACATCCTGCTCAACAAGGACATCAAGTCACAGCGCAGCA
Organism: uncultured Bacteroidales bacterium; assembly: GCA_902782465.1. Classification (GTDB taxonomy): domain Bacteria; phylum Bacteroidota; class Bacteroidia; order Bacteroidales; family Muribaculaceae; genus Sodaliphilus. The sequence goes on from CACZNH010000003.1 coordinate 230,837, forward strand.
TCCAGGTCATCTTTGGCAGTGACTACACCTTCCGTGCGCTGGACCGTCCCTTCAAGTTCACCGCCGAGGCCTATTACAAGAACCTCTCCAACCTCATCCCCTACGAGATTGACAACCTCAAGCTCGTGTATAGCGGCGTGAACTCCAGCAAGGGTTATATCGCCGGCATCGACATGAAGCTGTTCGGCCAGTTTGTCGAGGGCACCGACTCGTGGATCAGCTTCTCGCTGATGAAGACGCAGGAGGACCTGAACGGCGTCAAGGTGCCGCGCCCCACCGACCAGCGCTACAGCTTCGCCCTGTTCTTCACCGATTACTTCCCCAGCATCCCACGCCTGAAATTCAGCCTCAAGGGCATCCTCAGCGACGGTCTGCCCACCACGGCACCGCACTTGACACGCGCCGACTCCTATGTGCGTTATCCCGCCTATAAGCGCGTCGATGTGGGTGTGAGCTACGAACTCGTGGGCAAGGAGCACCGCCCCTACAGCGGCCCGCTGAGCCACTTCAAGGAAATCTGGCTGGGTCTGGACTGCTTCAACCTCATGGACATATCCAACGTGAGCAGCTACTACTGGGTCACCGACGTCAACAACATCCAGTACGCCGTCCCCAACTACCTCACCCGCCGCCAACTCAACGTCCGCCTCAGCGCCTCATTTTAATCACACAGTGGAGTGCTTGGCTATGCCAAACACTCCACAATGTGCTAACAACATTCGTACCGTTCCACGGCACGAATCTCAATGCTGACCACATGTCATGAATTCGTATGGCAGGTCGGAGACCTGACTATGTCGTTAACCCATTGTGGAGGCTGCGCGCAGCGCATGCCGTCACTGTGGGCACGAGGTCACACCCATGGAAGGCACATTGGAGATGTGCAGTTGTGCTACGTGAGCATGTTATCATCCCATTTCACACCATTACGCTCGGCGAGACGACGGTATTCGTCATCAAAGCCCACTCGATGATGGTGCTTTCGTTGTCCCATAATGTAGTGAATGACAGCATCACGATGAGAGTCAGAAACCGAGAACGCCCCATATTCTTTACCCCAGCCAATAAAATCAGGGAAAAAGCCACTTTTCTTTGCCCAATCGCTGCTCGACCGCTTGATGTCCCACAACAGATGTGACAGAGTCACCGTCGGCGACAAATCGATGAGCATGTGTATATGGTTTTCAATCCCGCCTATGCGACACATAAAACAACCATTTCTCTTTACTATGCTCGTGATAAAACGGTATATGTCCTCGGCGTGTTCGGGTGGGATGGTCATCTTGCGGTTCTTGGTATTGATGACAATATGATGAAGTGATACTACTCTACTCATATTATTGACAGTTGTTATAGGCAAAGGTAAACATTTTGAGCGACAAATCCCATAAAATGAAAAAAAATTCCTATCTTTGCCCTCTGACTAAACAACAATTGATTATCAACTTATAAAAAAGAACCAAAATCATGGCTAAACCTTATGTAATCGGAATCGACATGGGCGGCACGAACACCGTCTTTGGCATCGTGGACGCTCGCGGCAATGTGATTGCCAGCAGCTCAATCAAGACTGGCAAGCACAGTGACTTCAATGACTATATCGACGAGCTGCACACCGAGCTGTCTCGCCTGATTCAGGACAATGACGCCGAGGACAAAATCAACGGCATCGGCATCGGTGCCCCCAACGGCAACTACTACACGGGCATGATTGACCAGGCTCCCAACCTGCCCTGGCCGATGCCCATCCCCCTGGCTGAGATGGTAACGAAGAAATTCGGCATCCCTTGCCTGATTACCAACGACGCCAATGCTGCCGCCATCGGCGAGATGACCTATGGCGTGGCCCGCGGCATGAAGGACTTCATCATGATTACGCTGGGCACCGGTGTGGGCAGCGGTATCGTGGTGAACGGCCAGATGGTGTACGGTCACGATGGTTTTGCCGGTGAGCTGGGCCACGTGATTGTGAAGCGCACCAACGGCCGCGTGTGCGGCTGCGGTCGCACGGGTTGCCTGGAGGCCTACTGCTCGGCAACGGGTGTGGCCCGCACGGCACGTGAGTTCCTGGAGCTGCGCGACGAGCCGTCGAAACTGCGCGAGTATGACATCGCTGCCATCACGAGCAAGGACGTGTATGACTGCGCCGTTGCCGGTGACAAGCTGGCGAAGGACATCTTTGAGTACACGGGCACGATCCTGGGCGAGGCCCTGGCTGATTTCACCAACTTCTCGAGCCCTGAGGCATTTGTGCTGTTCGGTGGCCTGACCAAGAGCGGTGACCTGATCATGAACCCGGTGAAGGAGGCGTTTGACCGCAACGTGCTGGGCATCTACAAGGGCAAGGTGAAAATCCTGATCAGCGAGCTCAAGGAGAGCGACGCTGCCGTGCTGGGTGCCAGCGCTCTGGGTTGGGAAGTGAAGGAATAAGCGTTAACTTTATCGTAACCCTAAGACCATGAGAAAGTTAATAGCCATTTTCGCGGTAATGACAGTTTGCGGTTGCCTGTTCGTCGGCTGCAACGAGAAGCCGAAGAGCTACCATTTTGTCAAGGTGATGCCTGACGGCAAGGAGCTGGTGGAGGACATCACTGCCACAAACGATACCGACGCGCTGAAGCAGTACCTCAACACGATGGAGCAGCTGATTCTGGAGAACATGGACAAGCCCGAGGCTGAACAGCAGCAGTTCAAGGCCATGTACGTGATTTCGCCCGACGGCGACACGCTGAACACCAACAACGAGCTGCTGGAGGCAGTGATGAAGGGTGAAGCCGGTGTGACTACCGTACATCACGCTCCTGCCCAGGCTGCACCGAAGATGACACCGCTCAAGAGGGAGGCCATGCCTCAAGGCCAGCCTGTCGCTCCTGCCAAATAACCCGGCGATAGTTCACAAAATCACAAAAACAATCAACCCATCACCGCTCTGGTGATGGGTTGATTGCAATATTGCGGAATCGCAGGCGCCACTCACAGGGGGCGCCATTATCATTGTACGATTACTCTTCGGTCTTGGGAGCCTCGGGCTCGGCTGCGGGAGCGGCCTCGGCCTTGGGAGCAGCTTTCTTGCGGCTGCGGCGGGTGGTCTTCTTGGCGGCTGCCTTCTCCTGACCCTTAGCCTCGAGCATAGCCTCGTTGAAGTCTACGAGCTCGATGAAGCAGGTCTTGGCGTTGTCACCCAGACGGTTGCCGAGCTTGAGGATGCGGGTGTAGCCACCGGGACGGTCGGCCACCTTAGCGGCAACGGTCGAGAACAGTTCCTTAACGGCCTCCTTGTTCTGGAGGTGCTTGAAGACGAGGCGGCGCGATGCGGTGGTGTCGTCCTTGGTCCTGTTGATCAGGGGCTCGGCATACACGCGCAGGGCCTTAGCCTTGGCGAGGGTCGTGACGATGCGCTTGTGCATGATGAGCGAGATGGTCATGTTGGCCAACATGGCATCACGATGGGCGCTCTTACGGCTCAGATGGTTGAATTTCTTATTGTGTCTCATTGTTTTTTACTCTTTTTCTAATTTGTATTTAGTGATATCCATGCCAAAGTGCAGATTGAGCGAGGCCAACAGTTCCTCCAGCTCGCTGAGCGACTTCTTACCGAAGTTGCGGAACTTGAGCAGGTCGGTCTTGTTGAAGACAACGAGCTCACCGAGCGACTCAACCTCGGCCGACTTGAGGCAGTTGAGTGCACGCACTGAGAGGTCCATGTCAACGAGTTTGGTCTTGAGCAGCTGACGCATCTTGAGAACCTCCTCATCAAACTCCTCGTTGCCGTTGCTCTCGGTGTTGTCGAGAACGATCTCACGGTCGGTGAAGAGCTGGAAGTGCTGGATGAGAATCTCGGCAGCTCCCTTGAGGGCGTCCTTAGGATGGATGGAACCATCAGTGGTGATTTCGATGACGAGCTTCTCGTAGTCGGTCTTCTGCTCGACACGGAAGTTCTCGACGGCGGTCTTCACGTTCAGGATGGGCGTGTAGATGGAGTCGATGGCAATCACGTCGATGGGGTCGTTGGCGTTACGGTTCTCCTCGGCGGGAAGGTAACCCCTGCCCTTGTTGATTGAGAGCTCAATCTGGAAACTGCTGGAGGGGTCGATGTGGCAAATCTCGAGCTCGGGGTTGAGAACCTCGAATGCGCTGAGCACCTTGCCGATATCGCCTGCCTTGAAGACGCTCTGACCTGAAACCTTGACAACTGCCTTCTCGGTGTCGGTGTCTTCAACAATGCGTTTGAGCCTTACCTTCTTGAGGTTCAGGATGATGTTGGTGACATCTTCCTTCACACCGTCGATGGTAGCGAACTCGTGCTGCACGCCGTCGATGCGGATGCTGCAAATCGCAAAGCCTTCAAGTCCCGAGAGGAGGATGCGGCGCAAGGCGTTACCGATGGTCACGCCGTAGCCGGGCTCCAGAGGACGGAACTCAAACTTGCCGAACGAATCGTCGGCTTCCAACATCAAGACTTTGTCGGGTTTCTGAAATGCTAAGATAGCCATGGATAAAAATTTTACTGTTTAGAATACAACTCGACGATCAACTGCTCCTTGATATTCTCAGGGATGTCCTCACGAACGGGCATGTGCAACAGCTTGCCACCCTTGAGGTTCTCGTCCCATTCAATCCAGGGATACTTGCTGTGGTTGAAGCCTGCCAGTGCGTCCTGGACAACCTCCAGGGACTTGGACTTCTCGCGAACAGCAACAATCTGACCCTCGCTGACAGAGTAGGAAGGAATGTTCACTACCTTGCCGTCAACGGTGATGTGACGGTGCAGCACGAGCTGACGAGCGGCGGCACGTGTGGGAGCGATACCCAGGCGGTAAACCATGTTGTCGAGCCTTGCCTCGAGGAGCTGGAGAAGCACCTCACCGGTAACGCCCTTCATGCGCGAAGCCTTGTTGAAGAGGTTACGGAACTGACGCTCGAGCACGCCGTAGGTGTACTTTGCTTTCTGTTTTTCGCGAAGCTGCGTGCCATACTCCGACATCTTGCGGCGGCGGTTGGCACCATGCTGACCCGGGGGATAGTTCTTCTTGGCAAAGTACTTGTCTTCACCGAAGATGGGTTCTCCCAGCTTACGGGCAATTTTACTTTTAGGACCGGTGTATCTAGCCATAGTCTTTTCTTAAAAAATAATTAACATTGTGAATTGGAATCGCTTCAGTGCAGCCGCGATTGCAGAGAGGTCGTTATTATTGCAATCCATTCACTGATAGAGATTCGCGAAAAATTATGTTAAATAAACACGTTAAAACCAGTGGTTGTAGTGTCGAGGAAGCGTCTAACTCGCTTAGACCCTTCTTCTCTTGGGAGGACGGCAGCCGTTGTGGGGCAGCGGCGTGACGTCGATGATCTCGGTAACAGCGATGCCGGCGCCATGGACGGTGCGGATAGCCGATTCGCGGCCATTGCCAGGACCCTTGACGTAGGCTTTCACCTTGCGCAGTCCGAGGTCATAAGCGACCTTTGCGCAATCTTCGGCAGCCATCTGTGCGGCATAGGGGGTGTTCTTCTTAGAACCACGGAAACCCATCTTGCCAGCCGAGGACCACGAGATTACCTGTCCCTCACTGTTAGCGAGGCACACAATGATGTTGTTGAATGAAGAATGAACGTGCAGTTGACCAACACCGTCAACGCGAACGACTCTCTTCTTAGCTGCGACTGTCTTTTTAGCCATAATTCAATAATGTTATTTAGTAGCTTTCTTCTTGTTAGCAACAGTTTTCTTGCGGCCCTTGCGGGTGCGTGCATTGTTCTTGGTGCTCTGACCGCGAACGGGCAGACCATTGCGGTGACGGATGCCACGATAGCAACCGATGTCCATCAATCGCTTGATGTTCATCTGGACCTCACTGCGCAGGTCACCTTCTACCTTGTATTCGTTACCGATGACCTCACGAACGGCTGCTGCCTCGGCATCGGTCCAATCCTTAACGCGGGTGTTCTCGTCGACACCGGCCTTCTTGAGGATTGTAGCGGCTGAGCTGCGCCCGATACCAAAGATGTAGGTCAAGGCGATAACGCCGCGCTTGTTTTGGGGAATATCAACCCCGACAATTCTTACTGCCATATATTAATTCAAAAATTTTTGCAAAGTTAATACTTTTTTTATCCCTGACGCTGCTTGAACTTGGGATTTTTTTTGTTGATCACATAGAGGCGCCCTTTGCGACGTACAATCTTGCAGTCCTCGTTGCGCTTTTTGATAGATGCTCTAACTTTCATAATAGTATTGTGATTTTGTTATTTGTATCTGAATGAGATTCGGCCTTTGGTCAAATCGTAGGGAGACATTTCCACTCTCACCTTGTCACCGGGCAGGATCTTGATGTAGTGCATGCGCATCTTGCCGCTGATGTGTGCGGTGATCTGGTGTCCGTTCTCGAGTTCCACACGGAACATCGCGTTAGACAGGGCCTCGACGATTGTGCCGTCCAATTCTATTGCTGTCTGTTTTGCCATATAACTCTTTTATAAATTAACGTTTACTGTCTTTAAAAAACCATCTCAATCTCAAATGAACCTGTCGCCCAGGACTTCCTTGATTCCCTCGAACGAGGAGAGAATGTCGGGCTTGCCATGATGGATGGCAATAGAGTGCTCAAAGTGGGCACTGGGCTTGCGGTCACGCGTCCTGGTAGTCCACCCGTCGCGCTCGGTGATGATGTTCTTGCTGCCCATGTTGATCATGGGTTCGATGGCAATCGTCATTCCGTTGCGCAGGAGCGGTCCCGTACCACGGCGGCCGTAGTTGGGCACCTCGGGGTCCTCGTGCAGCTTGCGTCCCACGCCATGGCCGGTCATCTCGCGCACGACGCCATAGTTGTGGCGCTCGCAGTGCTGCTGGATGGCGTTGGCGATGTCGCCGATGCGGTTGCCGGGCACGGCGTGCTCGATACCGATGTAGAGCGACTCCTTGGTGACACGCAGCAGCTGCAGAACCTCCTCGGACACCTCACCCACACAGAAGGTGTAGGTGCTGTCGCCGTTGAACCCCTCGGGGGTGACGGCACCGCAGTCACAGGACACGATGTCGCCATCCTCGAGCACGTAGTTCGACGGCGGGGAAGCCGTAGAGCCCTTTGAAGCCGGGCCTGCAGCCTTGAGAACGGATATACTCTTCAGCGATTTGGTCAAGACGCCTGGTCGTCACACCGGGAGCGACCCAGCGGGCCACCTCGGCGAGCGTTCCCGCAACGACCTGGTTGGCCTTGCGCAGCATCTCGATTTCCTCGTCTGTCTTGAGATATATCATAGTGTGATTGAATCCAATAGTTTTAAAGCCAGTAGCGTCATTTAGCGGGAACGACCCTTGAGTTTACCAGACTTCATCAGACCATCATAGTGGTGCATCATCAGGTGGGTCTCAATCTGCTGCAGGGTGTCAAGAACGACACCGACGGTGATGAGCAGCGAGGTGCCACCAAAGAACTGGGCAAACTGCTGGTTGATGCCAAAGTAGCGGGCGAAGGCCGGCAGGATGGCAACGATACCCAGGAAGATTGAACCCGGCAGGGTGATGCGCGACATGATGGAGTCGAGGTACTCGGCAGTCTTCTTGCCAGGCTTGATGCCCGGGATGAAGCCGCTGTTCTTCTTCATCTCCTCAGCCATCTGGGTGGGACGCACCGTGATAGCAGTATAGAAGTAGGTGAAGGCGACAATCATCAGGAAGTAGATGACGTTGTACCAGAAACCGTTCATGTCACCGAAGTTGCGTGCAATCCAGCCACCGATACCGCCAGCGTCCTGACGGGCGCCGAATCCGGCGAGGGTGATGGGGATGAACATCAATGCCTGAGCAAAGATGATGGGCATCACGTTAGCAGCATTCACCTTCAGGGGAATGTACTGGCGGGCACCGCCATACTGCTTGTTGCCGACGATGCGCTTAGCATACTGCACGGGAACCTTGCGGGTACCCTGGGTCAGCATGACAGCACCAGCGGTAACAGCGAACAGGATGACGATTTCGACGAGGAACATCACCAGGCCGCCCTGGGCAGCGCCCAGACGGTTGGTAAACTCTTGAACGAGAGCACCCGGGAAGCGGGCAAGAATACCCACGAGAATGATGATGGAGATACCGTTGCCGATACCCTTGTCGGTCATCTTCTCACCGAGCCACATGATCATCATAGCACCGGCAGTGAGCACGATGGACAGGAAGAGCAGCATGGGGACGTTGCCCATGATGTTGCAGTGTCCGCCGGCAGCGTTCACCTGATACTGGAGGTTTGCCAGATAAGCGGGAGCTTGGAAAATCAGGATGATCACGGTCAAGTAACGGGTGTACTGGTTGAGCTTCATGCGGCCACTCTCACCCTCGCGCTGCATCTTCTGGAAGCTGGGCATGATCATGCCAGCCAATTGGATAACGATCGAGGCGGTGATGTAGGGCATGATACCCAAAGCGAAGATAGAGGCCTGACCGAATGCACCGCCCGAGAACATGTCGAGCAGAGCAATCAGACCACCACTGGTGAAGTTGCGCATGGCTTCAAGGTCACTGGGATTGATTCCAGGGAGCACCACATGGCATCCAAAGCGGTAAAGCAGAATGAACAGGAATGTGGTTGCGAGGCGCTTGCGCAGGTCCTCGATCTTCCAGATGTTCTTTATTGTTTCAATAAGTTTCATCGTCGGGTTAGAGTTTTACGATTGAGCCACCGGCAGCGGTGATGATCTCTTCAGCCTTCTTGGAGAAAGCATGGGCTTCAACCTCAAGCTTGTGGCTGAGCTGTCCCTGGCCCAAAATTTTAATAAGTTGGTTCTTACGCACCATACCAGCCTGCAACAGGTCGGCAACGGTGATTTTGTCGAGGTTGTTCTTCTCGGCGAGAGCCTCGAGAACGGCAACGTTGATAGCCTTATACTCGACGCGGTTGATGTTCTTGAAGCCACCCTTGGGCACGCGGCGCTGCAGAGGCATCTGGCCGCCTTCGAAGCCGACCTTCTGCTTGTAACCCGAGCGCGACTTGGCACCCTTGTGACCACGAGTCGATGTACCGCCCTTACCCGAACCGGGACCGCGGCCGATGCGACGTTTCTTCTTATTTGAACCTACAGCAGGTTTTAAATCATGTAATTCCATAATGTTGTTTCTTGTTTTAATAGTTAAGAATTAATCAACATTGGTGACTTCCACCAGATGACGAACAGCGTTTACCATGCCGAGCACCTGAGGGGTTGCCTCGAGGGTCACGGTGTGGTTCAGTTTCCTGAGGCCCAGGGCATCAAGGGTCTTCTTCTGACGAGCCGGACGGTTGATGCGGCTCTTCACTTGCTTAATCTGAATCTTAGCCATAACTAGTAATCAAATTTTAACCGTTAAACACCTTGTCCACAGTGACACCGCGGTAGTGGGCCACGGTAGCCGGGCTGCGCATCTCGTCGAGGGCCTTGAGCGTGGCCTTCACCAGGTTGTGGGGGTTGCTCGAGCCCTTGGACTTACAAATCACATCGGTAACACCGACCGTCTCAAAGACGGCACGCATAGCACCACCAGCCTTCACACCGGTACCGGCGCTGGCGGGCTTCATAATGATGCGGCTGCCACCGAACTTGGCGACTACCTCATGAGGGATGGTTCCCTTGTGCACGGGGACCTTGATCAGGTTCTTCTTTGCCACCTCGGTACCCTTGGAGATTGCCGTGGTAACCTCATTGGCCTTACCCAAGCCGTAGCCGATAACGCCATTGCCGTCGCCAACAACAACGATGGCGGCGAAGGTGAAAGTGCGACCACCCTTGGTAACCTTGGTGGTGCGGTTGATGGCCACGAGACGCTCCTTGAGTTCGGCGTCGGCAGCGATCTTTACTCGATTATTTTTCTTCAGCATGATGTTGTCTCTTTAGAATTTAAGTCCGCCTTTGCGTGCGCCGTCGGCCAACGATTTAACTCTACCATGGAACAGGAAGCCGTTGCGGTCAAACACGACGGTGGTGATGCCAGCCTCGATGGCTTTCTTGGCAACAGCCTCGCCAACCTTAGCGGCGATTTCACTCTTGTTGCCCTCGGTGATTCCCTTAGAGGAAGCAGAGCACAGGGTGTTGCCTGCGATGTCATCGATGACCTGGGCATAGATTTGCTTATTGCTGCGGAAGACGCACAGCCTGGGACGCTCCGGGGTGCCACTGATGCGGCCGCGGATGCGGGCCTTGATCTTGTTTCTTCTATCAGTTTTGGATATCATATCGTTTCCTTTCTACTAATTATTTGGCAGCTGCCGTTTTACCAGACTTACGGCGAATAACTTCGCCAACAAACTTAACACCTTTACCCTTGTAAGGCTCGGGCTTGCGGAAGGAGCGGATCTTGGCACAGATTTGTCCCAGGAGCTGCTTGTCGCACGACTCGAGGACGATGAGCGGGTTCTTGTTACGCTCAGTCTTGGCTTCAACCTTCACCTCGGGGGGCATCTTCAAGTAGATAGCGTGTGAGTAACCGAGAGCCAGCTCAAGCACCTGGCCGTTGCTGGTGGCACGGTAACCGACGCCGACGATTTCCAATTCTTTCTTGAAACCCTCGCTCACACCGACAACCATGTTGTTGATCAGCGCACGGTACAGACCGTGCTGAGCGCGTGACTCACGCTCGTCGTTGGGGCGGGTCACCTTGATTTCGTTGTTCTCGATCTCAACCGTGATGTTGGGGTTCAGGGTCTGCTTGAGCTCGCCCTTGGGGCCCTTGACGGTGAGAATGTTGTCCTTCTGTTCAACAGTTACGCCAGCGGGGATGGCGATGTGCAATTTACCTATTCTTGACATAGCGCTGTTCCTCCATTAATATACGTAACACAATACTTCGCCACCGATCTTCTGGGCCTTGGCCTCCTTGTTGGTCATGACGCCCTTCGAAGTGGACAGGATGGCAATACCTAAACCGTTGAGCACGCGGGGCATGTCCTTGTAGCCAGTGTACTGGCGCAGGCCGGGCCTGGAAACGCGCGTGAGGCACTTGATGGCGCTGACGTTGTCGACGTTGTCATACTTGAGCGCGATCTTGATGGTGCCACGGGGAGAGTTCTCCTCCTCGACGAATTTGTAATTCAGGATGTAACCCTGATCAAAGAGAATCTTGGTGATCTCCTTTTTGAGCTTGGAAGAAGGGATTTCAACGACACGGTGCTGTGCCTTGATCGCATTCCTCAATCTGGTCAGATAATCTGCAATTGGATCAGTCATTATTGTTGAATTGTTTTAAATTGATTCGACCTTGTCGAACAATATTTAATACTTAATGATTTTTAATTGAAACAGTTGTTGAAATTACCAACTGGCCTTGCGAACACCGGGGATGAGACCGTTAGACGCCATCTCGCGGAAGTTGATGCGGGAGATGCCGAACTGGCGCATGTAGCCCTTGGGACGGCCCGACATCTTGCAGATGTTGTGCAGACGCACGGGGGACGCATTGCGGGGAAGCTTCTGCAGGGCGGCATAGTCACCTTCCTGCTTGAGCTGTGCGCGCTTGGCAGCATACTTGGCGACGAGGCGCTCACGCTTGGCCTGGCGGGCTTTCATTGATTCTTTTGCCATAATTTAACTCTCAAATTATTTGTTGTTAAACGGGATTCCGAATTCCTTGAGCAGGGCGTAGCCTTCCTCGTCGGTCTTGGCGGTGGTGACGAAGGTGATGTTCATACCGGTCATCTTGGTCACGTTGTCGATGTTGATCTCGGGGAAGATGATCTGCTCGGTAACGCCAACGGTGTAGTTGCCGCGGCCGTCGAGCTTGCCGTTAACACCCTTGAAGTCGCGGATACGCGGCAGAGCGATGCGGATGAAACGCTCCATGAACTCGTACATGCGGTCACGGCGCAGGGTCACGCGTACACCGATGGGCATTTTCTTGCGGACCTTGAAGTTGGAGATATCCTTCTTCGACAGGGTCTGCACAGCCTTCTGGCCGGTGATGGCGGTGAGCTCGTTGATAGCGGTCTCGATGATCTTCTTGTCCTGGGTAGCGTCACCCAAACCCTCGTTGAGGACGATCTTCACCAGACGCGGAATCTGCATCGGGGTGCTGTAGTTGAATTGCTTCATCAAAGCGGGAGCAATCTTCTCGTCATATTGTTTCTTCAGCGTGGTACTCATTACTTGATCTCCTCTCCAGATTTTTTAGAATAACTCCTCATTGAACCTGAAACCAACGCGGGTGGGCTTGCCACTCTTGGGGTCAACGACCGCTAGGTCGCTCAGGTTGATCGGGGCTTCCTTCTTGATAATGCCGCCCTGGGGGGCATTGGCGTTGGGCTTAGTGCTCTTGGACACGATGTTCACACCCTCGACGATGGCCTTGCCTTTCTCGCGCAGGATTTCCAGCACGCGGCCGGTCTTACCCTTGTCGTCACCAGCGAGGACATAGACGGTGTCGCCCTTCTTGATTTTTAACGTAGCCATATCTTGTTGATTGCTATTTTAAAGATTGATTAAAGAACCTCGGGAGCGAGCGAAACAATCTTCATGTTGGTAGCGCGCAGCTCGCGGGCTACGGGGCCGAAGATGCGCGTTCCGCGCAACTCACCGGTATTAGTGAGCAATACACAGGCGTTGTCGTCGAAGCGGATGTAGGAACCGTCCTGACGGCGGATTTCCTTGCTGGTGCGTACAACGACTGCCTTGGAAACGGTACCCTTCTTCACCTCTGAAGCGGGGATAGCCTTCTTGACGGTGACGACGATGACGTCACCCACCGAAGCGTAACGACGGCCAGAACCGCCCAACACCTTAATGCAGAGCACTTCCTTTGCGCCGCTGTTGTCGGCCACTGTCAATCTACTTTCAGTCTGTATCATAATCTGTAATTACTTGGCTTTTTCGATGATTTCAACTAATCTCCACCTCTTGGTCTTGCTCAGGGGGCGGGTCTCCATCAGGCGAACGGTATCGCCGACGTTGCACTCGTTGTTCTCGTCATGAGCGTGGTACTTCTTTGTCTTGTTGACAAACTTACCATAGATTGGGTGTTTCTCCTTCCACTTGATGGTTACAGTGATGGTCTTGTCACCCTTGTTGCTGGAAACAACCCCAATCCTCTCTTTTCTTAAATTACGTTTTTCTTCCATTGTCGTAGTTGTTGGGATTATTTGTTGTTGAGTTCACGAGCGCGGATCTCGGTCTTCAGGCGCGCGATCAATTTCCTGTCAAGCGTAATCTTGGCCGGATTATCGAGCGGGGAAATGGTGTGCTGGATCTTTTCCTGAACGTACTCTTTCTGTACCTGTTCGAGACGGTCCTGCAATTCCTTATCGGTCAGTTCCTTGATATTTTCCTTTTTCATAATCTGGTCAATGTATTAAACGAGTTGAGTGGGGTCATAGTCGCGACGAACGACAAACTTAGTGGCCACGGGGAGCTTCTGGGCGGCGAGGCGCAGGGCTTCCTTGGCGATATCAAAGCTCACACCGTCAACCTCAATGAGGATGCGACCGGGGTGAACGGGAGCGACGTAACCTGCAACATCACCTTTACCTTTACCCATGCGGACATCGGCAGGCTTGCGGGTGTAGGGCTTGTCGGGGAATATGCGCAGCCAGATCTGACCCTGGCGCTGCATGTAACGCGTCACGGCGACACGGGCGGCCTCAATCTGGCGGGCGGTGATCCACTTGCTCTCCAGAGTCTTGATTCCGAAGGAACCAAAGGCGAGCTGATTACCGCGCTTGCTGTACTGGCGAGGATGCCCATCACTAGGACGACGATATCTTAATCTCTTAGGTTGTAACATTTTAAATTTCGTTTTTTAAAGTCACACTTCAAGTTACTGGTTGTGACTGGGTTTAACGATTGTTGTTTCGCTTGCCTCCGCGGAAACCACGACGCTCGCCGCGCTCTCCACCACGACCGCCGCCACCGCGACGCTCGCCGGCATTGTTGGCAAAGTTAGGAGCAAGGTCACGCTTGCCGTACACCTCACCGCGGCAGATCCACACCTTCACGCCGATAACACCAACCTTGGTGTGAGCGGGCACGAGAGCGTAGTCGATGTCTGCACGCAGGGTGTGCAGCGGAGTGCGGCCTTCCTTGAACATCTCGCTGCGGCGCATCTCGGCACCGTTCAAGCGACCCTTGACCTGGATCTTGATGCCCTCGGCACCCATGCGCATGGTGCTGGCGATAGCCATCTTCACGGCACGGCGATAGGCAATCTTACCCTCAATCTGATGAGCCACATTGGCAGCTACGAGCTGAGCATCCAGCTCGGGGCGCTTAACCTCGTGGATATTGATCTGAACGTCCTTGTTCGTGAGCTTGATGAGCTCCTGCTTGAGAGCCTCAACGTCAGCACCCTGCTTGCCGATGATGATACCGGGGCGGGCGGTGCAGATGGTGATGGTGACAAGCTTGAGCGTGCGCTCGATGACGATGCGTGCTACACTAGCCTTGGCAAGACGCTCATTGAGATACTTGCGGATCTTGTCATCCTCTACCAGAGTATCTCCATACTTACGGCCACCGAACCAGTTGGAGTCCCAACCGCGGATGATGCCTAAACGGTTACTGATTGGATTAACTTTCTGTCCCATTTCGTTTATGCGTCTTTTTCTTTGTTAATAGTGTCCACGTAGATGGTCACGTGGTTAGAACGTTTGCGGATGCGATAGCCGCGACCCTGGGGGGCCGGGCGCAGGCGCTTGAGCATCGGAGCTGCATCGACCGTGATGGTCTTCACGAAGAGCTCACCGCTCTCGGCCTTCTTGCCATTCTTCTGTTCCCAGTTGCTGATGGCGGACTTGAGGAGCTTCTCAACATCGACAGCAGCCTGTTTGTTGGAGAAGTGCAGGAGTCCGAGTGCCTTGAAGACTTCCACGCCGCGAACCATGTCGGCGACGAGGCGCATCTTGCGAGGCGAGCTGGGAATGTTGCGCAACTTTGCGAAGGACTCGTTGCGGCGAGCTTCCTTGTGCAAGTCTGCTGAATTCTTTTTTCTTCTACCCATTGTATTTAATTCTTTTTTGTTCTAGAAAACGTTAAATAATCCCGGGCCCATTATTTCTTGTTGTTGCCGCTGTGACCACGGAAGGTGCGGGTGGGAGCGAA
Source organism: uncultured Bacteroidales bacterium (assembly GCA_902782465.1). Taxonomy (GTDB): domain Bacteria; phylum Bacteroidota; class Bacteroidia; order Bacteroidales; family Muribaculaceae; genus Sodaliphilus. The sequence continues at coordinate 245,882 of CACZNH010000003.1, forward strand.
CTCGCCGAGCTTGTGACCTACCATGTTCTCGGTAACATAGACGGGAATAAACTTGTTGCCATTGTGAACGGCAAAGGTATGTCCCACGAATTCGGGAGCGATCATCGATGCACGCGACCAGGTCTTGATCACAGTCTTCTTGCCACTCTCGTTCATGGCGTCAACCTTCTTCTCCAGTTTCACACTGATGTAAGGGCCTTTTTTAAGTGAACGACTCATAATTAATCGAATTTAATCAAATTACTTCTTTCTTCTTTCAATGATGTACTTCGAAGACTGCTTCTTGGGAGCGCGGGTCTTCAAGCCCTTAGCATACAAACCGTTGCGGTTACGGGGATGACCACCACTCTGGCGACCTTCACCACCACCCATGGGGTGATCAACGGGGTTCATCACGACGCCGCGGTTGTGGGGACGACGACCCAGCCAGCGTGAGCGACCGGCCTTACCGGACTGCTCCAGGGCGTGGTCGCTGTTGCCAACGACACCCACGGTAGCCTTGCAGGTAGCGAGGACTTTGCGAGTCTCACCCGAAGGTAATTTGATGATAGCGTAGTTACCCTCGCGGCTGGTGAGCTGGGCGAAGGTACCGGCTGCGCGTGCCATAGCGGCACCCTGACCGGGACGCAACTCGATGTTGTGAATTAAAGTACCAACAGGAATCTTGTTCAGTGGAAGCGCGTTTCCCACTTCGGGGGCCACGTTCTCACCGCTCTCGATCGTTGCACCCACCTCAAGTCCGTTGGGGGCAATGATGTAAGCTTTGTAGCCGTCTGCGTAGTAGAGCAGAGCAATGCGAGCCGAACGGTTGGGATCGTACTCGATGGCTTTCACTACTGCCGGCACACCGTCTTTATTCCTCTTGAAGTCGATCAGGCGGAGTTTGCGCCTGTGACCGCCTCCACGATAGCGGGCGGTGAGGTGACCCTCGTTGTTGCGACCGCCGGTGGAACGCTTACCGACCGTAAGAGACTTCTCTGGTGTACGCTTGGTAATGTCGTCAAATACACCAATAACTTTGTGTCTTTGCCCCGGTGTTGTGGGCTTCAATTTTCTTACTGCCATTTTTTATTATAAATTACTATAGAAATCAATAGTTTGTCCCTCAGCAATGGTCACGACAGCCTTCTTGAAGGCTACGGTGTGACCCTTGATGATACCGCTCTTGGTATAGCGCTGCTTGTTCTTACCATTGTAGTTCATGGTGCTCACGCCAACGACCTTGACGTCATACATCTTCTCGACGGCGTCCTTGATCTGGTACTTGTTGGCATCGGGGGACACCTTGAACGTGTAACGGTTACCCTTCTCGGTAATTGCGTTGGCCTTCTCGGTCACAACGGGAATAATCTGAATGTTATCCATTGTCTGTCCTCCTTTTTTACTTTAAGTTGTTGAGCGCGTCAACCGAGCTCTCGGTAACGAGAATCATGCGGTTGTCAAGCACGCGGTAGGTGTTGATGTCGCTGGCGGTAACCACACTGGCGGTGGGCACGTTGCGCAGTGACAGATACAGGTTGCGCTCCTGGCCGGCCAGGACGAGCAACAGCTTCTGACCCTCGAGCTTGAGGTTGCGGGTGATGTTCACGAATTCCTTGGTCTTGGGGGCGTCGAACTTGATGTCCTCGATGACCATGATCTGGTTGTTCTGGGCCTTGTAGGTCAGCGCCGAGCGGCGAGCCAGAGCCTTCACCTTCTTGTTCAGCTTGAAGCTGTAGTTGCGGGGACGGGGACCGAAGATGCGGCCACCACCATGGAACAGCGGAGACTTGATGTCACCGTGACGGGCACCGCCGCCACCTTTCTGGCGACCGAGCTTCTTGGTCGAGCCAGCGATTTCACTTCTCTCTTTAGCCTTGTGGGTTCCTTGGCGCTGGTTGGCCAGGAATTGCTTAACATCGAGATAAACGGCATGCTCGTTAGGCTCGGCAATGGCGAAAATCTCATCGTTAAGGGTCACCTTGCGACCGGTGTCCTCACCCTTGATGTTATAAACTGCGAGTTCCATTCTTACATTTCAATAATTACGATTGAACCTTTGCTGCCCGGTACTGAGCCTTTTACCATGAGAAGATTGTTCTCGGGCAATACTTTAATCACTTGCAGGTTTTGAGCGGTGCAGCGCTTGTTGCCCATCTGGCCAGCCATGCGCATGCCCTTGAAAACCTTGGCGGGATAGGAGCAGGCACCGATGGAACCGGGAGCGCGCTGACGGTCGTCCTGACCGTGAGTGGTCTGGCCAACGCCGCCGAAGCCGTGACGCTTCACGACGCCCTGGAAGCCCTTACCCTTGGTTGTGCCGATAACATCAACAAATTCAACGTCGTTGAGCATCTCTACGGTGAACTCGTCACCAGCCTTGTGCTCGCCATCAAATCCTTTGAACTCGGCCAAGAATCTTTGCGGTTTCACTCCGGCCTTCTTGAAATGACCTGCCATGGGCTTGGTGGTGTGCTTGTCCTTCTTCTCGACAAAGCCCAGCTGCAAAGCCTCGTAACCGTCGGTTTCAACAGTCTTCACTTGAGTGACAACGCAAGGACCTACTTCGATAACTTCCTAATAATCCTGGCATTTCTCTAAATCTTTAATTGTTAATGCTGTTAGTTTTACTCGTTTTGTTCAATCTCTTGTACTACACCTTGATCTCTACCTCAACTCCGCTGGGCAATTCGAGCTTCATCAGGGCGTCTACAGTCTTTGCAGTCGAGCTGTAGATGTCGATGAGACGCTTGAAGGATGCCAGCTGGAACTGTTCGCGGGACTTCTTGTTGACAAAAGTCGAACGGTTCACGGTGAAGATGCGCTTGTGGGTGGGCAGGGGGATAGGACCGCTAACCACGGCGCCAGTGCTCTTCACTGTGCGCACGATCTTCTCGGCCGACTTGTCGACCAGGTTGTGATCGTAGCTCTTCAATTTAATTCTAATCTTCTGGCTCATATTATTTAATAATGTGAAATTGTATTATTGCAATAATTCGACGTGACCGAGGCACTCGCTCAGCACCTTGATGGCGATGGGGGTTGCCACGGGAGCGTAATGTGAAAACGACATGGTGCTCGTGGCACGGCCGCTGGTGATGTTGCGCAGGGCGGTGACGTAGCCGAACATCTCGCTCAGCGGGGTGCTGGCCTTGACGATGCGGGCACCGCTGCGTGCGGTCTCCATACCCTCGACGATGGCGCGGCGGCGGTTCAGGTCGGCGATAACGTCACCCATGTTCTCCTCGGGGGTAACCACCTCGAGCGACATCATCGGCTCCAGCAGCACGGGGCGTGCCTTGCGGCAAGCGCTGCGGTAGGCCTGCATGGCGCACAGCTCAAAGCTGAGCGTGTCGCTGTCCACGGGGTGGTAGGTTCCGTCCAGGATGGTGACCTTCAGGCTCTGCATGGGGAAGCCGGCGAGGACGCCGCTGCGCATGGAGTTCTTGAAACCCTTCTCGATGCTGGGGATGAACTCCTTGGGGATGTTCCCGCCCTTGACCTCGTTGACGAACTGGAAGTTGCCGTCAAAGTCGTCATCGATGGGCTCGACACGGCACTCGATGTCGGCAAACTTGCCGTGACCGCCGGTCTGCTTCTTGAACACTTCACGCACGGTAGCGGCCTGCGAGATGTTCTCCTTGTAGGTGACCTGGGGGCGACCCTGGTTGCACTCGACCTTGAACTCGCGGCGCAGACGGTCGAGGATGATGTCCAGATGCAGCTCACCCATTCCGCGGATGATGGTCTGGCCGGTCTCCTCGTTGCTCTCGACCTGGAAGGTGGGGTCTTCCTCGGCAAGCTTTGCCAGACCCACTGCCATGCGGTCAAGGTCGTTCTGCGTCTTGGGCTCAACGGCGATGCCGATCACGGGCTCGGGGAAGTCCATGGCCTCGAGGGCGATGGCGGTATCCTGGCTGCTGCACAGGGTGTCGCCGGTGTGGACATCCTTGAAGCCGACTCCCGCGCCGATGTCACCGCAACCGATCACCTCCATGGGGTTCTGACGGTTGCTGTGCATCTGGAACAGGCGGGAAACGCGCTCCTTGTGACCCGTGCGCACGTTGTAGACCTGGCTGCCGGCGTTGAACTGGCCCGAATACACGCGGAAGAACACCAGACGGCCCACATAGGGGTCGGTAGCGATCTTGAACACCAGCGCGCACAGGGGCTCCTCAAACAGGGGCTTGCGCGAGATCACCTTCTCGGGGTCATCCACTGCAGTGCCCTTCACCTCACCGGCGTCAGCGGGGCTGGGCAGGTAAGCGCAAACGGCATCGAGCAGGGGCTGGACACCCTTGTTCTTGAACGAGCTGCCGCACAGCACGGGAACCATGTCGCGGTTGAGCGTGGCGTTGCGCAGCGCGTTCTTGATCTCGGCGATGGTGATCGATGCGGGGTCGTCAAAATACTTGGTCATGAACTCGTCGTCAAACTCGGCGAGCTGCTCCAGCATCTTGTCGCGGTACTCCTGCACCTCATCCATCATCTCGGCGGGGACTTCAGCAACCTCATACTCGGCACCGAGGGTCTCGTCGTGCCAGTACAGGGCCTGCATCGTCACCAGGTCAACGACGCCCTTGAAATTCTCCTCGGCACCGATGGGCAACTGAATGGGGCAAGGATTGGCCCCGAGGACCTCACGGATCTGGCGCACTACGTCGAGGTAGTTGCAGCCCACGCGGTCCATCTTGTTAACATAGGCAATGCGCGGCACCTCATACTTGTCGGCTTGACGCCACACGGTCTCGCTCTGGGGCTCAACGCCGCCGACAGCGCAGAAGGTGGCGATAGCGCCATCCAGCACGCGCAGCGAGCGCTCCACCTCGACGGTGAAGTCCACATGCCCCGGAGTGTCGATCAGGTTGATCTTGTACTTGCTGCCGTCATAGTCCCAGAACGTGGTGGTAGCGGCGCTGGTGATGGTGATGCCCCTCTCCTGCTCCTGCTCCATCCAGTCCATGGTGGCGGTGCCTTCATGAACCTCGCCCATCTTGTGAGTCAGGCCCGTGTAGTACAAGATCCGCTCCGATGTGGTGGTCTTGCCGGCATCGATGTGTGCCATGATGCCGATGTTGCGTGTATATTTCAGTTGTGCGTCGAAGTGAGCAAATGCGCGGTTAGCCTCGGCCATGCGGTGCATGTCCTCTTTGCGCTTGAACGCGCCACCCTGCTCGTTATAGGCGTCCATGATTTCAGCTGCCAGCTTGTCGGCCATAGTCTTGCCGCCACGCTTGCGAGCGAAAATGATCATGTTCTTCATTGAAACCGACTCTTTGCGGTCGGGACGGATTTCGGTAGGAACCTGGAAGGTGGCACCACCAACGCGGCGGGACTTAACCTCGACTTGGGGAGTGATCTTCTCCAAAGCGGCTTTCCAGATCTCCAGAGGGGTCTTCTCTTCACTAGCCATCTTCTTGCCCACGAGATCGAGGGCGCTGTAGAAGATTCGGTAAGAAGTGGTCTTCTTACCATCATACATGAGGTGGTTGACGAACTTGGTCACACGTACGTCACCGAACTTAGGATCGGGGAGGATGATCCTTTTTTTGGGCTTAGCCTTTCTCATTTTTTTACACAGTTGTAGTTTTAAGTCTGCTTGGTTGTCTTTTGCTTTGTTCTTCAACGCCCGCCGCTGCGGCGCGTTTACTCAACCAGTAATCCAATCCAATAAAACTGAAAACTAAGTTTTAAATTAATTTTACTTTTTGAATTGTTTTAGTAAGTCAGGGCCTTAAAGCGTCAGGGCTTATTTTTTCTTCTTGGGACGCTTGGCACCGTACTTGCTGCGGCGCTGGGTGCGGCCTTCGACACCGGCGGTGTCCAGAGTGCCACGGATGATGTGATAGCGTACACCGGGAAGGTCCTTAACGCGGCCACCGCGTACCATGACGATCGAGTGCTCCTGCAGGTTGTGGCCCTCACCAGGGATGTAAGAGTTCACCTCTTTACCGTTGGTCAAGCGGACACGGGCAACCTTGCGCATAGCCGAATTCGGCTTCTTGGGCGTGGTCGTGTAAACACGAACACATACACCGCGACGCTGCGGACACGAGTCCAGAGCGGGCGATTTGCTGGTCGATTCCAGCGCAGTGCGGCCTTTTCTTACTAATTGCTGAATAGTAGGCATCTTAGTTCTTGTTTTGTTTTTAATTAATTTGACATTTATTTTTCAGTTTGCTTCCTGCCCCTCAAGACCTCATTTTTGCCCTTTACCACGCACGTTTTCAAGCGTTTAGGAGCCAAATTCGGGCCTATCGGCGCAAAAAAGCGATGCAAAATTACACATACTTTTCCACATGGCCAAATGTTTGGCCCATTTTGTTTATATATAATGTAATACACCCATTTACACCCAACCATCTGTTTTTCACAGCAATACGTCTAAAATCATGGTTTTCAGGCGGTTCCAAACGGGTTTTCGGAGTGTGAAAATTATTCAAACTTAACGTTATTTAACTTATTTTAGCTGAAAAATCGGCCTTTTTAGGGTCCAAAAGGGTACATCGGCACTCCCTTCCCTACCCTTTCTCGTGAGCCTTATCCATGCTTTAACCACCCCGAAAACAGATACACATTATATATTAATATATACTCAAACATCCATCTCTTGCCAATTTAACGCCAGTTCGATTAATCAATCTGTCTCGTAAAGAAAAATCGATGCGGTGGAGCGTTCGGGACTTACTGCGATTGCCCTACTGGCGCCACCTCATCCTCAGAAAGTAGTTTCGCCTCCCTTAGCCCATTGCCATGGGAGGACAGGAGATGTATCCATGTTCTGCCCTGTATTCTTAAGAGCTATTATTTTGGTGAGGCACACACCTTGCTGGTCGGGGGGGGCGGCTCTGGTGAGCCGCCTGTTCTCGCCCCCGACCAGCAATGCGTACTGGCAAACGGGGAAATGCTTGTTCTTTCGCGTTGGGGGAGGGTGCTAATTCTACGGGACACGCACAGCCCGCACGGCGTGGCCGTAGTAGCGGTAGAGGTCGTCCCAGACCACGTTCCTCGAGTCGAAGTAGAGGTAGTAGGCGTAGTAAGGCCTCCTCGAGTCGAGCGTGCGCGACCAATAGCCGCCGTCGGAGCCCACGTCGTCGAGCGAGCTGTCGTAGCGGTAGCCCGCGGCGGGCAAGAAGAACGAGTTCCCGTTGGGACCGATCACCAAGCGACCGTTCACGCCGTTCTGCGTCGTCCACGTCCAGGTGCACTCGGTTCGCAACTCTTCCAGTTGGTCGTAAGTCGGCATGCGCCAGTTCTCGCCCCAGTTCACGTAGGCGGCATCATCCTTGGGATCCAACTCTGTCTTATTGTCAACAAAGCCGTTGTAGCCGTAAGAACTGTTGGTGCAGTACTTCGTCAACGTTTTGTAAGAGCCGTTGCACCACTTGTAAGTGCTCCAGTTATAAACGTCCTTGGGTTCGGTCTCGCCCCAAGCGAAATAGTCGCCGTATTCCTCAGGGCTGTTGGCGCCCAAGTTGCAGGTCGCCCACAGCGTGCCACTGGGCAGGCCCAGGTCAACCCACTCGTGATTGTCAGGAGGTGTCACGGGTTCTTCCCAAGTACCTGTCAACAAATAGTCAATCAAAGTTACAACGTCGGCGATGTTCACCTGGCCGTTATAATCCACGTCACCACGGGGGTATTGAGTACCAGCAGTGAACGAGGCCAGCATCAGTAACAACACAAATAAAAGTGAGTTGATTTTTTTCATAATCGATTCATTTAATAGTTAATAATCATTGATATGACAAATGTACAATATTTATCGGAACAATATAGCAATTGACCGAACAATTTATATTAATGTTCTTTTTTTATAACTTTGCAGGCGAGAATAACCAAAACTGAACGAAGATGAATTTGATTGCTAATATCACCCTGCTCGTGGCGGCACTGCTCGACATGGTCGTGCTGCTGGGTGGCGACATTGCCGACCACCGCAACAATGGCCACAGCAACTCTAAGTATTACCAATGGCTTAACAAGAGCGGCGAAATCATGTCACTCAAGCGCCTGCTGCTGCTTGCCGTGTTTGTCGGCACGTTCACCACAATGGCACTGCAGTCGTGGATGGTGGTCATGATCCTGGCAGCGGTACTTCTCATCCAGGGCATCTACCTGCTGTGGCAGCGCCAATGGAAACTATTGGATGATGGAAAGAATGCGAAGCAGATGCTGTTCACAGCCATATTCATTGTGCTGTGCGCCATCTTCGGCATAGGTCAAAGTGCCCTCAGGAGCTCGGTTGGCACCACAGTGTTCGCCTCACGCGTCACCTCGATGGCCGCAGTGATGATAGCACCCATCACCTGGCTGCTCACGATGCTCACGGCTTGGGTGCTCAGGATTCGCCCCGACTCGGACAATCCAGAGCAGCAAGAGCCCCGGGATTGAGGATTTCCAGGTATTCTTCGTAGGAGATAAAGCGCCCGCCCATCGACTTGAGGTGGGGCGTTTCGAGCTGGCAGTCGATGAGCTTGCCGCCGATGCGCTGCATGAACTTCGCCAGATGGATGAGTGCGAGTTTTGACGTGTTAGGCTCGCGCGAGAACATGCTCTCACCGATAAAGCAGTCACCCATCACCACGCCATAGAGTCCTCCTGCCAATTCTCCGTCACTGTTCCACACCTCCACGCTGGTAGCATAGCCCTGGCGGTTCAAGTGTCGATAGGCCTTCATAATCTCTTCACCGAGCCAAGCTCCTTGCTGGTCATAACGCCCGTTCACCTGACTGCAGCCTGCTATCACGCCGTCAAAGTCGCGGTTGAAGGTCACCCGATATGTCTTCTTGTTCATCAGCGTGCGCATCGAGTGGGAAATGTGGATTTCGTCGGGGAAAATCACAAAGCGCTGCAACGGGCAGTACCAGGCAGGCTGTGACCAGTCACGGAAGGAAAACCACGGGAAAATGCCGTAGCTGTAGGCCAGCAACAGGCGCTCCTCGCTCAAGTCGCCTCCCACGGCCAGCAATCCGTCCTCCTCACCAAGCCTGGGGTCGGGAAAAACGATGTCTTCTTCCAGTTGAAATATCATAGTCCCCCCCTACTCTATTGTCTCCAATTCATCAATGACATACTCGCCGCCCTGCTTGAGAGCGCCGAACAGAATCTCACGCACCAGGCGGGTCTTGAGACGTGCGTGGATGACGCGGTCCATCTCGCGGGCGCCGTATTCCTTGCTGTAGCCCTCGGCGAGCAACTGGTCATGGGCTTTCGGGCCGAGTTTGAGCGTGACGCCCTTGGGCGTGAGCATCTCCTGCAGCTCACGCAGCTTCTTGTCGAGAATCATGCTCGCCATCGTGCGGTCCATGTCGTTGAACACGACGATAGACGACAGGCGGTTGATGAACTCGGGCTTGAAGGTCTTCTTCACCTGCTTGAGCATCGCACTGCCTGCAGTGACCGAGGAGGCGAAGCCCACCGATGCCTGATGGGCAAACTGCGCACCGGCATTGCTCGTCATGATGAGCACGACATTGCGGAACACTGCCTTGCGGCCCTTGTTGTCGCTCAACGTGCCGTAGTCCATCACCTGCAAGAGCAGGTTAAAGATATCGTCATGCGCTTTCTCGATTTCGTCAAGCAGCAGCACACAGTCGGGATGCTTGCGCACGGCATCGGTCAGCAGTCCACCGTCATCATAGCCCACGTAGCCCGCAGGCGAACCGATGAGTTTGGCGACAGTGTGCTTCTCGACATACTCGCTCATGTCAAAACGCACCAGCTCCACGCCCAACTCCTTGGCGAGCACACGGGCGACCTCGGTCTTGCCCACGCCCGTGGGACCGACAAACAGCAACGAGGCCAACGGCTTGTTCTCGTCGGTGAGGCCCGCCTTGGACATCTGTACCGCCTCGACAACCTGCTGTACAGCCTGTTCCTGGCCGTAGATTTTGTCCTTGATGCGCGGTTCCAAGGTTTCGAGTTTTCCGTTGTCTGCCTCATCCATCGTCAGGGCATCGACCTTGGCGATGCGGGCAAGCACACTGGCGATAAGCGCCTTGTCCACATGGCGGTCCTCGTCGGGCTTGCGGTTCATCTGCACCCAGGCGCCGGCCTCGTCAATGAGGTCAATGGCCTTGTCGGGCAGGTAACGGTCAGTGATGTGACGGGCGCTGCCGGTCACGGCCAGTTCAAGGGCATCGTCATCATATTTCACCTGATGGAACGCCTCATAGCTTTCCTTGAGCATCTGGATAATCTTGAGGGTCTCGTCAATGGACGGCTCCTCGATGGGAACTTGCTGGAAACGGCGCATCAGCCCCTTGTTGCGCATGATGTAGCGGTTGTATTCCTCATAGGTCGTCGCCCCGATAAAACGCACGCGCCCACCTTCCAGGTAGGGTTTCAACAGGTTGCTGGCATCCATTGAGCCTTCACCCGTCTGCCCTGCCCCAACGATATTGTGAATCTCGTCAATGTAGAGGATGGCGCCATGCTCGGCGGCAATGCCTTTCATCACAGTCTTGAGGCGTTTCTCAAAGTCACCGCGATACTGCGTGCCGGCAATGAGGGCACCCAGGTCGAGCTGATAAATTTTCACACCCTGCAGCGACTCGGGCACGTTGCCGTCCTGGATGCGCTGCGCCAGGCCATAGACTATGCTGGTCTTGCCCACACCGGGCTCACCGATGTGCAACGGGTTGTTCTTGTCCTTGCGGCACAGCACCTGGACGGTGCGGTCCAGCTCGGTCTCTCGCCCGATAAGGGGATTGTGGTCGGCCAGGTGGTCGTTGATGCAGAGCACATAGTCACGCCATGAGCCCGTCGCCTGACGTGCATCACCGTGCGAGACGGGAGCAAACATTTCATCACTCTCAAAATCCTCATCGGTCGCTTCGCCGGTATGCTCGTGCATCTCTTTCGGGTAATTGATGTAAACGTCAAAGAGGCGCCTCAGGAAACGGTCCTTGTCCTCGTTCACAAGCGCCTGGAGACAATTGGCGGCAAAGGAGTCCTTGAGTTGCAGCATGGCCTTGAACAGATGCGGAAGGTCTGCTACCGTTTCATCGCCCGATTCCACATCCTGCTCGACAAGTTTCATCAACTCGCCATACTGGTGCGAGGCATACATCTGGCGTTCAGTCTCGTCCTCATCAAACGTTTCCTGCTTGTCGATATACTCACGCAAGCGGTCCTTCACCTCCTCGATGGGCAGGTCCAGGACTGTTGACTCCAGTATGTTGTTAATCACCTTGTCGCCCAGGGCTGCCAGGAGCAGATGCTCAGGCATCACAAGCTTGTTGCGGCAAGTGTCGGCAAGAATCATCGCCGACGTGATTACATTCTCAAGATCGGTTGAAATATCCACGTTCTTCTATCTTATGGTTGTTTTGTTTTCTGTCATGTGTTATTCCGGCTCAACGGTAATCTGCAACGGGAAACCGTCGCGGCGGGCCATGGCAGTCGCCTGGGCAGCCTTGGTCATCGCCACGTCATAGCTGTAGATGCCCACAACGGCCTGCCCCTCGCGGTGCACCTTCATCATCAGCGTCACGGCCTCGTCGGCGGGCTTGTTGAACACCACGCGCAGCACCTCGGTGACAAACTCCATCGTCGTGAAATCGTCATTGTGAAAAAGCACCTTGTATTGTCGGGGTTCCTCGATGCGGACACGCTCCAGTGTCATGGCACCCGTTCCACTGCCATGGGTTGGTTGATCTACTGCCATATTGCAAGTTTAAGTTTGATTATGTGCCAAAATTACTCATTTTTATCTTTTCCAGCAAATATAGTGCCAACCCAACCCGAATGTGACATGGTAATTCAAGAAATATTTGTACCTTTGAGCACCCAAACAATCAATGATGACATGAAACGGATTATCATACTTGCAATCATGTTCTGGAACCTACTCTTCGGCAATGCCGCCCAACCCGTCGATTGGGCAAACAAGGATCGATATGCACAGGAAAACCTTATGCTTCGCACAGCAGGCGATGACTCGCTGCGGGTTGTGCTCATGGGCAATTCCATCACTGAGTACTGGTATGAACTGCACCCCGGCTTCTTCACCACCCACCATCTGGTGGGGCGAGGTATCGGCGGTCAGGTTTCCAGCCAGATGCTGGCACGTTTCCGTCAGGATGTGCTATCACTGAATCCCCGCATCGTCGTCATCAACGGCGGCACTAACGACATCGCCGAGAACAACGGCCCCTATGATGAGGACATCACAATGGACAACATCCAGTCAATGACCGAGCTGGCACTCGCCCACGGCATTGAGGTCGTGCTGTCATCTGTATTGCCGTGCGACGAATTCTGCTGGAATACGTCGGTAAAAGACGTAACCGACAAAATCAAGCGACTGAACCAACGCATTATGCAATATGCCTCCACGATGCCCCACGTCCACTACCTCGATTATTACCCGTCAATGACCCTTGACGGCAAGGCAATGAACAAGAGTTATACCGAGGATGGCGTGCATCCCAATTCCCGGGGCTATGACGTAATGGAGGTGAGACTGCTCGAAATGCTTGACCAATTACAGCAATGACACTTTAATCAACACATTAATACTATAACATTATTTTTATGAGAAAAATCACAGTTCTATTCATGGCACTCGTTGCAATGACATCAGTTGCCGGCAACCTGGTAAAAGCGGTTGACCGCGACAATCTCGACCCCAGCACATCGCCGGGCACAAACTTCTACCAGTATGCCTGCGGCGGCTGGATGCTGGCTAACCCTCTCGACCCGCAGTACGCTCGTTTCGGCACCTTTGACCAGTTAGCCGAGAATAGCCGCAATCAGGTGAAGGACATCATCACCACGCTGGGGACCAACAACCCGCGCGGCTCCATCAAGCAGAAGGTGGGTGACCTCTATGCACTGGGTATGGATAGCGTGCGCCTCAACAACGAGGGCATGGCACCGCTCAAGAGCGGCATCGACAAAATCAAGACCCTGACGCGTGACCGTTTCATGGCAGCCATCGCCGACCAGCACAATGGCATCGCTGCGCCTTTCTTCAACTCGTCGGTCATGGCCGACATGAAGGATTCCAACACCAACATGTTCTACCTCACGCAGGACGGCCTGGGCATGGGAGACCGTGACTACTACCTCGAAAAGGACGCCAACACGGTCAAAGTGCGCAACGCCTATGTCAATTACATCCAGCAGTTGTTCCAACTCATTGGCTACAAGAAGGGAAATGCCAAGAAAGCCGCTCAGCACGTGATGGCTATTGAGACAGCACTGGCCCAGGCAGCCATGACGCGCGAGGAATCACGCGACTACAGCAAGCAGTACAACGTGATGAGCATCAACCAGCTCAAGGCCGACTACCCCAACATCAATTGGGACCAGTATCTTGACGGACTCAACATCAGGGGACTTGACAAGGTATGCGTATGCCAGCCCAAATCGCTGGCACTGGTCAACAACATGATGAAGAGCCTCAAGGAGGAAGACGTGAGGGAGTACCTCATCTTCAAGTATGTTGACGCAGCAGCGCCTTACCTGAGCGACGCCTTTGCCGATGCCAACTTCGACATGTACAGCCGTGCCATGTCGGGCAAGCAGGTGAAGATGCCCCGATGGAAACATTCACTCGATGTGCCCAACACCATGCTTGGCGAAGCTGTAGGCCAACTCTATGTTGAAAAGTACTTCCCCGCCGATTCCAAGAAGAAGATGCAACAGCTGGTGGACAACCTCAAGAAGGCGCTGGGCGAACACATCGCCACCCTAACGTGGATGAGCCCCAAGACCAAAGTCAACGCCCTCGTCAAGCTCAACAGCTTTACCGTGAAAATCGGTTATCCCGACAAGTGGCGTGACTACAGCGCCGTGGATATCGACCCCACCAAGAGTTACTGGGACAATGTATTGGCTACGCGTCGATTCCAGGCAGAATATGAGTACTCTCAACTGGGCAAACCCGTTGACAAGGAGCGCTGGTTCATGACTCCCCAAACCGTTAATGCCTATTATGAGCCCTCCAGCAACGAGATTTGCTTCCCGGCAGGAATCCTGCAGGCTCCTTACTTCGACCCCAATGCCGACGAGGCTTGCAACTACGGCGCCATCGGTGTGGTCATCGGCCACGAAATGACCCACGGCTTCGACGACCAGGGACGCAACTTTGACCACAACGGCAACATGATAGACTGGTGGACTGCCGAGGATGCCGCCAAGTTCCAGGAACTCGCCGACAAGCTGGGTGCTCAGTATAGTGCCGAGATTGTCGCCGACGACATCCATGCCAACGGCACTTACACAATGGGCGAGAACATTGCCGACCATGGTGGATTGCGTGTCGCTTACAGTGCATTCAAGAAAACCGAGCAAGGCAAGGGTGACAAGGAGATTGACGGATTCACTCCCGACCAACGCTTCTTCCTCAGCTACGCCAACGTCTGGGCAGCCAATATCACCAAGGAAGAGATGCTGCGCCGCACCAAGGTTGACCCCCACAGCTTGGGCATCAATCGTGTGAACGTCGCCATCCGCAACCTGGAAGAGTTCTTCAATGCTTTCAATATCCAGCCCGGCATGAAGATGTGGCGTGATCCCGCCGACCGCGTCATCATCTGGTAATCCACACTACATCCAACAATAAAGCGGGCAGTGCAACCACGACACTGCCCGCTTCATTATCCATCCTCCCCATCTAATCCATCCCCTCCATCCCCTCCGTCCCTCTATAGCATCTATAGCTACTATAGCTTCTATAAAAAAACGAGAGGCAACATCATTGCTGACATTACCTCTCTTAGGGGGCGGTTACCTGCGCCTTCCCGCGTCGCTGACCATCGCCGTGGTGACGCTTAGGGCTCTGTTCCAGGAACGGGAAGCGGCGGGATGCCCACGCTCTGACCGGTAACAACAA
>CACZNH010000004.1 GCA_902782465.1 uncultured Bacteroidales bacterium
CAGCAATGATGTTGCCTCTCGTTTTTTTGTTGTTACCGGTCAGAGCGTGGGCATCCCGCCGCTTCCCGTTCCTGGAACAGAGCCCTAAGCGTCACCACGTCAATGGTCAGCGACGCGGGAAGGCGCAGGTAACCGCCCCCTAAGAGAGGTAATGTCAGCAATGATGTTGCCTCTCGTTTTTTTATAGACGCTATAGAGACTATAGAAGCTATAGAAACTATAGTAGCTATAGATGCTATAGAGGGGATGGATGGGACGGATGGGGCGGCCTTAACGAGTGGGATGGAGTGGAGGATGGATATGGAATTGAGGAGAAATGGAAAGGCGGCATCACTGTGAGGGTGGTGCCGCCTTTTTTGTTGATGGGATATCCCGGTTATTACTTTACTTCCTGGCCCTGGAGGAAGGTCCTCGCGATGATAGGCGTGGTGTAAGCGTAGGGGATGAAGTCGATTGAAGGGATGGGGTCGGTGATGAAGAAGTTGGCGACCTTGCCCTTTGCGATGCTGCCGTAGTCCTTGCTCAGGTCCATGGCGGCTGCAGTGTTGATGGTTGCCGCGTTGATGGCCTCGGCAGGCAGCAGTCGCATCTTGATGCATGCGAGCGAAACGACAAACTTCATGTCACCGCTGGGCGTGGAGCCGGGGTTGTAGTCACTGGCGGTGGCTACCGGCAGGCCGGCCTCAATCATCTTGCGTGTGGGAGCGAACGGCATGTTCAGGAAGAACGAGGTGCCGGGCAGTCCCGTGGGGATGGTATTGGTGCCCTTGAGCATCTCGATGTCCTCGTCAATCATGCTCTCGAGGTGGTCTACCGAGACGGCATTGTGCTTCACGCCGACCTCGACACCGCCTGACGGAGCGAGCTCCTGGACGTGGATCTTGGGCCTCATGCCCCACTTGGCACCTTCCTCAAGGATGCGAGATGTCTCGTCGGGGGTGAAGAAGCCCTCGTCGCAGAAGACGTCGATGAAGTCGGCCAGCTGCTGCTTGCCCACCTCGGGAATCATCTCGTGAATTAGCATATCGACATACTCACCCTGACGACCGGCATACTCGCGTCCCACGGCATGGGCTCCCAGGAAGGTGGAAACCACCTTGATGGGCGAAGTCTCGCTGATGCGGCGGATGACGCGCAACATCTTCAGTTCATCGTCGGTATTCAGGCCGTAGCCGCTCTTGATTTCGACGGCACCGGTACCCTTGGCGATGATTTCGCGCACACGGCGCATGGCCTGAGTGTACAGTTCATCCTCGGTCAGCAGGTGCAGTCGGTCGGCAGAATTGAGGATGCCGCCACCACGGCGTGCAATCTCGGCATAGGAGAGTCCGCGGATTTTGTCCACAAACTCGCCCTCACGGCTGCCGGCATACACGATGTGGGTGTGGCTGTCGCACCACGAGGGCAGCACGGTGCCGCCCTGGGCGTCGATGACCTCCCAATCGTCCTGTGGCGTGGGCATCGTTGCCATCTCACCCCAAGAGTCGAAGCGGTCACCGTCAACGAGCAGCCAGGCATCGTTGAGGCAATTCAGTGTTGCCATTTCGCTGCCTCGCAGGCAATGTTTCCTGTCGGAATCAATGCCTGCCAGACAAGCGATATTCTTGATCAGTCTTTTCATTCCGTGAGAACGCTGAGATTAGTCCACCTTGTTGTTCTGCAGGAACTCTACCGACTTGGCGATGTGCGGATACATGGGCTGGTCCTCGTTGATGAAGGGCACGCACTTGCGGTAGTCGGCGAAGACGTGCTCCAGCACGGGCGACGACTTCAACGGGCGACGGAACTCCAGCGCCTGGGCGGCGTTGAAGAGCTCGATGGCCAGCACGCGCTCGGTGTTCTCGACCACCTTGCACAGCTTCACGCCGGCGTTGGCACCCATGCTCACATGGTCTTCCTGACCCTGCGAGGTGGGGATGGTGTCGGCCGATGAAGGCATGCACAGCGTCTTGCTCTGGCTGGCGATGGCGGCTGCGGTGTACTGCGGAATCATGAAACCGCTGTTCACACCCGGTTGTGCCACGAGGAAGCTGGGCAGGTCACGGGTGCCAGACACCAGCTTGTAGGTGCGGCGCTCCGAGATATTGCTCAGCTCGGCCATGGCGATGCACAGGAAGTCCATGGGCATGGCGATGGGCTCGCCGTGGAAGTTGCCTGCCGAGATGATGAGGTCCTCGTCGGGGCAAACGGTGGGGTTATCGGTAGCCGAGTTGATTTCGGTGTCGATGACCGAGCCGACGTAGCGGATGGTGTCCTTTACCGAACCGTGAACCTGCGGGATGCAGCGGAACGAGTAGGGGTCCTGTACGTTGACCTTGGGCTGACGGATGAGCTCACTGCCGTCGAGCAGCTCACGCATGCGGGCAGCGGTCTCAATCTGACCCTGATGGGGACGTACGGCATGAACGGCATGGGTGAACGGCTCGATACGGCCATCGTATGCCTCCAGCGAGATGGCGGCGATGACGTCGGCCCACTTGCTCAGGCGCTCGGCCTTGATGAGAGCCCACACGGCGTGAGCGCTCATGTTCTGGGTGCCGTTGAGCAGTGCCAGACCTTCCTTAGAACCCAATTTGACAGGCTCCCAGCCCATCTTCTTGCACAGTTCGGCTCCGCTCATAAGTTCGCCCTTGTACTCAACCTCTCCCAGTCCCACGATGGGCAGGCACAGGTGAGCCAGCGGCACGAGGTCGCCCGAAGCGCCCACTGAACCCTGCTTGTACACCACAGGATAAACGTCGTTGTTGAACAGGTCGATGAGTCGCTCGACGGTGTCGAGCTTTACGCCCGAGTAACCATAGGAGAGCGACTGCACCTTCAGCAGAATCATGATTTTGACGATGTCGTTGGGCACACGTTCGCCCACGCCACAGGCGTGAGACATCATCAGGTTAATCTGCAGCTGCGAGAGCTGGTCGTTGCTGATGGAAATCTTGCACAGCGAGCCAAAACCCGTGGTCACGCCATAGATGGGCTTCTCGCTCTCGGCAATCTTCTTGTCGAGGTATTCGCGGCAATGGGTGATGCGCTTCACGGCATCGGCACTGAGCTTGAGCGTATGATGGCCTTCGATAATCTCGGCGATCTTTTGGACCGTGAGATGCTCGGCACTGATTTGATGTGTCATATTATGATGTTACGATATTAGTTAGTTCAACAAAAAATTAGAAGATGGTCACAGCGTTGTCGATGACGTCGTCGTCAACCAGGTTGGGCATAGTGACGGTCAACTCGGGCGTGCGCTCCATTTCGCGCCTGATGGCGTCCATCGAGCCCTTGTTGCGTGCCCAGCTGCGGCGTGCGATACCGTTGTTCACATCCCAGAAGAGCATCTCGCGGATGTGGCGTGCCGAGTCCTCGCTGCCGTCGATGGCCATACCGAAGCCGCCGTTGATAACCTCGCCCCAGCCTACACCGCCGCCGTTGTGGATGCTTACCCACGTAGCACCGCGGAAGGAGTCGCCGATAACGTTCTGGACGGCCATATCGGCGCAGAACTGCGAGCCGTCATAGATGTTGCTGGTCTCGCGGAAGGGCGAGTCGGTACCCGACACGTCGTGGTGGTCACGACCCAGGACAACGGGAGCGCTGAGCTCGCCGCTGCGGATGGCGTCGTTGAATGCCAAGGCAATCTTGGCACGGCCCTCGGCGTCGGCATACAGGATGCGAGCCTGAGATCCCACAACCAGGTGGTTGGGACCAGCCTCCTTGATCCAGTGGATGTTGTCGTCCATCTGCCCCTGGATGTCCTCGGGAGCTTCCTTGCGGATTTCCTCGAGCACCTGTGCGGCCAGGCGGTCGGTGGTCTCCAGGTCCTTAGGGTCGCCTGAGGTGCATACCCAGCGGAAGGGACCGAAGCCGTAGTCAAAGAACATCGGGCCCATGATGTCCTGAACGTAGGACGGATAGCGGAACTTGCCGTCGGCCGTCATGATGTCGGCGCCTGCACGGCTCGACTCGAGCAGGAAGGCGTTGCCGTAGTCAAAGAAGTACATGCCCTTGTCGGCCAGCTTGTTGATGGCAGCGCACTGGCGGCGCAGCGATGCGCGTACACACTCCTTAAACTTGTCGGGGTCCTCGGCCATCATCTGCTTGCTCTCCTCGAGGGTGAGGCCAACGGGATAGTAACCGCCTGCCCAGGGGTTGTGCAGCGACGTCTGGTCGCTACCCAGGTCAACGTGCATGTCCTCGGCAGCGAGGCGCTCCCACAGGTCAACGACGTTGCCAACGTATGCCATCGAGACGGTGCGCTTGTCGGCCACAGCCTTGCGGATGGCGGGGATGAGTTCATCGAGGTTGTTGTGCAACTCATCGACCCAACCCTGCTCGTAGCGCTTCTCGGCAGCGAGGGGGTTGATTTCGGCGGTGACGCTCACCACACCGGCGATGTTGCCGGCCTTAGGCTGAGCGCCCGACATACCACCCAGACCTGCGGTCACGAACAGCATACCGTGGATGTCGCCACCCTTCTGTCCGCGCTTCACGAGCTGCTTGCGGGCAGCGTTGAGCACTGTGATGGTCGTGCCGTGTACGATACCCTGCGGGCCGATGTACATATAGGAACCTGCGGTCATCTGGCCGTACTGGCTCACGCCGAGTGCGTTGTCACGCTCCCAGTCGTCGGGTTTGCTGTAGTTGGGGATAACCATACCGTTGGTCACCACCACGCGGGGCGCGTTCTTGTGCGAGGGGAACAGGCCCAGGGGGTGTCCCGAATACATCACGAGCGTCTGCTCGTCGGTCATCTCGCTCAAGTACTTCATCACCAGACGGTACTGTGCCCAGTTCTGGAAGATGGCACCGTTGCCGCCGTAGATGATGAGCTCGTGGGGGTGCTGTGCCACGCGCGGATCCAGGTTGTTCTGAATCATCAGCATGATGGCGGCAGCCTGACGTGAGCGTGCAGGATACTCGTCGATGGGACGAGCATACATCTCATATTTTGGACGGTAGCGGTACATATAGATGCGGCCATACTTTTTCAGTTCCTCGGCAAACTCGGGTGCCAGTGCGGCATGGAGATGCTTGGGGAAGTAACGCAGGGCGTTCCTCAACGCGAGCTTCTTCTGTTCGGGAGTGAGGATGTCCTTGCGCTTGGGCGCATGGTTAATCTCGGTGTCGTAGGCCTGCATTTCGGGCAATTCCTCGGGGATACCACCGCGAATGTCGGCAATGAATTCTTCTTTGGTCATGTTGTTATATTGTTTTTAGTTTCTAGTCCTTAGTCCCTAGTTGTTACTTGATTTTCTCTTCAACCATGGCGGTGATTTCGGCCTCCTCGGCGTTGGCCTTAGCTACCAGCTCGTTGGCCTCGGCGATGAGCTTCTCGGCAACAGTGCGGTCGGTGAGGCTCGAGGCGTTGATCTTGACGTTCATGCCGGCACCGATGACGGCTGCACGGGCTGCGAGGGCACCCACGCCAGCGTCGGTCACGCTATTGGGGTTGCCGGTCTCGACCATGGCACGGCAGATTTCAAAGGTCTTGAACGAGGCCTTCATCGTGCGCAGGGGCACCTGGGTGGCATAGAGCGTAGCATCCTGGATGGCGGCGGTGCGGGCAGCCTTGTCCTCCTCGGTCTTCTTGGGCATGCCGAATGCGGCCATGATGCGGTTGAAGGCGTCGGTGTCCTCGTCAACGAGGTGCAGCAGCTCGACCTTGAGTGACTGACCCTTGTCAGCCCACACGCTGAACTCGTTCCAGCGCTCGTCCCAGCCGGGCTTGTGGCTCGACAGGTTGGCAACCATCGTGCCCAGCGATGCTGCCAGGGCACCCATGTAGGCGCTGATGGAGCCGCCGCCGGGAGCGGGCGATTCGCGCGAGGTCTCGTCGGCAAAACCGGTCACGGTGAGGTCCACCAGGCGGTTACCGTTCTTATTGTCGGCCTCGAGCATGAACTCGATAACCTTCTCGTTGGGGTCAAAGGGCTTCAAGTCGTCCAGACCCATCGAGTGGATGGCGATGTTGATGATATCCTCCTCGGGGATACCCGTCGAGCGCTGCTGCTTCTCCAGGAAGTACTTACCGGCCTCGATGAGGCAGCGCTTGGGCATCAGGCCCACAATCTCGGTACCCGTCACGCGGATGCCACGGTTCTGAGCGCAGCGGCACACCTCGTCAAAGGCGACGTGCAGCGGCGTCACGTTGATGTTGGTGATGTTCATCGACACCTGAGCAATCTTGTACTCGTCGATGTACCAGCCGATGGCCTTGGTTCCCTTGAGGGTACCGGGCCTCATCACGTTGTTGCCGTTCTCGTCCTTAACAATCTTGCCCGTGATGGGGTTACCCTCACGCACGGGGCGGCCCTTCTCGCGCACGTCAAAGGCGATGGCGTTGGCACGGCGTGTCGAGGTGGTGTTCAGGTTGTAGTTCACTGCGATGAGGAAGTCGCGGGCACCAACGGCGGTGCAACCCGTGCGGGCTACGCCCTCGTCAAAGGGACGGTCGCCAAAGTCGGGACCCTTCTCGGTATTCATCTTCTCGGGCAGCGCCTCGTATTCACCAGCACGGCACACGGCCAGGTTCTGGCGGCCGGGCTTCATAGCTGCAGCCTCATAGCAGTAGCAGGGGATATTGTGCTCGCGGGCAATGCGCTCGGCCAGTTTGTGGGCGAGTTCGGCACACTCCTCAAGGGTGATGCCGGCCACAGGGATGAGGGGGCACACGTCGGTGGCACCCATACGCGGGTGTGCACCATGGTGACCACGCATGTCGATGAGTTGACCAGCCTTGCCGACGGCCTGGAAAGCGGCCTCGAGCACGGCGTCGGGTTCACCCACAAAGGTGACCACCGTACGGTTGGTGGCTTCGCCCGGGTCCACGTCGAGCAGCTTCACGCCCTTGACACGTTCAATCTCATCGGTGATTTGTTTGATAATGGCCATATTGCGTCCCTCACTGAAGTTAGGCACGCATTCCACGATTTTCTTCTCCATACTCATGTGATAATCAGAAGTTTAAGTTGTTATTTTATGTTAGTAGGTTAATTTTGCAACAAAGATAATGCTTTCCTCCCGACTGAACAAATTTTTCCTTCGTTTTAATGTTTTATAAACATTAAGTCCCTGCTTTTCGTCTTGGATATTGTGCGGGATACATCAATGAAAAGCGGTGAAATTGCCCTGGTTGGGAAACTTCACCGCTGGTATATCAGCCTAATGAATAAGGGTCATTTCAGGCCTAGGAGTTGCTTGCTGCGTTGAAGCAGGGCGGGGTCCTTGATTCTCTTTAATTCGTTGAGGATGTACTCGGGGTTCACCTCCTTGAGCTGCATCACCGTGCCCTTGGTCAACTGGCTGTCGGGGTGGTTGAGGCACCACTGCATGAAGCGCTCGGTGTCGCAGTACAGTCGGGTGAACATCAGCATGTTGAAGTCGCCCAGCAGCTGGGTGGGGTCGGTGATGCTGCCGTGTGCCTCGACGAGGAAGGCGTTCACGCGGTCATAGATGGTGGTGTCGCTCATCGGCGTCCAGGCAAAGACCTCCATGGCGCGCCTGTTGCGCCAATAGGGGGTGAGGACGGTAGAGTCAGAGCTATAGACGGTGCCGATTTTGCCCACGGTGAAGTGTCCGTCGTTGCCGATGGTGATGGGCAGCTCGTGGTGGATGAACCACAGGGTGGAATCCGTGTCCACGCCGTCACTTTGTACATTATAGGAAATCCAGCGGCTCAGCTGCATCGGTTTGCCGAATTTTTCAGGCATGACTAGACGCATCGAGTCGATGCCCACGTGGCGCGTGTGCTCATCGATGTCGTCCCAGTACAGCAAATTCAAGCCGCCGCACTCGCCGATTCTCATGAAGTCCAGCATACCGTCCTTGCCGTAGGTTGCCAGCCAGCAGGTGCGCATATCGCCGTAACTGGTCTGTCCCAGCAGCAGTGAGAATCCCTTGTCGGGGAAGTCGCGCTTGCCCCACACACGCACGACGGAGGTGTTGGTGTCCACAAGCATCATCTTGTTGAGCTGAATGGCCTCGCAGGTCGCAAGGTCGAGGATATGATGTGGCAGGGCCTTGCCGTCATCGTTATAGTTGATGTCGTTGGCCACGTTGAGCGAGTCATCGCAGATACCTGCATTGCACAGGAAATCATGGCCGTTCTTGATTTGGTCACCCTTCTGCCATTTGCCCGTGCAG
This sequence comes from uncultured Bacteroidales bacterium, assembly GCA_902782465.1. GTDB lineage: Bacteria > Bacteroidota > Bacteroidia > Bacteroidales > Muribaculaceae > Sodaliphilus. The sequence goes on from CACZNH010000004.1 coordinate 8,137, forward strand.
GAAACAATCAGCAGTGTCAGGATGATTATCAGTAAATGTCTCATATAAAATGAATTATGTTTTGATTAGTCGGTGAGTTTGCGGTAGCGCACGCGGGTGGGCTCTTCCTTGCCCAGGCGCTTGAGTTTGTTTTCCTCGTATTCGCTGTAGCTGCCCTCGAAGAAGAACACGTTCGAGTTGCCCTCGAAGGCGAGGATATGGGTGCAGATGCGGTCCAGGAACCAGCGGTCGTGGCTGATGACCACGGCGCAGCCGGCGAAGTCCTCCAGACCTTCCTCCAGGGCTCGCAGGGTGTTCACGTCGATGTCGTTGGTGGGCTCATCGAGCAAGAGGACGTTGCCCTCCTCCTTGAGTGCGAGCGCCAGCTGGAGGCGGTTGCGTTCACCGCCCGAGAGGACGCCGCACTTCTTCTGCTGATCCACGCCGCTGAAATTGAAGCGCGACAGGTAGGCGCGGGCATTGACATCACGGCCTCCCATGCGCAACAGTTCCACGCCGCCCGAAATGACCTCATAGACGCTCTTTTCGGGGTCGATGCTCGTGTGTTGCTGGTCCACATAGACCGCCTTGACGGTCTCACCGACCTCAAACACACCGCTGTCGGGCTTCTCCAACCCCATAATCAGGCGGAATAGCGTCGTCTTGCCGGCACCGTTGGGGCCGATGACACCCACGATGCCGTTGGGCGGCAGCATGAAGTTCAGGTCGTCAAACAGCAGTTTGTCGCCGAAGGCTTTGGCCACGTGCTGTGCCTCGATGACCTTGTTGCCCAGTCGGGGACCGTTGGGGATGAAAATCTCGAGTTTCTCCTCTTTTTCCTTGACGGTCTCGTTGAGCAGTTTGTCGTAGCTGTTCAAGCGCGCCTTACCCTTGGCCTGACGGGCCTTGGGAGCCATGCGCACCCACTCCAGCTCGCGTTGCAGCGTCTTCTGGCGCTTGCTCTCGGTTTTCTCCTCCATGGCGAGGCGTTGGGTCTTCTGCTCCAGCCAGCTGCTGTAGTTGCCCTTCCATGGTATGCCCTCGCCGCGGTCCAGCTCCAGGATCCAGCCGGCGACGTGGTCCAGGAAGTAGCGGTCGTGGGTCACGGCGATGACGGTGCCCTCGTATTGCTGCAGGTGCTGCTCCAGCCAGTCGATGGACTCAGCGTCGAGGTGGTTGGTGGGCTCGTCGAGCAGGAGCACGTCGGGTTTTTGCAACAGCAGGCGGCACAAGGCCACGCGGCGGCGCTCACCACCGCTCAAGTGCTCGGTCAGCTGGTCGCCCTCGGGGCAGCGCAGGGCGTCCATGGCCCTTTCCAGACGGCTGTCCAGGTTCCACGCGTCGGTGGCGTCGATGATGTCCTGCAGCTCGGCTTGACGGGCAAACAGCTTGTCCATCTTCTCGGGGTCCTCGTAGTACTCGGGCATGCCGAACTTGAGGTTGATGTCCTCAAATTCCTTGAGCGTGTCCACCACGTGCTGCACACCTTCCTGCACGACCTCCTTGACCGTCTTGGTGGGGTCGAGCTGCGGGTCCTGGGGCAGGTAGCCCACCGAGTAGCCCGGTGCGAACACCACCTGGCCCTGGTATTGCGTCTCCAAGCCGGCGATGATTTTCATCAATGTGGATTTACCCGCGCCGTTCAAGCCGATGATGCCGATTTTGGCGCCATAGTAGAACGAGAGGTAGATATTCTTGAGGATTTGCTTTTGGTTCTGCTGGATGGTCTTGCTCACACCCACCATCGAGAAGATAATTTTCTTGTCGTCAACTGTTGCCATAATTGTCAAGTTTAGTTACTGCTTGCAAAGGTAGTGAATTCCAAGCATTCCTGCAACACTCACAGTGGGAAAACTTACAAGGCGGAGCCTTGCAATACTTCGACCGGCTGGCTTGTTTTTTACAGGTGGCGGGTGAGGGGGGTGTTGTCCCAGGAGGTGACGATGTCGGTGAGCCACTGGCGGGCGGTGGGGTCGTCAAGGCGGGAGATTTCCTGGAGCAGAGCAGGGCGGTCGTCGGGGGGCATTTTGAAGAGAGGAAGCAGGCGGTTGCCGCTGTCACGGTGGGCAGCCATCCAGCGCAGGAAGCGCTGGGGGTTCATCTTGTAGAGCTGCACGACGTCCCAGGGGAAGGGGTTGTACTGGTAGTCGGGGTCATAGGTGGAGTTGACCAGTTCGGTATAGCCGTTCCAGGTGTCCATGATGCCAGGGTCATGCAGTGAGCACACCAGCATGTCCCATGACTTGAAGTCGAGCGCGGCGTAGTAGTCCACTTCACCCAGTTCGCGGACGATGCGCTGCCCGTGCAGGACAAAGTGCCCCTTGTCGTTGATGGTATAGTCTTGTTGCCACTCCTGTTGCCAGATGGGCGCACCCTTGACGTCGTCCTCAAAGTCCATGATGCAACGGCCCATCACGCGGTTGAGCGTCAAACGGTTGGGAGCGTTCAGGGTGATGCGGCTGTCGAGGGTGAAGACGGTATCGTTGTTGATGTCCGACATGTTGATGCGCCACAGCACGTGGAATTCACGCGCATTGATGGCGTCCAGCACCTTGCCTTGGCTGTCGTGTGTAAGCAGCTCCACGCAATAGCCCACACCGTTGCAGACATAATAGGCTCCTAGCGTGATGCCGTTGCCCAGGTCGCGTACACCCAGCAGCAGCCAGTTGCTCATCCTGTCAGCAAAGCCGCGTCCTGCAGGCTGGAGCAGGGCAGCGAACTGGTCCTTGCTGAGCTGGTAACCTTTCAGGTCATCGGCAGTCTGTTCCGGGTCGCCGCTGTAGATGTCGGGCATCGTCAGCGTGTCAGGCAGCAGCAGGTCGTTGTCAACGGTGATGCCCAGGCTGTCGAGGAAGGCGAATTGTCCAGCTGGCGCCTTGGCGTTATCGCTGCTGCAGCCGGTGAGCAGCAATGCGGCCAGCACTGTCGTAATCAGGAGGTGTCTGGTGGTCATAATCAGTTGGTTGCGGTTTTGTTCGGCAAATATAACCAAAAAAAACAAGAAGAGCGACCCCAGGTGTAAAAAAAGCGATTTTCTCCTTGATGTGGCTTGTATTTGGTTGTATAAAATGAAATGTGTACCTTTGCGGTTCGAAAATAATCAAAACAAGATAGAATCATGTCATTACAATGTGGAATCGTGGGACTGCCTAATGTGGGCAAGTCAACCCTGTTCAACTGCCTGTCGAATGCCAAGGCGCAGTCGGCCAACTTTCCTTTCTGCACCATCGAGCCTAACGTGGGAGTCATCACCGTCCCCGACGAGCGCCTCAACGAGCTCGCCAAGCTGGTGAACCCTGCCCGTATCGTCCCCACAACCGTCGAAATCGTCGATATTGCGGGACTGGTCAAGGGTGCCAGCCGCGGTGAGGGCCTGGGCAACAAGTTCCTGGGCAACATCCGTGAGACCGATGCCATCATCCACGTCCTTCGTTGCTTTGATGACGACAACGTGACGCACGTCGACGGCACCGTCGATCCCGTGCGCGACAAGGAGGTCATCGATCTGGAGTTGCAGCTGCGCGACCTGGAAACCATCGAGAGCCGCATCAATAAGGTGCAGAAACAGGCCCAGACGGGCGGCGACCGCGAGGCCAAGGTGCAATATGAGGTGCTTAAGCGCTACAAGGAGGCTCTGGAACAGGGCCGCAGTGCCCGCACCGTGGAACTGCTCAACAAGGACGAGGAGAAAATCGCCCACGAGCTGTTCCTGCTGACCAACAAGCCGGTGATGTACGTCTGCAACGTCGATGACAAGAGTGTGGTGAACGGCAATGCCTATGTGGATGCCGTGCGCGAGGCCGTCAAGGACGAGGACGCCCAAATCCTGGTCGTTGCCGCCCAGACCGAGAGCGAGATCGCCGAGCTCGAGGACTACGAAGAGCGCCAGATGTTCCTGGCCGAAATTGGTTTGGAGGAGAGCGGTGTGAACCGCATCATCAAGTCGGCCTATGCCCTGTTGAACCTGGAGACCTTCCTGACCGCCGGTCCTAAGGAGGTGCGTGCGTGGACCTTCCGTCGCGGCAGCAAGGCACCGCAGTGTGCAGGCGTCATCCACACCGACTTTGAGCGCGGCTTCATCCGTGCCGAGATCATCAAGTACGACGACTACATTCACTACGGCAGCGAGGCCGCTGTCAAGGAAGCCGGCAAGCTGCACATCGAGGGCAAGGAGTACGTCATGCAGGACGGCGACATCGTTGTCTTCCGCTTTAATGTGTGATTTAGGCTTTAGGTTTTAGGCTTTAGGTTTTAGGTGGCATCCGCTAACTCCTAACTCCTAACTCCTAACTTCTAACTCCTAACTCCTAACTTCTAACTTCTAACTCCTCACTTCTAACTGAAAAAAGATGCGTGTATTGCTGGTCAATAAGTTTTACTATCCCCGGGGGGGCGACTGCGTTGTCGTCCTCAATACCGAGGCGCTGCTGCGTGAAAATGGCGTCGAGGCCGAGGTTTTTGCCATGCAGTATCCCGAGAACCTGCCCGCGCGTTATCAGGACAGCTTTGCCAGCGAAGTGAGTTTTGGCGGCGGGGTGGGGAACCTGCTGCGTGCCATGGGTCGCACCCTGGGCAAGGGCGATGTGTGCCAGCGATTTGAGGCGGTGCTCGACGAGTTCCAGCCCGATGTGGTGCACCTGCACAACATCCACAGCTACCTCTCGCCCGTGGTGGGCCTGTTGGCTCATCGTCGCGGCATCCGCGTGGTGTGGACCCTCCATGACTACAAGCTGCTGTGCCCCCGCTATGACTGTCTGCGTGACGGCAAGCCCTGTGAGCAATGTATCGCTGGCGGCAAAATGGGAGTGCTTACTCACCGCTGCATGAAGGGCTCGTTGCCTGCCAGTGCCGTGGCATGGCTTGAGGCGTTGAAGTGGAAACGCCGCATTCTGGAAGAAAACACCGACCTCTTTGTCTGCCCCAGCCAGTTCATGGCCGACATGATGAAGAAGGGCGGCTTTGACCCCGACAAACTGGTTGTGCTCACCAATTTCATCGACCCCATCAAGTTCAGGTATTACCAGGCCATCGACAACACGGATCCGCGAGAGGACTACTATTGCTATGTGGGGCGCTTGAGTGCCGAGAAGGGTGTTGACCTGCTGCTCGACGTCGCTTCACGCTTGCCCTACCGGCTCAAGGTCGCTGGTGGTGGCCCGCTGGAGCAGGAGTTGCGGGAAAAGTACTCGTCCAGTCCGAATATCGATTTCCTGGGCAAACTCGATGCTGACGGTGTGGCACGCGTGCTGACATCTGCCCGCCTGAGTGTCGTCTCGTCGCAATGGTATGAGAACAACCCGTTGAGTGTCATCGAGTCGCTGTGTGCCGGAACGCCTGTTGCCGGAACGCAAATCGGCGGCATTCCCGAACTGATTGATGAGCATAGCGGTGTGGTGTTCAAACCCTTTGACCGCGAGGCGATGGCCACCGCCATTACCAAGGCGATGACCCGCCAGTGGAACCATGCCGATATCGCCCGTCGTGCGCTGCAACGTTTCTCCTCGACGACGCATTTCCAGTCCCTCATACGCGACATCTATCGCCAGGGCTAGATTCCCCCTTCTCACCATTTTTATGACCGTTGACACAATAATTTGCTAATGCATTAGTTAAAATAATGTATAAGCTTATATAACGATAGCAATGAAGAATGTGATTCAGGGCAGTCTGATCACCACTTTCAGGTGCAATGCGCAGTGCAACATGTGCAATATCTGGAAGTTCCAGACCCACCCGAGCGAAGAAATCGACGCCTCCTACTATGAGAAACTGCCCGCGGGGTTGCGCATCAACATCACGGGCGGCGAACCCACATTGCGTCCTGACATCGACAGGATTTTTGAAATCCTGTATCCCAAATCCAGCCTGCTGGAACTGAGCACCAACGGTTACAACACCAAGAAAATCGTGGAGCTCGCCAACAAATATCCCAACATCCTGATTCGCGTCAGTGTCGAGGGTCTGCCCAAAATCAACGACACCAAGCGCGGCATCAAGGACGGCTTTGACCACGCCCTGCGCACCATGCTGGAGCTCAAGAAGACCAAGTGCAAGAACATCGGCTTCTCGGTGGTCATTTCTCCCGACAACTACATGGACCTGTTGCACCTCTACGACCTGTGCGTCGCCCTCGACGTGGAGCTGGGCAACAGCGCCGTGCACAACTCGTGGTATTTCCACAAGGACGACAACCAGATTGAGAGCGAGGAAGCCCTGCGCCAGCACGAACTGTTCGTCAAGGCTCTGCTCACCAGCAAGCGCCGCCATATCAAGGACCGCCTGAAGGACTACGGCCGGGCCTACTTCAACCGCTCGATTCACCGCCGCCTGCGTGGCGACACCGACGAGTACCGTCCGCCCTGCGGCGCCTTGAGCGACTTCTTCTTCATCGACCCGTGGGGCAACGTCACGCCCTGCAACGGCAGCGGTGAGGAGTGGATTATGGGCAACATCAAGGAGGACTCCTTCGAGAACATCATGGCCAGCGACAAGGCCAAGGAGGCGATGGAAAAGGTGCGCCAGTGCAAACGCAACTGCACCTTTATCGTCACCGAGCGCCACGACATGGTGCGCCGTCCCTGGGTGCCCATCATGTGGGTGCTCAAGAACAAGTGGCGCATCCGCAAGGGCCAAGACCTGTGCTGGGACTAACCTCTCATCAAACAACCAAAACAACAAACAACAACTTGAACAACTTTATGATATTTTATTTTTTGTTGTTATTGTTGTTCAACGTTGTTCATGTTGTTTGAGAAAACTGAAGACTGAATATGAAGACGATTGCTGTGATTGGGACACGCGGGTTCCCTGGCATCCAGGGGGGTGTCGAGGCTCACAGCTATCATCTTTACACCCACATGCAGGACGTGCATGTGCGCCTGTACCGCCGTCGCGCCTACCTCACCGAGCAGTCGGCCCAGACTTTCCCCAATATCGAGTACATCGACCTGCCCTCGACGCGCATCAAGGGCTTTGAGGCCGTGTGGCACACCCTGCTGAGCGTGCTGCACATCATGCTGCACCGCCCCGACGTGGTGCACATCCACAACATCGGGCCGGGCATGTTTGCCCCGCTCGTGCGCCTGATGGGGCTGCCCGTGGTGCTGACCTATCACAGCCCCAACTATGAGCACAGCAAGTGGAACGCTCCAGCCCGCTGGCTGCTGCGCCAGTGCGACTTTGTCAACAAGTACCAGATGGAGAAATGCGGCGCCCTCGACAAGAGTGTCTATATTCCTAACGGCATTGATGCCGTGACACGCAGCGCGTCCACATCATTCCTCGACGGGCACGGCATCACCCCCGGTAGCTACCTGCTCGCTGTGGGCCGCCTCACGCCCGAGAAAGGGCTAGAATACCTCGTTGAGGCTGCCAACCGCCTGCCGCAGGTGGGCCAGGTCGTCATAGCAGGCGCCAGTGACCACGACAGCACCTACCGCGACCTGCTGGAGAGATTGGATACAGGAAAAAAGGTGATTTTTACAGGCTTTACCGCAGGCGAAGACCTGCGCCAACTCTACAGCCATGCCCGCGCCCTGGTACTTCCCTCGGTCAACGAGGGGTTCCCGATGGTGATGCTTGAGGCGATGGCCTACGGCCTGCCCATCGTGTGCAGCGACATTCCCGGCACCCGCCAGGTGGAACTGCCCGAGCAGGACTACTTCCCCGTGGGCGACGTCGATGCCCTGTGTGCCGCCATCTCACGACTGCTCGCAGTCCCCGCCGAGGAGCAGCACTACGACCTTAAACTATACGACTGGAACACCATCGCCGCCACCACCCGCCAGCAACTGGTTTTTTAATCCCTCCCAACTCCTAACGGCCACGCCAAGGCGAGGCCCTACACTCCTAACTTCTAACTCCTAACTCCTAACTATTCTTGTCCCCACTGCTCGTTGAGCCAGGCGATTTTCTTTTTCAGGCATTGATTGCGGGTGAAGTTGATTCTGCCCTTGATATTGTCGCATTCCGACTTGGGCCAGCGGTTGTGGTCACAGTTGCCTGCCGCCTCGATTTTGTCACCGAATTCATTCAGGAACAGGTCCAGTTGGGGATAAACCTCGGTGTAGAAACGCTGCCAGTGCTGTCGCACGCACTCTTGAAACCTGGGGAACTTGGCAATCTCAGCAATCCAACGCAAATGGAGGTTACTGGAAGTGTTGTCATAGATGAAGTGGTCGAATTCATAGGTCGAAGTGTAGCGGGAAAAGGAACTGCCAAAGTCCCAAAGGGGACCAAAAATCAGTTTGGTGCTGTCGCCGCGCTGCTTGTGGAAATAGCAACTGCCATGAAATCCCTCCAGGTTGTCCATGATTTCCTGGATGATGTAGAAAACGGCCAGCGAATCCATGTCGATGTAGCGTTCCCACTCGGTGCTGGTCTTGTCCTCGCAGTAGATGGCACTGTCAGCATGCATGAGAAAGTCGGTCATGTAAGTCCGCTGAACGTAGCTCAATTCTTCGGGAGAATGTGGTGTTACCCAGAAATGCCATCCGTTGCCCTCGGTGAACGCAATCTGGCCGGGTTCATAGTAGTTGTCAATCTCCAATAGCCACCCGCCGGTCACTTTGGTGGAATCGGTCTCTCGGTCTTTCTGCTTGACGATATTGACACGGTTCTTATCGACGCGGATTTTCTCGGTCATGTGGTACAGGCCGATGTATTGCCCGTTAAGTACCACCTCAATGGGCACTTGACGGGGATTCCAAGACATGCCCATCTGGCGTCCGATTTCAAATGGCAGGGCATCGTTGATTTGACCAATCCAGTAATCAGCTCCACTAATCAGCACCCAGTGTTGGCTCGACGGCATACCCAGTACGGGGAGAGCTTGGATGAACTTGAGGCGGAACGGCTTCTTGTCGTGATTTGTCCACGTATAATTGCCGCGCCCCTTGATTTGCATCCCTAGTGGTGCCTCGGCCGAGCCGATGGACGTATAGCCGTCGATGTCCATGGCGTCGAGCCACCACATGGCGTATACATATTCGTCCTTGCTGACAATGTCGCGTTTCCCCTCGGTAATGATGTACATCACGGGCAGTGTCCCCGAGTAGGTGGGCATGGGTGGCAGCTCGTCGCCCATGATGGCACCGATGACGGCATTCAGGTCGCTGATGTTGATGACGTGGTCGCCGTTGATGTCGTAGGCGTAGGTGTAAAGGGCGTGATAGGGCTTGTCATTGAAGATGGCCTCGATGATGGCATTCACATCGGCGATGTTCACCGTCCAGTCACAATTCACGTCACCACGGGGCCGCAAACCTGACTGTCCTGCAATAGACAGACAGGACACGAAAACGGCAAACAGGCTTGTCAATATACGTATTCTCATGATGAAAGCTATTTAAGGTCAGTCTGTAACAATAACGTGCTTTTACCCACCTTTATTGCGTTTAAGTTTTTAGTTTCTAGTCCTCTCTAGTAACTTCTAACTCCAAACTTCTAACTCCTAACGGCCACGCCAAGGCGAGGCCCTACACTCCTAACATTTTTCTTGCGCATGCCACATTGGTCAGCTCTTTACCCTCGATGACGCAAGCTTGATGCATCTTGCCGTAGTCGTTGATGACCTTGATGAGGTCGTTCTCGTCCCAATTGTCACGGGCAATGCCCAGCCCCCTGGCAGCAATAAACGAGGCGGTGGAGGGCTTGGTGTTTGTCACCACAGGTGTGCCGCTGGTAATCGCTTCGGCAATGGTCACCATGTTCAAGTCGCTGCTGGTGTCCACGAGCAGTGCCAGTGAGCGGCGCAGGGGCTCGGCCAACTGCTTATGGCTCATGAATCCATGGAAAACCACGTTATTCTCAATACCCAGCGATGTAGTCAACCGCTTCAGCTCATCGGCCTGGTCGCCGTCTCCGATGATGTCCAGACGGTAGTCCCGATAGCCTGCTTGGCCGACGAGTAGGGCAAACTTATGGATAATCCTGTCCACACGCTTGCGCTGCACCAGTTGAGAGACGACGATGAAGGCTTTGTCCACCTCGTCGCATGGATAGAGTGTGCGGGCGTCTGTGCCGTGATCGACAATCACGTCGCTCACATGGCGGCTATAACGGCTGATGAACCGGCGTGCCGGCTCGCTACGGGGCACAATAGTCACCTTGCCCATGAACAGCGGCACGATAATGTGGTGCCACAGTCTTGAAGGCAACTTGAACAATAGTTGCTGGTGACGGTCCAGTTCCTGCCAGATAATGAGTCGCTCGGGGCAGACGCGGGCAGCGATGAGTGAGGAAATCTGGAAAGTCTCACTGGCGATGATCAGGTCGTAGTCGGCTGCATGGTGTTTGAGCCAGTGACACAGCCCCTTGGGCCAAGGCAGCAGTGTGGGCTTGAACACCTGAGGCAGGCGTGATGGGAAATACACGACCTCAAAGGGCATGTCATCATCCTTGCCGGTGGGCTTGAACTCCTCGCTGGCAAGCAACGTGACGCAATGCCCCAACTTGATGAAGCCGCGGGCGAAGTTGCTGATCATGCAATCGCCGATGGACTCCTTGCGCTTGATGATGCCATGCTCAGCGGTCGATAGGATGCAGTTGATGATGAGAATCTTCATGGCTGATGGATTCAGCACTGACCTTAACGGGTAATGCGGTTGGATTTGATTTTGCGCTTGCCCACGCTGGTGGCGTTCTTGAGCATGTCGTTCTCGCTCTTTACGCCCTTGAAGACGTTATTCTGGATTTCCAGTTGGTCGATGCGTCCGTTAGATTTCCCGTTACGGATTATGAACTGTCCTTTGCCTTTGCCCACATTGACCTCATTGCTGTTGAACACAACGGTTCCCTTTTGGGCAAAACCCTCAAGGAAAAATGTCTCGCCCTGGCTGTTGAACGTATTGCCGGTAAAATTCAGGTCCAGCCTCTTGATGCTTTCGCAGTTAATCCTCGTGTTGCCGGTAAAGTAGTTGTTGTTGGCGCTGATGGAGTACTTATCGGCTAAATCCCAGGCACCGACGTGGGCGATGCAGTCGAGTCCCTTGCACACGTTACCCGTCAAGGTAACATCGCTGTTACCGTCGGACTTGCACCACACCAGCTCAATGCCATAGGCCTTGCCCGTTTTGGGGTCGCTTGTCACGTTGTTGACGATGGTGTTGTCGGCCATGGTCACGTGCCCGCCACGCATTACCACAACGGCAAAGCCCGTGGTGCCGAATTTGTTCAGGAGGGCATAGTCGTTCCTGAGCGTGTTGCCGTTGATGTGAATGACATCGGTTGACGCACTCTGGTCGTGGATTTCGATGTCGCTGTAATAAAAGGGGTCGTTGCTGCTCAGCGGATTGTGTACAATCTCGTTGTTCTCAATGTAGATGTCGCGGTGGTCATCGGCCGGGTCAAAACCGATGTAGATGCAACGGGTGCAGATGTCGTTGATGATGAACTTGTTGCCGCGCAGGTGGAAATTGCTGGTCATGCAACGGTCCTCGCTGCTGCGCTGGTCGGTGAACAGTGATACAATCATGTCACACAGCGGATCCTTGGTCTTGTCTCTTGCGTCCCATCCATAGTAGAACTCGTTGTCCTCGATAAAGATGTCGGTGCGGCTGGCCTTGCCGCGGATGTATTTCTTGGAATTGTCCACCAGTCGGTCAAAAATAGCTACCGCCTCGTCCTTGCCGTACTTGGTAATCCTGTTGCGCTTGATGTTGACGTTGTGCATCTCGCCGCGCAACCACAGGCAACCGCCGTTGTGGCTGTTGTTGTAGTTGGTGATGTCACAGTCGGTGATGTTGACATTGGAGCACACATGCAGGTCAAAGTTGGTGAGGCTGGCGTTGTAGTTGTAGCTTTTCACACGTGTGATGTTTACGCTGTTGCAATGACGGATTTTGAACAGGTAATTGCTTTTCTCATCCCACCAGATGCCCTTGTGGTCCTTGACGCGGAAAGAGATGTCACTGATGCTCGCCGACAGTGGATGAGCCAAAGTGCCGAACACGTCGATGAAACAATCGTCGGTAAAGGCTTTAAAACCGGCTTTGTCGTTGCCCTTGTCAAAGATGACCGTTGTCTGCTGCTCTCCCTTTCCCTTGATGACCAGATGGCTGTGGAAAATGACCGAGCCCTCAATAGTATAGGTGCCCTTGCCAAATTCAAGCACGACGGTGTCGTTGTAGTTGGCGGTTTCGCCTACTTGGCGCAGTCGCTGGGTAAGGTTGCCCTTGGCCAAGTCGGGGTTGACTAGAATTGTCCTTGCCTGGATATTCAGTGCTGTCATGCCGATGATGGCTGCCACGATGAGATATTGCGTAAAATTTTTCATATCTTTTAGTTTTTAGACTTTAGACCTTAGACTTTAGTTTTCGTTTATTATTTGCGGTTGATGACATCGTTGAGGATAGTGGCGAGGGTGGTGCGCAGGGCTTCGGTGGTGTAGCAGTTGTCATATAGGGGGCGGGTGGAGGCACCGGCCTGCAATGAGTGCACAATAGCTTGGGTGAGGGCATTGGTGTCGCCGGTGGGGAAGAACTGGATGCCATCATAGCCGTCACAGGTCTGTCTGAAGAAGGGCAGGTCGCTTAACACCATGGGTTTGCCGAAGTAGCTGGCGATGCTGGTTACGCCGCTCTGGGTGGCCGAGATATAGGGATAGACGACCACTGCAGCGCGGTTAAACAGGTCAGCCACCTCATTGTCGTCGATGAATCGGTTAATGAAAATGACGTTCTGCTCTTCGGCACTGCGCTTGAAGTAGATGTCGCCAGAACCGGCGATGACCAGCGGAATCCGGCGCAGCTCGGGATGTGAAAGATAGACATCATAGAGCATATGCACACCCTTGTACAGCTGCACGTTGCCAAAGAACAGGATATAACCGCCGTCAATGTCCGACAGCTCGGGTACGCGGCAGTTGCCCTGTGCTATGACATCGGTGACCAGGGTGGGGAAGGGGGCGTAATGCACATCATGGTTGGGGAAACGCCCTTGGATAAGTTCCTGTTGATCACGGCTGTTGGTAACCTGATGACAGGTGTGCTCTAGCATCTGCCGCTGTGGCCGAGCGATGATAAACCGGTGTTTGAGCCATGTCCCCAGTGAACTGAACTTGGAATCGTGAAAACATGCGTCATGCACGGTATAGAGCACAGGGATGCGACGGCACAGACGCTGGATGTGCCTTGCAAGAATCAGTTCCTCGGTCAACGAGTAGATGATGTCGATGTTGTGCCGCTCAATAATGTCGTCAATGGCGTTGAGGACTGCAGTGGGACGGAAACGGAAGACCAACTTGTCCCACTTGCGGTTAGGATAATCAATCCAAGTGATGCTGCTGGCGGAAATTCCGGGAAATGCCTGACTGTCATTCTGTCGGCGGCTCACGACAAGCACCCGGTCTCCCATTTGCCACGTTGTGTTGATGATGTTGCGGGCATAAGGCCTCATGCCTGGGGCATCAAACTCGGTAACGAGAAACAATATGTGCTTGTTGGCGTTTCTCATACGGTCAGCACGGTTACCGGTATTTCTTCGTTCTCTTTTTCCTCCTCATTTTGCCGCTCGGCAATCGCACGTCGCTTGGAGGCTTCTACAGTTTCAAATTCGGGATGCTCCTCGGCGGCATAGTGACGGTTGAGTGAGAAAGCAATGAACATGAGCGATATGGTAAGCGCTTGCGGGGTGAGCGGGTTCCAGTCGCTGTTGCCCTGCACCAGCATACAGCAGATCATGCCCAGTCCCGTAATGTTCAGTATGTTGTAATAGCGGTTCTGGGAGAGCTTTGTCCGTCGCTTGAAGGTCGCGATGTACCAGATGATGAATCCCAAGATGGGCAGGAAACCGATGAGTCCCAACTCATCGACAAGGATAATCCAGATGTTATGGATAGGGTTGGAGAACATGAACTCTTCAGGCTGAAAGATGTCGGCAGCATCAAAAATCTGCTCAAACATCATGGCGGAACTGTTCTCGACCAGATAGCTCAAGTGGCCGTTAAGCCCCACACCCACCAGCGGATGGTCCTCGAAAATCTCATAGCCGCAATAGTAGTGCATCAGGCGTGACGTGGTCATTTCATCCAGGTTGTCCACATCACTAAACAGGAAGCTCAAGGGACCGGTCAGCAACAGGGCAATGATGACGCCCAGGGGGACGATACCCTTGAGGATACTCTGCAAACTCAGAATCTTGTGGCGTCTGAAGACATAGAATACCACAATCACCAATAGTGAGAACACGATAGAGGCCAGCGCACTGCGGCTGGCGCTGAACACGATGACCAGGAAAGCCAGTCCTGCAAAGATGCCGCTCATACGGCGCTTGTAGTTGGTCAGGAAACATGCCGTAAAGAACGCGAAATAGTAGGACGCGTAAGTGCCCAGTCCGTTGGGGTGAGCCATCGTGCCCACGGCACCTGCACGCTCGTCGTTGCGCGTCACAGCATCGACATCAAACAACTTGATGGCGGCTTCCATGTTCATGACCGGATACAGGAAGCACAAGAAGATGTGAAGTGCGACGGTCAGCGTCAGTCCCATAAAGATGCCGTTTACCACATTCTTCACCGAGAAACTGTTGGCAAACAGGTACATGAACACCGCAAATGCCAGCAGATAGATAACAGCAGCGATGGTCTGGAGCCGTGACACGTCATAGGGGTTGGCTATCGTGTAGCCGGCATAAGCCAGGAAGATGAGAAACAGCCAGAGGTTGGGACGCCGGATGCGCCAATGCCTGTCGCGGGCGATAATCCAGATAAGCACGACCGACAAGGCATAGAACGGCCATATCGCCACACTGGCACCGAAGGAGCCTTCGGTCTCAGTGGCTGCCTTGAAGACAGGTAGGTACAAGCGGGTGAAACAGCACGAGAAGGTATAGAGCGCGATGATGATTTCATAGATGCGCGCTTTGCTCATGCGGAGTCCCTGGCGTGCGATGAAGAAAAACAACGCAAATCCCAGGGTGACAAATATGAGCGCTCTATCCATGCTGGTACAGGCTGCTTAATCGCCGCGGTGGGGCGGGTTAGTTGTCGTCCTTCTGATTGTTGTTCAGACCGTAGCCGTAGGTGTTGTCGTTGCTCGGCTTGGTGTCGTTGAGCACGACGCAGATGTTCTTCAACTGCTTGTTGGCGGCGATGCGGTTCATGAACTTGATGTGGTTGCGGCGCGTGTAGTTGGCACGGGTCACATAGACGGTGGCGTTGGTGTACTTGTCCAGGGCGAAGCTGTCGCTCACTTGGGCCACGGGTGCCGAGTCCACGATAATCACGTCATACTGCTCGCGCAGGTCGCGGAAGAAGTCCTTCACGCGGTCACCCAGCAACAGCTCTGACGGGTTGGGCGGAATGGCACCGCCGACGAACACGTCCAGGCCCTTGACCTCCTTGCACTGCTGTGCAATCTGGTCGAGGGTGACATCGCTGCGCGACAGGTAAGAGGTAACACCGGGCAACTCGTTCAGGTCGAGCATCTGGGCCAGCTTGGGCGAGCGGATGTCCATGCCCACCAGTGCCACGCGCTTGCCCAGCAGAGCAAACGATGAAGCGATGTTGGTGCTGACAAACGACTTGCCCTCGCCGCTCACGCTGCTGGTGACCAGGATGACCTTGTCGTCCTCCTTGTTGAGGATGAACTGCAGGTTGTTGCGGATATAGCGGAACAGCTCGACAATCGACGAGGTCTTGCCGTCCTTGACGACGAGCTGGGTGTGGTGACGGTTGTGGTGGATGTGTCCGATGAAGGGCACCTGGGTGAGTTCCTCCAGCTCTTCCTGGTTGGCGAACTTGGTAGTGAACAGGTCCTTCAGGTAGAGCAGCAACAGCGGCAGGAAGAAGCTGGCCAGCAGCATCAGCGCATAGACAAACATCCTGTTGGGGCTGATGGGCGTGTGCTGGGCGTAGGCGTGGTCCACAATCTTGCCCTTGGGCGTGGTGGCTGCCAGTACCAGGTTGTTCTCCTCACGCTTCTCGAGCAGGAAGGTGTACAGGGTGTTCTGGATGCCCTGGTTACGCAACAGCTCGCGGGCTTCGCGCTCCTCGGTGGGTACACGGCTGAGTTCGCCGGAGGTTTTGCCCGACTCGCTGCGGATTTTGCCAATCTGCATATCCAGTCCGCGGATGGAGCTGTTCACACCCTGCAGCACGTTGTTGTGCATATCGTCAATCTGGGTTTCGAGCTGCTTGAGGGCGATGTTGTCGCCCTTGGCACTCAGTTCCAGCTCCTGGCGCTGTGCCAGCAGGTTATTGTAGGCCTTGATGGCAGCCGAGGCACCGCTGGAATCGACGGCAAAGGGAATGTAGGAACGCTTGTTGGCGGGATTGTTCACGAAGTCACGCACCATGGCCAGAATCTGCCTGTTGGTCTCCAGCTTGATGAGGGCGCGGTCGTTGAGTTCCTGCTTGGTGACGGCACTCTTGATTTGCAGCTCGGGGTCCACAATCTTGTGGGCGCGCTTGTAGGCCTCGATGTCGGCCTCGCTGCTTGTCAAGCCCTTGTAGATGAGCGCCAGACGCTCGTCGATGAACTTGGCCGTGTTGATGGCCTGTTCGTCTTTCTCCCTTTGTCCACGCTCGTTGTACAGCTCCATGAGCTTGTTGAGGATGTCCTTGCCGCGCTCGATGTTGTTCTCGGCCAGCGACAGGTTGATACCGCTCGACTTCTTGTTGGCGAGCTTGACCTTGATGCGACGGTTCAGGATTTCGCCTTTCAACTGGTTGTTGATGAGGCTTGCGGTGACATGGTAGGGTTTGCCGCCCTTGAATTTCTCGGTGGCCTTGATGGCAAACACGCCATAGCTGGTCTTGACCGTGGTGGGCAGGGTGGCATCCTTGACCTGGGCGAGCTCTTTCTTGCCCTTGGTGGCCTTGATGGTAGCGAGTCCCTGCTTGTTCACGTCAATCTTGAACTTCAGTCCTGACGACAGGGTGTCAAAAAACTCCTCGGGGACAACGACCTCGACGGGCGAGGTGTTGTAGTGGTCCCTCTTGGGCTTGTACCAGCCCTTGTCCTCGACATAGGAACGGTTGAGGCCGAGTTGCTTGACGACCTCGGTACACAGCTCCTGGGAGGAGAATACCACCATCTCGTCATCGACCTTGCTGCCCTGGCCCATGAGTTTCATGCTCTTGAGCAGGTTGGCACCGGCACCGGCGCCGTTGTCTTCCTGCGCCACGAGCACGACGGCCTTGACATTATAGATGCGTTGGGCATACTTGAGATAGGCCATTCCCAGAGCCACACAGGCAATGAGCGACAGCAGGAATAACCACCAGTAGCGCTTGTACTTGCGGACAAACGCGCTGAAATCGATGATTTGCTCCTCTTGTTGAGGGGTCGGGGGAGTATTGAATTGTGCCATATTCGTTTCAGTTTTCAGTTTTCAGTTTTCAGTTTTCAGTTGAACGCGGATGCCGCTGACAACTGAGAACTGACGACTGAAAACAATGTATGTTTATCGGGTGAGGGCGATGACGAGTGATGCGATGACCGACACGCTGCTCACGATGGTCGAGGTGACCGACAGTTTAAAGGCGTTGTTTTGGTTGTACTTTGAGTTGTCGATGCGGATTTGGTTAGGCTCGACATAGACGATGTCGTTCTGACGCAGGTAGAAATACGGGTCGGAGAACACCTCACTGTTGGTCAGGTCCAGGCGGTGATAGGTGCGCTCGCCGTTCTCGGTGCGGATGACGAACACGCGGTCTCGCTGGCCATATTCGGTCAGGTCGTTGCATGTGGCCAGGGCGTCGAGGACGGTAAAATGCTGACGCTCGGCAACAACACGCTGGGGCACGCGTACCTCGCCCATCACATCGACGGTGAAATTCACGATGTCAACCTTGACATAAGGGTCCTTGACATCCTTGGCGACCATCGCTGTGACCTCGTTGGCAATCTGCTCGGTGGTCTTGCCGGCGACGTGGATGCGTCCCAGCAGGGGCAGCATGATGTCGCCCTGCTTGTCGACGATATAGGTCTGGGTGCGCGGCTGGGTGGCCATGCGCAGTGCGTTGCGAGTCGCGGGATTCTCAAGCGGCAGGTTATAGGCTGCAGTAGCCTCGGGAACGGCCGAGGTGACAGCGACGATAAGCTCGTCGTCGGGCTGGACGACGATGGGATAGCTGCTTTGAGGATTAGGCAGAACGCCACTGGGAATGTCATTCAGGTTATGGAAATAAGCAAGGTTGTTCTCCTTGTTGGTTTTGCACGAGAACAACATGACCGATGCAACCAGCATGATAAGTAATCTAGATTTCATTCTTTTTCAGTTTTTAGTTTTCAGTTTTCAGTTTTCAGTTGAATGCGGATGCCGCTGACAACTGACGACTGACAACTGACGACTACGTTTTTACTTTTAAAAACGATGAATCACGCCAATTATTTTATTTAATGATGTGTTTTAGTGATTTTGCTCTGCCACAAGTCGCGTAACTCGTTGCGGTACAGCCATGCCAGCACAGCGACTACTGCGAGAGAAAAGAGGATGTCAATGGCGATGGAACGGCTGTAATAGAAGGGGAGGGCGCCCAGGAGCATCGCACACACGGGAATGGCGGTGCGCGGCTCAATCTTGAGCACAAAATAGCGCTTCATGTCAAACCAGCGATAGGTGACCAGCACGAGATAGGTAACGAGCTGGGTGATGATGACGCCATACACGCCCAATGGCTTGATGAGCAGGAAGTTGAGACTGACATTGACGATGGCGGCAAGGACGATGGCAGGCAACGTGCGCTTGGTGTCGAGAGCACACTGGTAACCCATGTCGAAGAAGGCCGCCACGGCAAATACCACCGCCGACAAGCCCAGCGGATAGATGTAATTGAGGCTTTCACGGTATTCTGGAGCCACGAGCCATCCGTAATTAATCTTGAGGGCAAAAACGTAGCCGATGAAGATGAGCGACAACAGGAAGATGTAGCTGTTCAACATCTTGGAGAAGAAGCGGTTGCGGTCAGGGCTATGGTATTGCAGAATGGCGGTTTCCTGCCATGCCTGGTAGAAGATGATGGCCAGTGTGTAGATGATGCCGGTGAAGCGGATGGCGACGGCATAGACACCGTTGACGTCCAGTCCCAGGAAGTGGGAGATGAACAGGCGGTCGCTGCTGCCGGTGAGCCACCAGCACAGTGAACCGGGCATCAGGGGCAGGGTATAGCGGATGATGTCGCGCGCCACCTTGCGGGTGTTGATGTGCCAGCGCGTGTGGCGGCTGATGAGCCTTACCTTGCTCTCGACGATGAGCAGGGCCACGATGCGGGCCAGGATATTGGCCAGGAAGATGCCACGGATGCCCCATCCCATGCCGGCGACAAAGATAATGCTGAACAGGCCGATGCCCATTGCCGAGAGAATACCTACCGAGACAAAGGCGCGGTTGTTGCCCAAGCCACGGAAGACTTGGGAATAGACCTCCTGCAGCGACATGGCGATGAGCAGCCCAACGATATAGCCCAGGTACTGTACGGGGTAGCACAATGCGATGACCAGCGCGATGAGCAGCGACAGCGTGAGGCTGCTGGCAAGGGTGCGTGCCACGAATGACACAATGCGCCTGCGTTGAACGTCTTCGTTGCAGTCAAGCAGGAAGCGGAAGGCGCCATCGCGCAGCTGCAGGGTGAAAAATGGAATCAGCAGCAGGCAAATCTGCAGACACACGTCGTAATAGCCGAAATCGGAGGTCTCATGCACAAAATAGGTGTACAGCGGCACCATCATGAATGTAATGAGCTTGGAGCCGATGTTGCCGATGGCATAAATACCTATGTCTTTCAGGAACTTGGATCCCCGATTGGCGGTTATGTTTGTCTTGTCGCTTGCTTCTTTCATTGTATTTGCGCGGCAAAGATAGTGCAAGCCGAGCGGAATGCCAAATTTATTTGAGCATTTCAGAGGCGCAGCCTATCTTCGCCGTCAGGCAAAGGTGCAAAATATTTGGTTTTTTAGCCTCTCTTTCGACAAATGTTTGTAACTTCGCATCACTTTTCAGCTTTTATGTGTTGGCGCTTGTGACTGACAACTGAAAACTGACAACTGAAAACTGACAACTGAAAACTGAATGATTAAGACAATCAACTCGTGGCGAGGACTGATGGCGGTCACTGTGGTGCTGTTCCATGCCGGCGTGGACTGGATGTGGAACATTGCCGTGACGGGTGTGACCTTCTTTTTCATCTCCAGTGCCTTCCTGCTGTCGATGCGGCATCCGTTTGAACGGCTGCAGGCAAGGGACTGCGGCAGATTTGTCCTGGCCCATGCCTTAAAGCTCTATCCGCTCCACTGGCTCGCTCTGGCTGCCCTCATTGCCATTACTGTGCTGTATCACACCTCGGCGGTGGACTGGAGTGCGGCAGGCTTGAGTGCCCTGCTGTTGCAGGCATGGTCGCCAGTCCACGATGTCCATTACGGCCTCAATCCCGGTGCGTGGTACTTGAGCGCATTGTTCTTTTGCTATGCTATCTATCCCTTTGTCTCACACTGGATTGGGAAGTGGAAACTATGGGCACAGCTAGCACTCATCGCCGTGCTGGTGGTGACGTTGGGCCGGATACTGCTGCCGCTGGACATTCCGCACCGCGAGGCGGTATTTGTCAATCCCATGTCCCACGTGCTTGACGTGGTGGTGGGCGTGACACTGTTCCATATCTACCGCCTGCTCAAGGTCCGTTTTCCGCGTGTGGGACATGGCACGGCGACGCTCATCGAGGTGGGTGCCCTGCTTCTGCTGGCGCTGGTGATTGGCATCAATTACATGACAACGTGGCTCAAGCCGTGGGAAGATGTCATCAACTGGCTGTTGCCGCAGGGAGCCATCCTGGTGGCTCTGGCGTTTCTTGACGGCCAGGAAGGCATTATCGGACGCATATTGCTGTGGAAACCGCTGCAGTGGCTGGGCAGCATCAGCTTTGAGGTCTATGTGCTGCAGTTTGTAGCCTTCCTCCTGTTCAACTACATGTTGACTCCGGTGCTCGGGCACTTTGGCTGGCGTGTTGACAACCAGCTCCATTGGTTTGCCCTGGTGGTGCTTATACCGCTGTCGTGGCTGGTAAACCGCTACTTTACCCGCCCGCTGGGTGCCTGTTTGAGAAGGTTGACCGATTGCCGATAGCCGTTGGTAACCATACTTACAACTTAAAACTTACAACTTAAAACTTAATGATTAAATCGATAAACGGATGGCGCGCCGTGTTTGCGCTGATGATAGTGCTTTTTCACGTCGGGGTCATGGGCCTCGAGGAAATGACGTGGGCCGGTGTGACCTTCTTTTTCATGGCGAGCGGCATGCTGCTGGCGATGAAGTATCCCTTCAAGCAGCTCGACGGTGGCAGCTACAAGCGTTTTGCATGGCGGCATGCTGCCAAACTGTTCCCCTTGCACTGGCTGGTGCTGGCCCTGTGGCTGGTGGTGATGGCTCTCGCCGGCGTCTTGTTTATCAAACCCCTGGCATTGTCGCTTAACGTCCTGTTGCTGCAGAGCTGGTCGCTGGTCCACAGCATCTATTATTCCTATAACCACTTCTCGTGGTTCCTGAGTACGCTGCTGTTCTGTTACCTGTGCTATCCCCTGTTGGCCAGGTGGTACATGCCGCTGCGTTTGCGCTACCGTGTAATTATTCTGGCTGTGCTGACGGTCATTGTTTTCGGCATCCTGGCGGCAACGGGTGGCGACGACTATAACCGCACTGCGCTCTACGTGTTCCCGCCGATGCGTCTTGTCGACTTCCTGCTGGGTATGACGCTGGCCGATGTGGTGGGACATTGCCGCCAATGGCGCTGGCTGGGTAGGGGAGAAAACGGTACCGATGCCGAACTGGTGGCGATTGCCCTGCTATCGGTAACGGTATTTTCCTGCCAGGCTTATGACTGGCTTCTGCCCTGGGGCGACACGATGATGTGGTGGCTCCCGGTGCTGGTCATTCTACTGGTGAGCGTGCTGTACCACAAACGTGAAGGCTTTGTCGGCAAGTTGCTGTCGTCCAAGCCATTGCAATGGTTGGGAAATATCAGTTTTGAAATTTTCATTTTGCAGGGTCTGGCCCTGTTGCTCTACAACTACCTATTGGCTCCCGTGATGTCGCATATCGGCCTGCTGGATGTGGCCAATGAGGTCGGTGCCGACCTGTTCGGCATCAGTGGCAACCGCCTGTTGACCATCTGCCTGGTCCTGCCCATCGACATCCTCCTGGCCTGGGCTGTGAACCGCCTGTTCACCCGCCCCATCGCCAAGCGCCTTATCTAGAATAATGTGTGTTTTGCCAGTGTTTATTGACACTTTTTTGCCTTTTGAGCAATAAGGCGGGGAAAACTGCGTTATTATGGATAAATGGAACTGAAAAAGCAGAGACATATCCTATGCTTGATCATGTTGTTGCTTGGGTGTGCAGGCTTGTATGCCCAGGATAATGACATGATTCTGAACCGTCCGTATGCCGACACCAAGAAAATGCATTTCGGATTCTCGGTGGGCATGAATTTCCAGAATCTTGCCATTACCAACAACGGATTGATTACAAATGAACACGAGGAGTGGTATGCTGACGTGTCGGCACATTCTCCGGGTTTCAGTGTGAACGTGCTGGCAGACTACCGCATTGCCGAGCACTTCAACCTGCGCATTTCGCCGGGACTGTACTTCGGCAACAAGGTGGTGCATTTCCTGAACCATCGCGGCAACTCGGAGTGGCAGGATCAGTCACGTTACTCGCAGAGCCAGAACATCAAGTCCACCTATATTGTGGTGCCCATTGACCTGAAAATGAGCGCGAAGCGTTTCCACAATATCCGTCCCTATTTTACCGGCGGCGTGATGTACACCCAGGACCTGGCCAAGGACCGCAGCGAGCAGTTTAAGCTCAAGAACAACGACGTGATGCTCACTGTGGGCATGGGTTGTGACTTCTATATGCCCTTCTTCAAGCTGTGTCCCGAAGTGAAGTTCTGCTTCGGTCTGAAGAACCTGCTGGACCGCAACCGTCCCGACTTGGAAGACGAACAGGATAAGCTGAAGTTCACCAATAGCGTTAACAAGATCAAGAGTGACATGGTGGTGGTCACCTTCTTTTTTGAGTAAAAGATTAAGCCAGAGGATAAAGACCGGTAATGAGCATGAGATTGCTTGACATAAGACGCCTGATAGCTGCAGCGGTGCTGAGTGCCGTTGTGGCCTTTGGCGCTATGGCACAGTCTGATGCAGCCTTTTCCCATTCGTGGCTTGGCAAGAACTACTATAACCCTGCTGCGGCAGGTGATTATAACGCTATCCACCTGACCGTGGGCAGCCGCATGCAGTGGGTGGATTTCAAGCATGCCCCCATGAACTTCTATATCACTGCCGACATGCCTTACAAACTGCTGGGGCAGAAATTTGGCGCTGGCGTGAAAGCTGAGTTTGAGCGCATCGGTCTGTACACCAACACCCGCATTGGCGCGCAGGTGGCCTACAAGCGCAAGTTAGGCAAATGTGAACTCAGTGTCGGCGTCCAGCCAGGCGTATTCTCGCAAACTTTCCGCGGCAAGGAGGTCATCATGCCCGAGGACGATGCCCATCAGGGCAATGACGAGGCCATTCCCAAGCAGGACGTGTCGGGAACGGCGTTTGACGCCAACGTGGGCATCTATTTCAAGCATCCCAAATTCTGGACGGGCTTTGCGGTGACCCATGTCACGTCGCCCACCATTGAGCTGAAGACCTCTCGAGAGGCCGTCGATTACTATGAATTCAACGCGAGCCGCAGCTATTATTTTATGGCAGGTGGCAATATTCCGATTAATAATACGTTATTTGAGATACAGCCCTCGGGCATGTTTGCCATGTCCAACAAGGCTTGGGCGGCTCAGGTGGCAGCCATGGTGCGCTATAACCGCATGCTCAACATCGGCGTCGGTTACCGTCACAAGGATGCCGTTAGCGCTTTCATCGGCGTGAACCTGAAGGATGCCTATCTGGGCTATTGTTATGACTACCCCGTGTCGGCTATCAGCAAGGCGACATTCGGAAGCCATGAAGTGTTTGTCACCTATAACGTGAAACTCCAAAATAAGGAAAAGAACAAAAACAGACAAAAAGGCGTACGCTTAATGTAAAGTATATGAAGAAACTGATTTTGATATTGTTGGTCGCAGTGGCGACCGTGTCCTGCGGCTCGATGCGCAAGGGTGGTACCAGCGGCGGTGAGGTTACCGGCGTTGGGGCTTCCGTGTTTAACGAGACCACACCGTTTGGCATGGTGCTTGTCGATGTCGGCTCGATGAAAGAAGGACCTAACGAGCGTGATTCCGTTTGGGGTATTGACTCGACGGCTCACGGCATCTCGGTAGACGCCTTCTGGATGGACGAGATGGAGGTGAGCAATTCCAAGTACAAGCAGTTTGTCTACTGGGTGCGCGACTCGATTATCCGTGAGCGCCTCTATGAAGCCGGTTTGGAAGAGTTCAAGATTCTGGAGGACAAGGACGGCAACCCCGTGGAACCGCATCTGGACTGGAGCAAGTCCATCCCCTGGAAGAATCCCGGCGAGGATGAGGAGCAAGCCATCAATTCGGTTTACCGCATCAACCCCATCACTCACGTGAAGGAACTTGACGCCTCCAAGATGAACTATCGCTTTGAGGTCTATAACCTGACTGAGGCAGCCAAGCGCAAGCACCGCTTCGACCCCACACGTCGTGACTACAACACCGACCACGAGGTGGACATGACCGCGCCCACCATCAGCAAGGATACCGCCTACATCGACGATGACGGCCGCATCATTCGCCAGACCATCACCCGTCCGCTGCAGAGCGATTTTGACTTTGTGAACACTTACATTGTCAACATCTACCCCGACACCACCTGCTGGGTGAACGACTTTGAGAACGCCTATCAGGAGCCTTATGTGCGCATGTACTTTGCCAACGGCAATTACAACAACTATCCCGTTGTCGGCGTGAGCTGGGAGCAGGCTAATGCCTTCTGCCACTGGCGCACCGAGTTCCTGAAGAAGTCGCTTGGCAACCAGGGCATCTATGTAGAGCCCTTCCGTCTGCCCACCGAGGCCGAGTGGGAGTTTGCCGCTCGTGCCGGACAGAACCAGAACAAGTATCCGTGGGAGGGCGACCTGCCCTTGACCGTTGACGAGGGTTGTTTCTATGCCAACTTCAAGCCCGACGAGGGTAACTATGTCAAGGACGGATACATTATCTCGGCACCTGTGGGAACCTATGAACCCAACGATTACGGTCTGTATGACATGGCCGGTAATGTGAGCGAGTGGACCTCGACCGCCTATACCGAGAGCATCGACCGCATGACTGACGATATCAACCCCGAGTACCGCTACTATGTGGCCCAGGAAGACCCCTACAAGATGTCGCGCAAGATTGTTCGCGGCGGTTCCTGGAAGGACGTGGTTCACAACATCCGTGCCGACCTGCGCATGTGGGAATACCAGAACGAGCAGAGGAGTTACATCGGTTTCCGTTGCGTCCGCTCCAAGGTGGGTATCGTCAAGGGCAAGCGCAAAAACTGCTGCAAGGACTAACCTGCACCTATCATTCAATTAGAAATAGAACAAATCGTCACACTCATTATTTATAGTTCAAGCAACAATGGGTAAAATCAAGAGATATAAAAAGAAAGCCGGCCGCTTCCTCAAGAGCGACAGCGGACAGCGTTTTTTCAACTTTGCCTACAGTATCGGTGCCGCAATCGTTATCTTGGGTGCCTTGTTCAAGATTCTGCACATGCCCCTGGGTAATGCGCTGTTGAGTATCGGTATGGGTACCGAGGTGCTGATGTTTGTGCTCACGGCATTTGACAAACCCGAGAAGGAGTACCACTGGGAAGAAGTCTTCCCCGTGCTCGCCAGCAATGACCCTGAGGACCGTCCCGACTTCAATGGCGGAGGCGGTATCGTCATTGGCGGAGC
The DNA here is from genome assembly GCA_902782465.1 of uncultured Bacteroidales bacterium. GTDB lineage: Bacteria > Bacteroidota > Bacteroidia > Bacteroidales > Muribaculaceae > Sodaliphilus. The sequence goes on from CACZNH010000004.1 coordinate 33,976, forward strand.
AGGAGGCTCTGGTGAAGGCTATGATGGCGGTGACATCAACATCAGTGTTGCCGAGGCCAAGGGCGCCGTGGGACTGCCCCAGGGCGTGAACCTGAGCGAGGAGGACACCTTGTCGCTGAGCGAGAGCATTGCCAAGATGGCCGCCGCCAGCGACCAGCTTTCGCGCATGGCTGAGCTGACCGATGCCACGCAGCAGTACCTGAGCCAGATGGCAGGCATCAGCGAGCAGATGCAGAAACTGCAGGCCACCACCACCGCATTGAACGAGGTGAGCCAGACGCTGCTGGGCAGCTACAAGGCCATCACCGACAACAGCCAGAACATCTCGGAGAGCTCCACGGGCTATGTTGACCAGATGCAGGCGCTCAACCGCAACATCAGCGGCCTGAACACCATCTATGAGATACAGCTCAAGAGCATTTCGTCGCAGCTCGAGAACATTGACCGCGTGAACCGCGGCCTGAAGGACATCCGCGACATGTACGAGAAGAGTGCCGCCGAGAGTGCCCACTACTGTGACGAGACCGAGAAGATGGCACGCTACATGAAGCAGCTGAACAACGTCTATGAGAAGATGGTCAAGGCGATGACCGTGAACATGTACCGTCCCATGCCCGGCATGCCGGGTATTGACCCCGAGGGCAACGGCCAGGACGCATAAAATGCCCTGGGTGAATTATTAGACAACGACATCAAATCCTACTGTAACCGATAGAGAGAAACAGATAGATGGCAACCTCAAAAAATAAGAGCGTCAACCGCATGTCGCCGCGAGAGAAGATGATTAACCTCATGTACATCGTCTTGACGGCTATGCTTGCGCTGAACGTGTCGAGCGACGTGCTCAACGGCTTCAGCCAGGTCGAGGACGGTCTGTCACGCTCCAACCGCACCATCACTGCTCGCAACCAGGCACTCTATGGTCAGCTCCAAGCCTTCAACGAAAAGAATCCTGAGAAAGGCAAGATGTGGCTTGACAAGGGTACGCAGGTGGTGGGCGAGACTGACAAGCTCTTTAGCTATATCGACTCGCTGAAGTTCGAGATTGTGAAGACTGCCGACGGCGAGGATGCTGACTTGAAAAACATCCGCAACCGCGATAATACCGAGGCGGCAAGTATCGTCATGCTGCCTCCCCAGGGTTCTGGAAGAAAGGCCAACGGCAAGATCCTGAGAGCCCGCATCGACCAGTACCGCCAGTTCATCACTTCATTCCTGGATGACCCCGAGAAGCGCCAGAACCTGGAAACCGTGCTCTCGACGGTGCCCCCCAAGGAGCGTGGCGAGGAAATGACCAAGAAAACCTGGGAAGAGTACATGTTCGACAACATGCCCTGTATCGCTGCCATCACCTTGCTGACGAAGCTCCAGAACGATGTGCGCTATGCCGAGGGTGAGGTCCTGAACCAGATGCTGACCAATGTTGACCTGGGTGACCTGCGCGTGAACCTAGTCAATGCCTTTGTCGTTCCCGAATCCCGCATCGTCATGCGCGGCACCAAGTACAAAGCCCAAATCGTGCTCGCCGCCATCGATACCACGCAGCGCCCCGTAGTCTATGTCAACGGAGGCCGCCTGGGCAACAACATGGGACAATATGAAGTGGCAACTGGCAAGGCCGGCAACTATGAGTATTCGGGATGGATTGAGGTGCTGGGCCGCGATGGCAGTGTCACCAAGCGCGACTTCAAGTCGAGCTACACCGTCATTGACCCGCTGGCAACCATCAGCGCTACGATGATGAACGTGCTGTATGCCGGTATCAACAACCCCATCAGCATCGCCGTGCCTGGTGTGCCCCAGGGCAGCATCAGCGCCACGATGACCAACGGAACGCTCACCAAGAGCGGTGACGGATGGGTAGCCCATCCCTCCAAGGTGGGTGCCGAGTGTGTCATCTCGGTAACGGCCGAGATGGACGGACAGCGCACCAACGTGGGCAGCACCACCTTCAAGGTGCGCAAGTTGCCTGACCCGATGCCTTTCATTACCTATAAGGATGCCAACGGCCAGTCCCTGCGCTACAAGGGTGGCAAGCCCGGCATTGCCAAGGCCGCGCTCATCGCTGCCGGCGGACTTGATGCCGCTATCGATGATGACCTCTTGAACATTGACTACAAGGTCGTATCGTTTGAGTGCTCGTTTGTGGACGCCATGGGTGACTATCACCCCGAGGTGAGCCCCAGTTCCCAGTTTACCGAGAAGCAGAAGGACCGCATCCGCCGCATGCAGCATGGCAAGCAGTTCTTTATCACCAATGTCAAGGCCACTGGTCCTGACGGCATCACGCGCACGATTGCGCCCATTCAGGTCATCATCAACTAACAGTGAAATAATTCAAACAATAAGAATATGAGAAGTCTTAGATTGATAATCGCGCTCTTGCTTGTCGCTTTTGCTTTGGGAGCCAATGCCCAGGTGACGAAACGCGAGGCCGGAGATTCCCGCAAGAAGGACAAGAAGGATGGTGCCTCAAACATCACCACCCGCCAGCAGTCTTTCTACGAGGTCAAAGAACCCAGCGACGCTGACCTGCAGTGGATGAAGGTCGTGCAGCGTGAGGTGCACATCGACAAGGGCAAAAATGCCGCTCTGTTCTATCCCGAGATGCCCAATGAGGATGGCGAGAGCCTATACTTCATCATCATGCGTCTGCTGGCCAAGGGCCAAATTTCCGCCTATGACCAGGAAGCCCAGATGTTCGACGAGGCTCACAAGATCAACTTCGGCGAGTTCCTTGACAACCGTTACATCGACTACACCCTGGCCAAGGGCAGCACCGAGAAGAATCCCATCTATGAGTTTGAGGATGCCGACATTCTTTCCAACCTGTTGAAGAGCTACTATATCATCGAGAAGTGGGAGTTTGACACACGCAGTAACCAGATGAAACCTCGTGTCGAGGCCATTTGTCCCGTGATGCACGTGGAGGACGACTGGAGCGGTGAGACGCAGCGTCGACCCATGTTCTGGGTGAAACTCAACGACATCCGCCCCTACATGGCTCAGCAGTATGTGTTCACCGACGATGACAACAACCTGCCCCGCTATAGTATTGATGACTTCTTCAAACTGAACATGTACACCGGCGACATCATCAAGACCAAGAACCTGCGCAATCTCTCGCTCAAGCAGATGTTCCCCGAGCCCGAGGCTTACAAGCACGCTCAGGACAGCATCGAGCAGCGCCTGCGCAGTTTCAATCAGGACCTGTGGGTTCCGCCTCTGGAGGTGCTGCAAGCCCGTGCCGAGGCCGAAGAGGCTGCCCGTGCCGCGGCTGAAGAAGCTGAAGCCGCACTCGAGGAGGGTGAAGAAGGCGCAGAGCAGGTAGAGGCTGCCGAGGGTGAAGAAGGCACCATTGAGCGCACTACCAAGCGTGCCGCCAAGATTAAGGAGGAAACCGAAAAGGAATCCAAGTCCAAGAAATCCAAGAGCAAGTCCAAGAGCAAAGAGAAAAAGACCAAGGTCAAGGAGCGCAAGCCCAAGACCAGCACTCAGACGGTCAACACGGGAGTACGCTCAGTGCGCAATCGCAGGAGATAAAGAAAGGACTGAAAGGAGTAACATGAGATTGTTTTCATAATATTAAGATTTAGACTTGTCGCGCGGAATGTCATTGTTCCGCGCGATTTTTTTCGGCACCACTATTCCTGCTGTGGCTCCGTTCCCCACATTTCATCTGCCAAGGCAGGTTGACGCGCACCGCCGGGGACCTTTTCACTACTTGCATGAACCTGCACCGGCTGTGAAAAAGAAAAATAATTTCAAAAAATGCTTGGCAGTTGTGGGAAGAATGTGTAACTTTGCGGCGCTAAAAATCGAAAGGGGGTTGTGAATCCTGTTTTAAGAGATTGATAATCAGCACATATAGACCATATCATGCATCGCTTGGCCCGTGGCTCGCCGGCGATGTGACATCCATATAGAGCTGCAAAATACTGAAGAAATTCAAAAAATTAACAAACATAACATTAAAAACAAGACAAATTCATTATGATTATTGTTCCCGTTAAGGAAGGCGACAACATCGAACGCGCCCTCAAGAAATTCAAGCGTAAAACCGAAAAGACCGGTGTCATCAAAGAACTGCGTACCCGTCAGGCTTTCCAGAAGCCTTCGATCACCAATCGCAAGAAGATGATGAAGGCCGTGTATGTGCAGCAGCTGCGCACCCGCGAAGATTAATTACGCTATACACGATAAAAAACGACAGGAATCGTATAAAAAATGCGGTTCCTGTCATTTTTTTGGCTTAAAATTTGCAGTTACCAAATTATGTTGCTAACTTTAGCACCGCAAAAACAGCTTTGCCCGTCGTTATGACACCGGCCATGAATGCTGTGGCTGCCACACAAGAGATGTAGATTTAGAGTATGCCCATGAACGCTACTGTAGAACGCTTCCTGCAATACCTGCGCCTCGAGCGCAATCTGTCCTGGAGAACGGTGGAACGCTACCGCCGTGACTTGCAGCAGTGGAGTGCCTTTGCGGCTGGGGACGGTGAACTGGACTTGCCGTCGGTTACCGCAAGCGACATTCGGTCATGGCTCATGAATCGTGCCAAACATGGTGACAGCCCCGCAACCCTGCGCCTGCACTTGCAGGCCCTCAGGGCCCTCTACCGTTACCTGCTGCGGCAGGGCGTGGTGGCAGCCAATCCTGCTGCCATGGTGGAACTGGCCAAGCTGCCCAAGCCGCTGCCCAAATATGTGCGCGAGAGCACTGTCGATGCCGTCCTCGATGCCGACATCGACGCTGAGGACTTCGCCCAGGTGCGCGACCGCCTGATTGTGATGCTGTTCTATGAGACAGGCATCCGTCTGAGCGAGCTCATCGACCTGCAGGATGCGGCAGTGGATACTGCCAAGGGCGAGCTCAAGGTGCACGGCAAGCGCGACAAGGACCGCATTGTCCCCTTCGGCAATGAGTTGGCCGCTGCAGTGGAGCATTACCGCACGTTGCGTGCACAACTCGCTCCCGAGTGTGACAACCTGCTGGTCACCGCGCGTGGCAAGGCGCTTTACCCCTCGCTGGTCTATCACGTTGTCCATGACGCGCTCGCCACAGCCGGCGGCACGGGCAAGCTCAGCCCACATGTGCTGCGTCACACCTTTGCCAGCGTGATGCTGAACAGCGGGGCCGAGCTCAATAGTGTGAAAGAATTGCTGGGCCACGAGAGCCTGGCTGCCACTCAGGTCTATACGCATGTGACCCTGAGTGAATTACAACATAATTATGAACTTGCCCACCCAAGGGCACTAAAAAAAGGAGGTTATTATGGAAGTTAAAATCAATGCCATCCACTTTGAAGCAACCGAGAAGTTGAACGATTTCATCAACAAGAAGGTTGAGAAGTTAGCGAAGAAAAACGAGCTGGTGTCGACAGCCGAGATTATCCTCAAGGTAGTGAAGCCTGAGACAGCCATGAACAAGGAGGCGTCTGTGCGCCTGACGGTACCCCGCAGCGAGGACTTGTTTGCCTGCAAGGTGGCAGACACTTTCGAGGAAGCAGTTGACAACTGCATGGATGCTCTCCAGAAACAGCTCGAGAAGGGCCGCCGCGACAAGTAACCCGCGACACCTGCACATATTAATTAAGGAATAAGCGCGCTCCCTGCCGGCATGATGCCAGGCGGGGAGTTTGCGTGAGTGTAGCAGAGTGGGGAATATACATTATATAATAATGGAATTATAGCCGGAAGGGCTCAAGTGGCCCTCCGGGGAAGGGAAAATGTGTCTTGCGATGCGAATATTTTTTAGTGATGTAAACATCTGATTGATATATTGTTGTGCGTTTTGACACAAATTGGTTGAAAACTTTTTTGAAAAAAAAGTGCAAAAAAGTTTGCCAGTTTAAAAAATGGCAGTACCTTTGCATCCGCAAACGAGAACGCCCCGTATCTCCTTGCACGACGATAGATGCCTCTTTAGCTCAGTTGGCCAGAGCACGTGATTTGTAATCTCGGGGTCGTTGGTTCGAATCCGACAAGAGGCTCAAAGAACATAACACAATGGGTAGATTCCAGAGTGGCCAAATGGGGCAGACTGTAAATCTGCTGCGTCATCGCTTCGGTGGTTCGAATCCATCTCTACCCACTTGTTTTGCGGAAGTAGCTCAGTTGATAGAGCATCAGCCTTCCAAGCTGAGGGCCGCGGGTTTGAGCCCCGTCTTCCGCTCAAGAACAGAAAAAATTGCCTATGTAGCTCAGGGGTAGAGCACTTCCTTGGTAAGGAAGAGGTCGCGGGTTCAAATCCCGCCATCGGCTCAAAGATGTAAATATGCTTCGCCTCTCATTGATTGCGGGTTAAGTTATCATAGGGGGTGGAGTAATTTACGCAATTAATACAAAGAAAAAAGAACATTATTATCATTCAATTTTCAATAACAACTTACAGTTATGGCAAAAGAGCATTTTGAAAGAACAAAACCGCATGTTAACATCGGTACCATCGGTCACGTTGACCACGGTAAAACTACCCTGACCGCCGCTATCACCACCGTGCTGGCTAAGGACGGTGACATCTCTGGCGATAACGTTCGTTCGTTCGACTCGATCGACAACGCCCCCGAGGAGAAGGAGCGCGGTATTACTATTAACACCGCTCACGTTGAGTATGAGACCAAGAATCGTCACTATGCTCACGTTGACTGCCCGGGCCACGCTGACTATGTAAAGAACATGGTAACTGGTGCCGCTCAGATGGACGGTGCTATCGTGGTTGTTGCTGCTACCGACGGTGTAATGCCCCAGACCCGCGAGCACATCCTGCTCGCCCGTCAGGTGAACGTTCCCCGTCTGGTTATCTTCCTGAACAAGTGTGACTCTCCCGACGTTGACGATGAGATGATCGAGCTCGTAGAGATGGACGTTCGCGACCTGCTCTCAGAGTATGAGTTCGACGGTGACAACACCCCCATCATCCGCGGTTCCGCTCTTGGTGCTCTCCAGGGCGATCCCAAGTGGGAGGATACCGTTCGTGAGCTGATGAACGCTGTTGACGAGTGGATTCCCCTGCCCCCTCGTGATCGTGACAAACCCTTCCTGATGCCTATCGAGGACGTCTTCTCAATCACTGGCCGTGGCACCGTTGCTACCGGTCGTATCGAGACTGGTGTCGTTAAGGTCAGCGACGAGGTTCAGATCATGGGTCTGGGTGCCGAGATGAAGTCGGTAGTAACCGGCGTTGAGATGTTCCGCAAGATCCTCGACGAGGGTGAGGCTGGTGACAACGTAGGTCTGCTGCTCCGCGGTATCGACTATAAGACTATCAAGCGCGGTATGGTTATCTGCCACCCGGGCGTTATCAAACCCCACGACCACTTCAAGGCTTCGATCTACGTCCTGAAGAAGGAAGAGGGCGGCCGCCACACCCCGTTCCACAACCACTATCGTCCCCAGTTCTACATCCGCACCCTGGATGTAACCGGTGAGATCATGCTCCCCGCTGGTGTCGAGATGGTAATGCCTGGTGACAACGTCGAGATCGACGTCAAGCTGATCACCCCGGTTGCTTGCAGCGAAGGTCTGCGTTTCGCTATCCGCGAGGGTGGCCGCACCGTAGGTTCGGGTCAGATCACTGGCATCATCGAGGACTAATCAACTAGTCTTCAAAGCCGGCTCGAAGAGAGAGCCGTGGCACACAAATAACAAAAGGTCTGGCTGCAAGCCAGTCAGACCTTTTTAAATACGGGAATAGCTCAGTTGGTAGAGCGACGGTCTCCAAAACCGTAGGTCGTGAGTTCGAGCCTTACTTCCCGTGCAAAAAATAGACTAATAAACAAATGAAGAAGTTTTTTGAGAATAGGCTTACGGATATCAAGGAATCTTATAACGAACTCGTTCATAAGGTTTCTTGGCCCACTAAGAGTGAACTGGCCAACAGTACCATTGTCGTCATGGTTGCTTCCATCATCGCGTCACTGGTTATTTGGCTTATCGACCTCTGCATCGACAAGTTGATGCACTACGTTTACATGGCTGCCTGATAAGGGCGTAAAATAGGCCATACTGTCACACTCTAGCGTGTGGCGTTTTTCATGTTCAATAGCATTATAAATTAACCGTTACAGCGTTACTGTCACAACTATGTCTCAAGGTAAGCATCAGTGGTACATCCTGCGTACCATCTCAGGCAAGGAGATGAAGGTGAAGGAGATGATCGAGGGTTACAGGAAGAATAATCCTGTGTACGCCGAGAACATCTCTCAGATTCTTGTCCCCACCGAGAAGGTCTATACCACGCGTGCCGGGAAGAAGGTTCTCAAGGAGAAAGTCATGTTCTCGGGCTACGTGTTCGTCAAGCTGGAGCTGACCCCTGACATCGAGGTGACACTGCAGGACACGACCAACGTCGTCAACTTCGTGCGCTCGCGCGAGGGTGAACGTCGTCCCGAGCCCGTCCCCGAGCAGCAGATCCTGACCATGCTTGGCCAGGCCGAGGTGCGCGAGATGGAGTCGGCCGACGCTGTCAATGACTACGTCATCGGCGAGTCGGTGAAGGTGAACTTCGGTCCCTTCAGCGGATTTATCGGCGAGATCAAGGAGATCAACCGCGAGAAGCGTGAACTCACTGTGATGGTTAAGGTGTTCGGACGTGAAACGCCGCTCAAGTTGGATAATTCGCAAGTCGAACGCGAGTGACGCGCGCGGTTGATGTTACGCTACCTGACGCGACGCTTGCACAGTTTTTTTAACACCATATTAATTAATTTGCACAATGGCTAAAGAAATTGCTGGACAGATCAAATTGCAGATTAAGGGTGGGGCAGCAAACCCCTCTCCTCCCGTAGGTCCCGCTCTGGGTTCTAAGGGTATCAACATCATGGATTTTTGCAAGCAATTTAACGCCCGCACCCAGAACAAGGCCGGTAAGGTGTTGCCCGTAGTCATTTCGTACTACGCCGACAAGAGCTTTGACTTCATCGTCAAGACCTCGCCCGTGCCCGTACAGCTGCTCGAGGCCGCTAAGGTCAAGGGTGGTTCCGGTGAGCCCAACCGCGTGAAGGTTGCATCGGTAACCTGGGATCAGGTGAAGGAGATTGCCGAAGACAAAATGCCTGATTTGAACTGTTTTACATTAGCCTCGGCTATGCGCATGGTGGCCGGTACCGCAAGAAGTATGGGTATCACTGTAAAGGGTCAATTCCCTGAGAACGTTTAAAAACTTTATTGATTATGAGTAAGTTAACGAAAAATCAGAAGTTGTACAACGCGAAGGTTGAAACGGGGAAAGCTTATACCCTTGAGGAAGCTGCAGCATTGGTTAAGGAAATCACTTTCACCAAGTTTGACGCTTCAACTGATATCGACGTACGTCTTGGTGTGGACCCCCGTAAGGCCAACCAGATGGTCCGTGGCGTTGTGTCGCTGCCTCATGGCACTGGCAAGCAGGTTCGCGTCCTGGTTCTGTGTGGACCGGAGGCTGAAGCCGCTGCTAAGGAAGCTGGAGCAGAATATGTCGGTCTTGACGAGTACATCGACAAGATTAAGGGCGGCTGGACTGACATTGATGTGATTATCACTCAGCCCCAAATCATGGGAAAGGTAGGTCCTCTGGGACGCATCCTGGGCCCCCGCGGTCTGATGCCCAACCCCAAGAGCGGTACCGTAACTCCTGACGTGGCAAAGGCTGTGAAAGAAGTGAAACAAGGTAAGATCGACTTCAAGGTCGATAAGGGTGGTATTGTACACACCTCGATTGGCAAGGTGTCCTTCACTCCCGAGCAGATTCGCGACAACGCTGCCGCGTTCATCAACACGCTCATCAAGCTGAAGCCCGCTGCTGCCAAGGGTACGTACATCAAGAGCATTTATCTTTCGAGCACCATGAGCAAGGGTATCAAGGTTGATCCCAAGTCGATTGAGGCTTAAACATTAAATTGAGATCAAAGAAATGAAGAAGGAAGATAAAACCTTAATGATCGACAAGATCAAGGAGACTCTTGACAAGTACAGTGTAGTTTATCTGGCAAACACCACTTCGCTGAACGCTGAGAAGACCGTGGACCTGCGCCGCGCAGCCTTCAAGGCCGGTATCAAGATGATGGTTGTCAAGAACACCCTGTTGAAGAAGGCCATGGATGCTTGTGACATCGACTACAGTGGCCTGTATGACTCCCTGGCTGGCCCCACGACCCTGTTGCTGAGCGACACGGGTAACGCGCCTGCTAAACTCATCAAGGAATTCCGCGGCAAGAAGGAGACCATCCCCGCATTCAAGGCTGCTTATGTTGAGGAGACCGTCTATGTAGGCGAGCAGAACCTCGACACCCTCGTGGCCATCAAGAGCAAGAACGAGCTTATCGCCGATGTTGTGGCTCTGCTGCAGTCGCCGGCCAAGAACGTTATCAGCGCTCTGCAGTCGGGTGGCAACAAGCTCCACGGAGTTCTGGAAACCTTATCCAAGAAAGAAAACTAAACAAAATTAAAAACAACCAATTTTAAATCCATACTATTATGGCAGATTTGAAAGCTTTTGCAGAACAGTTAGTGAACCTTACCGTAAAGGAAGTTAACGAACTCGCTCAGATTTTGAAGGACGAATACGGCATTGAGCCCGCCGCTGCAGCTGTTGCTGTTGCCGCTGGTCCCGCCGCTGGTGGTGCCGCCGAGGCCGAGGAGAAGACCTCGTTCGACGTTGTACTGAAGGCCGCTGGTGCCCAGAAGCTCCAGGTGATCAAGAAGGTTAAGGAACTCCTTAGCCTGGGTCTGAAGGACGCAAAGGATCTCGTTGACAAGGCTCCCGCCACCCTGAAGGAGGGCGCAAGCAAGGACGAGGCCGAGGCTCTGAAGGCTGAGATCGAAGGCCTTGGTGCTGAGATTGAGCTGAAATAATAGCACCTGTTAACGGGTGTTTAGGTTAAGAATCACCACCGTCAGTGGGTTCTTAACCTTTTTGTGTCAATTTTGACCTGCGCAAAATGATTCATCGGAGGAAGCCGCGCGGCGGCACTCCCGTCACGCTGCTTCCTGCTACCGATGATACTGACCATCAAGCTGTTTGATGCTTACATGCTGTCTAGCTATGGCTGGAGGCAAAACAGACCAGACTATTATTTCGATTATCAACACAATCTCATTTGAGTTCACAAAATTCATTGTCAATGTCTGCTTCAAAAAAAGAAAGAGTAAATTTTGCACGCGTCAGGAACCCCTATCCCTATCCTGATTTCCTTGATGTGCAATTACAGTCATTCCGTGATTTCCTGCAACTGGATACTCCAACTGAAAAACGTAAGAACGAGGGTCTTTACAAGGTGTTCTCAGAGAATTTCCCCATCGAGGACACCCGTAACAATTTTAAGCTCGAATTCCTCGACTACTATATCGATCCGCCCCGTTACTCCATCGACGAGTGTCTGGACATCGGTTTGACTTACAGTGTTCCCCTGAAGGCAAAGCTCAAGCTCTACTGCACTGACCCTGACCACAACTTCCCGACCGAAATCCAGGACGTATATCTGGGCTCGATTCCCTACATGACCGACAAGGGTACCTTTGTCATCAACGGAGCCGAGCGCGTTGTCGTATCGCAGCTTCACCGTTCCCCCGGTGTGTTCTTCGGTCAGAGCCTGCACGCCAACGGTACGAAATTGTATTCGGCCCGCATCATCCCGTTCCGCGGTTCGTGGATTGAGTTTGCCACGGACATTAACAACGTGATGTATGCCTACATCGACCGTAAGAAGAAATTACCGGTGACCACGCTGCTGCGTGCCATCGGACTCGAATCAGACAATGACATCATCCAGGTGTTCGGACTTGCCGAGGAAATCAAGGTCAACAAGACCAACCTCAAGAAGGCCGTCGGCCGCAAGCTCGCTGCCCGCGTGCTGCGCTCCTGGAGTGAGGACTTCGTTGATGAGGACACGGGTGAGGTTGTAAGCATCGAGCGTAACGATGTGATTATCGACCGTGACACGGTGCTTGAGGAGGAGAACATTGCCGAGGTGCTCGAGTCGGGAGTATCGACTATCCTGCTGCACCGCGAGGATGTGAACACTGGCGATTACCAGATTATCTTCAACACCCTGAACAAGGATACCTGTAACAGCGGCAAGGAGGCGGTGAACTACATCTACCGCCAGTTGCGCAATGCCGAGCCGCCCGATGACAACACAGCACGTGAGGTCATCACCAACCTGTTCTTCAGCGAGAAGCGCTATGACCTTGGTGAGGTGGGTCGTTTCCGCATCAACACCAAGCTGGGTCTGGATACCGACCCCGAGAAGCGCGTTTTGACCAAGGAGGACATCATCGAAATCATTAAGTACCTCATCGGTCTGATCAACAGCAAGGAAGACGTTGACGATATTGACCACCTGAGCAACCGCCGTGTCCGCACGGTGGGTGAGCAGTTGTATAACCAGTTCGGTGTCGGTCTGGCACGCATGGCGCGTACCATCCGCGAGCGCATGAACGTGCGTGACACCGAGCAGTTCGCTCCCATCGACCTGATTAACGCCAAGACCATCTCGAGCGTGATTAACACGTTCTTCGGCACCAACGCACTGTCCCAGTTCATGGACCAGACCAACCCGTTGGCCGAGATTACCCACAAGCGCCGTATGAGCGCCCTGGGTCCTGGTGGTCTGTCGCGTGAGCGCGCCGGCTTCGAGGTGCGTGACGTTCACTACACCCACTATGGCCGTCTGTGCCCGATTGAGACTCCTGAGGGTCCCAACATCGGTCTGATTTCGTCACTGTGCGTGTATGCCAAGATCAACAACCTGGGCTTCATCGAGACTCCCTACCGCAAGGTGGAGAACAGCAAGGTGAACCAGAACAACGATGAGATTGTTTACCTCACTGCCGAGGACGAGGAAGACCGCATCATCGCTCAGGGCAATGCGCCGCTGAACGAGGACGGCACCTTCGTGCGTGACCGTGTCAAGGCCCGCAAGAACGCCGACTTCCCTGTGGTTTCCCCCGACGAGGTTGAGCTCATGGACGTTTCGCCCCAACAGATTGCATCTATCGCAGCAGCCCTCATCCCGTTCCTGGAGCATGACGACGCTAACCGCGCGCTGATGGGTGCAAACATGATGCGCCAGGCTGTGCCCTTGCTGCGCAGCGAGGCTCCCATCGTGGGTACCGGTATCGAGCAGCGCATGGCATACGACAGCCGCACTCAGCTGCAGGCCGAGGGCGACGGTGTCGTTGAGTTTGTTGACGCCAGCGTCATCCGCATCCGCTATGACCGCACCGAGGACGAGGAGTTTGTTTCGTTTGACAGCGCTGTCAAGGAATACAAGCTGCCCAAGTTCCGCAAGACCAACCAGAGCACGACCATTGACTTGAGGCCCGTCTGCAATGCCGGCGACCGTGTCGTAAAGGGTCAGATTCTTACTGAGGGTTATTCAACCCAGGACGGTGAGCTCGCTCTGGGCCGCAACCTCAAGGTGGCTTACATGCCCTGGAAGGGTTACAACTATGAGGACGCTATCGTAATCAACGAGCGCCTTGTGCGCGAGGACATCCTCACCAGCGTTCACGTCGACGAGTACACCCTCGAGGTGCGCGAGACCAAGCGCGGTATGGAGGAATTAACCAATGATATCCCCAACGTCAGCGAGGACGCTACCAAGGACCTCGACGAGCGTGGTATCATCCGCATCGGTGCCCATGTCATCCCCGGTGACATCCTTATCGGTAAGATTACCCCCAAGGGTGAGAGCGATCCCACTCCCGAGGAGAAACTGCTGCGTGCCATCTTTGGTGACAAGGCTGGTGACGTGAAGGATGCCTCTCTGAAGGCCAACCCGTCGTTGAAGGGCGTTGTCATCGGCACCCGCTTGTTTGCCCGTGCCGTGAAGAAACGCACCCGTGGCGTTGACCCCGAGATTCAGGCTCTGGATACCGAATATGCCGCACGCCAGGAAGAGTTGCACGGCATCCTCATCGAGAAGCTCAATGCACTCACCGAGGGCCGCATCTCGCAGGGCGTGAAGAACTACATGGACGAGGAAGTTGTTCCCAAGGGTGAGAAGTTCACCCGCGAGCTCATTATGGGCATCGAGAACTTCGACAGCATCAACCTGAGCCGTTGGACTGCCGACGCTCACCGCAACGAACTCATCCGTGCCACTGTCATGAACTACCTGCACAAGAGCAAGGCCTATGAGGCTGAACTCAAGCGCAAGAAACTCGACATCAGCATCGGTGACGAGCTGCCCTCGGGCATCATGCAGCTGGCCAAGGTTTATATCGCCAAGAAGCGCAAAATCAGCGTCGGTGATAAGATGGCAGGTCGCCATGGTAACAAGGGTATCGTCTCGCGCGTAGTGCGCCAGGAGGATATGCCCTTCCTTGCCGACGGTACTCCCGTTGACCTGGTACTGAACCCGCTGGGTGTGCCCTCGCGTATGAACCTGGGTCAGATTTTTGAGGCCGTCCTGGGTTGGGCAGGCCGCGAGCTCGACGTGAAGTTCGCTACCCCCATCTTTGACGGTTGCAGCCTGGACGACCTGAACGAGTGGACCGACAAGGCCGGTCTGCCTCGTGCCGGTACAACCCAGCTCTATGACGGTGCCACCGGTGAGCCCTTCGACCAGAAGGCTACTGTCGGCGTGACCTACTTCTTGAAACTCGGTCACATGGTCGAGGACAAGATGCACGCCCGCTCGATTGGCCCGTACAGCCTCATCACCCAGCAGCCCCTTGGCGGTAAGGCCCAGTTTGGTGGCCAGCGCTTTGGTGAGATGGAGGTTTGGGCACTGGAGGCCTTCGGCGCCAGCCATGTTCTTCAGGAAATCCTCACTGTCAAGAGTGACGACGTTGTGGGCCGCAGCAAGGCCTACGAAGCCATTGTCAAGGGCGACACCATGCCCACTCCGGGTATCCCCGAGTCGCTCAACGTGCTGCTGCACGAGTTGCGTGGACTGTGTCTGAATGTGAAACTTGATTAATACCGCTTTCTATTATGGCTTTCAAGAAAGATACCAAGATAAAGAATAATTTCACCAAGATTTCCATCAGTCTGGCTTCGCCCGACGAAATCCTGGAGAATTCGCATGGTGAGGTGCTCAAGCCCGAAACCATCAACTACCGCACCTACAAGCCCGAACGCGACGGTTTGTTCTGCGAGCGCATCTTCGGTCCTGTCAAGGACTATGAGTGCCATTGCGGTAAATACAAGCGCATTCGTTACAAGGGCATCGTGTGCGACCATTGCGGTGTCGAGGTGACCGAGAAGAAGGTGCGCCGTGAGCGCAGCGGTCACATCGAGCTGGTTGTGCCCGTGGCTCACATCTGGTACTTCCGTTCGCTGCCCAACAAGATCGGTTATCTGCTGGGTATTCCCACCAAGAAGCTCGACATGATTATCTACTATGAGCGTTATGTCGTCATCAATCCCGCTGGTGTGAAGTATGAGAACGGTACCGAGAGCAAGGAGTTGCAGAAATATGACCTCCTCACCGAGGACGAGTATGTTGCAATCCTTGAGAAGCTCCCCAAGGACAACCAGTCCCTGGAAAACGACAATCCCGACAAGTTCATCGCCAAGATGGGCGCCGAGGCCATCTATGACCTCCTCGCCGAGCTTGACCTGGACTCGTTGGCCAACATGCTGCGCGACCGTGCCTTCAAGGAGAACTCGCAGCAGCGCAAGACTGAGGCCCTCAAGCGCCTGCAGGTTGTGGAATCGTTCCGCGCCAGCAAGGGCATGAACCGTCCCGAGTGGATGATTCTCAAGGTTATCCCCGTTATTCCGCCCGAACTGCGTCCCCTGATTCCGCTGGATGGTGGCCGTTTTGCTACCAGCGACGTCAACGACCTGTACCGCCGCGTTATCATCCGCAACACGCGTCTGAAACGACTCATCGAAATCAAGGCCCCCGAGGTCATCATGCGCAACGAGAAGCGTATGCTGCAGGAGGCTGTGGACTCGCTGCTGGACAACTCGCGCAAGTCGAGCGCCGTCAAGAGCGACTCTAACCGTCCCCTCAAGTCCTTGAGCGACAGCCTCAAGGGAAAGCAGGGCCGTTTCCGTCAGAACCTGCTCGGTAAACGTGTGGACTATTCAGCCCGCTCGGTTATCGTCGTGGGTCCCGAGCTCAAGATGGGTGAGTGCGGTATCCCCAAGGATATGGCCGCCGAGCTGTACAAGCCCTTCGTTATCCGCAAGCTCATCGAGCGCGGCATCGTCAAGACGGTGAAGAGCGCCAAGAAGATTGTGGACCGCAAGGAGCCCGTCGTTTGGGACATCCTCGAGAACGTGATGAAGGGTCACCCCGTGCTGCTGAACCGTGCACCGACGCTGCACCGTCTGGGTATCCAGGCGTTCCAGCCCAAGCTCATCGAGGGTAAGGCCATTCAGCTGCACCCGCTGGCATGTACGGCATTCAACGCCGACTTTGACGGTGACCAGATGGCCGTTCACCTGCCGTTGGGCAACGAGGCCGTTGTCGAGGCTCAGATGCTGATGCTCGAGCCCCACAACATCCTGAATCCCGCCAATGGCGACCCCGTTACCGTTCCTTCACAGGATATGGTACTCGGTCTCTATTATATCACCAAGCTGCGCAAGGGCGACAAGGGCGAGGGACTCAAGTTCTACGGTCCCGAGGAGGCACTTGTGGCTTACAACGAGGGCAAGGTGGCAATGCACGCCATCATCAGTGTCGTCGTTGACGTGGTGAACGAGAATGGTGAGCACGAGCAGAAGCTCGTCGAGGACACTTCGGTGGGCCGCATCATTTTCAACAACACCGTGCCTTACGAGATTGGCTATGTTAACGAGCTGATTTCCAAGAAGTCGCTGCGCAACATCATTACCCGCGTTATCCGCAACTGCGGTGTGCCCCGTTCGGCTCAGTTCCTTGACGATGTCAAAAACATGGGTTACTACATGGCATTCAAGGGCGGTCTGTCGTTCAACCTGAACGATGTGCTCATCCCTGACCGCAAGGCCGAGATTATCGCTGAGGGTGATGCCCGTGCCGAGCAGATTAAGATGGACTATGACATGGGTGCCATCACCGACAACGAGCGCTACAACCAGGTAATCGATATCTGGACCAACGTGAACACCGAGCTCACCAATGAGCTGATGAAGCAGATTACTGCCGACAAGCAGGGCTTTAACTCGGTATTCATGATGCTCGACTCGGGTGCCCGTGGTTCTAAGGACCAGATTCGCCAGCTCTCCGGTATGCGTGGTCTGATGGCCAAGCCGCAGAAGTCGGGTGTTGAAGGTGGTCACCAGATTATCGAGAACCCGATTCTTGCAAACTTCAAGGAGGGTCTGTCGGTGCTCGAGTACTTTATCTCGACCCACGGTGCCCGTAAGGGTCTTGCCGATACCGCATTGAAGACCGCCGACGCCGGTTATCTGACCCGTCGTCTGGTCGACGTTGCCCACGACGTGATTATCAACGAGGAGGACTGTGGCACGCTGCGCGGACTCGTTTGCCGCGAGGTGCGTCAGGGTGACCGCGTTGTCGCCACGCTGGGCGAGCGCATCCTGGGCCGCGTGTCGGTTCACGATGTGGTTGATCCCACTACCGGTGAAATCATCGTCGAGAGTGGTGAGGAGATTACCGATGCCGCTGCCAAGCGCATCGACGAGTCGCCCATCGAGTCGGTGGAGATTCGTTCCGTCCTCACTTGCGAGGCCAAGCGTGGCGTTTGCGCCAAGTGCTACGGCCGCAACCTGGCATCGCACCGCATGGTGCAGAAGGGTGAGGCTGTCGGCGTGATTGCCGCCCAGTCCATTGGTGAGCCTGGTACCCAGCTGACCCTGCGTACCTTCCACGCCGGTGGTGTGGCAAGCAACGCTTCGGCAGTTTCCAATATCACCTCGAAGTACAACGGTCGCATCGAGATTGAAGATCTGCGCACCGTTAAGGATAAGGATGGCGTTGACATCGTTGTTGGTCGTATGGCCGAGATGCAAATCAAGGATCCCAACACCAATATGGTGCTGACCCATGCTCCCATCGAGTACGGTTCCAAGCTGTTCTTCAAGCCGGGCGACATGGTATCGTCGGGTGACAAGATTTGCGAGTGGGACGCATTTAATGCCGTTATCGTCAGTGAGGTTGACGGTACCCTGCGTTTCAAGAACCTGATTGAGGGTGTGACCTATCGCGAGGAGTATGATGAAATCTCGGGCAATGCCGAAATCTTCATCATCGAGACCAAGGACCACAACCGCATCCCCGAGGCCGAGATTATCGATACCGAAGGCAATGTCGTGAAGTCCTACTCGCTGCCCGTGCGTGCTCACCTCATGAAGAAGGATAACGAGGAAATCACTGCTGGTGAGGTCTTCGTGAAGATTCCGCGTTCGTTCTCAGGCGGTGCTGGTGATATCACCGGTGGTCTGCCTCGTGTAACCGAGCTGTTCGAGGCCCGCAACCCGTCTAATCCCGCCATCGTGAGCGAGATTGACGGTGAGGTAACCTTCGGCCGCATCAAGCGCGGTAACCGTGAGATTACGGTCAAGAACCGCATCGGTGAGGAGAAGAAGTACCTCGTGCCCCTGTCCAAGCAGATTCTGGTTCAGGAGAACGACTTCGTGCGCGCCGGTACTCCGCTGTCCGACGGTGCTGTAACGCCCGCCGACATCCTTCGCATCAAGGGTCCCACGGCCGTTCAGGACTACATCGTCAACGAGGTTCAGGACGTTTACCGCACTCAGGGTGTGAAGATCAACGACAAGCACTTCGAGGTTATCGTGCGCCAGATGATGCGCAAGGTGCGCATTATCGATCCGGGCGACACCCGCTTCCTCGAGGAGCAGACCGTTGACAAGCGCGACTTCATGGAAGAGAACGATCGCATCTGGGGCAAGAAGATTGTCACCAACAGTGGCGATAGCGATGAGGTCCAGAACGGACAGATCATCACTGCCCGCAAGCTGCGCGACATCAACTCGTCGCTCAAGCGTCGTGACATGAAGCTCGTCGTAGTGCGTGACGCTGTTCCCGCTACCAGTGAGCAGATTCTGCTGGGTATCACCCGTGCCGCCCTGCAGACCAGCAGCTTCATGTCGGCAGCATCGTTCCAGGAGACCACCAAGGTGCTCAATGAGGCCGCCATCAACGGTCGCGTGGACTACCTCGAGGGTATGAAGGAGAACGTCATCTGCGGTCACCTCATCCCCGCTGGAACCGGTTTGCGTGAGTACCAGACCCTCGTTGTTGGAGACAAGAACGAGATGGCACTGGCCGAGCAAGCCCGCCAGGAACGTGAGCTTGCAGGCATGAACGAATGATCCGAAACAGACATTGAATGATAATAACGCGAATGAAGTAATCGTATATATTTTCCATAGTTAATTTGTTTATTGAGGCACCAACTCGCTGCGAAGCGCGTTGGTGTTTTTTTTTGCCCTATTCGTTGAAAAATTAATAAAAATGTAATATATAACTATTGGAAAGAACATAATAAAATGAGTAACTTCGCATGCTACGTTATATTTGAGCACAGTGAATCAGACAGACTGCTGTGCTGACCAATTAGGTTTTGATCTCGTTTTATTGTATGCAGGATAAAAGTGTTGTGATAGTGATGTGTACCTATAATGGGGAACACTATCTGCGTGAGCAGATGGATTCCCTGTTGGCTCAGACCTATCCCATTGCCGAGATTATCGTCCAAGATGATGGCTCAAGTGATGGTACAATGGCCATTCTTGAACAATATGCTGCAGCCAATCACATCATCACCATCTTGAGCAACCAGGGAGAACATGGCGTGAACAACAACTTCTTCAGTGCCATGAGTCGCGTCTCGAGCGACTTCATCGCCATTAGTGACCAGGACGACATTTGGGAACCCGACAAGATTGAGAAACAGATAGCTGCCATTGGTGATAAACTGCTGTGTACCTGCCGCAGCAAGCCCTTCTCGATGGATGGGACAGCGGTGAACTATGATCCCCGCACCCCCAACTTTGAATTGCCGCGCATGCTCTATACCTCGATTGCGGGGCACACGATGCTCATCAACCGCCGCCTGCTTGACATGATCCCTGAGCAAAGCAAAGTGGGGAGACTCTATTATGACGTATTTCTGGCCTTGGCGGCATCGGCAAACGAAAGCATTGTCCTTGTGGACGAGGTGCTGGTGCATCAGCGCCGCTATCCGGGAGCTGTAACCTACTATCGTGCCGACAAGCACAGCCATCCATCGGTGATGAACGGCCTGTACACGCTGTGGTGGTCACTAAGGCATTACCGTGAGATACGTCCTTATCTGCACGAGTATTTCCAGCGGAGGTACCGTCTTTTAAAAGGCATTGATGCCCAAGGCGAGACCTATGAGGACGTGACAACGATGGCAGCCCTCGAGGGGCGTACAGGCTTGGTCAACATGCTGCACCTGTGCTATTATCACATCAAGTACCGTCATCACCTGTTCTACACCGTGGGGCGCGGTCCCGTCAACTATGTGCGCTCTGTCCTCTACTGCATCATGCAGGCCTATTTCTATCGTCACCTCCTCCCCAAGTAACCATACCCCCTCCCTCCTAAGCCTGTAAGGCTGACAGGTTATAGGCAGGTGTGGAGCGAAGCGTAACGCCTGTAAATGAACCATTCAACTACGGTAGCCCCATTAGGGGCGACAGATTGCGTCAGGTTTACTGCCGCCCCGACGGGGCTAGGACGAGGGTGATTTACTGTTGCAGGGGTTACACTCGGCTTTGCCTCGTTGCACCCCTGCCTATACCCTGACCGCTCCTAACGGAGCTTTAGACCGCGGCCAATAAAAACTTTCTTGATGACTGATTGCCACTGTGTGAGCATTTTGCACTATCTTTGCAGCGTGATTTGGTGCCTGGGGTTGCGGCCCTGGGTGAAAAGGGAACCGGGTGGGAATCCCGGACAGACGGTGCTGCTGTGTGCCTCCTGATGGAATTGCCCGCGCTGGACCACTGTGCACAGCCCCCGATGGCATGGGGCTGCATGGGAAGGGAACAGTGCTGTGAAAGGGTAGGGGCGAGTCAGAAGACCTGCCAAATCAAGTACATAGAAACCCGTGACTTGAGAGAATGCGAAAAACATTTGTGACATTCTGTTTTGCCTTTGTGTGCTTCCTGTGCGTCCATGCTCAGGAGGGCGTGCTGGCACACCAGGCCGACTCGGTTATGGCACCGGTGAAGTACAGTCGGCTGGACTCAATGCAATATATCCAAAATATCATCATCTACGGTCGTCGCCCCTATGAGGACGTGATTCCTGCCCAGGAACTCACAGGCAAGCAACTGGAGGGATTGAACAGCCATTCGGTGGCCGATGCCGTACGCTACTTTGCTGGTGTGCAACTCAAGGACTATGGCGGCGTGGGTGGTCTCAAGACCGTGGACATCCGCTCGATGGGTACCAACCACATGGGCGTCTTCTATGACGGCATCCAGATAGGCAATGCGCAGAACGGTCAAGTGGATTTGGGCAAGTTCTCGCTCGACAACATCGAGGCGATTTCGCTGTACAACGGTCAGCGCAGCAATATCTTCCAGAGCGCCAAGGACTACGGCTCGGCAGGCACCATCTACCTGCGCACGCGGCGCCCCAAGTTCAAGGACGGCAAGCGCGACAACCTCAATGTGTCGTTCAAGACGGGCTCCTTTGGCCTCGTCAATCCCAGTGTGCGCTGGGAGCACAAGTTGAGCCGCTCGGTGAGCCTGTCGTTCAACAGCGAGTTCACCTATGCCACGGGCAAGTACCGTTTCCGCTACATGCGTCATTACAGCGACGGTTCGCTGGCATGGGATACCACTGCCGTGCGCCAGAACGGCGAGGTGCGCTCCTATCGTGTCGAGGGTGCTGTCTTCGGCGTCATACCCAGCGGCAAGTGGCACACCAAGGCCTATTGGTATGACAGCAGCAAGGGCATTCCCGGCGCCATCGTGAATAATGTGTGGAAGCATGCCCAAAAGCAGTGGGACAGCAACTTCTTCCTGCAGGGTGCCTACCAGCGCAAGTTCACCGACCGCTACGAGATGATGTTCAACGCCAAGTACTCGCGCGACTACCTCCACTACCTGAATCCCGATACCACGTTGATGTACATCGACAACAAGTTCTGGCAGGACGAGATATACCTCTCCACCGCCAACAAATACACCATCCTCACCGATTGGGACGTCAACTTGTCGGTGGATTACCAGTGGAACAGCCTCGACGCCACATTGGCGAACTTCAGTTACCCCATCCGCCACACCGTGCTCACGGCACTGGCGACCGCCTACACCTGGCACGGCTTCAAGGCGCAGGGCAGCCTGCTGTACACGATGGTCAACGACCGTTCGTCGGCACGATTTGACGGTGAGGTGGTAGGCAGGACGAGCAAGTACATGAACAAGGTCACTCCCGCCGTCTTCCTCAGCTGGCAACCGTGGCATGAGCGCGAATTCAACCTGCGTGCGTTCTACAAGCGCATCTTCCGCATGCCCACGTTCAATGACTTGTATTACACTGACATGGGCAACATCACGCTCGACCCCGAGTATGCCACCCAGTACAACGTGGGCTTCCTCTACCGCCTGCTCACCGAGCGCGGCGTGCTTGCGGGCGTGAAGTTGAGCGCTGATGCCTACTACAACTACATCACCGACAAGATTATCGCCGTTCCCAAGGGCACGGGCCAGTACCGCTGGATGATGATGAACGTGGGTGTCGTGAAAATCCGCGGTATCGACGTGAGCGCGCGCACCACGCTGCGCCTGCCTGCCGACGTGATTCTCGACATCAACCTGAATTATACCTACCAGAAGGCGCAGGACTACAGCGATCCCGACGATAACGGCGACGGCGGCACCTACAAGGGCCAGTTGGCGTATATCCCCTGGCACAGCGGCTCGGTGGTCGGTCACTTAGGGTGGCGCGACCTAGACGTGAACTACAGTTTCATCTACGTGGGTGAGCGCTATCACACCAGCGCCAATACCCGCGAGAACCATGAGCAGCCCTGGTACACCCACGACTTGTCGGCCGGCTACCTGTTCCACTTGGGCAAGACGATGCTCAAGGTCTCGGGCGAGGTCAACAACCTCTTCAACCAGTACTATGACGTCATCCTGAATTACCCCATGCCGGGCCGCAATTATAAACTGATACTCAAATTCGACTTCTGATGAAAAGAATACTATATATCATTGTCCCGCTATTGCTGTTGGCAGGATGCCGAGAGGAGGTGACCATCTTCCTGCCCGAGCATGTGGCGGTGGCACAACCCGAGTTTACTGATATCAAGGGCTTCTACCTGATGTGTGAGGGCAATATGGGGTGGAACAAGGCCACGTTAGACTATTATGACTACGGCCGCGGCGAGTATGTCCGCAACATCTTCTCCTACGCCAACCCCACGGTGCCTAAGGAGATGGGTGACGTGGGCAACGACATCGGCATCTACGGCAGCAACCTGTACTGCGTCATCAACTGCTCCAACAAGATTGACGTGCTCGACAAGCGCAACTGCAAGAAGAAATACCAAATAGACATTCCCAACTGCCGCTTTATCCGTTTCTACGGCGGCTATGCCTACGTGACCAGCTATGCCGGTCCCGTACAAATCAATCCCAACTATGAGCAGCGCGGCTATGTCGCCAAAATCGACACCGTCACGATGCAGGTTGTCGATACCTGCCTGGTGGGTTTCCAGCCCGACGAGTTGGAGATTGTCGAAGACAAGATCTATGTTGCCAACTCTGGCGGTTATATGGTGCCGAACTACGAGAACACCGTCTCGGTCATCGACTTAGCGACTTTCAAGGAGGAGCGCCGCATTCCCATCGCCATCAACCTGTGTTGGGTCAAGTGTGACCACCACGGCATCTTGTGGGTCTCCTCACGAGGCGACTATTACACAACGTCCAGCAAGATTTATGCCTATGATACGCGCAAAAAGCAACTTGTGGACAGCATCGACTGCCCCGTTAGCAACATGTGGCTCGATGGAGATTCGCTCTATGTCGTGAGCACGCAGTGGAGCTATGTGACCATGAGCAACGTCGTCACCTATGCCATCATCAATACCGTCACCCGCCAGCAGGTGTGCGACAATTTCATCACCGACGGCACCGATAAGGACATCATGATCCCCTATGCTGTCGCGGTCAACCCGATTACCAAGGACATCTATGTCACCGATGCCAAGAATTACGTCTCGCCGGGGCGTCTGTACTGCTTTGGCCCTGACGGCGTCAAGAAATGGGACGTGCGTACGGGTGACATCCCTGCCCACTTCGCCTTCTTAGGCAATAACATCAACGAGAGATAAAATAAATCCACTTTAAGAATAAAGGCATATGAAAATGCGTACAAAAAGAATCCTTGCAACCGCCCTGTTGCTCATGGTGACCACCCTGAGCATTTGGGCCAACATGAAGTATCTGTCGCGTGTCTATGAGTATCGTCCTGCTCCAGGACAGTTCATCAATACAATGCCCATATACAGACTTGGAGAGCCGGTGGACAGTGTGCTGGCCCGATGTCAACAGGGCCTGTGTGCACGCATCGAGACCACAACTGTCATGGTCGATACTGTGCTGATTACCCGCACCGACACCATCATGTCTGAAGAAATGGTGTCTCTTGGTGGTTATGGCGGCTATATCATTGTCGGTTTTGACCATCCCGTGGTGAATATGCACACCTGGGACTTCGAGATTGAGGGCAATTACTTTACCAGTAACATGATTTCGGAAGGCGGCAGCAGTGAGCCGGGTATCGTTATGGTAGGCGTGGATGCCGACGGGGACGGTGTGCCCAGCGACGGTGACCGCTGGTATGAGTTGGCTGGTAGCGAGTATAATCATCCCAAGACCCAGCACAACTTCACCATCACCTATTACAGGCCTGACGAGGGAAAGCCACGCACGCCCAGCCAAAACAACAAGTATCTCAACGATACCACCTACATCCGCTGGACCAGCAATGACGTGAATCCTGACAGCACCTGCGGATATGTTCTCCGCAACACTTTCCACAACCAGCCCTACTGGCCGCTGTGGCTGCAGGATCAGGAAACGTTGACCTTTACAGGCACCAAATTGCGCAATAACGGCATAGATACCAGCACAGACCCAGGGGTATACTACTTTGTGCAATATCCTTTTGAATGGGGCTATGTCGATAACCTGCCCAATTATAAAGCTTCAGATCCTAATGCCCCTCACAATCCCGGTTTCAAGATTGACTGGGCGGTCGATGAGAACGGTAACCATGTTGACCTTCCATACATCGACTTCATTAAGGTTTATAGTGGCATGAACCAGTACTGCGGATGGCTGGGTGAGACCTCGACCGAGATTGGCGGCGGTTACGATTTCCATCCCGATGCCGTCCTGCCGCAGGGTTTGCTGGGTGACGTGAACAACGATGGTGTGGTGAACATCACCGACATGAATTGCATCATCAGTGTCATTTTGGGAGCCCCCGACATTTATGAAGGTCGCGCCGATGTGAACAAAGATGGCGTGGTGAACATCTCCGACCTCAATGCCGTTATCAATATCATTCTCCAGTAACGAAACTTCAAATAACAAAAAATCGCCCCAAGAGGGCGATTTTTTTGTTGTAGGGAGTAATGCCTTAGTTGGCGAGGATAATGTCGATGACCGCATTGATGTCAGCGATATTGACGCTGCCGTCGCCGTTCACGTCGCCATTGGGTCGGCTCTTGCCTGAGAGAATCATGTCAATCAGCATGTTGATGTCGCTGATGTTGACATTGCCGTCGCCGTTCACGTCACCGTTGACGGGCTGAGGTGCCGGAGTGAGGTCCTCAATCATTATCTTGCTTACCAGGAACATGCCCATGTCGTACTGCGAGTTGCAGCACAGGGCGATAAAGCTGGGGAAGGTATCATAGCCGGTGCCGAAACCGTCGTCCTGGACCGTAAAGGTGATGCTGTAGTCGCGGAACTCGCCCGGATGCTTCACCTTGAACGACTCGTTGCCCAGAGGCAAGGCGCCATCCAGGTCATAGCCTGTGAACGTGTAGAAGCGGAAACTCTCTTCGCGGTAGCCGGCGATGTCATCGTTGCTCACGGTGGCGGTAATCTTGTACTCGTGGCCCTCGGTGAACTTGATGGGGGGCGAGATGATGAAGTCGAAGGCATACAAGAAGTCATGTTTCTGATAGATGTAGAAGCCCTTGTCGCCACCCTGACCGAACATATTCATGAAGTCGCTGTACCACACAAAAGGGTACTTGTCGTCGTTGGCGTCGAGCACTGTCCAGTACTGGCCGCTTTCCTCCCATGAGTTGAACGGGGCGACGTAGGGGCATTCCACTGCGGGGCCGTTCACCAGGTCGTTGGTGGTGGCAGTCTCGCCCGTGCCCTGCTCATTCTTGGCGATAATGCGGTAGCTGTAGCGGGTGAGCTCGTCGATGAGCTTGGTGTCACTCATGCTGGTTGTGGTGAGATCCTCGGCGATGACCTTGCCGTCATTGACGCGCACCACGTCATACCTGAGCCCCTCGGTGTCAACATGACCGCCGTGGGTGCCGGTCTCGGGAGCGTCCCACGAGAGGTCGTTCACCATCAGCCGGTCGCGGTTCAGGGTCGCCCTGGCGTTGATGACCGCCGACGGTACATCGTTGCCAATCCATCCTTCAACAGTGCGCTCCAGACTTGCACCGGCGTCATTCACGGCGACGATGCTAAAGAGATACATGCCAGGCTCGCTGACTGTGACGGCGTGCCTCATTGCCTCGCCAGGCTGGCAGTCCTCAAGCACGGCTTTTTCACCGGTAACGGTGTTGGTGATTTCGATATTGAGGTTGCCCTGCAGCGGGTTGCCATTGTAATCGACGGTGGGGTTGCACCACGTCAAGACGGCTTGCAGGTCACCCTCCTCGTCGGGGGTGATGGTTGCCTCGGTCACGCGGTCGGGAGCATTGCCGTCATTAGGCATATAAGGGATTGTCAGCGCGATGGTGTGCGAGCCGTCGCCGATGTAGCCCACCAGCATGGCGCTGCCCGTCGTGGTGTCGATGGTGTAGAGCTGCGACTTCTCCTCGCTGTTCCATGCTGCGAGGTAGAGGGTGCCGTCCTTGCGGTCAAACTCCATGCTGTTGAAACTGAACCACGCATTCAGCTGCACGCCGGTTTCTCCGATTTCGGTCATCTCGCCGGTGGTCTTGTTGACCTTGAACAGGACGGCTTCCTTGCTCAGTACATATAATTGACCGCGTGCATCGGCAGCGATGGCCTTGATGGAGCGGCCCAGGTCCTCGGCAACACAGGTTATTCTGCCAGTTTCCAGATCCACGATGCTCAGTGCCGACACGCCGTCAACGGTCTCGCTGTTGGCAATCGAGTACATCGTTTCGGTCGTGTAGTCGTAGGTCATGTCGCAGGGAATGGTGATTTCGCCGAGTTTCCTGATGGTCTCGCTCTCACCGGTGGCCAGATTCAGGGTATAGAACCAGCTGTAGAAGTCATCGTCGATGCCCATCATGTAGAGTTTTCCCTTGACAGCGGCTCCCGAGCGTGGCTCGGCCCTGTCATAGGTTCCCAACGTGGTGACACTCGTCGGGGCGTCGGTGTTGAAACTGATCAGTGCTGGTGATGAGGCTGGCGGCATGGTATAACCGTAGGCCGTTTTCTGCGCCAATGTTGCGATGGGTAAAAGTAACGCAACAGCCAGTAGCGCAAAGTGGGTTCTTGTTCTCATTTTTTGTTTTTAAGATAGTTTATAGTGTTATTAACAATATCTGAACGTGAATTCCAAACATTAACAACTGCGGGCCAAAATGACTCGCAGTTGGGACTAGACATTTGGAATTAGGTCTGCAAAGTTCATAAAAAAAGTCCATTCCCACAAGCGTCAAGAGGGCTTTTGTGGTTTATTGTGCAATGCGAAACGCCGATAAATGTTTTTTAACGTAACTTTGGCCGTCAATGCCTGTTCCTGGTTGTTCCCAAAAGTCCTCTTCCCCCCTTTATAATAGAATTTTTCTCGTTAGTTCCTAATTTTCAAAAGAATAATTTTGCAATTTCCAAAAAATGGTATATCTTTGCCGCCGATAAACTGAAGTGGTTTAATTCTGCGATTGATTTCATTTTTTTATTTTATTAACTATAAACTAATCATTAATTTTTTTGTTTTTTATGAAGAAGTTTTTCGCTCTTTTTGCAGCTGCTATGATGCTTTCTGCATCTGCAGGTAATGTAACTGTGTTTGATGGAACCTCGACCGCTGACGGTACCCCCATTTATGGTTACAACTTTGATAGTGAGGACTACATCACTCAGACTATCATGCCCGAGGCTGAACTCACTGCTCTGGTAGGCAAATCGATTACCGCAATGACGTTCTATGTAGCTGGCGAGAATGGTAACACGTTGAACGGTGGTAAGTTGGCTGTCTCAATAGGTATGACTGATCAGACTTCTTTCCCGTCATGGAACCCCTCGGCTATCGAGGGCTTGACCCATGTTGCTGACATCACGATGACTAGTGGCGAGACCGAAATCGTAGTTAACTTTGATGCTCCCTTTGTTTATGAGGGTGGTAACCTCGTGATTGAGACCAAGGTTGTTGAGGCTGGCGGATGGGCCAATCTGTACTTCTACGGTGTGGATTATGACGTTTACAATGTGCTGCACATGCGCTATGCAACCAGCGTTGACAATTTCTTGCCCAAGACCACCTTTACCTATGAGGGTGGTGGCGAGGAGCCCCAGATCGAGCGTGGTGATGTTGACCAGGATGGCCTGATTGGTATCGGCGACGTAACCTCTCTGATTGACTACCTCCTGAATGGTGCAGCTCCTGGCGTTACTGCAGAGTCTGCTGACTGTGACCTGGATGGTAATCCCAGCATCGGCGACGTTACCGCTATTATTGACTACCTCCTGAATGGTGTTTGGCCTGCTAAGTAATTCGCATGTGCCAATTCCATAGAAAAGAAATTTAAGTTGTCACAGACGCCCGCAAACGTAGGCGTCTGTGCTTCTTTTTTTATACACTATTATAACCGATTAGCCTGAGTTCGGGTGATACCACAGACAGGATTTTGCCATTTCGTTTTTTTATTGTATCTTTGCGTTACGAATTAGGCATAGAATCGGTCGAAACCGTCAAAGTGTGATACTCTGGCTTTCCCGACCGTTCGATTCCCTGCCATGGGCCCCAGAAGCGGATTACGATAATTGCCTGTCGTCAAAACAGTATTATTAACTAAACCATTTCATTATTATCATCATGATTAAAACCAGAAGCATTAGGATTCTTGCGGCAGTACTGCTCGTTGCAGGCTTTACCGTTCCCGTGACCCATGCCAACAACCAGTTGACTGTTGCCGATGGCTCGGACCTGAGCTACAGCTCGCCCATCAACTTCGTTTGGGTCGATACCCAGGGAATAAGGACACAAGTACTTTACCCCGCCGAAGAACTCTCCGATATGCGGGACGAGCCTATCAATTCAGTAACCTTCTATATCTCCGGCGGCTGCGGTACCAGTGGCGGCAGATTGCGCGTGTCGGTGGGAGAGACCGAACAAACGTCCCTTGGACCATACGTTTCAGCCTTGACACAGGTGGCCACCATCTCGCTCACCCAGGGCGTCACCGAATTGACCATCAACTTTGACAACCCCTATCTGTATCACGGCAGCAATCTCGTCATTGAAACGGTTGTCGAGGAAGAAACCGAATATTGCGAGTCGCACTTTTATGGAACCCGCACTTCGTTCTTTGCCACAATTACCCGCAATGAGATTGAGCGTTTCATGCCCAAGGCTACCTTTGACTATGGCACTAACGAAGACTATGCCGCCAAGGTGTATCCCTATGCCTTGGATTTCAATACCATACGTGCCGGCAAGGTCGATGCGCAGACCCTAGTCCTCAAGAATATCGGACAGTTGCCCTTCACGCCCACATTCAGCGTCACCTCTCCCTATATCATCGCGTCACCGCCGAAAACCCTTGTGTCCGGAGCGTCGATGGAGGTGTATGTGCATTTTGTCCCCGAGGTGATGGGTTACTACCCTGGCACGCTCACCATCGATTGCGGCGCTGCGGGTGAGTTTGAGATACCTCTTCACGGAACGGCCCTCAGGACTGCCGATTACCTGACCGTGTGTGAGTCAGACGACTACACCACTTATCTGCCGCTGGATGGCCTGTACATGAACATGATTGGCACTGAGGGGCAGATGATCTATCCTGCCGCAATGCTCACGGCGATGCAAGGCAGCGAAATCCTGGCGATTGACTTCCATGCCAAGAGGTTGCGCATGAACAATGGCGAGATTACCATGTCGCTCAAGGTGACCGACAACGATGGCTTTGCCGACAGGCCCGTGCTCGAGACGGGGCTGACGCCGGTGGCTGTGACTACACCTGTCAAAGGGGAGACGATGCTCTCGTTCATGCTCGATGAGCCGTTTGTGTATAATGGCGGTAATCTGCTCATTGATGTCAAGGTGACGGTGGCTGGCGACAAGATTTACAACATGTCAAGCTTCTACGGTACCCCCATGGACTATAATGCCAGCATGGACGTCTATACCGATGATTGTGTCAACTACTGGAAAGAAGCTGTCCCCTTCCTGCCGATGGTAACTTTCTCCTATAGCCAGCAGGAGCAACCTCAGCAGCTGCGTGGTGATGTGGATGGTGACTGCCAGGTGAATATCAGCGATATCTCGGCACTCATCGACTATCTGCTCAACAACGACGAGACAGGTGTCAATCCTCAGTCCACCGATGTGGATCTGGATGGCACGACGACCATCAGCGATATCTCGTCCTTGATTGATTACCTGCTTAACGGTGTCTGGAGCTGATATTACTGAAAAATGACGGGATTCCTCTTGAAAACGATGTGTTTTTGGGAGGAATTCCGCTTTTTAGTGGAAAAATAGAATAGAATAGTTGGCGATTATTCTTTTTTTGTATTTTTGTGGTCAACAATGCGAACGATCATTTTGTTTTACCTTTTAAATATTTACACGTATGAAGAAATTCTTTACTCTTATCGCTGTGGCCGTAATGGCGCTCGCTGCCCAGGCTGACGTGTTGACCGTGTGTGACGGCAATAACGAAAGTACAAATATGCCCATCTCAGGCTTCAACTATGACCTCAGGAACACAACGAGCCAGATGATTTATCCCGGTGATAAACTCACCCAGATGTGTGGTGGCAAAATCACCGAGGTGAGATTCTATGCTACCGCTGGCTTCCAACTGGGAACGAACAACATTCAGCTCTCCTTCCTGGAGCTTCAGCAGCTTGCCTTTGACAATGGTGCAAAGGTGGATGGTGCTGAAATTGTAGCCTACGGTAATACTCCTGCTGGTGAGACCGAGCTGGTATTCACCCTCAACGAACCCTACGAGTACACTGGTGACAATCTGCTCATCGAGACGGTGCTCATTACTCCTGGCACCTTCCACACCACTAAATGGTATGGAATGAATCCCGGTTATATGGCCAGTTACTACCAGTATCAGTTCAACTGGGGTTCTCCGTTCACCTATACTGAGGACTTCCTGCCCAAGGTGACCTTCACCTATGAGCCTGCCGCTCCTGCTCAGACAAAAACTCCCCTGTCTGCAACATGGACGGGTGTTGATGGCGACCACACCCAGTATGTGATGTTCGATGCTTCAGAGGATGACTGTGTGCTCGAGTATCGCTACAAGTACAATGACGGTGAGTGGACCGAATGGATGCCTTACGATGACGTTCTGGCGTTTACCGAGGATGGTGTTTATGAGGTTGAATGCCGTGCCCAGGCTCCTGGCAAGGAGTGGTCTGAGCCCGCTTATGAGACTTTTGAGATTACACCACGCACCGCAATCAATGAACTTAACGGTAACAAGGCTGTTGCCAGCGTCCGCTACTACAACGCAGCAGGTCAGGAGATAGCCCAGCCCAACGGATTGACTATCGTTGTGACTACCTTTGCTGATGGCTCTAAGACCGCTGCCAAGGTGATGAAGTAATTTAGGCATTAGGCTTTAGGCATTAGGCTTTAGCTTATAGACGATTGATAGGCAAGGCGACTCGATATTCGGGTTGCCTTGTTTTTTATGTATATTTTTGCAAGAACGGTTTTTGGGCAGTACCTTTGCGGCCTAATTGGATATAATAGATTTAAAAGAATTATCATTAACAGAAACACAATGAAAAGAATTTTTACAGTATCTATGGCTATCGTGCTGGCTATGTTAATGGGCACGACGATGTTGCATGCCGCAAGTCTTACCGTGTTTGACGGCAATCAGGTATCACCTTATGTGCCCCTGCCCACCGCTGCCTATAATGAGGGCGGCACCAGGGGTCAAGTTATTTTCCCTGCCGAAGCACTCCAGGACATGGTGGGGCAGCCCATCAACGGCTTTACCATGTATATCAATGACGAGGGTTGCAAGATGAACGGCGGCACGATGCGCGTGTCGGTGAAAGAGGTTGAGAACACTGCATTCTCCACCAAGACGTTTGTCAACGGCCTGACGACTGTTGCCCGTGTTGGGATGACTGCCGATCAGCATGAGGTTGACATCATTTTTGATGCCCCCTTTGATTATGAGGGTGGCAACCTGCTCATTGATTTTTATGTTCAGATGGCTGGTGAGTCGGGTGCTTACAATTTCACCTACTTCTATGGCCTTTTCCAGCAGAGCCACACTGCATTGACCACCGGCGACGAGGGTAACGAATATCGTGAGTTTATCCCCAAGACCACGTTCTACTATGGTGACCTGGAACCTGTTGCAGCGCTTGTGAATCCTCGTGATGTGACTTTCAACACCATTAGGGTCGGTGAACGCGATGAGAAGATGATTTCTCTCACCAATACCGGTTTGAATGCTTTCACTCCTGTTGTAACTGTCAACGCCCCCTTTAGCGCAACTGTGTCACAGGCTACCGTGCAACCTGGTGAGACGGCTGAAATCATTGTCGCCTTTGAGCCTGCTGCTCCTGGCCTGTACGAGGCCACACTGCAGGTGGACTGCGGCTATGATGTTGTCCTTGAGGTGCCCATGACTGCCGAGGCCCTTCAGAACGGTACTGAACTCGTTGTTGCCGAGGGTGGCGCTACCAACCAGTATCTGCCCTTCAACGGTATCTATACTGACGACGAGAATACCATTGGTCAGATGATTTATCCCGCTTCGATGCTGACTGACATGCAGGGTAAGAACCTGGTAGCTCTCTCATTCTTTACCAGCAGCACCATTAATCTGAGGAATGTCGCACTCGAACTCTCGCTGATGAACACCGATCAGGATGAGTTTGCAAGCGCTACTCCTATTACGGGCATGACCACCGTGGCAACCACTGATGTTGTCAGGGGCGAGACGATGATTACCTTCGAGTTTGACCAGCCCTTTGAGTACGCTGGCGACAACCTCACCGTTCAGGTTAAGGTTGTGAAGAAGAGTGCTGTGACTACTGCAACCACCTTCTTCCTGGGTGTGAACACCGAGAATTATGCCGGCCTCTCATGCTACAAGAGCTGGAGCGGTGACAAGAAGGAACGCCAGAAATTCCTCCCCAAGGCTGCTTTCCTGTATCAGGACGCTCCCGCCTTTGAGCGCGGCGATGTGGACAAGGACGGTCAGGTTGGTATCGGTGATGTGACCTCACTGATTGACTATATCCTGAATGGTATGGCTCCTGGTGTTGACGATGATTCTGCCGACTGTGATTTGGACGGCGCTGTCAGCATCGGTGACGTGACCTCGTTGATTGACTATGTCTTGAACGGGGTTTGGCCGATGCCGCTCTGATGACGTAATTCGTCCATCAGTGACAAAACTCATAGATGATTGTTGCCTGTCGAGCATGTGCTTGATGGGCAACAACTTTTTTTATCGTCATAAAGCATTAATAGATAACTTTTTATTGTGTAATATTTTGGAATAGTTTTCCAAATTATTTTTTAATGCATTGATTATTAGATGATTAATTTTTGAATCAGTCCAAAAAGTTTTCCAAAATATTTTTTTTGATATTTTTTTTAACTAAAGAGTTTGACGTTTCAACGGAGTGTATTAACTTTGCAGGCGCAAACCGGCAGGGCCGGATTTTTTACGATAGCAATAGGTATAATCTAACTCTTTGATAAACTAACATGATTCAGACGGTTCTTAAGCGTGATGGCCGTGTTGTCGGCTATAACGAGGAAAAAATCAAGGCAGCGATACGCAAAGCCATGCTCGCCACCGAGGCCGGTGAGGACGAGGGCTTGATTCAGCGCATCGCTGACCGCATTGGCCAGCGTGGCCGCAGCCAGATGAGTGTCGAGGATATTCAGGACCAGGTGGAGCTGGAGCTGATGAAGAGTCCGCGCAAGGAAGTCGCCCGCTGCTATATCAATTATCGCCAAAAACGCAGTGTTGCCCGCAAGGCCAAGACCCGTGACCTGTTCCTGGAAATCATCAATGCCAAGAACAATGACGTTACCCGTGAGAATGCCAACATGAATGCCGACACCCCAGCCGGCATGATGATGAAGTTTGCCAGCGAGACGACCAAGCCCTTTGTCGATGACTATCTGCTCAGCGAAGAGGCTCGTGAAGCGGTGCGCGGCAACTATCTGCACATCCACGACAAGGACTACTATCCCACCAAGAGCTTTACCTGCGTCCAGCACCCGCTCGACAAGGTGCTCAAGCAGGGTTATATGGCTGGCCATGGCGAGTCCCGTCCCGCCAAGCGCATCGAGACCGCCGGCGTTATTGCCTGCATCACGATGGAGACGGCCCAAAACGAGATGCACGGTGGTCAGGCGATTCCCGCTTTTGATTTTTATCTTGCGCCCTTTGTGCGTGAGGCCTACATCGAGGAGGTAAAGAACCTGGAGAAACTCATGGGTCAGGACTACAGCCGCCTGTGTGACATTCAGGTCGAGGACTATATCGAGCGCGAACTCGATTTCCTGCAGGGTGACGAGCGCATCATGCAACACGCCATCAACAGGACCGTGCGCCGTGTGCATCAGGCCATGGAGGCATTCATCCACAACATGAACACCATCCACTCGCGTGGCGGTAACCAGGTGGTGTTCAGCTCCATCAACTACGGCACCGACACCAGTGCCGAGGGGCGTTGCATCATCCGCGAACTGCTCAACTCCACCTATCGTGGCGTGGGTAACGGCTCAACCGCCATCTTCCCCATCCAGATTTGGAAAAAGAAGACCGGCGTGAGCTACAAGCCCGGTGACCGCAACTATGACCTCTACCAGCTGGCCTGCAAGGTGACGGCCCGCCGTTTCTTCCCCAACTTCGTCAACCTGGATGCTACCTACAACCAGCATGAGCTGTGGCGCCCGGATGACCCTGAGCGCTACAAGTATGAGTTGGCGACCATGGGTTGCCGCACGCGCGTACTCGAGAATAGATTTGGCGAGAAGACGTCCATCGGCCGTGGTAACCTGTCATTCTCGACCATCAACATCGTGCGCCTCGCCATCGAGTGCATGGACATCAAGGACAAGCAGGAACGCATCGATCGCTTCTTTGCCAAACTCGACAATATGCTCGAAGTTACCGCCCGCCAGCTTGACGCCCGCTTCCAGTACCAGAAGACGGCCATGGCCAAGCAGTTCCCGCTGCTCATGTCGCAGTTGTGGAACGGTGCCAATGAACTCGGTCCAGATGACAGGGTGGAGAGCGTCATCAACCAGGGAACGCTGGGTATCGGCTTCATCGGCCTGGCCGAGTGTCTGATTGCCCTTGTGGGCCATCATCACGGTGAGAGCGACGAGGCGCAGCAGCTGGGCTTGAAGATTATCACCTATATGCGTGACCGCGTCAATGAGTTCAGCGAGCACTACCAGCACAACTATAGTGTGCTTGCCACGCCCGCCGAGGGACTGGCCGGCAAGTTCACGCGTCGCGACCGCAAGGATTTCGGTGAAATCCCCGGTGTTACGGATAAGATTTACTATACCAACAGCAACCATGTGCCCGTCTATTACAAGTGTTCGCCCAAGCACAAGGCCGAGGTCGAGGCTCCCTATCACGAGCTGACCCGTGGTGGTCACATCTTCTATGTTGAGATTGACGGCGATGCTACCCACAATCCCGAGGCCATTGCCAACGTGGTGGACCTGATGGACAAGTACAACATGGGTTACTGCTCGGTGAACCACAACCGCAACCGCTGCATGGACTGCGGCTACGAGGATGCCACCGACGACCTCCACGAGTGCCCTGTGTGCCACAGTCACAACATCGACCGCCTGCAGCGCATCACAGGCTATCTGGTCGGCACCACCGACCGCTGGAACAGCGGCAAGCTCGCCGAGCTCAAGGACCGCGTTGTCCACAAATAGGCATTAGGCATTAGGCATTAGGTTTTAGGTGTCATAAAAGGCCCTAAAGCCTAAAGCCTAAAGCCTAAAACCTAAAGCCTAAAAATGCTTCGAGTACTGCATATCGTTGAGGGTACCAGTGTCGATGGACCGGGCCTGCGCACGTCAATCTACCTGGCGGGCTGCAACCATCATTGTCCAGGCTGCCACAACCCCGACTCTTGGGATTTCAAGGGTGGGGAGGAGCGCACCCTGGACGAACTGATGCAGGTCATCGCCTATAACGAGGCCCCCGTCACCCTGAGCGGTGGTGACCCCCTGCAACAGCCCAAGGGCACCCGTGCCCTCATCCACCGCATCAAGGCGGAGCTTGGTTACAACGTGTGGTGCTTCACCGGCTACACCTGGGAAAAAATCGAAAAAGACCCTGCATTGCTCGACGTTGTGCGCGAACTTGATGTCCTCGTTGACGGCCCCTTCGTCCAGGCCGAACGCGACATCAGCCTCCGCTTTCGCGGCAGCCGCAACCAGCGCCTCATCGACGTCCAGCGCACCCTCGCCACCGGCACGCTCACCCTGTGGCAACCTCTGATGACCTAAATAACCTCATTTTATGGAAAATATAAGAATTATAACACGGTTGGCTTTGATGGTGGCGGGCTGTGTGGTGTTTACATGTCAGTTGCTGGCTAACCCCATTACCCGCGAGCAGGCACAAAGGAATGTGCAGGCTTTTCTTCAGCAACGGGGCAAGCGTGTTGCGGCTCCCTCGTTGCATCATGCCCAGATGACTTCCTCACCGTCTGCGGCTTATTATGTGTTTAATGTGGGAAATGATGACGGGTATGTCATTGCCAGCGGCGACGACTGTGTGCCTGATATCCTGGGTTATGCCGATGAAGGGACCATTGATATTAACAATATTCCCTGCAACATGCAGGGGTGGCTGGACGGGTATGCCCAGCAGATTCAGTCCATGCGGGAGAAGGGTGTGTCGGCTTCCCGAGCGCCTCGCCGATTGTCCGCAATGCCTGCGGTCGACCCATTGTTGATGAGCCAGTGGAACCAGACTTACCCTTATTACCTGAGTTGCCCGCTGGATACCAACGGGCGGCGGTGCTACACTGGCTGTGTGGCTACGGCGATGGCTCAGGTGCTGTATTACCACCGTGAGCGTTCGGTGTCACAGACGACCCACGAGATGGCTGGCTATGTCACCGAGCGTGGCGTTAGTGTAGAAGCTGTGCCTGCGGGCTCATTCATCGATTGGGACAACATGGTGGACCGCTATGCGGGAACGACGACTACCGACGAGCAGAAGGCTGCAGTGGCCAACCTGATGAAATACTGCGGCACTGCTGTGCAGATGGATTACACGTCGAGTTCGTCAGGGGCTTTCACTCCTAGCGTGGCATATGCGATGGTTGCCTTTTTCAATTACAGTTCCAAGACCAAATACATGGACCGCAATGACAGCGGCTTGACGGATGATGAATGGGAGCAACTCATCTATGACGAATTGAGCCACTCGCGCCCTGTGCTGTATAGCGGGTGGTCCGATAATGCGGGTCATGCCTTTGTGTGCGACGGCTACGATGGTGACGGTTACTTTCACATCAATTGGGGGTGGGGTGCCTCACAGGGCTATTATCTGCTCACGGCCATTGATGATGCCGGTTCATCCCTCATCAATTACAATCAATCTCAGGAGGCTGTCATCCATGCCGAGCCGAGGGCTGTTTTGCCCTCACCGGATGAGGGCATTCAGTTCGCCGACCCTATTGCGGCAGCCGTGAGCCTGGAGTGGGCCGATAC
Source organism: uncultured Bacteroidales bacterium (assembly GCA_902782465.1). Lineage (GTDB taxonomy): Bacteria > Bacteroidota > Bacteroidia > Bacteroidales > Muribaculaceae > Sodaliphilus. The sequence continues at coordinate 72,032 of CACZNH010000004.1, forward strand.
CAATGACGATGGCGTGTTGACGGTGGAGGAAGCCGCTGCCATCACAACTGTGTGTCCGTTGACGGCCGCATATATGTCCTCGTTTGATGAATTCCGTTATTTCACTGGTGTGACTTCCCTGTGCGACTGGATGTTCACGGAGTGCAATAAGATGAAAAGCATCGTCTTGCACGACAACGTCACGTCGATAGGCGAGGGCGCTTTCAAGAATTGCGACCTACTGGCTGAAATCACGATTCCCTGCTCGGTCACCCACATCGGAAATATGGCGTTAACGCAATGCCCCAGCTTGAAACGGATTACCTGGAATGCCAGGAACTGTGCCCCAACAGTCACTCCTATTGTAAATGGGGCGGTCGAGCATGTGACGATTGGCGATAGCGTTGAGGTCATCCCCAACAATTTTGCCAAGAATGCCAAAATTAAAGATGTGACCATCGGGAAATCTGTCAACAAGATAGGAGCATCGGCTTTCTATAATTGCACAAGGCTGAAAAGTGTGGTTTTCCCCAATTCGCTCGAGACCATCAATCAGAAGGCCTTCTATGGGAGCACGGCACTGGAGCGTGTGGAATTCGGTAAGGGCCTTAAGCTCGTCAATGACAATTCTTTCAGCGATTGCAGCAGCCTTCATCATGTCACTATCCCCGATTCGGTCACCAAAATCGGGATGAATGCTTTCAATGGATGTACCAGTCTGGAGAGTGTCACCATAGGCCGGTCGGTGACAACCATCGGCTCTTCTGCATTCAGCGGATGCAGTAGCCTGAGGACGGTGACCAGCCTGGCACCGGAACCTTCGCCTGTCAATTCAAACGCATTCAAGGGTGTTTATGGGCAGGCGGTTCTCAGGGTGCCAGCCGGGTCACTTGAAGCCTACCAGGCGACAGCTCCATGGAACCAGTTTTCGGCAATCGTTGCTATCGATGTGAGTCAGGGCGACGTGAACCTGGATGGAACGACTGATATTGCTGACCTCGTTTACCTCATTGACCTGATTCTTGAGAGCGCTTCGATAGACTACGGCGATGTGAATGATGACGGAGCCGTGGATATCGGTGACGTTGTTGACTTAATCGAAAAGATTCTGTCTTGGCAGGACTAAACATGGAAATTCTCTTCTTCTCGAGGGTTCTTTATGCATTTTGATAGGTTTAATTGTTATAAATGGTAATTTTTTTCAAAAAAAATCTAAAAATTGTTGTCCAATTATTAATTAGTATCTACTTTTGCGCTTTGGTTGAAGTATGGGTCCAGCCATGGACAGGAATTGTTGCAGGCTAGGGTCAGGACATCCTCGACGGGATGTATTTTTGTGCACTCCATGATGCTATATTGTGCGGTACACGTCATACTGTTAACAAATTTATTTTCATGTTTTAACCTTAACATTATTGTGTTTTTTTAGTATGAAAAATGTCGTTACTCTTGTTTGTCTGCTGGTGACTCTTGTTGCTAGCGCACAGTTTAGTGGGCCTGGGTATTATCGAGTGCGCAATGCCTCTACCAAAGGTTACATCTGCATCAATGGCACACATTTCGAGAAATCAACCTATGCAGATGCTTTTTGGCCCTGCATCAAGATGAAAACCGATTCTGACCAGGTGGCTGATCCGGGTTCCATCATCTACATCGACCACATTGGTAAGGATTGCGACCTCTTCAGTCAGGGCGTAAGTACCTATGAATTGACTCGCCTGATGATGACCGTGGATTATGCAACAGTCAACGAGGGCGGCATTGAATCCTATGTTGCCAGGACTTATTATGAATATATGGTGGACACCGTGCTGGTAGCCATCGACTGCTACTTCCGTGATATGGGCTTGGGCCTGCAGGCCGGCAACAAGGAAAAGACGTATTCGCGTTGGTGGATTGAGCCGGTCAATGAGTCATCGATGGATGTTTCATATTTCGGTGTGAAACCCGTCAGCAAGGATATGGTGGATGCCGATGGCTGGTACTGGACTTCGTTGTGCTGTGATTTCCCTGTGGCTATTCCCGAGGGTAGTGGCGTATATGGCGCCTACACGATTACTGAGATTGAACCTATTACAACTGACCGCTACAATGCAGCACCGTTACTGGTCTATGGCCAGGGCGACACCATTCCTGCGGCAACCCCTGTGCTTATCAAGTGCAAGTATCCCTATGCCAGCGGTAACAAACTGCTTCCCGTGGGTAAAAAAGCTGATATCACCAACTTCCCGCTTGTCAATGATATGCTGATGGGTAACTACTTCAGCTCATTTACGAATCATTGCAGCCTGACTGATATCAACGCGACGAAGGTGTATGTTCCCTACCAGTCGACGCCTGCATCACACTCCAATTTGGCATTGGGCATTGACGAAGAGGGCCGATTGGGTTTCTTCACCCAGCCGAGTGGAACTTATATGGCTGCCAATACCGCATGGCTTAACGTTGCGTCGTTGGGTGAAACAAGAGACCAGGTTATCGTGTATCTCGCTCCCGAGGCACAGGTAGAGCCGGAAGATCCTGAAATCATCTATGGTGACAGTGATAACGATGGTCAAATCAGCATTACCGATGTCACTGTCCTCATTGATAATATATTAAACGGCGTTGAAGCCGGTCTTGGTGCCGACTCCAATGCCGATGGCCAGGTAGACATTACGGATCTCACTACCCTGATTGATCTGCTGCTCAATGGACCGGCCCAATAATGGCCTGTCCTGCGCAAGAATCCTAATCCTTCATCCAATCAAAACACGAGCAGGCCAGTGATGCCGGCGAGGATGATGACGAGGATGGGATGGACGCGAGTAAAATAAACGATGCAGAAGGATGTGGCACAGATGGCGACGGTGATTAACCGCTCGCTCATCAGATAACCGAAGTTCTCACTGTTCATCAGCAGCAAAGCTGCCGAAGCAATGAGACCAACCACTACCGGACGCAATCCCATAAAGGCCCCTTGGATAAAGGGGCTTTTTTTGTGCCGCTGGATGTAATGGCTGGCGATGAGGGTGAGGATGAACGGGGGCAGTACCACAGTGAGTGTTGCCACAATCGAGCCGAAAACACTGCCCGTCACCACATATCCGATATATGTCGCGCTGTTGATGCCGATGGGGCCAGGGGTCATCTGTGAGATGGCGACGATGTCGGTAAACATTTGGCTGGTAATCCATCCCGAGTCCACCACTTCGCGCTGGATGAGTGACAGCATCGCATAGCCGCCTCCAAAGCCAAACAGGCCGATTTTCAGGTAGGCCCAGATGAGTTTCAGATAGGTCTCAAGCATCTTGTGCCTCCTTTCCGTTTAATTTGTTCTCTCCGTTGTGCCCGTTCATCAGGGTGTGCAGGTAATAGATGTATCCGCCGATGGCACCGAGTACGATATAGATGATGGGGTTGGAGATGACGGGAATCTTGCTGTAGATGAGCATGGCCACGGCCACCGGAATGATAACAGTCTTCCAGTTGATGCCGGCAGCCTTGGCAGTCGTGAGCACGGGGGCGACAATCAAGGCGACGACGGCGGGGCGTATGCCCTTGAAGATGCGGCTGATGACGGCATTGTTCTTGATAGTGTCGGGGGTGAGGAAGATGGCGATAGCGAGAATCATCAGGAACGAGGGCAGGATGGTGCCAATGGCGGCACAGATGCTGCCTTTCACGCCCTTGAGACGGTCGCCGACGACAACACTGATGTTTACTGCCAGGATGCCTGGCATGGACTGTGCTACGGCAAGCAGGTCAAGGAATTCATCGAGTGCTATCCACTTGTGTTTCTCAACAATCTCACGCTGGATGATGCTAATCATCGCCCAGCCGCCGCCAAAGGTGAAGGCGCCGATTTTGAAGAAGGTGAGAAACAGTTGCAGATAGAGGTTCATGTTCAGTTTTCAGTTTTCAGTTTTCAGTCGTCAGTTTTCAGTTTTCAGTTGTCAGTCGTCAGTTTTCAGTTTTCAGTTGTCAGTCGTCAGTTTTCAGTTTTCAGTTTTCAGTCGCCTGACTCCTGACTTCAAACTATTTTTTGTTGCGTTCCAGCAGGCGTTGGCTGTAGATGAAACCGTAGTTGCTCTTGTTCAGGTGGGTGCGCAGGAGCATGATGCTGTCCACGTAGGCTGAGCTGCCGCGATGCATGTTGTAGCTCACGTAGCCATAAACGCGACGCACCTGGCGTGCCGTGTCGCTCTGGATGTCGATGGTTACCCAGCCGTCATTGGTGGAACCGCGTGAGATTTGGGCGGTTGTGCCGTCGGTGTAATCCACATTAAGGCTTGCCTTGAACTCATTACCGCCACGTGTGAGTTTATAAGCCAGTTGATAGCGGTCGCCGGCTTGCTTTTCGGCATCGGGCACAAAGTCGAAGGGGATGAAGCCGTGACGAGCTCCCTGGGTGAGCATGTAGCTGCGATTGCCTTGCCACAGGTCGGCCGTGTCGCCCTTGGCGCCAACTTTGGCGATATGAGGATGCTTGGCTCCCGGAACGGGCGTCATGCCATTGGCTGGACCACCGACTTCGCCTGACTCCAGGCGTTGAGGGCCTTCCTTGCCATTATCCTTCGCCAGTTTATCATAACGTTCTTTGAGTTTTCCCAATGCCTGGTCATATGCCTTTACATAATCTTCCATGTTGTGGGCATACCACACCAGCGATGAGTCATAGTCCTCGCTGGTAATGCCGTGTTTCTTGAAGATGGACTGCTTCAAGACCTGTTTGCTGGAGTCGTTGGGGAATTCGTTATGGTGGCTGTCGATATAGGCCTCGGCCACCTGAAGGTCAACAATGAGGTCTGCCATGTCACTCTTGCTGATGACTCCACGAGGGGCTCTGTCACATGCCATGAGCGACAGTGCCAACAACAGCAGCAATGATATGTGTGACAAGGCCTTGGGCATGGCTTGTTTATTCTTCGGTAGTCGTGTCGATGGGCGTCGATTCGTCGGCATCCTCTTCGATGACCTTCTTGCTGTCGGTCACCGTGGCGAGGTAGCGGGCATAGAACAGGATGAGCACAATCACGCTCACGCTCAGCGCAGCATCAGCAACATTGAAGATGGGCTGGAAGAACACGAAGTGGTCACCGCCAATCATGGGCACCCACTGGGGCCAGTTCCACTCGCACAGCGGGAAGTAGAGCATATCGACGACCCTGCCGTTAAACAGGGTGGAATAGCCGCCGTCGGGCGGGAACAGTTGGGCAACCTGCGGGGGCATGGGACTGTTGAAAATCAGGCCGTAGGCGATGCAGTCGATGACGTTGCCCAGGGCTCCCGCAGTAATGAGAGCGATGCAGGTGATATAGCCCTTGGGGATATCGGTGCGCGAGCGCAGTCGCCACAGGTAGTAGATGAAGGCTCCCGAGGCAATGATGCGGAACAGGGTGAGCAGCAGTTTGCTGCCCAGTTCCATGCCGAATGCCATGCCGTTGTTCTCGATGAACAGGAGTTTGAACCACGAGGTGACCTCCACCTCCTCGCCGTAATAGAAATGGGTTTTGATCCAAATCTTGACAGCTTGGTCGATGACAATAACCAGCGCGATGATGAGCGCTGCAAGTTTACCGTTAGAAAGCTTCATGAGCTGTGTCCGGTATCAAGACATTTTCTTGTTCCTTGCCTCGATTTCCTTGCCTTCGATGGACAGGGTGGCATGAGGCACAGCAAGCAGGCGCTCTTTGGGAATCAGTTTGCCCGTGATGCGGCACACACCGTAGGTCTTGTTCTCGATGCGCACCAGAGCGGCTTGGAGTTTGCGGATGAAATCCAGCTGACGCTCGGCCTGTTGGCTGGCCATCTCCTTTTGGAGCGTTGAAGCACCTTCCTCCATCATCTTGAAGGTGGGATTAGACTCATCGACCATGAGGTTGTCTTTCAAGCGATTGTAGTTCTCCTTGGCTTGGTCGATTTTAGCCATGATGAGCTCTTTGAACTCCTGCAACTCTTCGTCGCTGTATCTCGCTTTGTCTTGTTTGTTGTCCATATTATTCTCAGTTTTATTTTGTTCTAGGTTTTAGGCTTTTAGGTTTTAGGCATTAGGTGGCATACGCAAAAAAACTAACGCCTAATGCCTGACACCTAACTTATTACACTTTCTCGACCTTGACGGGCAGCATCCAGCCGTCCATGTCCAGTTCAACGGCATCGGCAGGGTCAACGGGAGCCACGGTGATGCTGTCGGCAAGCACTTGATGGGCGATGTAGTCGCCGTAGGCCTTGACGGCATCGTCGGTGCGCTCGTCGGGAGCGATGGTGACGTTAATCTTGTCGGTGATGTCAAAGTCCTTGTTCTTGCGCACGTTCTGGATGCGGTTCACCAGTTCGCGGGCGATACCCTCGAGACGCAAGTCGTCGGTCACGGTGATATCAAGTGCCACGGTCAGGTTACCCTCGTTGGCAACGAGCCAGCCGGGGATGTCCTCGCTGATAATTTCCACGTCGCCGAGCTCGACTTCGGCCTGTTGGCCGTCGAGGTCAACGGTGAACTTGCCGTCTTTCTCAAACTGTGCAATTTCGGCCTGCGACATGCCGGTGATTTTGGCAGCCAGGGCTTTCATGACCTTGCCGTACTTCGGCCCCAGTTTCTTGAAGTCGGGCTTCACGCGCTTCACGAGGATGCCTGCGTCATTGCCCACGAGCTTGATTTCCTTGACGTTCACCTCGTTGCGGATGAGGTCGGCTATGGCTTCGACGTCGGTGCGCTGGCTCTCGTCGAGCACGGGAACCATGATGGCCTGCAGCGGCTGGCGCACCTTGAGGTTCTGCTTGCGGCGCAGCGACAGCACCATCGAGGTGATGTCCTGAGCGGCCTGCATGCGCTTCTCGAGCTGCTTGTCGATGACGCTCTCGTCACACTTGGGGAAGTGGGCGAGGTGTACCGAGGTCTCGCTGTGGGTAAGGTCGCGGTACAGGCGGTCGCTATAGAAGGGTGCCACGGGAGCCATGAGCAGGGCAATGGTGGTGAGGCACTGATAGAGCGTCTGGTAGGCAGCCAACTTGTCCTGGGTCATTTCGCCGCCCCAGAAACGCTTGCGGTTCAGGCGCACGTACCAGTTGCTCAGGTGGTCGCCGACAAAGGTGCTGATGGCGCGGGCTGCCTTGGTGGGCTCGTAGTCCTCCAGGTCGGCCTGTACCTCGGCGATGAGCGAGTTCAGCAGCGAGATGATCCAGCGGTCAATCTCGGGACGCTCATTCATGGGCACCTGCGGAGCCTCGGGGTCGAAGCCGTCCACGTTGGCGTAGAGGGCAAAGAACGAGTAGGTGTTGAAGAGGGTGCCGAAGAACTTGCGGGCTACCTCGACCACGCCAGCCTCGTCAAACTTGAGGTTGTCCCAGGGCGACGAGTTGCTGATCATGTACCAACGCAGCGGGTCGCTGCCGTAGGTCTCGATGGCCTTGAACGGGTCAACGGCATTGCCCAGGCGCTTACTCATCTTGGCGCCGTTCTTGTCGAGCACGAGGCCGTTGCTGATGACGTTCTTGTAGGCCACGCTGTCAAATACCATCGTGGCGATGGCGTGCAGGGTGAAGAACCAGCCGCGCGTCTGGTCAACGCCCTCGGCGATGAAGTCGGCGGGGAAGAAGGTCTTGTTGTCCACGGCCTCCTTGTTCTCAAAGGGGTAGTGCAGCTGGGCGTAAGGCATGGCACCGCTGTCAAACCACACGTCGATGAGGTCGAGTTCGCGCTTCATGGGCTTGCCCGTGTCGCTCACCAGGATGATGTCGTCAACGTAGGGGCGGTGGATGTCAATCTTATTGTAGTTCTCCTCGCTGTAGTCGCCGGGGATGAAGCCCTTGTCCTTATAGGGGTTGGAGGTCATCACGCCAGCAGCGACAGCCTTCTCGATTTCGTTATAGAGTTCCTCGATGCTGCCGATGCACTTCTCCTCGCCGTCCTCGTCGCGCCAGATGGGCAGCGGGGTGCCCCAGTAGCGGCTGCGGCTCAGGTTCCAGTCGTTGAGGTTCTCCAGCCACTTGCCGAAACGGCCGGTGCCCGTGTGCTCGGGTTTCCAGTTGATGGTGTGGTTGAGTTCCACCATGCGGTCGCGGCACGCGGTGTCGCGGATGAACCAGCTGTCGAGCGGGTAGTAGAGCACGGGCTTGTCGGTGCGCCAGCAGTGGGGATAGTTGTGGGTGTGCTTCTCCATCTTGAAGGCGGTGCCGTCCTGCTTCATGCGGATGCAGATGTAAATGTTCAGGTCTTCGGCCTTGTTGGCAGCGGCCTCGTCAAACTTGCCACCCACGGTGTACTGCGGGTCATAGGCGTTCTTGACCCAACGGCCGGCGTACTCCTTATAGAGCTCGACGTTGACGAAGTCCTTGACGAAGTCCTCGTCGAGGTCCTCGATGAGGTAGTATTTACCAGTGAGGTCCACCATGGGGCGGGTCTCCAGCTTCTTGTTGATCATGTACAGGGCGGGGATGCCGGCAGCCTTGGCCACGCGAGCATCGTCGGCGCCAAAGGTGGGCGCGATGTGTACGATACCGGTACCATCCTCGGTGGTCACATAGTCACCGGGGATGACGCGGAAACCGTTGTCGTTGCCCACGACCTTGCCGTCAATCTTATCGACGGGCTTTACCCAGGGGAAGAGTTGTGCATAGCGCATCTCGAGCAGGTCCTGACCCTTGAACTGGGCGATGACCTTCCAGGGCACCACCTTGTCGCCGGCGTTGTACTCCATCGGCTGGTCCTTGCCGTCGGCCTTGAAGTAGGCATCGACGCGGGCCTCGGCGAGCAGGTAAACGGCGGGCTTGCCAGTGTAGGGGTTGAAGCTCTCGACGGCTACATAGTCAATCTTGGCTCCCACACACAGGGCGGTGTTGCTGGGCAGGGTCCACGGGGTGGTCGTCCATGCCAGCACATAGGTGTCGCAGAAGTCGGCATCGGCAACCTCGTGGATTTTCTTCACCACGGGGTGCTCGTCGCCGCTGAGGACGGTGAACTGGGCGGTCACGGTCTGGTCCTTCACGTCGCGGTAGCAACCCGGCAGGTTCAGCTCGTGGGAGCTGAGGCCGGTACCGGCAGCGGGCGAGTAGGGCTGGATGGTGTAGCCCTTGTAGAGCAGGCCTTTGTTGTAGAGCTGCTTCAAGAGCCACCACAGGCTCTCGATGTAGCTGTTCTTGAACGTGATGTAGGGGTTCTTCATGTCCACCCAATAGCCCATGCGGTGGGTCAGGTCTTCCCACTCGCGGGTGTATTTCATCACCTCCTTGCGGCAGGTGGCGTTGTACTCATCGACCGAGATTTTCTTGCCGATATCCTCCTTGGTGATGCCCAGGGCCTTCTCCACGCCCAGCTCTACGGGCAGGCCGTGGGTGTCCCAACCGGCCTTGCGCTGCACCTGGTAGCCCTGCATCGTCTTGTAGCGGCAGAAGATGTCCTTGATGGAACGTGCCATCACGTGGTGGATGCCCGGCATGCCGTTGGCGCTGGGAGGTCCCTCATAGAACACGTAGGCAGGAGCGCCCTCGCGCTCGCTGATGCTGCGACCAAACACATCTTCTTTGTCCCACTGCTGCAGGATTTCCTTGTTGATATCTGACAGGTTAAAACCGTTGTACTCGTTGAATTTTTTCATTTTTAATAATGTAATATCTCAAATTTGGGTGCAAAGGTACAAAAAAGGTTATGAAATTAATCCAAAAAAAAACAAAATGGTGATTGTTGTGGGCTTTTTTTGTGATAAATCGCCCGTAACAACCACCAAATGTCCAATTCGGAGAGGGAAAAGTTTAGTTTTTGAGTGATTTCTTGCCTTTTTTGTTCTTTGCCTTTTTGGCTTTTTTATTGTTTTCGGGCAACTGGCCTGTCTTTACCAGATACTCGATTTGTGCTTTGGCCATCTGCTCACGGAACTCAGGGCTGGCGTGCAGGGCGGCGTAGCCGATGCTGGCTGCCACACGGCTGGCATCCACGTCGCTCTGCCAGTGGGCTCCCACAATCACGCGACTCTCGCCATACATCCAACCGCGGGCAAAGATGGTATCGGCAGCAGCGGGATTGACCTCGGCCAGCAGCAGGGCTGCGGTCCAGCCGCGCATGGTGTGGCCTGAGGGGTATGAACCCTCACCGCGCAGGTCGTCTTCCTCGTCGGTGAGCATCTTGTCCTCGAAGCGCTCAAATGGGCGCTGGCGGTGGTAGAAGGCCTTGGGAGCGACGCGCATGGCGTCGGTAGTGGTGAGGCTTGTCACCATCAGTTTCCAGATTTCGGGCGTGTTCTCGGGCGAAATCACCAGGCCGAAGGGCACGTTGAACTCGGCAAGCAGGGCCTCGTAAGACCACACGGCATCACGCTTGGCAATCTCAGCACGGGCTGAATCCAGGCGCTGCTGTTTGCCCCAGGCAAAACGCATCATATCGTTGGCAAACTCAGGGCTGTCAAATGCGGGCGGCGCGGGCAGACACTTCAGGAGGTCAGGCATCTGATCCACAGTGAAATAAGGCTGCACCTCATCCTGCGCATTCAACGTCATGCAAGCCACAACGGCTGCCACTACAATCAAAAATCTCTTCTTCATAACTATATGAATCTTCGTCATTTCAGTAATCATTATCCTTTTTGGCCCGCAAAGGTAGTGCAAGTCGAATACAATGGCAAGAAAAATCCATTTTTATTGACATTGTTTAGGCGCAGCCTACCTTCGCCAGAGGTAAAGGTGCAACATAATCCATCGAATATGCAAGGGTGGCAGAGGGGTCGCCTTGCGGCGTCGTGGGATATGGATGCAGAAGCCCCCAGTGAAACCGATTTCCTCGCTATCGCTCGCTCATCGGGTGATGGGGGCTTGTACAAGTTTTTACGTTATTTAGCGGGGTTTTAAGGTTTTTTTTAAGGGATTGGTGTTAATTTTGCGCCAGCAAATCAATTAAAAAGATAATGTTAGACAAATTATTATTGCAGATTCCGGTGGCGGCGCCCGACACGGTGGCTGCGCACAAGATACAGCAAGCGACCAATGCTGTGACGTCGCGCGTGGACTCGCTGGCGAATAAACTCAGCCCCGACTCCATTGCGGCGATGACGCCCGGCAAACTGGTTGACGAGTTCAAGTACCTGGACATCGGCAGCCTGGTGACCTCGCTGTCGAGCCAGCTGATTTCGCTGACGCTGCGCATACTTGCCGCTATCCTGATTTTCTATCTGGGCAAGTTCATCATCAACAAGATTTACAGTGTGGCGCGTGCCATCATGATACGCAAGGACTTTGACCGCTCGTTGACGTCGTTCCTGCTGTCGTTCATCAAGATCACGCTGCTGTTCCTGCTCATCATCACCGTCATCGGTGTGTTGGGCATCGAGACCAGTTCGTTCATCGCCATCTTTGCCAGTGCCGGTGTCGCCATCGGTATGGCGTTGAGCGGCACGCTGCAGAACTTTGCCGGCGGTGTGCTCATCCTGTTGCTGAAGCCTTACAAGGTGGGCAACTACATCGAGTTTGGCGAGTTGAAGGGGACGGTGCGCGAAATCCAGATTTTCAACACCGTCATCAATACCTATAATAATGACCGCATCGTCATTCCCAACGGCGGCCTGGCCACCAGTTCGCTGAAGAACTTCAGCGCCGAGCCTTACCACCGCGTGGAGTGGCGCGTGGGCATCACCTACGGCGACGACGTGGACACCGCCCGTAAGGTCGCCCTCGACATCCTCGCTGCTGACCCGCGTGTCGTCCATACCGATGCCGACGTCAAGGAGGAAGAACTGCCCGTAGAGGAGGCTCCCCAGGAAGAGGTGAAGCCCGAGCCGTGGTGGAAACGCCTGTTCCGCTGGCATCGCCGCCGCGCCGAGGAGCTGCGCGAGGAACATGATGCACGCCTCGCTGCCTTGATTCCCAAGCCCAATTATTCGCCTAGTGTCAATGTCGAGAGCCTTGACGAGAGTCAGGTGACGCTCATTGTGAGGGCTTGGACCGAAATTGCCAACTATTGGAACGTCCTGTACGACGTGAACGAGCAGATTTACAAGCAATTCCCGCAGCACGGCATCCACTTCCCGTTCCCGCAGATGGACGTACATGTCAAGCAGTAAGTTTTAAGTTTTAAGTTATAAGTAATATAACTGTTGCCTCGTGATGAGTGAGTAGGGCCTCGCCTTGGCGTGGCCGAGAGAAGATGGATAATGAAAGGATTATTTATATCGAGAATAAGGATACTGGTTGTGGTGGTTGTTGCGATGGTGGCATGGCAACAGGGTGGGGCACAGGTGATTGACGCCGTGGGCAAGGAGAACCTGAAGATTCCCAAGGGGCTGAAGCCGCAGGAAAAGAAGCCCGACAATACGCTCGCCGTGGATATTGATACCGAGACGCCTTATTTCCAGTATGTGGACTCGGCGCAGACCTATATCTACAGCCACGACTGGGCCACGGCCGAGCAGTGGCTGCTCAAGGCCTTTAAGGAAGAACCTGACAACCCGAGCAACTCGCTGATATTGAGCAATATTGCCACGCTGCAACGCTATCAGGGCAAACTCGCTGATGCTGTGAAGAACTATTCGCTTGCGCTCGACATGACGCCTCATGCCGTGACGCTGCTGCTGAACCGCGCTGCCCTGTATGTGCAGATGGACAGCGTGCAACGTGCCATCAACGATTATGAACGCGTGTGCGAACTCGACATGTACAATACCGAGGCACGTTACTCGCTCGGCGTGCTGGCGATGGAACGCGGCGACAACAAGGCCGCCGAGGACTACTTCACCGAGATCAAGCGCATCAACCCCAATTCGGGCCTGTACCACGAGGGCATGGGCCTGCTGCACAAGCGTAACGGCAACCATGCCCGCGCCGTCGAACTGTTCACTCAGGTCATCAGGGTTCAGCCCAGCGCCCAGCTGCTGGCCCACCGTGCTGACTGCTATCTGGCCATGAAGAAACTCAATGACGCCGCAGCCGACATCCGCACCGCCCTCGAGATAACTCCCGACGACCCCTACCTGTACCTGTTGCGCGCCAAGCTGAACAAACTCCGTTTCCAGCGCGCCGACATGAACCGAGACATCGACACCGCCGTCTCCCTGGGCCTCCCCCGCGACTACGTCACCACCACCATCGGCGAGTAAAACACGAATATCCATCAATGGCCACGAATGTTCAAAAAAAATTGTTGTACCTTTGTGGGCGATTATGAGAAAGAAGAAGAAAGATATTCCGGTAATTGAGGGATTTGAGATTACGGGCGTGGCGGCCGAGGGTAAGAGCCTGGGTCGCTGGAACGACCTGGTGGTGTTTGTGCCGTTTGGCGCGCCTGGCGATGTGATTGACCTGAAGATTGACCGCAAGAAGCACAGTTTTGCCGAAGGGCATATCGAGCGCCTGGTCAAACCCAGTGAGTTGCGCGTGGAGCCGATGTGCGAACATTTCGGGCTGTGCGGCGGCTGCAAGTGGCAGCATCTGCCCTACGAGTACCAGCTACAGTGCAAGCAGCAGCAGGTTGTTGACGCGATGGAGCGTATCGCCAAGGTGCCGATTCCTGCCATCAACCCTATTCTGGGCTCGGCGGCGACGACGCACTACCGCAATAAGCTGGAATTCACTTTCTCCAACAAGTGCTGGCTCACCCGCGAGCAGCTGGACAGCGGTGCCGAGTTCCCCGACCGCAATGCTGCGGGCTTCCACATCCCTGGCGCCTTTGACAAGGTGCTGGACATCAAGCGCTGCTGGCTGCAGGACGACATCAGCAACGAGATGCGCCTGTTCATCCGCAACCTGTGCGTGGAGAAGGGTTATTCCTTCTATGACATCCGCGGGCAGCAGGGCTTTATCCGCATGACCATGACGCGCACAGCCAGTACGGGCGAGGTGATGGAGGTCATCGTGTTCGGTCAGGACGACAAGGCGGCCATCGAGGACGTGATGAGCGCCGTGCGAGACCGCTTCCCACAGATTACCTCGCTGCTCTACGTCGTCAACCTCAAGGTCAACGACTCGCTTGCCGACCAGGAGTTCATCACCTACAGCGGACGAGACTACATCGAGGAGGAAATGGAGGGTCTGCGCTTCCGCGTGGGTCCCAAGTCGTTCTACCAGACCAATTCCCGCCAGGCCTACGAATTATATAAGGTGGCACGCCGCATGGCTGCCCTCACGGGAGATGAACTGGTCTATGACCTGTACACCGGCACGGGCACCATCGCCAACTTTGTGGCTCGCCAGGCCCGTCAGGTCATCGGCATCGAGTATGTCCCCGAGGCCATCGAGGACGCCAAATTGAATTCCCGCGTCAACGGCATTGAGAACACCCTGTTCTATGCCGGCGATATGAAGGACGTGCTCACCGACGACTTCATTGCCGAGCACGGACGCCCCGAGGTGATGATTATCGATCCCCCGCGTGCCGGTATGCATGAGGACGTTGTCAAGGTTATCCTCAACGCTGAGCCGCAGCGACTTGTGTATGTGAGCTGCAACCCCGCGACCCAGGCGCGTGACATTGCCATGCTCGACGAGAAATACCGCGTTGTGGAAATCCAACCCGTGGACATGTTCCCCCACACCCACCACGTCGAGAACGTTACCCTGCTGGAGAGACGTTAAGCAAGTAAACTTGCTTGACTGTGTATGGTGGATTTGCGGGCGGCAGCCCGCGTGTATGGAATAGAATAGAGGGTGTGGCACCTTTTGTCGTGCCACACCCTCGTATATCGTAGTCGGGTTGTATAGGTCAGATGCCTTAGAGCAGGCTGATGATTGTCGTGACAATCAGTGTTGCGAAAGCGATGATAGCGAACATAGTTGTAAGTTTTAAAAGTGTTAATATCATTTGCCGTAGCTGGCGTTTTGTTAATATATCTGCAAATATCATGCCGAAGACCGTAATTTCATCGATAAAATGCCCGAAAATGTAATTTTTTCGCAAAAATTGTCCAAAATTTTTACACTTTTTTGCTTTTTGGGCTTTTGGGATGCTTACAGGGTGGTTTTTTCGACGAGGAAGCCGTCAATCATGTTGACGGTGCGCTGGGCGTAGTTAGCATCGCGCTGGGAGTGCGTCACCATGACGATGGTGGTTCCTTCGTCATTGAGTTCGGTGAGCAGTTCCATGACTTCCTTGCCGTTCTTGGAGTCAAGATTGCCTGTCGGCTCATCGGCGAGGATAAGCGTCGGTTCGCATACCACGGCACGGGCGATAGCCACACGTTGCTGCTGGCCGCCCGACAGCTGGTTTGGGAAATGCTTGGCGCGGTGCGAGATGTTCATGCGACGCAGAATCTTGGAGACCCTCTCTTTGCGTTCAGCTTCAGGCATCCCCATATACTTGAGCGGCAGTTCCACATTCTGCTCAACGGTGAACTCGTCGATGAGGTTGAAACTCTGGAACACAAAGCCGATGCGTCCCTTGCGCAAAGCCGTGCGTTGGCTCTCCTTGAGGTGCGCCACCTCGACACCGTCGAGCAGGTAGTTGCCCTCGCTGGGGTTGTCGAGCAGTCCCAGGATATTGAGCAGCGTAGTCTTGCCGCATCCCGACGGTCCCATGATGGCGACGAACTCGCCATCGTCCACCTCCATGTTGATGCCGCCCAACGCGATGGTATAGACATCGCCGTAATGGTACACTTTCTTTAAGTTGCTGACCTGAATCATATTTTAGTTTTAAGTTTTTAGTTTTAAGTTGTAAGTATGGTTACTTTCGCCTGATTAACCATACACAGCGCTGCGGGTGCTTTACTCCGTCTTGATGCTGTTGACGGGGTTCTCACGTGCGGTTCGCCAGCTCTGCAGCAGTATGGTCGTCATCACGATGCCTCCAACAATCGCCAGCGCCAGAGGGAAAATCCACCAGAGGATAGTCGTGTGCTCTGAGAAGTAGGCAAGTGTTTGCCGTCCACAGAAGATGGCAACGGGCACCGCAAGGGCAAAGCTGAGAAGGATGAGCGGGATATATTGCCTGCAGAGCATTAAGACGACCTCGCCAGTTGTGGCGCCTGCAATCTTGCGGATGCCGATTTCCTTGCGCCGGTATTCGCTCTCAAAGAGGGTCAGGCAGAATACCCCGATCAAGGTGATAAACGTGCAGACAAGACTAAGGATGAAAATCCACATGAAGAATCGCAGCTCATCCTCATAGGACTCGTTGAGCTTTTTGTCAAAGGGCATCAATGGTTGGGCTTCTTTGCCGAAGTGTTTGGTGAGGATGGCATCGGTGCTGCCGTTAACCGCCTTGACGTCAGCCTCTTTGTCTAAGCTCATGTGGAGATTGTATCGGTTGCTATGTGTCTCACAAATGAGAGCGTAAGGCCGATTGCTTTCGATTCTGGTGGTGTTATAGCGGATGTTGTCGCAGAAGCCGACAACGGTCAGGCTGTCCTGGCCTGATGCCGGTGGAATTCTCATGCCGATTTTCATCCATTTCCACTCCTGCTTTGCCGCCAGGTTGAGGATAACCGCTGCCGTGTCGGTGGGAAGGAAATCGCGCCCATCAACGATGCCGATACCCATGGTCCGCAAAAAAGCGGTGTCAACATAGGAATAATCAAAACTGATGCTGTGTCGCTGTGTCTCGATGAGTTGCGAGACGTGAAAATCAGACAGTCCCAACGAGCCGTCAGAGAAGGATGCGCCCATGACACCGGGGATGGCCATCAATTCCTTGTACAGTTCCTGCTTCACGCTGTCTCGGGCAGTGATGGGCACCGTTGACATGAACACCTGGTTCTTGTTGTAACGGTAATCGGAATGGAAAATATAGTTTCTCTCCTGTATCAGTATGCCCAGATAGATGACCATAATGAAGGAAATGAGCAGTTGGAACGTGATTAATGCCTTGCGCAGTTTGTGACCCTGGGGAGTGATACCGAAATTGCCCTTGAGTGCCATTGCGGGAACAAACGAGGTGATAAAGGTTGCGGGGTACAAGCCCACCAAGAAACCCACCACTCCTGCCAGGATGAGCATGCTGATGGACAGCAGCCAATGCTTGAACGGTGAGAGGCTGCCGTCAACCAGTTGGTCTATGGTTGGATGGTGGGATAACGCACCGCATATTGCCAGCGCCAGCAAGCAGGCAATGATTGCCGTGATGATGCATTCGGCAATGATGCCCCGTTGCAGTGACCGACGTGACGCGCCCAATATCAGGCGGGTGTTGATGCCCCTGATGCGCATAGGGCTTTCGGCAAGGTTGAAATTCAGGAAATGAATGGCAGCGATGATGACGAGCAACAGGCAAGCCAGCTCCAGAATGAAGAGCATGGGTTTGAAGCCATGATCGCTGGAATTGAGGGACTTGGTTTCAAAGTAGCTGTCTCTGAGCGGTGTGAGCCTGATGTGCATATCGTTGATGGCTTGCTGGAGCATGGGCACCGACATCTCGGCTTTCTCGACATATTTTTCCCAACCTTCTTTTTCCATCAGGCCATAGATGGCTTGTTTCATGCGCTGGTTGAGCGCTTCTATCTCACTGACGGGCTGCTTGAACTTAATGATGCATTTGAACGAAGGGTTAAGATTGTACTTGTAGTAGCCCTTCTGGCTGTCATGCATGATTTCGTAGATGCAGTTGCGCAACTCGCTGTTTTTAGGGAAATCCTCATAGACTCCGCGTATTTTCCAAGGGTAATTGCCATCAAGAAAAATTGCTGTCATGGTTTGCCCTGCCACATAGGTTGAGTCGAAATAGTCGATGGCAATGCTTGCAGGGATGATGACGCCGGGCCGGTCGGAATAGGAATCTTCTTCGTTCCACTGGATTCTTCCGCTTAACGCCCTGCTGGTGAGCGTGCTGACGGCGGTCTCGTTACACAAGCTCTCGCATGTGAACTTGATAGTATCGCCGTCCTTAGTCAGGAAAGGTTGCTCGTAGTAACGTGCATAGACAGGGTCATCATTGTTGCGAAACATCAGGGAATAGGATTCCACTGCGGGCATGCTGTCCAGCACCTCGGCAATCGGATAGAAGATTTTGTCACTGTACAGCCCGTTATTGTTCAGAAAGTCCGTGTCCAACCGGTAGAGCCGTTTGCAGTCTTCGATGCCATGGTTGTAGGTGTCCTGATAGATGATTTGAGTCATCATCAGATAGCAGGCGGCAAAAGCCACAACCAGCCCCAACAGGTTGAAGGCGGTGGCCAGCTTGAAGCGGCGGGCAATGTAGATGATATTCTTAATCGGCTCAATCATGGAGGGCAGTGAGGTAATTTACCTTATACTAATATAATTATAACGTCTATAGAGGCGATGTTATTGTGCATACAATGGCCGTGGGGGGAGCCTATACAATTGCTACCCAACAGAGTGTGGAAACAGATGCAGTGACTGTTAATAATAGTAAAAAATATATAAAATCACCTAATATTATGGACTGCATTTTTTGCAATCTTTATTTAATGAGTATTTTTGTAAGCGATAAACTGTGTGTTTACTCTGCAATAAGAGTAGCCATTGTAAATAATTAAAATCTAAACATTTGCGATTATGAAGAAAATTTTGTTATTGATGATGTTCTGTTTAGGCATGGGTTTGTCCGTGGCGGCAAGTCCGGCCCAGGCGTGTGATGATGACAACGCTGGCGATGGCAGTAAGATGACGAAAGTCACTCATCCTACAGGCTGTAAGGTTCTTTCTATTCGTTTTAATCGTGACAGTCTGTCAATCCAGGTAAAGAAACGGAAATTCAGTTATACTAAACAGAATGAACCTGTGAACGGGCGACCTGACATGAGTAGAAAGAATTCACAAAGTTTAAAGTTCGCAAAGGCCGTGGTGGGGGATGTCCAGATTAAAGATGATCCAGTTCTCCCTCCCGGAACGGGACGTCCCAATGGCGGCGTTGATGTTGGTGTCCGTGAATCCTTGAACAAAACCGGTAAAGGTCTCGACCTAAAGCAACCATCATTCTGAACGTTATATCCTCCAGGGGTAATTAAAGCATTAAGGCACGCGCCTCGCGGCGTGTGCCTTTTGAGTCAAATTAGTGGGTATTTTAGACTCTTTGCTTTTGTGTGTGATTCTTGAGGCTGTATTGCCGTGTAGGGTCGAATCATGTTTAGATTACATAATCATCAGGCATTCAGCCAAATTATTGAAATTACATCATCCTTATATTAACATAAATCTATTAAGAACTTATGAAAAAATCATTGTTGTTTTTATCGACGTGATGAGGGGCTTGCCCTTCTTGCTGATGCAAAGTTACAGTCGTTGGAAACGGGTGTCAAGGATTTGATGGAAGAAAACCATAGATTGTCAAATTTTTTTACACAAAAGTGTCCATTTTTTTGACAGTTTTTTGTAATTTCGCTGCCACTATGCAGAATTACGGAACAATTTTGGTCGTTGATGACAACGAGGCGATACTCACGGCATTGAAGTATTGCCTGGCAGGGACGTTTGAACGGGTGCTGACCCTCACGTCCCCCGACCGCTTGCTCGCGCAGTTGGAACAGGAAGAGGTCAACATCATCCTGCTGGACATGAACTTCACACTGGGCGTGAACAACGGTCAGGACGGGCTGGTGTGGTTGCAGGCCATCCGCAAGCACCATCCCGAAATACCGGTGGTGCTGATTACGGCCTATGCCGACGTGTCGCTGGCAGTGCGCGGCTTGAAACGCGGAGCCTCGGATTTCATCACCAAGCCCTGGGATAACGACGAACTGGTGCGTAAACTGAAAGACGTGCTGGACGCTGCCGACGATTTGGCGACACTTGACGAGGTGGAGGCCGAACATATCCGCCGCGCCCTTGACCGCTGCCACGGTAACCTGACCAAGGCCGCTGAGATGTTGGGCATTTCTCGTCAGACCCTGTATAACAAAATGAAGCATCTGCAATGAGTTCTGCAGCCTGGATAACCGTCATCCTGTTGATTGTGCTGATGGTGCTGTTGTGGTTCTGGCGCCACCAGGTGATGCTCTCGCGTCGCGCCCATCTGATGGAAGAGGCCATCAGGAACCGTGACCTGTCGTTTCGCTTGCCGACGAACCACATGTTCAGCGGCGAACGTGCCCTGCAGGAATCGTTGAACCGCTTGGGCGAGCACGTGCGCGAGCAGGTCAATCTGGGTGAGGTGGAGTCGTGGGAGAAGCTGACCCGCGTGCTGACGCATGAAATCATGAATGCCACAGCCCCTATTGCCAGCATCAGCCAGTCGCTGCTGCACAATCCCGCTGTGAAAGGCAGCGACATGGAGGAGGGCATCCTTGCCATCCATAACACCGTGCAGCACCTCAACTCGTTTGTGGACAGTTACCGCAAGTATTCCGAACTGCAGAAACCCGTCGCCCTTCCTGTCAATCTCACATCGGTTATCAATGATGTCCAGCAGCTCTATTCCGAGATGGCATGGCGCAATTCACTTGCCGAGGAAACCATCGTCAAGACCGACCCTAACCTGTTGAGGCAGATTCTGATAAACCTTATTAAGAATGCCGTGGAAGCCGGTTCACGGACCATCGGCGTGGAATGCAAGCGCAGCCCCGAGGGCAGGGTGGCCCTGTACGTCAGCAACGACGGCGAACCGATACCTGTCGATGCGCGCACCTCGATTTTCATTCCTTTTTTCACCACCAAACGTTCAGGCAGCGGAATAGGTCTTTCGCTCAGCCGTCGCCTGCTCACCCTGCAGGGTGGCATGATGTCGCTGCTGGATGAGCCGCTGGCGGGCTTCCACACCACCTTCCTGCTTGAATTTCCCGTGTAATACCCATTTTTCACTCTAATAGGCACCCACATTAGGGGTGTTAATAAGTATTGGTGTGAAAATGGGTGTTTTGTCGAAATAATTGTGTAATTTTGCTTGTTAAAATCAAAGCCTAGGTATAATGAAAGGTAAAAAGATAATGATGGCACTGGCAATGAGCGCATTAACACTCATGGGCAGCGCCGCTGTCCCCGACTGGCAGAGCCAGGTGGACGAGCTGATTGCACAGGGCGAATTTGCCCGTGCCGAGAAAGTGATGAAATCGCTGCCGAAGAAGGTGCGTCAAGCCGATGCCGTGCGCATCGACTCGTTGCGCACCATCATGCAGCGCATCCGCACCGACTTCCGCATCACTCCCGAGGAGGGGGTGAAGCTTATCCGCGCGAAGATGCCCGAGGCCACTGATGCCCAGATTGAGAACTGGAAGCGCACCCGAGCCCTGGAGGTGATGAACATCGACGGCAAGGAGATGTGGTTCCGCAAGAGTGTGGGCAACCTGTGGCTGCTGGGCAAGGAGTTTGCCGCACAGAATGCTGCCGACAACCATGAGAGTTATCTCACCCGTCGCAAGTATTACCTGGAGGCCATGCGCACGCCTGCCGACAAAAACAATGTGCGTGACTGGCGTCATGTGAACATCACGTTCACCCTCGACGTCGATGCCGATGCCGTGCCCGCCGGTGAAACCCTGCGCGTGTGGATGCCTTTCCCCTATGAGAATCTGCGTCAAAAGAACATCCGTCTTGAGAGCAGCAACCGTGAGGTGACCTTCAGCCAGGGCAGCTTGCACCACACCGTGTATATGGAGGCTGTTGCCGAGAAGGGCAAGCCGACACACTTTGAGTACACATTCTCCTACGACGTGGGTGAGCGCCATTACAGCCAGCAGGACCTCATCGCCATGCTGGAGCCCTATAATACCGATAGCGAGGAATATAAGCGCTTTACCGGCGACGAGCCGCGCCACGTCATCATCACCGACGATATGCGTGCCCTGGCCCGCAAAATTGTAGGGGACGAGACCAACCCCGTACTGCAGGCCGCCAAGATTTATGAGTGGATTGGCTATAACCTGCCGTGGGCTGGTGCCCGTGAATACAGCACACTGGCCAACATCCCGCAATATGTCATCGAGAACAACCATGGCGACTGCGGACAGGTGGGCCTGCTCTATATCACGCTGGTGCGTTCGCTGGGCATTCCCGCACGATGGGAGAGCGGCTGGATGCTGCATCCCGACGAAATCAACTGGCATGACTGGTGTGAGACCTACTTTGAGGGTATCGGCTGGATTCCCACCGACCCGTCGTTCGGGCGCAGCGCTGTCGGTACTACGCTCAACGATTATTATGCCACGGGTATCGATGTGTACCGCATGGCGACCAACGAGGGCGTGGGCGACAAACTCAGTCCGGCGAAGACCTTCATCCGCAGCGAGACTGTGGATTTCCAGCCCGGTGAGGTCGAGTGGCGCAAGGGCAACTTGTTCTACGACAAGTGGGACAGCCATCTGAAGGTGAATTCGATTACTAGGCTTTAGGCTTTAGGTTTTAGGCTTTAGGTTTTAGGTTTTAGAAATTAGTAGGTTTTAGAAATTAGAAAGAATAAGGATATGAGATTCAAATCATTGATAATTGCGATGCTGTTGGCAGTGACAAGTCTTGCCGCTATGGCTGTGACGCCTGTCGAAGCATTGAATGAGCTCAAGCAGCGCATCGCTCCCGACAAGCGCACGGCAGTTTGGGACGTGAAAGCCACACAACAGGCAGGCAAGTGGATACTGTCGGGAACTGTAGGTACTCAGGCCCAGAAGAAGGCCATCCTGGCTACCATGATCAAGAATGGTTACAGCCGTTATACCGACAAGATTACCGTGCTCGAGGACGGCATTCCCGCAGCCCGCAAGTGGGCGCTCGTGAAATTGAGCATTGCCACGCTGCGCACCGAGCCCAAACACAGTGCCGAAATGGCTACCCAGGGCATCATGGGCGCTCCGGTCATGGTCTTGCAGAAGTGCGACGACTGGTATCGCGTGCAGATGGCTGACGACTATATCGCCTACGTCCCCGAGAGCTCGCTGGCTTTCAAGACCGAGGCTCAGATGAAGTCATGGCGCCAGTCAAAGCGCTACATCGTCACCGCCTATGACTCACAGCTGGTGTCTATGCCCCTGGGTGACGAGACGGTAAGTGACCTGGTGATGGGAAATATCCTGGAACTGAAGGCTACTCAGGGCAATTGGCTCAAACTGGCAACTCCCGATGGTAGAGTGGGCTGGGTGGAAACCGCCGATGTCGCCGAGCTGTCGCAGTGGAGCCAGCAGGGCTTCAGCGCTGCACGAGTCCTGAAGACTGCCCGTCGCATGATGGGCTCCAGCTACCTGTGGGGCGGTACCTCGACCAAGGTGACCGACTGCTCGGGACTGACCAAGGTGTGCTACCTGAGCAACGGCATCATCCTGCAGCGTGACGCTTCGCAGCAGGCGTTGACGGGAAAAATCATGAAGAAGGGAACCGACTGGCACCAGTATGAGCCGGGCGACCTGTTGTTCTTCGGCAACGAGAAGACGGGCCGCGTGACCCACGTGGGCCTGTACCTGCGTGACGGCAAGTACATCCATTGCTCGGGCCAGGTCAAGATCAACAGCCTGGACCCCAAGGCCAGTGATTACCCCTATCTGTACTCACCGCTGAGCGCCAGCCGCATCAAGGGCATGGTGGGTACCAAGGGCATTGTCGCCTTGAAGAACCACCCGTGGTACTTTTGAGCAAACGGGGGTTGGTGATTGGTGATTAGAGATTAGAGATTAGTGATTAGTGATTAGTGATTAGAGAGATTGATTAGGTAAATACTTTAAAATCAAGAATATATGGATAGAAGAAAATTTATTGCAGGAATGGGACTCACGGCACTGGCTGCCGCATCGCCCGTGTCGATTGACGCCGTGGAGCGCGTCACCAAAAAGGGCCGCCGCTCGGTACCCCGTGTCAACAAGATTGCCAAAACGGGAAAACTCAAGTTGACGTTCTTCCCTTACGAACTGAAACTGCGCCATGCGTTCAATCTGGCACGCTACAGCCGCACCACCACGCCCGACGTTCAGGTGACGCTGGAGTATGAAGGCATCAAGGGTTACGGCGAGGCGTCGATGCCGCCTTATCTGGGAGAGAGTGTTGAGAGCGTGACCACGTTCCTCAACAAGCTGGACCTGGAGCAGTTCAAGGACCCGTTCTGCATCGAGGATATCCTGGACTATGTCGATAAGGTTGACGAGAACAACCGCGCCGCCAAGGCCAGTATCGACATCGCCCTGCACGACCTGCTGGGCAAAATTATGGGTCAGCCTTGGTACAAGATTTGGGGCTATAACCCCGAGAAGACGCCTGTTACCAGTTTCACCATCGGTATCGACACCCCCGAGGTAGTTCGCCAGAAGGTGGAGGAAGCACGTCCCTATAAACTCATCAAGGTGAAGATGGGTCTGGACCGCGACCAGGAGACCATCGACATCATCCGCGAAATGATGCCCGACGTGCCCATCTGCGTCGATTGCAACCAGGGCTGGAACGACAAGGAACATGCTTTGGAGATGTGCCACTGGCTCAACGAGCGCAACTGCCTGTTCGTGGAGCAGCCCTTCGACAAGACCTGGATTGACGAGACGGCATGGCTGCGTGAGCGTTCGCCGCTGCCCATCATCGCCGACGAGGCCTTCCAGCGTCTGCCCGACATCGTGAAGTTCAAAGGCGTATATGACGGCATCAACATCAAGCTGATGAAGAGTACCGGTCTGCACGAGGCCCACAAGATGGTGACGCTGGCCCGAGCTCTCGACATGAAGGTGATGATCGGCTGTATGACCGAGACCTCCTGTGCCGTGACTGCTGCCGCCAACCTGTCGCCTGTCGTTGACTATGCCGACCTGGACGGTAACCTGTTAATTGCCAATGACCGTTTCACCGGAATGACCGTTGAGAACGGCAAGATTACCCTGCATGACCGTCCCGGTCTGGGTATCAAGCTGCTCAAATAATATCTTTTATCCACACACACGATAACAACACTCAATGAATAAACACTATTGGGGACTGTGGGCCCTCTTGCTTACCGCACTGCTGTTGTTCGTCGCCTTGTCGTTCAAGACCGACGGCTTCAGTGTCGGCGGTTTAGAAATCAAGACGGCATCGTTTGTCCAGCGTGCCAAAGAACGCCTCGCCCCCGCTGACACCACGGTAGCTGCCAAGAAAGGCAAGCGCCGTGGTGACACCGTTCGTGTTGATTCAGCATGGCGTGCCCCCATGGACACTACTGCCAAGACAATCCTCTTCTTCGGTGACTCGATGCTGGAGGGTCTGGCAGAGCGTTTTGCAACCTATTGCCACAAGAACGGGCACACGCTGATTGAGGTCATCTGGTACAGCAGTTCCACCAAATGCTGGGCCCAGTCCACGCGGTTGTCCGAGCTCATCAACAAGTATCACCCGAACTACATCTTTGTCTGCTTGGGTGCCAACGAGTTGTATGTGCCAGACATCAAGAACGTGCGCAAGCCCTACCTGAAGAAAATTCTTGCCGAGATTGGCGACACCCCCTATGTGTGGATTGGTCCGCCCAACTGGGACAAGGACACGGGCATCAACGACCTGCTGGCCGAGAACCTGGAAGAGGGATGTTTCTATCTGAGCGCCAACGACCGTTTCTCCCGCAGCCGCGACGGAGCGCATCCCACCCGCGCCTCGGCCCATCTGTGGATGGACCGCGTGGTCAAGTGGGTGGGCGACAAGAGCGCTCATCCCATTCGCCTCAAGTATCCCGGCGAGGGCATTCGTCGTGCCGACCGTATCATCATTTACCAACCTCCTGTCTGATATCATGTTATTGAATGCCATAGACATACCTCAACTGTTGTCACTGTTGACCTTTAACCGTGACGAGCCCATGCTGTTCACCAGCGGCCTGTTCTGGATACTCTTCCTGGTATTCCTGCCGCTGTATGCCCTCATCAAGTCGCGGCGCACCAAGATGATGATGTTTGTCATCGCCTTCAGCCTCTACTTCTTCTACAAGTCCAGTGGCTGGTACTTCCTGTTGCTGGTGGCGACCTCGTTTATCGACTGGTGGGTGGCACAGTTCATCGACTCGAGCAAGAACCGCACCGAGCGGCGCATTGCGCTCACCGTATCGCTGGTGTTGTCACTCAGTGTGCTGCTGTTCTTCAAGTACAGCAACTTCCTGATGTGGAACTTCGAAGAGCTGATACACGGCAATTTCCAGCCCCTGGACCTGATTATGCCCGTGGGTGTGTCGTTCTACACCTTCCGCACCATCAGTTATGTCGTCGATGTCTATAAGGCCCGAATCCAGCCGACTGACGATTATATCGATTACCTCTTCTTCCTGTCCTATTTCCCGTGCCTGGTGGCAGGCCCCATTGTTAGGGCCAAGGACTTCATGCCGCAGTTGCAGGAGAACAAGCCGGCGACGCGCGAGATGATTTACGGCGGACTGTGGCTGGTGATGCTGGGTATCTTGAAGAAGGCCGTCTTTGCCGACTATATCGCCCAATACAACAACATCGCCTTTGGCAATCCGACGGGCTACACCGGTGTGGAGCTGTTGATGGCAGTGTTGGGATTCACGATGCAGATTTATTGCGACTTCTCGGGCTACAGCGACATGGCCATCGGTCTGGGCAGTATCATGGGCTTCAATCTGGGCATCAACTTCGATTATCCCTACCGCTCATTGAACGTGACCGAGTTCTGGCGCCGCTGGCACATCACACTGTCGATGTGGCTGCGTGATTATATCTATATCCCGCTGGGAGGTAACCGCAAGGGCACCGTGCGCCGTTACATCAATCTCATGGTCACCATGCTGCTGGGCGGACTGTGGCACGGTGCGGCATGGACGTTTGTCGTGTGGGGTGGCGGACATGGTATCGCCCTGTGTGTGCACAAGCTGTGCAAACCGTGGCTGGACACCATCGCAAGCACCCGTTTCACCCGTTTCGTGTCATGGCTGATGACCATCTGCCTTGTCGCCCTGCTGTGGATTTTCTTCCGTGCGGACTCTTTCCATGCGGCTGGACAGATTATCAGTACGATTTTCACCGATTTTGAGACGGCCTACATCCCCGTCTTCTTCACCAAGCGTTTCACCTGGTGCCTGATGCTCGCCATCATCTTTGGCCTGCATTTCGTGCCGCGGCGCGTGTGGGACAAGCTGCGTGACCGCTTTATCGATGCCCCCTGGGTGGTAAAGCTCTTACTGTTCATCTTCCTGATACAGCTGGTGCTTCAGTTTGCCACTGCGACCGTGCAGCCCTTCTTGTACTCACAATTTTAAATGAGATAACAGATATTAGATATCAGATAATAGATGGAGAATGAGAATTTGATAGAATTGAAGGTCTTAGGGATTACCCGCAGCGAGGTTCAGCCTGGAGCTTACGCCTTGCTGCTGGAGAATGCCGACAGTACGCCCGAGATGGCTCGGCGCATCCCCATTGTGGTGGGAACTGCCGAAGCCCAGTCCATCGCCATGCACATGGAGCAAGTGACGCCATCCAGGCCGCTGACGCATGACCTGTTTGTGAGCATGTTCCATGTTTATGGCATCGAGTTGCAGCGGGTCGTCATTTATAGCTTCAAGGATGGCGTGTTTGCCGCAATGCTTCATGTCGCCAATGCCACGACCGCTGTCGAGATTGACTCGCGCACGAGCGACGCCATCGCCATCGCGTTGCGGACAGGAGCGCCCATCTTCACCACGCGAGAGGTGATGGACCTCACCAGCTATGAGTGGCGTAAAGACGGCAACTACAAGCCCCAGAAACCCGTGCGCCTTGAGGACCTGCCGGTCGAGAAGCTGGAGCGCCGTCTGCAGCAGTATGTGGACCGCGAGGAATATGAGCGAGCAGCCAAAATCCAAAAAATCATTGCCCAGAAAACTAATTCCCAGCAAAGTGGCGAATAGTCGACGGGAAATCACTAACTTTGCAGATTTGAAACATCATTAATCAAAAAATATAGAAGTTATGAAGAATCTGAAATTGAGACTGATTGTAATGAACTTCCTGGAGTTTGCCGTGTGGGGTGCCTATCTGACCTGCATGGGCAACTATCTGGGACGTGCCGGCATGGGCGAGGTGATTGCATGGTTCTATGCCATCCAGGGTATCGTGTCGATTTTCATGCCGACGCTGATGGGTATTGTCGCCGACAAGTATATCCAGCCGCAGCGTCTGTTGGGTATCTGCCACCTGATTGCAGGTGCCGCTATGGTGATGCTGGCCTATATCGGCATGACCAATCCCATGCCCGACAAGGCCTTGTTCATCACGATTTACACGATTAGTGTGGCATTCTATATGCCCACGTTGGCGTTGTCCAATACGGTGGCCTTTACCATCCTCAAGGACAACCACATGGATACCGAGAAGGATTTCCCGCCCATCCGCGTGTTCGGCACCATCGGTTTCATCGCCACGATGTGGTTTGTGAACTGTGCTTTCATGGATGGCGGCAGCTTCGGCTTCACGCTGGGCGAGAATGCCGGCAAATTCCAGTACACCTACATGCAGTTTATGGTGTCGGGTCTGTTGAGCTTCGTGCTGTTCCTGTATTGCATGACTTTGCCCGAGTGCAAGCTGGTGAAGAAAGAGGAACAATCGCTGGCCGAAAAATTGGGCTTGAGCGCCTTCAAGCTGTTTAAGACCAAGAAGATGGCTATGTTCTTCATCTTCTCGGCAATGCTGGGTATGTCACTGCAGGTGACCAACGGTTTTGCCACGCCTTATCTGACCCACTTCAAGAGTGACCCCGCAATGGCTGACACCTTCGGCGCCAACAATGCCACGATGCTCGTGTCACTGTCCCAGATTGCCGAGGCACTGTGCATCCTCTTGATTCCGTTCTTCCTGAAACGATTCGGTATCAAGGTGGTGATGCTCATCGCCATGTTCGCCTGGGTATTGAGGTTTGGTTTCTTCGGAGCCGGCAACCCCGCCTTCCCCGGTGTTATCCTGATTGTGCTGTCTTGCCTGGTATATGGCGTTGCGTTTGACTTCTTCAACGTCTCGGGCGGCATCTTTGTGGACAAGGAATGTGCCCCCGACATCAAGGCATCGGCTCAGGGCCTGTTCATGCTGATGACCAACGGTCTGGGTGCCACCATCGGCACACTGGCAGCCGGCGCTATCGTCAACAGCCTGTGCCACTGGACCGAGGACGGCTTCCTCGTGGGCAACACCCCGACGAGCTGGAGCACGGCATGGTTCATCTTTGCTACGTTTGCCCTGGTGGTAGCCGTATCGTTCATGTTCCTGTTCAAGTACAAACACGAGCGCCAGAAATAAGTTTTAAGTTTTTAGTTGTAAGTTTTAAGTAATATTACCTATGCCTTTTCGTTTTATAGGCGATAGTAATCGTACTTAAAACTAAAAACTTACAACTTAAAACTGAGGGATTTATGCACCGTTTCTATTGTCCTGACATAGCCGACACGTTGACGCTGGGCGAGGAGGATTCCAAGCACTGCGTCAAGGTGCTGCGCATGGGCGAGGGCGACACCATCGAGGTGGTGGACGGAAACGGTAACTTATACACTTGCAGCATCACGATGGCGCACCCCAAACGGTGTGCCGTCGAGGTGCTGGAGAGCTTCCACCAGACCCCACACTGGGGCCACCGCATCGTGCTGGGCATCGCGCCCACCAAGAATCTGGACCGCATGGAGTGGCTGGTGGAGAAATGCGTTGAGATGGGCGTGGACCGCATCATCCCGCTGCGATGCCACAACAGTGAGCGCACGGTGCTCAAGACCGAGCGGCTGAGGAAAATCATGGTGTCGGCGATGAAGCAGTCGCTCAAGGCCACGTTGCCCCAGTTGGACGAAATGACGCCCGTGGAGCAGGTCGTGGCAGAGCCGTTTGACGGCACGCGTTGCATCGCCTACTGTGACGCGATGCTGCCTCGTGAACAGCGCCACACCCTTGCCAGCGCCTATCAGCCCGGCCGTGATGTGCTGGTGCTCATCGGGCCTGAGGGCGACTTCAGCCCCGATGAGGTGCAGGCTGCCCGTGATGCGGGTTTTGTGCCCGTGACGCTGGGCGAGAGCCGTCTGCGCACCGAGACTGCCGGCATGATGGCTGTCGCCGCCATCCATACAATTAATAGTTTTCAGTTGTCAGCGGCATCCGCTTACTGAAGATGAAGGACTGAAAACTGAGAACTGAAAACTGAAAACTTCAAAAGAGATATGTTATTGAACGAATTACTGTCATCGCCTAAGCATAATTTTTTCTTGCTTGCCGGTCCCTGCGTGATTGAGGGCGAGGAGATGGCGATGGATATTGCCGAGAAGGCGTTGAAGATTACCCAATCGCTGGGCATCCCCTACGTGTTCAAGGGCAGTTACCGCAAGGCTAACCGCTCCCGCATCGACTCGTTTACCGGCATCGGTGACGAGAAGGCGCTGCGCATCCTGCGCAAGGTGGGCGAGACTTTCAAGATTCCCGTGGTGACTGACATTCATGAGCCTGTCGAGGCCGATATTGCCGCTGAATATGTCGATGTGCTGCAGATTCCCGCCTTCCTGTGCCGTCAGACCGAACTGCTGGTCGCTGCAGCCCACACAGGCCGACTGGTGAACATCAAGAAGGGCCAGTTCCTGGCTCCCGAGTCGATGCGCTTTGCCGTGCAGAAGGTGCGCGACGCCGGCAATGACCAGGTGACCATCACCGAGCGCGGCACCACCTTCGGTTATCAGGACCTGGTGGTGGACTTCCGTGGCGTGCCCGTGATGCAGGCGTTTGCGCCCGTCATTGTCGATATCACCCACAGCCTGCAGCAGCCCAATCAGGGTGGGGGCGTGACCGGTGGCCGACCTGAGCTCATCGAGACCATGGCACGTGCCGCCATTGCCAGCGGTGCCGACGGTCTGTTCCTGGAAACCCATCAGAATCCTGCTGTTGCCAAGAGCGATGGCGCCAACATGCTGCGCCTGGACCTGCTGGAGGGCCTGTTGACGCGACTCTCGCAGCTCAAGGAGGTGGTTAACCGCATTGATAACACAATCAGCTAATTGGAGGACAAATAACAATCAGTTCAAGATAAACATGAAGACATCATCAGCGAGAACAATTCTTACGTTCGTCATGGCCGTTATGGCTATGGCAGCCCTGGCCCAGAGCAGCGACGACGTCCTGAGGGACAAAATCACCGATGCGGTGATGAAGGTCTATGATGAACAGCTCGCCAAGGATCCCGGGGACTACAACACGCTGTTTGCCCGTGCCCATCAGAATTATTATAATGGAGACTTCACGGCAGCCCTTGCCGACTTGAACCAGGCGATGCTGCTGACTCCGTCCAGCGACAAGGACTTGCGCTTTGACGAGCACATCCTGCGCGCACGCATCAGCGATGCCCGTCAGGACTATGCCAGCGCGCTCTCTGACCTGCTGCTGGCACAGGAGCTCCAGCCCAAGTCGCTGCCATGTGTCGACCTGATTGCCAAGACCAACCTGAAGATGGGTAACCTGGATGCCGCCGAGAAGGCGTTCAAGACCATCCTGCGCAGCGAGGCTATGAACTATGACGCGATGTATGGCATGGCTCAGGTGGAGCTGGCGCGTGGCAAGGCCAAGGAAGCCGTTGAGCACGTGTCCAATGCCGTGCAACTGTTCCGTGCCGAACCTCAGGTATATGTGAACCGCGCCGATATCTTTACCCGCCTGGGAGATACCTACAGCGCTGTGATTGACCTGTTGCAGGGCATGAATGTGGGCAATGGCGGCACAGCAGCCCAGTGCCTGTTTGATTTGAGCGACAACGATTATGATGGCGTGGTGGGTGCTCTCGACAGCCTGTCAAGAACGCTTCCTGAAAACGGCATGATGTTCCGTTATCTGCGAGGCAACATCGCCCTGGACCACACCCGCTATGCTCAGGCTTTGAAGGACTTTGAGTTGGTAAAGCGCAGTGGCGAGTATAACACCCCAACGCTGTATCATCACCTGGCCAAGTGCTGCATGGAACTGGCACGGTATGACGAGGCGCAGGCCTATATTGACAAGGCCCTCGAGATGGACCCGTCACAGCCCGAATTCTACCTGGTGAAAGCCACAGCCCAGTATTATGGTGGTGAGAGTGGCGATGTCCAGGAGGCTATGAACACGCTGGACCGCTGCTCAACGGTAGCCCCGTATTATGTTCCCATGCTGCTGACCAAAGCCGCCATGCTGAGCGCCCAGGACAACGATGGTGAGGCACTGAGTTACCTCAATGCCGCTGTCGCCAACGACCCCGATGACACCGAGGCCCGCCTGGCAAGAGCGTTGACCCTGCGCCGCATCGGCAATGAGGATGCCGCCCTGAGAGACCTCGAGACGGTGTCGCGCTTCGGCGATGACCTCTATGACTTCAGGGGCTTCGCGTTGAGTCTGCTGGGACGTGACCACGACATGTACGAATGGCTTGACAAGGTGACCAAGAAGAAACAGCCTGGTGGAGAGAGCCTCTACTATGCCGCTGCCCTGATGGCGATGCGTAACAACAACATCGCTGCGATTGATTACCTGCGCAGGGCATTGGAGCAGGGCTACGGCAGTCTGCACATGCTGCGTGACGATGTCTTCTCGCCCATTGGTATCAAGGCGCTGCGTGAAGTCCCCGACTTCCAGTCGCTGTTGGAGAAGGCACAGCGCAACTTTGAGTAGTTAGAAGTGAGTAGTGTAGGGCCTAGCCTCGGCGTGGCCGTAAGAAGTTAGTAGTTAGGAGTGTTTGGGGAAATGAAGTCTTGTGTTTACAGGATATTGACTGGTGTTGCCATGGCGTTGTTGCTCATGGCGATGCTGGCGTCATGTTCCTCAACCAAGCACGTGCCGCAGGGCCAGCTGCTACTCGACAAGGTGAACATCAACATTGCCGACCCACAACATCCTATAGAATCCTCGCAACTTATCAACTATCTGCGTCAGAATGCCAATCACCGTGTGCTGGGAGGCCTCAAACTGCAGCTGGCGTTCTATAACCTGTCCGGCAAGGACAGCACCAAGTGGTTCAACCGCTGGATTCAGCGTGTGGGCACCCCTCCTGTCATCTATGACAGCACGTTGACACAGGCCAGTGTCGAGCAACTGCACACGGCATTGAGCAATAAGGGGTTTATGAACAACACCGTCAGCAGCCGCGTCACCACCGACAGCGTCAAGCGCAAGGCACGTGTGACCTACGACATCACGCTGGGTGAACCCTATTACATCCGCTCCATTTCTTATGATATCTCCGACGAGGTATTAAAGGATATCATATTGGACGATTCGGCCCACTTCGACGTGCAGCGGGGTGACCTGCTCAATTACAACGACCTTGACGGCTGGCGCCAGAGCATTACCGAGCACCTGCGCAATCAGGGCTACTATGCCTTCAACAAGGAGTATATCACCTTTCTTGCCGATACGGCCCAAGACTCCCGCGCTGTGGACCTCACCCTGGTCACCCGTGACCCCTATCACAATGACCGTATGCCGTATTACACCGAGCATGAGCCGTTCTATGTCCGCGATGTTGTCTATGTGACCGACTTCGACCCCGTGGCCATGCACGAGGGGTACCTCGGCGAGGACACAGTGGTGATGAAAAGCGGCGTGAAGGTGTATGAGGGCCCAGAGCGTTACTTGAGGCTGGACATCATCGACGAGTGCAACCAAATCGAGCCGGGAAGCCTGTATAATGCCGAGGCGATTAACCGCACTTACCGTGCACTGGGCCGGTTGAGCGTTCTCAAGCAGATAAATATTGACGTGCGTCCGGTAGGGGAGATTGACGGCGTGCTGATGGTGGACGCTTACGTGCTGTTGCAACCCGACAAGACGCAGACGGTGTCTGTCTCGCTCGAGGGTACCAACAGCGAGGGCGATTTGGGCTTCGGTGTCGGTCTGGACTACCAGCACCGCAACATCTTCAAGGGTGCCGAGGTGTTCAATGCCAAGGCCAAGGTGGCCTATGAGAGCATCTCGGGCAATATCAGCGGCCTGATTAACAACAACTACAGCGAGTACTCCACCGAGTTGGGACTGACATTCCCCAAATTCATGTTCCCGTTCCTGAAGCGCTCGTTCAAGCGCAAGATACAGGCGTCAACGGCTTTTGCCGTTAACTTCGACTATCAGGCGCGTCCCGAATACACCCGTGTCATTGCCGGTGGAGCCTGGCGTTACCAGTGGACTGAACGCAGCCGTCGCATGTCCCACACGTTGACGCTGTTTGACCTGAGTGTCATCAGTGTGCCCAGGTTCAACGATGAGTTCTTTGATCGCATCACCAACCCGTTGCTGCTTTACAGCTACCAGGACCACTTGATTATGCGCATGGGTTATAACTTCTACCGCACCAACAAGGCCGAGATGAGCGTTCAGCAGATGGGACGTTTCCAACCCAATGTGTTCACCATCCGTGCTAATGCCGAGACGGCAGGCAACCTGCTCTACGGACTCTCGCATCTCTCAGGCCAGAAACCTGACGAGAATGGCAGTTATAAGGCGCTGGGTATCCGTTATTCACAGTATTTCAAGGCTGACGCCGACTACGCATTTACCCATTACTTTGACCGCCGCCAGAGTGTGGCGTTCCATGTGGGCGCTGGTGTGGCGGTCCCCTACGGCAACAGCGACGTGCTGCCTTTCGAGAAACGATTCTACAGCGGTGGCGCAAACAGCGTTCGCGGTTGGGGTGTCCGCACCTTGGGCCCCGGCAGCTACAACAGCAACAACAGTTTGAGCAACTTCATCTACCAGTGTGGTGACATTCGTTTCGACATCAACCTGGAATATAGGGCCAAGCTGTTCTGGGTGGTGGAATTGGGCCTGTTTGTGGATGCGGGCAACATCTGGACCATTCAGGACTATGAGGACCAGCCGGGAGGCGTGTTCAAGTTCAATAAGTTCTATGAGCAGATAGCTGCTGCCTACGGCGCCGGCATCCGTCTGGACTTCAAGTATTTCCTCGTGCGTGTCGATATGGGTATGAAGGCGCACAATCCCGCCGCAGGACAGGAAAAATGGCCGTTGACACACCCCAACTTCAAGCGCGACAGCGAGTTCCACTTCTCCGTCGGCTATCCGTTCTAGGCCGCGCACCTCTCTTTCAAACAACTAGGACAACGTTGAACAACATAAACAACTTTTTATGTTGGGTTGTCGCGCACTCTTCTTTCTGTCGACGGATTAGGCTGATTAACGGATTTTGGCATCCGCATGGCTGTTGTCTCACACCAATGACTGCCAGCACAATCAGTTGTCTGTTCATCCATTTAAAAAATAATGGCCGCTTTTTTGTTGGCGTAAGGAAAAAAGTATTAATTTTGCATCCAGATTAAAGTGTTAAGGTTCTTGAAGGCGTGTTTGCGTCATCGGGATTAAAAGGGAATCAGGTGAGAATCCTGGACAGTACCCGCTGCTGTAACTCCCCACGACACATCGCTCGGCATCATGCCACTGGTTGCAACTGCATGGCTGCATCATCACCGGGAAGGCGCCGACACGATGGGGGAGAAGTCAGAAGACCTGCCTCCACACTGCCTGTTTAACGTGGTTCACGCGGCATTTGGACCCTGGCAAAGTTGATGATGCGGCACACTTCACTGCCCATTCTATTCTGAGTCACCACCAGCCACCCTCAGCGCTGGCCGTTCATGTCGCTGGATTCACATTATTAATGGTTTTCAGTTTTCATTCGTCAGCCGCATCCGCCTACTGAAGATGAAGGACTGAAAACTGAAAACTGAAGACTGACAACAGAAGTGACATGAAGAAAACTTTACTGCTTGCACTGGCAACAATGGCTGCAATGACGGCATCGGCCTCCAACTCGCCCTATATCTCAAGGGTGTATGACTATCTGCCCGCTCCGGGCCAGTTTGTCAACGTGTTCCCGGCCTACAAGCCCGGTTATACCCAGGACAGCATCAACGCCCAGCTCGAGACCTCGTTGTGCGGCGGCGCGAACGGTTCTGTCAGCTTGGGCAGCTACGGCGGATACATCGTCTTCGGCTTTGACCATCCTGTGGTCAATAAGCACACCTATGACGTGAAAATCTACGGTAACGCCTTCCAGAGCGCTGCTGTTCCCAATCAGGCGGGCGGCAGTTGCGAGCCCGGCATCATCATGGTGGGTGTTGACATGGATGACAACGGCGTGCCCAGCCCTGGTGACAAGTGGTATGAAATCAAGGGCGCGGACTACGACCGCAGCCAGCATGGTTTTGAAGTCACCTATTACAAGCCCGACGAGAACAAGGTCAAAGTGCCCCATGCAAGCTGGAGGTTTATCAATGACGTTGAGTACGTCTATTGGACCAGTAACGATGCCGACGCGTCCAGCGGCTATGTGTGGCGCAATACCTTCCACACCCAGCCTTACTGGCCCCTGTGGATTGAGGACACGGTGCTCACGTTCAGGGGCAGCAGGCTGCCTAATTGCTCCATCGACATGAGCGCTAACGGAACGGGAACCGACTGGTTCCAGCCCTTCTTTGGCGAGGGATATGCCGATAATCTGCCTAACGGACAGGAACCCGGCTTCATGATTGACTGGGCGATTGACGAGGACGGCAATCCCGTGGAACTGGACCACATCGATTTCATTAAGGTGTACAGTGCCCAACTGGACTACTGCGGTTGGCTGGGAGAGGTATCCACCGAGGTGTGCGGTGCCGAGGATTTGCACCCCGATGTCGAGCCCGACGAGCCTGGCCCCGGTCAGGACGATTACCGGTTCACCAACGGCATCATCTTTGTCAACGAGGACCGTTACGGACCCAACCAGGGCTCACTGAATTACTACAACTATGACGATGAGGCTATGGTATATAATGTGTTCGCTATGGTGAATCCCGATGTCAAGCTGGGTGTGACTACACAGACAGGCCAGCTCTATGGCGACCGTCTGTTCCTGGTGAGCAAGCAGGCCAATGGCAGCGAGTCCTCGGGCAGCACAATGGGTTCACGACTGGCCGTGCTTGATGCCGTGACCCTGAAGCAGCAGGGCAGCGTGCTGCGCTTTGGCGCATCGCCCGACAGCGTATATGACGGCCGTTCCTATTGCGCCGTGAACGCCGATAAAGGCTATGTCTCGACCAGCGCCGGCATCTTTGTGTTTGATGTGCCGACAATGAGCATCACTGGTGCCATCGACGGCACGATGTCGAGCGCCAGGGGCGACTATAACAGCCTGTACCGTGACCAGTGCGGCGATATGGTGCGTTTTGGCCAATATGTGTTTGCCGTGCAGCAGGGTAGGGGCCTCCATGTGATTGACCCGGCCACCGATGCCATTGTAACCACCTTGTCCTTCCCGAACATCGTTACCGTGTTTGTCACCGCTGGCGGCAACCTGTATGTGGCGAACAATTCCCGTGAGATTTACAGCAGCGGCAGTGAGGCTGTTGAAGCCAACTTCACCCGCATTGACCCTGTTGCCTTAGTGCCTGCCGAGGTGCATCACCTCGACGCGATGCATGGCGCGGTAAGTTCGTGGGGCGCATGGCGTCACTGCATGGTGTGTGTTGACCCCCATGCCGAGCGGGTATATTATAACTACGATGAGTACCAGAACTACATCAGCAGCTATGACTTCACCACCAGCACGTTTACCGATGCGCTGATAACCCTGCCCGAGGGTGTGGAAATCAACTGGGACGGCACCCAGGAGATGCAGGGCATCTATTCGTCGGCCATCAGTTTTGACCCGCACACGGGCGACATGGTGGTTCAGACCATCGAGGCGGCCCCCATGTCCTATCAGAACTTTAACCACAACTGGGTGCTGTTCTATGATGCGGGCACGCTGCAGCTCAAGCGCCAGGTGCGCCTGCGTGATGCCTACTGGTTCCCGGCAATGGCCGTTTATCCCGACTTGTATGCCCCGACGGTGGCTATCGCCGACCAGAATCTTACGCAAGGCAATACCGCTGTGGTTGACCTGCTGCATGCCGTCAGCGATGCCGACAACATGGCTGCGCTGGCTGTGACGACGGCCAACAGTGCCGACGAATCCATTGCCCGAGCCTGGGTGAGCGGTACGGGCCTCCATATCGAGGCAGTGTCAACGGGCAAGACTGCAGTCACTGTCACCACCGACAGTAACGGAAAGATGGCGACAACAACATTCACTGTTACGGTGAGCCGCGGCTCGATGATTGGCGACGTGGACATGGACGGCGCCTTGACCATTGCCGACGTGACCTCGCTCATCGATATGATGATGGGTTCGGTGCTGGCATGCTACGACCCCGTTGCTGCCGATGTGGACCGTGACGGCATGATTACCATTGGCGATATCACATTGCTGATTGATATCATCTTGAACCAAAACTGATGTTTTTTAAACCATATAGTTTAACCTTATAATTATTAAAGACATGAAGAAATTATTTACTTTAGCAGCAAGTGCCCTGATGGCTTCGGCCGCTTGGGCTGGCGTCATCACGCTTGACATGAACAAGCCGTTGAATCCTGAATCGCTGGAGTATGGCGAGAACAACGTGTGGGTTGGTTGCTACGACGGCAACTACCCCTATCTGGAGTTTGGTGCCGAGAGCGGCGAGTTTATGCTCTCTCACCTGCTGAGCGGTGACTCTTGGGGTGGCTACTACTGGGACGGCTTTACTCCCGCCATCGGTGGTGACATCACTGACTACGGACAGGCTGGCAGCAGTGCCGGTTGGACCGTGAATTATGGCGGCTGCATGGCTGGCGGTGGTTGCGTCCTCAACGAGGATGGTACGGCATCGGCCGACCCTGAACAGCCCTATTTCGTGGCTTATTACGCCAGCTTCTGGGGATTCCCCACCAACGAAGTGAAGTACGTTGCCGAGGATGGCGATGAGACCTTTGAGCCCGTTGGCGTTTACATCTGCAACCACCCCTGGCCCTATTATGGCTGTGAGCATGGCGATGGCTTCAGCGAACCCTTTGCCGAGGGTGACTACTTTGAGCTGATTGCTGTCGGCGTGGGTGTTGATGGCACCGAGAAGCGCGTCAGAATCAACCTCGTTGAGTTTACCAATGGTGAGCTCAAGGCCCTCAACGACTGGACTTTCTTTGACCTGAGTGAGCTGGGCGAGGTGACTTCGGTTTACTTTGAGATGTATTCGACCGATAGCGGCGCTTACGGTATGAACACCGCTGCCTACTTCTGCATGGACAAGTTCCAGGTGAAGGACCGTCGTCCCACCAGCGTCGAGAACGTCGATGCCGAGAAGACCGTGGCTGGCGTGAAGTACGTCAACATGGCCGGCATGATGAGCGATAAGCCCTTTGACGGTGTGAATGTTGTCGTTACCGTTTACAGCGACGGCACGACCAGCACCGCCAAGGTCATCAAGTAATATAATCCTTGAAAACACACTTGATATAGTATTATAGTATATAGTAACCGTGAGTGCGTCCTGATGGCTCTGCCTACCGTCAGGGCGCATTTCTTTGGAGAAAAATTCAGGATAAAAGCATTGCTACCGAAAGCAGTAGTTTTCAAAACACATTAATTATATATAATTAAAAGATGTGTAACTGAAAAAATCTTTACCGTTTACCCCCAGTATTCAAAATTATTGACTTACCTTTGCAGCCGATTTTAAAAAAAGGGTTCAAAAGAAAAGACACAGATATGGCAAAAAACTTAGTTATCGTCGAGTCTCCAGCCAAGGCTAAGACCATCCAGAAGTTTTTAGGCAACGATTATAAGGTGATGTCGAGTTTCGGGCACATCCGTGACTTGCACAAGAAGGATTTCAGTATTGACGTGGAAGACGGTTTCAAACCGCTCTATGAGATTCCCGAGGACAAGGAAGAACAAGTCAAGAAGCTCAAGGCCGAGGCCGACAAGGCCGATGTCGTGTGGCTCGCAAGTGATGAAGACCGTGAGGGAGAAGCCATCGCATGGCATCTGTTCGAGGTGCTGGGACTCTCTGAGGAGAATACCCGTCGCATAGTTTTCCACGAGATTACCGAACCCGCGATTCTCGAGGCCATCAAGCATCCGCGCAGCATCGACCTGAACCTGGTGGATGCCCAGCAGGCCAGGCGAGTGCTCGACCGTATCGTGGGCTTCGAGCTGTCGCCGGTGCTGTGGCGCAAAATCATGCCGGGTCTGTCGGCTGGTCGCGTCCAGAGCGTTGCGGTGCGCCTCGTTGCCGAGCGTGAGAAGGAAATCAAGGCCTTCACCAGCGAACCCTATTACCGTATATCGGCCCAGTTCGAGAACGGAGAGGGCAAGGAGATTGTGGCAGAGCTGAACAAGCACCTGCCCGACCGCGAGCAGGCAACGGCTTTCCTGGAGCACTGCAAGACGGCCGAATTCAAGGTCGCCGACGTGACCGTGAAGCCGGTGAAGCGTGCTCCGGCTCCCCCCTTCACCACGAGCACCCTGCAGCAGGAAGCCGCCCGTAAGCTGGGCCTGTCGGTCAAGCAGACCATGAGGCTCGCACAGCGCCTCTACGAGGAAGGTCTCATTACCTACATGCGTACCGACTCGGTTAACCTGAGCAAGCTGGCTTTGGGCTCCATCAGTGAGGAAATCAAGAA
The DNA here is from genome assembly GCA_902782465.1 of uncultured Bacteroidales bacterium. Classification (GTDB taxonomy): domain Bacteria; phylum Bacteroidota; class Bacteroidia; order Bacteroidales; family Muribaculaceae; genus Sodaliphilus. The sequence continues at coordinate 112,234 of CACZNH010000004.1, forward strand.
GAATATCGGCGAGAAATACCTTAAAATCAGGCACTATCGCACGACCAGCAAGGGTGCGCAAGAGGCTCACGAGGCCATCAGGCCTACCTATATCGCCAACCACACGATAACGGGAACGGTACAGGAGAAGAAGCTCTATGACCTCATCTGGAAGAGGACTATCGCCTCGCAGATGGCTGACGCCGAGCTCGAGAAGACAATTGCCAACATCAGTGTGCAGGGTCGCGACGAGATCTTTGTCGCCGAGGGCGAGGTTGTGAAGTTCGACGGTTTCCTCAAGGTGTATTTCGAGAGCACCGATGACGAGAAATCGGCCATGCGCGAGGTCAGGGTTTTGCCCGCTATCAGCAGCGGCGAAATCCTGGAGGCCAGCCAAATCACTGCCATTCAGCGCTACACCCAGCAACCCAACCGCTATACCGAGGCTTCGCTGGTGCGCCGTCTCGAGGAACTGGGTATCGGCCGCCCCTCAACTTACGCTCCTATTATCTCCACTATCCAGGAACGCAATTATGTCGAGAAGGGTGAGGACAAGGGACACAAGCGTGACTATGAATTGATTACCCTGAATAACGGCAAGATTACCCATGAGACCAAATCTGAACTCTATGGCGTAGAGAAGGGCAAACTCATTCCCACCGACGTGGGTATGGTGGTCAACGACTTCCTGGTCAAGTATTTCCCCTCAATCCTCGACTATAACTTCACGGCTAAGGTGGAGAACGAGTTTGATGAGGTGGCGCAAGGCAATGTCGTCTGGAACAAGGAAATTGCCGACTTCTATGAGGGCTTCCATCCCAGCATCAACAAGGTGTCAACCCTCAGGCTCGAGCACAAGGTGGGTGAGAGGATTCTGGGCAACGACCCCAAGACCGGACTGCCCGTCATGGTGAAGATAGGTCGCTACGGACCTCTCGTGCAGATGGGTAGCGCCGACAACCAGAACAAGCCCAGGTTCGCCTCGCTGCAGCGCGGACAGAGCATCGAGACCATCACCCTCGAAGAGGCCATCAAGCTGTTCGAACTCCCCCGTGAGTTGGGCGAATTCGAGGGTGTGCCCGTGACCGTCGGCGTGGGACATTACGGCCCCTATGTGAAGCATGGCAACAAGTATGCCTCCATCCCCAAGGAGACCGCTCCCACCGAGATTACCCTCGAACAGGCAGTGGAACTCATCAGGGCCCAGCGCGAGGCCGAGGCCAAGAAAGTCATCAAGACCTTTGATGAGGAGCCGGAACTGAAGGTGATGAACGGCCGCTACGGCCCCTACATCGTGTACAAGAAGCAGAACATCAAGATTCCCAAAGGAAAAGACGCCGAGAACCTGACGCTGGAGGAGTGCCGCGAAATCGTTGCCGACGAGTCCAACATCTCCAAGGGTGGGGCGCGAAAGCGTACTGCAAGGCCCAGGGCGGCAAGCAAAAAAACGGAAAGTTAACAGCATCTGTTTAAAGTGATACTTGAGGCTGTGTGCGGCAATTATTTTGTACACAGCCTTTTTTATTTTATTATGAAAAGTGGCTGAGAAAAGAATCGTTTCAAATAGCGAAAAAAAACAGATTTTTGCACCTCTATTAGAAAAAAACATCGTAATTTTACCGACTGGAGAGAGGCCAAATGGGTCTTTTTCTGATAAACTGAATTGCTTATCATGCTGGAATAATTTGACTTAAATGATCAAGTCTAAAGCAAATTTGAGGTTTTTATTACCGCCTGGCATGGGGTGCAATGCTTAAAATCCGACAACAACTAAACAAACCAACTAAAACGAAAGAAAATTATGTCTTTTTTCAAATCTATCAAGAACGCTTTCGGCGGGTCCGACAACGAGGAGTATGATGTATTCGGACAGCCCACAACATTTGTGAACCCCTTCAGCAAGGACAAGAATGTCGCAGACCGTGAACACGATATCGAGGATGATGTACACATCGAGGTGGACAAGCACGAGGAGTATGCCATCGATGCCGAGTATGCCGACAAGGCTGCCAAGCTCATGAACGAGCACACCCATGCCGTCATCGATATGATCAAGGGCACCTGGAAGAGTGAGCGCGAGGAGATGATGAAGATGGTCGAGGAGGCCAAGAAGATGGTCGAGGACAGCAAGGAGAAGATGCAGGCCAACGAGGCCAATCGTCGCCAGGCGCAGACCCGTGCCAACGACCTGTCGGCGAAAATCGCCGAGCTCGAAGCCGACCACGAGAGAATCGAAATCGAGAAGAAGAGCCTGGAGAGTCGCCTCAAGGCCATGGAAGTCAAGGGCGACGGCACCCAGGAACTCAACAAGCAGATTGAGGAACTGACCGCCAACGTCGAGGACCTGCAGAAGCAGATTGCCGATAAGGACGCCGAAATCGAGAAGATGAGCGAGATGCTCAAGGTCGATGAGGGTGCTCCCACCGTCGACCAGCTCAACCAGCAGATTGAGGACAGGGACGAGCTCATCGGTCGCATGCGCACCAACATTGCCGAACTTGAGGAGAAGCTCAATGCCGCCGCCGAGGAACTCAAGGCTGCCGAGGAACTCCAGAAGACCGTCGAGCAGGTCGAGGAATTCAAGGACAAGAAGAACTCCGAGATTGCATCCCTCAGGGAACAAATCATCAGTTTGCAGAGGCGTTGCTCCGAGTTCGACGAGATGCGTAAGTCGCACATCGTCCTCTCGCAGGAGAACGAATCATTGAAGAAAGACATCGAGACCCTCGAGGCAACTGCCAAGCAGAACGCCGAGGTGACCAACCGCCGCAGCATCGAGACCGGCAACCTGATTGACGGACTCAAGCAGCAGCTGGCTTCGGTGAGCGCCGTGGCCGAGGACTTCAAGCGCAAATACAACTCCCTGAGCGCTGATGGTAACGAAAAGGCCGCCAACTTCGCCAAAATCACTGCCGAGCGCGACGATGCCAAGGCTGAGCTCAAGAGGACTCAGGTGACATTGCAGAAGAAGCAGCACGAAGCCCAGGCAATGGCCGATGCCATCGCCGAGAAAGACCGTCGCATCGCTGCCCTCATGCAGCAGATTGAGGAAATGAGTAAGGCCCCTGCGGCCGCCGCTCCTGCTGCTGCTCCTGCTCCTAAGGACGAAACCTTCGCTGCACAGCCCACTATCCAGAATGACCCCGCCCTGAACGCTATTGACGATATCGACTGGGACGATGACGGCACGCTGCCTCCTCACCCGGGTGAAGATCCCCGTCAACTTTCGCTGTTCTAAGGCGACGGCTCTGCTCCGATAAGACATTATTAATATATAATACATGGGTTGGCTTTTCGCTGGCCCATGTATTGTTTCCACCCCCTACGTTTATCGGCAAACGATACAATTCCCCCTTTAAATTCTTAAAAAAGGTTATTTCTTAAATTTTCTTGTTGAAAAGTTTGGTCGGTGTGAGAGAATGGCTGTAATTTTGCAACGCTTTTCGGCCCACGAGATGCCCAAATCGAGTGAGCGGTTTTTTTTGACGCCTTTTTCGTAGGGGTCGCCGGGGCGGAAAGC
>CACZNH010000005.1 GCA_902782465.1 uncultured Bacteroidales bacterium
ATGAGCATCGTGAGCATCCTGGTGCCCTTTGTGCTGGCCTACATCGCCTACTGCTGGTACAAGATGGACCACCGCAAACTCACCAGCGACGAACTCGACAACACGGATCACAAATACTAATTAGTGAGGAGTTAGGAGTTAGAAGTTAGGAGTTAAGGGGCGTCGGCAATGGCGCCCCTCTTTTTTTGCGCCAGCCAATTCGACGAATTAGGTGATAATAAACTGTCCACCGATTTAACGGATAAGCGAGGTGTTCATGATGATGGGCACCTCGCTATGTCTTTCTCGAAGCGGGTGCCATCAGCTGGGTTGAGAGCAACAACTTTGCCCGAATCGGGTGCCATCAGCTGGGACGGTTCTTTTGATTGGCCAAAGCGAAGCGACGCCACCAACAAGACCCGTCCCAATGATGCACCAACCCTGCCGCTATCACCAAAACCGCGACGCGAGGAAACCCTTGCTGGAGTGTAAACATAATTTCACAAATTTGGTTAAATTAATGTTAAAAAATGGGGGGGAGAACTTTTGTCAATTATTCAGTATATTTGTACTTCAAAACAAATGAATTACCCTTATTTGACCTTTTATTCACATTATTAACTAATAAAAACTGTTTCTTTATGAAGAAATTATTTCTCATTTCAATCCTTATGCTGGCAGCGTTTGCAGCATGGGCAGAGGCAGGGTTTTATGTGGTGACCACCGATGGTGAATGCAAGGGGTTCGTTTTCTCGGACGAGCCCGTTTGGACCTATCAGGGCGACAACCTGGTGATCACCGGCACTAAAGCCACTGTCGAATACCCCATGGCTGATGTGGCCAACATCTATTTTGACGATGTATCTTTTGTTCCATCGGGCATCACCGAGGTTAAGGTCAGCGAACTGATTCGTGCCATTCCCGATGGCGTCGAATTGACCGGCTTTGCCGCCAACACGGTGGTGACCATCTACAACCTGCAAGGCCAGCAGCTTGGCGCCTACCGCACCAGCCCGTCAGGTTCACTCAACATCAGCCTTGCCGACCGCGAGCAGGGCATTTACCTTATCCACGCAAACAAATCAACCATTAAAATCAAGAAATGACAATGAAAAAGATTATAAGTGTATTGGCTATGGCATTGCTCGTCATCGGAGCAGCCCAAGCCCAAAATCAAGTGAGAAAAATGGTCGTCCGCACAGCTAATGGCGACGTGACAAGATTCAAAACCGCAGAAATTGAGGAAGTAAACTTCGAGTTGAATTCTGTTCCCACAACTGTCGAGGAGGCCGAAGCCATGCTGGTCGGCTATTGGAAATGCAATAATCAATTTATGGGTTCCATATTCAACAAAGTAGATGAGGATATCGTTGAAAGTACCTACATCATTGTTTCTGAAGACCTATGGGGCGTTGCATTTAAAATAGCAGATTCATGCACCGACGAAGAATTTGGTATGTATGCAGGACAAATTCTATTACTGGAGTATTCCGATTATTATGGAAACAATATATCTGTCAATAGCGACGATCCGACTACAGGTGATTTTTTTAGAATTGTCAATTCAGTAGAGGGAGAGAGTCTATCTTTTAAGAACTTGGACCAGAACAGTTTTGATGCTATTTATATAGATTATCGTAGAGATGAAAATGATTTATATAATTATAATCATGAAACAAAACTGTGTGGCACCTTCAATCGTGTAGAGCCGTTTGAGTACGTTATTCCGGGATATGGTCTAATGAAAAATGGCCTAATGAAAAAATAGTTTTTTGTTAGAATAATAGGATACAGACTCCATGGTTGTGCGGCAACTTAATCCGCACAACCATGGAGTTTTTCTAATTGCAGCACCCAATAGAGGCGACGGTTGTATCATATAGTGTGGTGCTGACGCCCGTTAGGGCGGCTCTCTGAGTAACCCCCAACCCATGACCGTCAAGGGGTCGCCTCCAGCGACGACACGGATGGATTGCGGTGCCGGGGGTGCCTGCCACTTCACTCGCTTCGCTCGTTTCGTTAGCAGGTACCCCCGGTTACTCAAATGACACCCTCCGGGTGTTTCGCCCGCATTCAGTTTCAGTTGTATATTAAATTCCTGTTTAGTTGCCGCGTTGCTGGCGTCTGGTGGTAAAGCCTTCGCTAATCTGGCTATAGTCGTCCACATCCTTATAGAGGATCCAGTAGGTCGTGCCGCCAACATCATCGCGAGAGCCCTTGGGGACTACATAGGCCTGGGCGAAGCGCCAGCCGAACTGCGTCAGATAGTTCAATGCGTCAATCATCGAGTTGAACTTGATTTCCTTGCCGTTCTTGTCCACCAGGCGCGACACCTTCACCTTAGTGCTGAACAACTGTTCCTCACACGACAGCTGGGCATAAACCCGCTTGGCAGCAGGGTTAAAACCCTCGACCTCAGTAATCTGAGCAGGAGCCACTTCAACCACATCCTGGGCATGGGCGATGCCCAAACCCGTCATCAATACAAATAATAAGATAATCTTTCTCATGTCTATCTCAATTCATTAGGTTCATTACCAAAATAACGCAATCCACCCCCACAATATTCTATAATAACGCCTCATTTCGCAACCCCACCCATCAAAAACCTCCTATCCACTTACAGCAAATTCCATGATTATTGCGTATTTTGCGGATTACATTCCATAAAAATCACGATTTTTTAGGAATCGTTTCCACAAAAATCGTGATTTTTTTGGATTTACAGTCATTGGTGTCCGGGAAAAAACTTCAAAGTTCCATAAGCACCTCAATATCAATGCAGTTATGGCGTTTTCGAATGAAAGGGCTTACTTTGAAGCCCGTTAGGGCTGGTCAAGGCCATTAGGGGTGACAGACTGTGTGTCAATGACTTACTGCCGCCCCGATGGGGCTTGAACGTGTGTTATCAACTGCTGCAGGGGTTACACTCGGCTTCGCCTCGTTACACCCCTGCCTAAGCCCTGGCCGCACCCTAACGGGGCTTTCCCCAGGCACTTAAGATTTATTGTGAACTGCAGGGCAACCGCACTAATATCAGCTGTGCGCGACAAGCCATGCTGTGTGTCAGACGCCCAAAGGGTGGCCCATTGAATAAGGTGTCGCCTCCTGCGACATGGATTGTTGCATGTTTATGGAGGTGTGTCATAATTCATTCGATGCAAATTGAATCGCGCTTCACGCGAGAACATTTAGTTCGGCGAAGCCAAATCAAGCAAAATTATAAATAAAATTAAAATAGAAATTTGTTTTGTTTAATTTTTATACAGATTTTTGCTTAATTTCTCGGCCGCCAGGCCGATTAAAAACCAGCGACGTCATTATGACACACCCTCTTACTCAGAGGCCACCCTCCGGGTGTTTTTTGCAACACTTTTTGGTGAGTTTGCCCTGTTGTGTACTGAGAAAGAATTGGTCATGAAAAGAATTAATAGTACCTTTGCAGCCTAAAAAATAAACGAAAATTATCATGAATGTAATGGTTAACGATATCGTGCGCTTCCTGAATGATGTGGGAGGCGGACGCGTGACGAGGATTGAAGGCAAGACAGTGTATGTAGAGGACGAGGATGGCTTTGAGCGTCCGTCGTTGGAGCGTGAGCTGGTGGTTGTGGGACAGGCTGGCACCAAGGCGTCGGCCTATGACCGCCCGCTAGACATCCGTGCCCGTCAGGTGGAGCCCGACAAGCCTGCCCCCAGGCCCAAAGTCATCGAGGAGCCTGTTCTGCCCGTCGAGGAGACGCCCGAGGGCGAGGTGCTGAACGTGGTGCTGGGCTATGAGGCCCGTGAAATCAAGCACCTGAACACCACCACGTTCTATGCCTCGCTGGTCAACGACTCTAATTATTTCCTGTATTTCACCTACATGACACGCGGCGACGGTGACGGCGAGTGGCACACCCGCTACCACGGCATCGTGGAGCCAAACATCCAGGTGCAATTAGAGGAATTCGGCCATGACGACTTGAATGACATGACACACATCGCGGTGCAGTATGTCGCCTTCAAGCAGGACAAGGGCTTCAAGCTGAAGAATCCCGCCCTCATCGAGCAGCGGCTTGACGTGACCAAGTTCTACAAGGTGCACTGCTTCCACGAGAACCCCTACTTTGACGTGCCCGTCATCGCCGTGGAAATCGTCACCAACGACCGCCCCGCCCGCATGCAGCGCATCGACAGCGGCGAGCTGGAACGTGCGATGAAGGAGAAGAAACGCATGGACCGCCCGCAGCGCAAACCCGTGCAGAAGAAGACCGACAACAACGGCATCATCGTGCAGGACCTGCACATCGCCTCGCTGATGGACAACCTGAGTGGCATGACACCCGGCGCTATCCTGGAATACCAGATGGACAAGTTCCGCGAGGTGATGGACGCCAACATCAACAAGCACGGCCAGCGCATAGTCTTCATCCACGGCAAGGGCGAGGGCAAACTGCGCCAGCACCTGCTGAGCGAACTCAAGCGCCGCTATCCGCGCTGCACCGCCCAGGACGCCAGCTTCCGCGAATATGGCTTCGGTGCCACCCAGGTCACCATCCACTGACCCTCAACAGCACGACAAAACACAAAAACAACAACTGAATAGTCTGATATTTCTGAGGGCTGCCGCACTCTTGAAATAAAACAACTGAACTGTCTGAGAAATCTGGTTATCAGAAATTTCAGACAGTTCAGTTGTCTATAAAAAGGTTCTTATCGTTGTTTCCGTTTTAAGGCAGAATCATGCATTTGTTACCCTTTACTTCAGGATGATGGCAATGATGGCGTTGACGTCGCTGATGTTGACTGCGCCGTCATCGTTCACATCGGCATCCGATAAGAATTCGCCCTGCAGGATGGCATCGATAACCTCATTCACATCGCTGATGTTGACCGAGCCGTCGCCGTTCACGTCACCAGGAAGCGCACCGGGCATCTCAACGATGGAGCCAAAGTATCCGTTCCAGTTCTCGTCGGCCTTATAGGCTGCCGTCTTGCCTGCCGGCACATGCAGGGTGCGCAGCCTGTAACCATAGGAGCTAAAGAGGTAGAAGGCATCCTCCTCCACGGTCACGTTGGCAGGATTCTTGATGTAGCTATACACGTCCATGAGACTGGTGCATTCCTCAAACGCACTAGCGCCAATGAAAGTGACCGAGGCGGGGATTTCGACACTGGTCAGTTCTGAGCATTCGTAAAACGCTCTCTCGTCGATAGAAGTGACCGAAGCGGGAATTTCGATACTGGTCAGTGCTGAGCAATAACTAAACGCTCCAGCGCCAATGTGAGTGAGGTTTTTGGGCATCGTGACACTGGTCAGACTTGAGCAGCCGTAGAACACATAGTCATTGATGACCTTAACGGAGTTGGGGATGACTATGCTCCCCAGTGCAGTGCACCCAGAGAAAACCCCCTCTCCTAAGTCGGTAACTGTATTGGGGATATTGATTGTGCTCAATCCTAAACAGCCGTCAAATGCATAGTTACCCAGGGCGGTTACATTGCCGGGGATGGTTGTGTACATGCAACCTGATACCAACTTGTTGGTTGCTTTCTCGATAATCGCATTACAGCCATCGCGGGAATCATAATTGGGATTTCCGCTCTCGACCGTAATTGTCTTCACGCCCGAGCACGAAGAGAACGGATTGTCGCCAATTCTGGTGACTGTGCTGGGAATCGTGACGCTCGTCAGACGGCTGCAGCCATTGTAGGCATAATCACCGATGCTTTTGATCGAACGGGGAATGTTCAAACTCGACAGATTAGTGCAGCCACTGAACGCATTAGTGCCGATGGCAAGGACTGAACCCGGGATGGATGTGCTTTGGCAGCCTGAAATCAACTTGTTGGTTGCTGTCTCGATAATCGCATTGCAGCCCTCACGGGAATCGTATTTGGGGTTTCCGCTCTCGACCTTAATGACCCTCAGGCCCGGACAGTAAGAAAACGGATTGTCCTCAATGCTGGTGACCGTACTCGGGATAGTGACGCTTGTCAAAGCGCTGCAACTATAGAACGCAAGATCATTGATGGTAGTGAGGGAACTGGAAAGGGTCAAAGAGGACAAGTTGCTGCAACCATAAAACGCTAAAGGACCGATGCTGGTAACGGAATTGGGGAGCGTCACACTCGACAGGCTGGAGCAATCGCCGAATGCGTATCTAGGGATGGATTTGAGAGAGTTACCGAATATCACACTGCGTAGCGCCATGCACTCAAGGAACGCCATTTCGCCGATACTGGTGAGCGAATTGGGGAGCGTCACGCTTCTCAGACTTTCACAAAATACAAACGCATCTTCACCAATGCTCGTGACCGAGTTGCCAATACTTACCGTGGTCATGGAATAGCAGAAAGCGAAGGCATAATCACCGATGCTCGTGACTGAGTTGGGAATCGTCACGCCTGTCAACGAATAACTACCATAGAATGCCTGGTCGCCGATGCCGGTGACGCGATAGCTCCAGTTGTCGTAGGTGACATCCTCGGGAATCACGATGTTGCCATTATAGGCTCTTGAGTTAGGTGATGAGCCCTTATAGGTAACTTCCACCTCGTTATCACCGGTGAAATTGTAATAGATACCATCCACCACAAAATCGTGTGCCTGAGACAGCGTCGGCACAAAAATCGCCATGATGGCGAACAGAACAGATTTAGTCAAGTTTTTCATATAATTACGAATTTATTGGGTTAATCATTTTCACTTTTTAGACGCACAAGTGTACCAAAAAACTACACAAAGATAGCATTTTTTTCGCTAACAGTGCGATTTTTTTAAGATTTACTTCAGGATGGGGAAGCGAAAGGTGCGCAGTTGCCTCTCGAGGGCCTTTTCCTGGCCGCCGCAGTAGCTGTCGCATAGAGCATGGAACTGTGGGGAGTGGTTCATGTGGGTGAGGTGAGCCAGCTCGTGACAGATGATGTAGCGCACCAGCGGCTCGGGCAGGAACATGAGGTTGCGGGAGAGCTGGATGACTTTCTTAGCCGTGCAGTGGCCCAGCTTGCGCATTCCGCGGCCGATTTCAAAGCCTGCGGGCTGGAGGCCCAGGCCATTGGCGACCTCGCGGGCAAGGGGCAACAGGACATCCTCGGCCTTAACTTCCATAGCACGGCCGATGACCTTGGAAATGGTGTGTTTGACGGCCTCATCGTCGAGAATGGCATTTTCATGAGGGCACAGGTGGAGCGTGTCGCCCTCCCAACGGTTGAGGATATAGCCCGGATGGGAACGCTGCGGCTCGATGACGACGCGACAGCCTAAACACTCGATTTCCTGGCCAAACCTGAACGTCACGGATTGGGGCTGCGGCAGCTGTCGCAGCTGCTCACGGTTAACATCCACCATGCGCTGCAGGTCACTGAGGGAAACACCCAGCGGGGCCCGCATGAGCAGATGACCATCGGCATGATAAGTGAACCGCACCGAGGTCATGCCCCGGCGCAGTTCCACATAAATCTTTCCGAATTCCTTGTCCTCGATGTATCCCTTCATAGAGAACACCTAAAACCTAAAACCTAAAGCCTAAGGCCTTAGAACTTGGTGATGCCCATGATTTCGCGCACATCGGCAAGGGTCTTGCCGGCACGGGCACGGGCACGCTCGGCACCCATCTCGAGGACGCGGTGCAGATAGGCGCTGTCGTTCTCGATGTCGAGGATGCGCTCGCGGATGGGCGTGGTCATTGCCACGATATCCTCGGCAATCTCCTTCTTGAGGTCGCCGTAGCGGATGGAGCAGTTGTTATAGGCGTCGGTGAAGAACTGCACCTTGTCGGGAGTGCCCACCAGCTTGAGGATGGTGAACAGGTTCTGCACCGGCTCGGCCATCGGCATGTTAGGCTCGGTGGGACCGCCATCGGTCACGGCACGCATCACCTTCTTGCGGATGGTCTTCTCATCGTCCACCAGATAGATGCAGTTGCCCTCGCTCTTACCCATCTTGCCGCTGCCGTCCAGGCCGGGCACCTTGACGGGTGCACTACCGAAGTTGAAGTTCTGCGGCTCCTTGAAATACTCGACCTTGTAGAACGAGTTGAAGCGACGGGCAAAGCGGCGAGTCAGCTCCAGGTGCTGCTCCTGGTCCTTGCCAACGGGCACGAAGTCGGCACGCTGGATGAGGATATCCACAGCCATCAGCGTGGGATAGGTCAGCAGGCCGGCATTGACGCGCTTGTTGGTGCTGGCACCGATGATTTCCTTGGCAACGTCCTCGTCGTCATCGCCCGTGGTGGGAGCAGTGATGCCCAGCGCCTTGCGGGCCTTGTCCTTGAAGGCGGCGGTGCGCATCAGTTCGCCGATGCCCACGTGCATATTCAGCAGCAGATACATCTCGCTCACCTCGGGGATGTCGCTCTGCACAAAGATGGTCGATTTCTCGGGGTCCAGACCCGCTGCCAGATACTCGGCCAGGATGTGGCGCACATTGGTGTGCAGCTCCTTAGGGTCGGGGTTTGTCGTGAGGGCGTGCAGGTCAGCGATGAAGTAGTAGCTGTCATACTTGCCCTCGTTCTGCATCTTCACAAAGTTACTCAACGCGCCCAGGTAGTTACCCAGGTGCCTAATTATCTGTATTTTCAACAATAGTGGCTGCAAAGGTACGATAAAGTTTTTAGTTTTCAGTTTTCAGTTTTCAGTTTTTTGCTCACTCTACCAGTTCTAGCAGTTGCGGGGCGATGCCGGGGCAGGCGGCCAGGATGCAGATGCCGTGGTTGTTGCGGTAGCGCTTGACGACGGCGCCCGCCTCGAGGGCAATCAGTTCGCCGGCGCAGGCGTCCCACTCCTTGAGGTTCAGTTCCCAGTAGCCGTCGAGCCACCCTGCAGCGACATAGCACAGATCCATCGCCGCCGAGCCCAGCCGCCTGATGCCCCTCACGCGGGGCATGACCTGGGCAAAGCGTTCCAGGTTGTTGTCGGGGTTGGTGGCCTTGTCATAGGGGAAACCCGTCGAGATGACGGCACGTTGCAGTTCGGTCGTGGATTTAGCCTGCAGGCGTCCGTAGGGGCCATAGGCACCCTTGCCCTTGATGGCAAAAAACTCCTCGCCGAGCGTGGGAGCATAGACATAGCCCATGCGCGTCACGCCATCCACCTTGAGACCTATCGAGATGCAGTAGGTGGCAAGACCGGCGCTATAATTCACTGTACCGTCGAGCGGGTCAATCACCCACTGGCAACAGGCCTGGCGGTGGTCGTCACCGCTCTCCTCGCTCAAGATGGCATGGTCGGGGTAAAAGCGGTGGATATGGTCGAGGATGATGCGCTCGCTGCCCTTGTCGGCCTCGGTAACGATATCATAGGCGCTGCCCTTGTCCTCGATGCTCAGGTCACGGCGCCTGAAAAAGCCTGTCAGCACCTCGCCCGCCTCACGCGCCATCTGTCTTGCGCTAGCCAGCCACTGTGATTCCTGCTGGCTGAATTCTGTAGTTGTCATGTTTTCCATCGTCCTGAAACAATCTTTTATTCTATTTGAAACCTATTAAAAAGGGAGCGACTAACTCGCCCCCTTGTCTCTTGTTATTCGCCTACCGTTGGCTCTTCGCCCTCTGGTGCAATGGGTATCTGACGTTTGAATACCTCCTTGAAGGTAATGAGCGTCTCGCTGCGGCCCAGACCCATCTTCATGAAGCGGTCGTGGATGACTTGCAGCAGGTGGTCGTTGTTCTGAGCGTAGAGCTTGATGAACAGGTCATACTTGCCCGTAGTGAAGTAGCACTCTACAACTTCGGGGACAGTCTTGAGCCTTGCCACCACCTCGTCAAACTTCGAGGGGTCGTTCAGGAAGAATCCGATGTAGGCACAGGTCTGATAGCCTACTGATGCGGGGTTGATGAGCGAAATGGAGCCCCTGATGACTCCCATGTTGTAAAGTTTCTGAATACGCTGATGAATAGCGGCACCCGAGACGTTGCAGGCACGTGCAATCTCCAGATAAGGCTTGCGGGCGTTCAACGACAGCATTTTCAAGATTTTGTAATCCAATGAATCAAGTTTAGTTGCCATATAGTTATCGTTTTAAAGTATTAATATCAGTTACTATGATTTACAAAATATTCTAACTATCTCATTATCAGCCATCAAGAGTATAGCCTCAATGACATGGCCAATGATGATGCTGCAAAGATACAATATTTTTCTCAAAATATTGACAAATTATAAGAAAATTTCGAAAAAATCTTCACATCTTGAAATAAATAAGTTTCGCAAGTTTTAACTTGCGAAACTCTATAGGGTGCATTGCGGCTAGTGCCGCTGGGCATTACATGTACTTGCCGACGGCCGACTTGAGGCGTGTGGCGTCCTCGATGCGCTCGACAATCTCGCCGCCCTTGATGACAAATGTCGTGGGGATACCGTTCACGTTGTAGGCGCCCACAGTCTTGGAATCCACACCCATGGGGTCGTAAACCGTTATCCACGGCAGGTTCTTGGCCGACTGGCGCCACGCCACGTTATCCTGGTCCAGACTGACCTGATAGATGGTAAGCCCACGGTTGTGGTAAGCCTGATAGACGTCGTTCAACAGTTTGTTCAGCTGCGGGGAAATCTCGGCGGCATAGGCGGTGAAATCCAGCAGCACGACCTTGTTCTGTGCAGCCACCTGCGAGAGGCTGTACTCCTTGCCATTGTAGTCCTGCAGCTTGATGTCAATCAACGAGGCAACGTCGGCATACACGGTATCGACAGGCGCATTCACCGAGCGGCGGCGACGCTGGCCGTTAAGCAGCAGATTCACCAGATAATCGGTGCGCGGGTCATTGGGACGGAAGCTGTTGAAGGCATTGGCTACAGCACCGATGATACGCAGGTCATTGTCATTCATCGGGTCGAACAGCGGCTTGTTGCCGATGTACTTGTTGATAGTGTAGTAAGCGACAATGCCACTGGGGTCAGCGACAATCTGCTTGGAGAGCTCGAGTTTCCAGCGTTCCAGTGCGGCCGAGTCGGTAGTAGCTCCCGCAAACTTCCTCGCCTGCTTGTCGATGTCCATCAGCTGCTGGGCATGCTCGCTGCCCGCGAGGGTATAATCACCGGCAAAGTTAGGCAACTTGGCGGTAATGGTCAGATGCTCCAGGCTGTCGATGGGGAAGCAGATGGCCTGTTCGCCAATCCTCAACTGATAGATGCTGGGCACCTCGGGTGCCGGGGCACTGACGCTGAAGCTGCCGTTTTTATTCACCTTGACCGAGTCAACGATGAACCACTCGCCGTTACTGGACTGCTCGAGGACCATCGTCACCGAGTCGTTGGCACCTTCGATGGTGCCCTCTACATGGAATTTGTTGCCGTCACAGGCGGTCAGGCCGACCAGGACAGCCATAATCAACAATATCTTTTTCATTATATTATGGTTTTGTCTTTACTAAAAAACGTGCGAAATTACTCTTTTTTTCCCAACCCACCAAATCCGAGGGCAAAACGGTGGAAATCTTGCGGGATATAGGTTGAGTTTTTGGAAAAAGTTGTACCTTTGCCTGCGGTGAAGGGAGGCGGCGCCTCAACAATGCTCAAATAGATTTGAATAATTTTGGCTGCGCTTCAGCCATTGAAACAAGCTTCATGGCATTCTGCTTGCACAAAATTTGGATAATTTTGGCTGCGCTTCAGCCATTGAAACAAGCTTCATGGCATTCTGCTTGCACAAAATTTGGCATTGTATTCGACTTGCAGTAACTTTGCATTTTAATTGAGAAAAAAACATAATCAAAAAACGATAAAGTAAAGACAATGAATTTTGTAGAAGAACTGAAATGGCGCGGGATGATCAATGACATCATGCCGGGCGCCGAGGAGCAACTGAACAAGGAAATGACTAGCGGCTATGTGGGCATCGACCCCACCGCCGACTCACTGCACATCGGTCACCTGGTGGGCGTGATGATGCTGAAGCACCTGCAGCGTGCGGGACACCGTCCCATCGCGCTGATTGGCGGCGCCACGGGCATGATTGGCGACCCCTCGATGAAGTCGCAGGAGCGCAAGCTCATCGACGAGGAGACGCTGCGCCACAACCAGGAAGGCATCCGCAAGCAGCTGGCCAAGTTCCTGGACTTTGACAGCGACGCCCCCAACCACGCCATCCTGGTGAACAACTATGACTGGATGAAGGACTTCTCCTTCCTGAGCTTCATCCGCGACGTGGGCAAGCACATCACCGTGAACTACATGATGGCTAAGGACAGCGTGAAGAAGCGCCTGGCCGCCAACGCCGACCACGGCATGTCGTTCACCGAGTTCTCTTACCAGCTGCTGCAGGGCTACGACTTCCTGTACCTGTATGAGCACGAGGGTTGCCGCCTGCAGATGGGTGGCAGCGACCAGTGGGGCAACATCACCACAGGTACCGAACTGATTCGCCGCATCAACGGCGGCGAGGCCTACGCCATCACCTGCCCGCTCATCACCAAGAGCGACGGCACTAAGTTCGGCAAGACCGAGGGTGGAAACGTGTGGCTCGACCCCAAGCGCACCTCGCCCTACAAGTTCTACCAGTTCTGGATCAACGTGAGCGACGAGGACGCCAAGAAATACATCAAGATCTTCACCGACCTGAGCCAGGAAGAGATTGCCGAGCTGATTGCCGAGCAGGAGAAGGATCCCGGCATGCGCCCGCTGCAAAAGCGTCTCGCCAAGGAAATCACCACCATGGTACACAGCGCCGAGGAATATGAGAACGCTGTCGAGGCTTCGCAAATCCTGTTCTCGAACAAGGCCAAGGACATCCTGCACAAGATTGACGAGCAGACGCTGCTGAGCGTGTTTGAGGGCGTTCCCCAGTTTGAGGTACCCCGCAGCGCCATCGACGAGGGCACACCGCTCATCTCGCTGCTGACCGATGTTGCCGCCGTCTTCCCCAGCAAGGGCGAGATGCGCAAGCTCACCCAGGGTGGCGGCGTAAGCGTCAACAAGGAGAAGCTCGCCGATCCCAACATGGCCGTCAGCGCCGACATGCTGCTCAACGGCAAATATATCCTGGCCCAGAAGGGCAAGAAAAACTACTACCTGCTCGTTGTCAGGTGATTTGACCCACCCATCGCAAAAAAAATGCGATAAACGGGTTGCAAATCAAAAAAAAACACTAATTTTGCACCGCATTTAGAGCAGGTAACTGCTCTGATGACATAGGGATTGCCTTGTAGTGTAATGGTAACACAACGGTTTTTGGTGCCGCATTTCCTGGTTCGAGTCCGGGCAAGGCAACCAAGAGTAAAGGAGATGACTTTAACGTCCATCTCCTTTTTCTTTTTCCATCCAACAACTGAGAATTCTGATTTTTCTGATAGGCATCCGTACGCCTCATTTAACACGAATTGCACTAATTAGGCTAATTACACGAATATTACATTTTATTCTCGCGTAATTCGTCAAATTAGTGAAATTAGCGTTAGCCCAAAAAAAGAAAAAGGAAGGGATTGTGAAAAAAATGGCATGAGTTTTGCAACAGATTACTAGGTTTTTTGTAAATTTGCCATTTGGAAAAAACATTATTCACATTATTATATTAAATAAAAAAGAAAAGAAAATGAAAAAAGGATTAATCGGACTTATTGTCCTGGGCGTTATCGCCCTCGCTTTGTATGGCTGGGTAAAAGGTGCCTTCAACGGACTCGTAGCTGACCAAGAGAATGTTGAAACCGCTTGGGGTAATGTAGAAAACCAGTATCAGCGCCGCGCTGACCTGATTCCCAACCTGGTAGAGACCGTCAAGGGCTATGCCAAGCATGAGCAGGAGACCTTTGAAAACGTCATCAATGCCCGTGCCAACGCCACTAAGATTACCATCGACCCGACCAACATGACCCCCGAGGACCTGCAGAAGTATCAGGCCGCACAGGGTGAGATAGGCAGCGCGTTGAGCAAACTTATCGCCGTGGCCGAGAACTATCCCGACCTGAAGGCCAACCAGAACTTCCTGGAGCTTCAGAGCCAGCTGGAAGGCACTGAGAACCGCATCACCGTAGCACGAAAGGACTTCAACGAGGCCGCGAAAGCCTATAACACCAATCGCCGCACCTTCCCCACCAACATCATCGCCAGCATCTTCAACTTCGGCGAGAAGCCTTACTTTAAGGCTCAAGAGGGTGCCGATGTGGCTCCGAAGGTGGACTTTGGAACCAGCGAGGGTAAGTAACCGATGGCACTGGTCGATTTCATCCCCAGTGAGGGGCAACGGCGCATTGCCGATGCCATTACCGCTGCCGAGCGTCACACCACGGGCGAGATTTGCGTCCACGTGACGCCCCGGTGCCGCGGCAATGTGATGAAACGTGCCGCACGCACCTTCAACCGTCTGCACCTGTACACCACCAAAAGGCGCAATGCCGTCCTGATTTTTGTGGCCTACGAGGACCGCAAGTTTGCCATCCTGGGCGACACGGCAATCAACGAGGCGGTGCCCGATGGATTCTGGGATGGTGAGGTACAGGAGCTGCTAGGCTACCTCAAGGCGGGCAGACCCGTTGACGGCCTGTGCGCCATCATTGCCCGCATGGGAGAGCGCCTGTCAGAGTACTTCCCCGGCGAGCGCGACGACGAGAACGAGTTGAGCAACGAGGTCACCTTTGACGACCTTGATGACGATGATGAACCCGATGACCACAACGACGACTATGGCAACATGGAATAAAGTGACCCTGCGTCTGACGGCAGCACTGCTGCTGTGCCTCACCTCGCTGACGGTGCTGGCACAGGTGCCTGCGCGTCCCGATCCGCCGCGGCTGGTCAACGACTTTGCCGGCATCCTGGGCGATTGCCAGTGGCTCGAGGACTCGTTGGAGAAAATCGCCATGGAGACCAGCAACCAGATTTGCGTGGTGACCATGGACGACCTGGGCGGCTATGACAAGGCCATGATGGCCTACAGCATCGGCCAGGAATGGGGCGTGGGCACACAGAGGAACCGCAATGGCGTCGTCATCCTCATCAAGCCCAAGACCGAGGACAGCAAGGGTGAAGCATTCATCGCAACAGGCTACGGACTGGAAGGTGCCATCACCGATGCCACCAGCACGCGCATCGTCAACCAGGAGATGATCCCCCACTTCAAGGAGAATGACTACCTGGGGGGCGTGTGGGCAGGAGCACAGGTCGTGCGCGACCTCGCCACCGGCGAGTATAACGAGGAGGACTATGCCCAGCAGGGCGATGACGACGATGCGTTGTTCGCATTGATCATGTTCATCGCCATCATGGCGCTGTTCATGTACCTTGCCCACAAGAGCAACCAGAACAACGGCGGCAACCGCAACAACCGTGACACGGGCACCTGGGGCGGACCCATCATCTTCACCACCGGCAGCGACTGGGGTCGCGGCGGCTCATGGAGCAGCGGCGGTGGTGGAGGCTTCGGCGGTGGCTGGGGCGGCTTCGGCGGTGGCTCCTTCGGCGGAGGCGGAGGAGGCGGCAGCTGGTAAGCCCCCTACTCTCTACTCTCTACTCTCTACACCACAAGTTCTGAAAGCATTTAGTTTTCAGAACTTGTTTTTTGTATCAGTGTCTAAAAAGGCCGTAGGCCTGACAAGATTATAGGCAGGGGTGGAAGGAGGCGTAGCCGACTGTAACCCCTGTGCATTGGCACCCCAATCCACAAACTCCGTAGGAGTGGCAGAAAAGGCCGACACGCAGTCTGTCGCCCTTACAGGGCTAACATATTGTATTGCTCTTATCGCAGGGGTTTCGCGGGCCTGTGGCCCGCTCCACCGCCTGCCTATAATCTCATCGTCCCTAACGGGACTCTTTTCCCAGACGCCTCATTATCCTTTAAACATTAACCGACGTTGTGTCATAATTGCTACATGGTAATATAACCGTGCTTTCGCACGGGAAATTAAACAAATTATTAAATTAAAATTAATATTATATGTATAATAATAAAAATGACACAGCATCTTATACAAACAGTTGCTTGAGGATATCGGGGGAGCGCAGCGTGCCGATGGCGGCATTGTGCAGGCGGTAGTAGCTGATGATGACATCGAGCACCTGGTTGCGCTCCTCGCGGTTGAAGCGGAAGACGCCCATGTTGCTGAACGTCATGCGCGACAGCAGGTGGATGACCCGCGCCTCATCGGGCTTGAGCAACGCATGTCCACGGACGGCAGCAGGCATAAACACGCCGTCGGTCATGTCAAACCAGTAGCCCTTGCTGTAGCTCTCCAGGTTGGGCTGGATGCCCAGGTGAGCCCCCAGGTGAAAGAGGAAACAGATGTGGAAATTGGCGACCTGACCGGGCATCTGCTCCAGCAGGCGCACCGACTGCTCGATGTAGCGGAACAGCGGGTCATTGCCCTCGGGCTCCTGGATGACGTGGGCCAGCAGCTCGCTGATGAACAGGGCAATGGCATTCTTGACGGGGTCGCTGTAGAGCGTCGCCAGCGGATAGTTGCGGCGCACCTCGCGCAATATCGCCAGGTCGCGGCCGCTGCGCACCCCCGCCTCAAGGTCCACCAGCGACAGGGGCATGAGCATGGCATTGCGCATCCGCGCGGCATTGGTTTTGCCCAGCGGGACGGCAAACGACATCAGCCCGCGCCCATCGGTGTAGATGTGCACGATGTTGTGCTTGTCGCTGTAACGCACGGTGTTGAGCACGACGCCCCTCAGTTTCTCATACATGGCGCTAATTTACTCATTTCTCGGCAACCATGAGGCATAAAAGTTTAAAAATCACAACTTTTTTCCCTTTTCGGTGGATTAAATTTTGCCAATTCAAAAAATAGTTCTAATTTTGCAGTCGCTTTTGCGGAAAAATCCGCTTTTCGGCCCATTCGTCTATCGGCTAGGACGCAAGATTTTCATTCTTGAAAGAGCAGTTCGATTCTGCTATGGGCTACTATTAACAACTAAATAACAACGTTTTATATTTCATTATGGCAAACCATAAATCAGCTATTAAGAGAATCCGTCAGAGCGAGACCCGCCGTCTTCGCAACCGTTATTACAGCAAGACCATGCGCAATGCAGTGCGCAACATCCGCAAGATGACCGACGCCAAGGAAGCCGCCGAGGCTATGCCCAAGGTGACCGCTATGCTTGACAAGCTTGCTGGCAAGAACGTGATCAGCAAGAACAAGGCTGCTAACCTGAAGAGCAAGCTCGCTCAGCACATCAACAAGCTGAACCAGGCCTAAGCAATTAGGAGCGTGGCGCCCCCCGGGGTGTCATGGTTCAGCAAGGTACGGCCCATTCGTCTATCGGCTAGGACGCAAGATTTTCATTCTTGAAAGAGCAGTTCGATTCTGCTATGGGCTACCGCAGCAAAGCGTTAATGCACCCACGTGCATTTAACGCTTTGCGTTGTTTGTATTTTCCAATACCAGAATATCACACAGGATCCCTCCCCACGCTAAGGAGCTAAGGCGCTATGTGAATTGATAAAACTTCGCGTCTCAACGTGAGATTGACTAGATAAATTGTCTTTTAAAACAGATCACGGCGAAGGGTAGACCTCATTAGTAGACCAATAAAAAAGCAAGAGACGGCTCCCGCAGTCTCTTGCTTGCGCTTCTTCTTGGACTTGAACCAAGGACCCCCTGATTAACAGTCAGATGCTCTAACCAACTGAGCTAAAGAAGCAATCCACTCTTAAATATCTATCATTATGAAGCGCTTCTTCTTGGACTTGAACCAAGGACCCCCTGATTAACAGTCAGATGCTCTAACCAACTGAGCTAAAGAAGCGTTTAAGCACCGTCCGGCAAATCCCTGCCGAAAAATGCGGTGCAAAGATACTGCCAATAATTGAACTGTGCAATAAAAAAATGAAAAAACTTGATTTTTTTCGTTTAATAAAGGTTTTTTAGGCTGATAATACGGTCAAAATTCGGGGAATAGTAGTACATTCGCAGCCAAATACATGATTAATAATGAAAAAGACGCTCAAATATCTTGCTTGGGGTTGCGTGGCCATGTGCCTGGCGGCTCCGGCTGCTCTTGCCGACGATGACAAGGCGGTGAACGACGATGCGGCAGTGGCCCGCAGTCTGGACATCTTCAACAGCCTGTACAAGGAGTTGAACACGTTCTATGTCGATACCATCAATGCCCAGACCGCCATCGAGAACGCCATCAATGCGATGTTGGACGACATCGACCCCTATACCGAGTACATCCCCGCCAAGGAGACCGACGAGTTCATGACCATCAGCACGGGCGAGTATGGCGGCATCGGCAGCTACCTGATGGAACGCACCGTCAACGGCAAGAAGGGTGTTTACATCAGCGGCCCCTATGAGGGCAGCCCCGCCGCACGTGCCGGCCTGCGCTCGGGCGACCGCATCATCATGATTGACGGCGACAGCACCGCCAACTGGACGAGCGACCAGGTGAGCAAGCATCTCAAAGGCCAGGCCAACACACACCTGACGGTGACGGTGGTGCGCCCCTATGACGAGGACAGCGTCAAGACATTCTCGTTCAACCGCGAGACCATCAGCGTCAACCCCGTGCCCTACTACGGCGTGACGCGCGACAACATCGGCTACATTGACCTGACGACCTTCAACGAGAAGTCGGCACAACAGGTGCGCGACGCCCTCATTGAGCTGAAGAAGGACCCCAGGGTGAAGAATATCGTGCTGGACCTGCGCAGCAACGGCGGCGGCATCGTCGAGGGCGCCATCCAGATTGTGGGATGCTTTGTCCCCAAAGGCACCCAGGTGCTGCAGATGCGCGGCCGCGACAAGTCGAGCGAGCGCACCTACAAGACGACCGTTGACCCCGTGGATACCGAAATTCCCCTGGCTATCCTCATCGACGGCGGCTCGGCGAGTGCCAGCGAAATCACTGCCGGCGCCCTTCAGGACCTGGACCGCGCCGTCATCATCGGCAATCGTTCCTTCGGCAAGGGACTGGTGCAGTCCACGCGCTCGCTGCCCTATGACGGCATGCTCAAGGTCACCATCGCCAAATATTACATTCCCAGCGGACGCCTCATCCAAGAGGTGGACTACGGCAACCGCAATGCCGACGGCACCTACAAGAAGACCACTGCCGACAGCACGGCCCGCGTGTTCCACACGGCCCACGGCCGCGAGGTGCGTGAGGGCGGCGGCATCGACCCCGATATCAAGGTCGAGCCGCGCGAGCTGAAGCGAATCGTCTATAACATCATGCGCGACCACTGGGACTTTGACTTTGCCACCAAGTATGTTGCCGAGCACGGACAGGACATCGACAAACCTGCCGACTTCAAGGTGACCGACGAACTCTTCAACGAGTTCAAGGCGTTCATCAATGCCGACAAGTTTGAGTATGACAAGGTGTGCGAGCAGCAGCTGGCCGCCTTGCGCAAGACTGCGACCACCGAAGGCTACATGAACGATTCGACCGAGGCAGCTTTCAACCGCCTGGAGACCATGCTCAAGCATGACCTGGACCATGACCTGGACCTGCACCGCAACGACATCTCCTATCTGCTCAGTCAGGAAATTATGGACCGCCACTACTACCAGCGCGGCCAGGTGGAGTGCTCCATCAAGGAGGACGAGTACCTGGACAAGGCCAAGGAGATGTTTGACAAGCCAGGCGAATTCCGCCGCATCCTCAACCTGGGCGCCAAGAAGGCCAAATCGGGCAAGAAGTCCAAATAAGGAGAACCCGCCATGACCCGCAGCCGCCTCATCACCCTGTGCCTGACCCTCGTTGCGAGCGTTGCAATAGCGCTACACGTCGCGGCCCAGTCGGTCGTGTTTGATACCGACATCAATTCGAAACAATACTACCGCATCCCCGTCATCGTGCAACTCCACGACGGACACCTGCTGGCCATTGCCGATGACCGGCACACCAGCAACAACGACATCGGCGGCAACTGGGGCATCGACATCCTGGGCAGGACGAGCCATGACGGCGGCATGACCTGGGGCCCATCCCTGATGATTGCCGATGGCGACGGCTACCGCATGGGGTTCCATGACAGCCATGGCGATGCGGCGGCAGTTGTGGACAGGGAGACCGGCGACATCCTCATCATGTGCGCATCGGGCTCACAAGGTTTTCTCCAGTCAACACTCGACAACCCATTGAGGGTGGGTCGCGACACGAGCGGCGACAACGGGCTGACGTGGCAGGAGAGCGACGTGACCAGTGGCATCTACGGCATCTTTGCCGACTACCCCGAGGTAAACGCGCTGTTCTTCTCCAGCGGCAGAATCTGCCAAAGCACCCGCATCAAGCAGGGCAGCCATTACCGCATCTATTCGGCCGTCGATGGGCCGATGGGCGTGGGATGCCTGGTGCTGTACAGCGACGACTTCGGGCAGACGTGGCACGCCCTGGGAGGCCCGGCAGCCAAGCCGACGGTGTCCCCCTTTGGCGACGAGGCCAAAGTCGAGGAACTGCCCAACGGCAACGTGCTGCTGAGTTGCCGCTCCAAGCAGACAACGACCAACGGCAGGCTGTTCAACATCTATGACTACACCACCGGCTCGTGGGCTGATATGGCTGTGAGCAACAGCCCGACACGGGGCACCTACAGCGAGAACTGCTCCTGCAATGGCGAACTGCTCATTGTCCCTGTCCTGCGCACCAGCGACGGGCTCCAGATGCACCTGGCACTGCAGTCGGTACCGCGAGGCCCTGGACGCCAGCGCGTGAGCATCTACTACAAGCCGTTGGTTGATGAGGGGGACTATGACAAGCCATCTGACTTCTCAATGGGATGGCAGCGCTACCAGGTGACAGACCAATATTCGGCCTACTCTACGATGATTGCTCAACGCAACGGCGACATTGCCTTCTATTGGGAGGACTGCAACGGCAACGCGGACAACTCTGCCTACGACCTGCTTTTCCAACTGCTCACCATCGAGACCATCACGGACGGCAAATACTCCAGCGCGCCCCCTTTTGGCCCACCAATCCCTGGTGATGCTGATGGTGACGGTATCATCAGCATTGGCGACGTGGTCCTCTTGATTGACCTCATTATTGACAACTGCAGCGTTGCCGACCATGAGGCAGCCGATGTGGACGGCGACCAAATGCTAACCATCGCCGATGTCGTCGCCCTCATCGATTTATTGTTTTTATCGACTAATGGATAATTATGATACAGGTAAACGATAACAAGATACCAGTGCTTGCGGCACCGCTGCAAGGAGTGACCGACAACGTGTGGCGCATGGCGCAGCACGAGGTGTTTGGCGGCGTGGATGCCTACTATGCCCCGTTCATGCGCGTGGAGCATGGCGAGGTAAGGCGCAAGGACCTGCGCGACGTGGACCCGGAACGCAATGCGGGCATCACGCTCATCCCGCAGATTCTCGCTTGCCAGAGTGACCATGCGCTGATGATGGTGGATGCCCTCAAGCAGATGGGCTACCGCCGCATCGACATCAACATGGGCTGCCCCTTCCCGCCCATCGCCCTGCACCGCAAGGGTTCAGGCATGCTGGCCTATCCCGACCTTGCCGAGGAGCTGTTCAAGGCGCTGGCCACCGTCCAGGACGTAGAGTATTCGGTAAAGATGCGCCTGGGCTGGGACCGCAACGACCAGTGGCGCGACATCCTGCCCCTGATGGACATCATCAAGCCTGTCAACATCGCCATCCATCCCCGCACAGGCAAGCAGCAATACAAGGGCGAGCTGGACATGGAGCAGTTCGAGGCGCTGCTTGCCGCCTCGCCGTGGCCCATCGTCTATAACGGCAGCCTGCGCACTGTCGAGGACATCGAGCAGACCCTGCAACGCTACCCCACCCTCGCCGCTGTGATGGTGGGCAGCGGACTGGCCGCCAACCCCGGCATGTTTGCCCCTGATGCCACGCCCGACGATTACCGCCGCTTCCACGACCTGCTGGTGGACGGCTACACCGAGCAACTCAACGGCGGTGAGGCCCAACTGGTGCGCCGACTGCAAGACATCTGGCAGACCTTCCTGCCCGGCACAGGCCACAAACTCTTCAAGGCCATCCGCAAGTCCCGCACCCTGGAACAATACGAAACCGCCGCCACCGCCGCCCTCGCCGACGTCGCCACCGCCCTCAATCCCACCGCTGACCAAGAGGACCAAGAAATCCTCTCATAAATAGTCGCGGCAGCCTTCACTGGCAAGTCTGCCAAGTGGTGACCACGCACAAGCCCAAGGTTGACCGCTCGATCGCCGTCACGAACCGTATCTCCACGTTCTACAACCAGCAGAACGAGAAGCTGTACGAGGTCGAAACGTCGGGCTTGACTATGGAGCAAGCCCGGTGGATCGAGCAGCTGTTCTATTCGCAAGATGTGCGCATGGCGACCAAGCGCACCGATTTCTCGCAGGGCTACAATCCGCAAGGTATGCCGATTGTGCTGCTCAGTGACCCGACCTGCGAGATCAGCGACGCGGACGGTGAACTCAACACCGTGAAGTTCACCTACCAGTACCAAGACAGGCGGACATATCTGCCGACAGATTACCTGTCAGTGGATCACGACCGCATCTTCACCGAAGAGTTTGACCCCTCATTCCAATAGACCTATGGCAAAAAGTATCCACATCAGCACCCTACGCAGGATGCTCAAGGCCGGCGACCCGGTTGACCTCAAGCTCTGGACAAAGTCAGGGGAGATCCAGTGCTGGCGCAACTGCATCCCCCTGCGTTACAACTTCTACCAAGGCACCCAGCAGTTCAAACTGCTTGACTCGCACCAGATACGCCAAGCCCGTATATGCTGCATCTTCGAAATCAACGGCCTTGAAGTATTCCTTTAATATAATCTATTCCTAAATCCTATCATAAGAGATTACAGAAAAGGTATGAGAATTTGAAAGCTGCAAATAATACCATAGTCATTGTAAAAAAATCAAGAAAATCTTGCAAACATCAAGAATTCTAATGATATTTGCATTCATGTTAGACGAGGTAGTTATATAGTCGTTTATTTGCTATTGTATTGCTTAAACAGCTATATTATATATGTTCATACATAATTCCATTACATGCTAAATTATTAAGAAAAATTTTAAGAAATATGAGCGATTCAAACACAGAAAATAATTTGAAATCATCGGGAAAGAGAAAAGTCCCAAAACCTGATTATTTTGTCGCAGAATACATTGCGTTTTTAGTTTTATGGTTATTTGGAACCTATTGTTTTCAAAAACTAAATTTTTCAGTATTTAATATTGAATATAATGATAAAGACATATTAAGTTTATTGATTACAATTTACTTAGGTCTTTTAGGTGTTGTAATAGTAGGCAGTGCTGTTTTTAACTTACAATTCAAGCATTATTTTCAAGTAACTAAACAAATTCCACTTTACAATAAGTTGGTTGAAGAAGGGAATGAGATAACTAGAAAACTAAATGATGAAATGAAAACTATGACTCTTGAAAATATGGAAAAAATAAAAGCATTGGTACATGAAAGAGGGGTGATAATAAATAAACAATCTGATTTTCAAGATGAATATTTTAAACCATATATTCATTCAGGAATATTGTCAAAAACATGGTATTCAATTATAATAGTTCTTGTAATCCATATAGTAGCATTCACTTTAATGTATTCTTATTCAATTATGACTCCTGAAAGATATAAAGACATATTTGCTTGTCTACAAAATGGATTCATATCATATTCTATACTTGGAGTTTTCATATTTTCATATAAATTTATGAGAAACTTAACGGATACTATTGCATTCAAAACAAAATTTGAGAATCAAGAACAAGATGAAAAGAAATCTCAGAAATAACTGATTATTTTACTTGTCTTTTAGAGAACGCATCGAGTTCCATAATTTTGCGGCAAACAATTTCGCAAAATTATGGAACTCCAATTCAATTCTGTAGAAACCATCCCTTTACTCAACGCATCGGCCGCTTTCAAGACCGACAGCGGCAAGGTGTTCAAGGAGGATGTGGACATCGTGCCGACAATCATCGACAAGTCGCTGTCCTACATTCCTTGGGGAGGCGACAACAATATGCCGTATCACATCATCAATCTCATTGAGAGTGACGAAACCCTCGCCACCTGCCAGATGTTCAATGCTGAGGTATGCTACGGCAGCGGGCTGCAGTACAATACTGACTCGTGTGGCGGCGATGTCAAACAGGAGGTCGAGGACTTCCTGCTCGACAACGCCTTGCCCTCGTATTTCCTCGGTGTATGCCAGGACTTTAAGCACTTCGCCTTCTGCGTCTCGGTCATCATCCTCAATGCCGAAGGCACTAAGATTGTACGACTGATCCGCAAGGAGGCCTGCTATTGCCGTCTTACCCCTGCGGGGAAGGACGGCAGCATCAAGCAGAATCCTACACTATTACGCTAACTCGAAGAGGTCGTCCATGAGAATTTCGTTTTGGACGATGCCAGAGTGGATGCCTGGAAGGACGCCGTAGGTGGTCACCATTGTCAGGGCGAGAGACTTGCGGACGTGGGTAGCCTCGGCGAAGATGGCCATCTTCATGCGAAGGGAATCGGCATAAGCCTTGGTGATGCTGTAAGGCTTCTCGGAGAATTTCATCTCGCAGATGTTGATGGTGCGGTCACTGCGGTCTATCAGCAGATCAATCTGCGCACCGTCACCGTCACCACCTTGTTTGCGCCAAGAACAGGCGCTGGTGGCTATTCCGCTGATGCCAAGTCGTTTCTTCATCTGGGGCAAATGCAATAGGCATACCGTCTCAAAACTGAAACCCTGCCAAGCCCTGACCATCGGAGAATTCATATTACTTGTCCAGTAGTGTTCATCCTTGCTGTTGTTGTTATGGACAAACTTAAAATAGAACAGGGTATAGGGGTCAGAAATGCGATAAACCGTATTGCGGACTGAACTCTTGAACTTGGAATACGTCTCAATGAAGTCGCAGCGCTCCAAATTTTCCAAGATTTTGCTTAAGCCGCCACCTGATAATTTCGTTTTCTCGATGATTTCGGCACGAATCATACCCTCGCGCTTACTGGCCAATGCCATCACTACATCTATATACTTGTCAGCCTGAGAGAACAGCGCATTAAACAATTCGTCAAATTCTTCCTTCATGGCTGCGTTCTTCTGGAAAAAGAGGCGGTCAATATTCTGCGCAAGACTCTCTCGGGGATTCAACAGACTCAAATAAAAGGGTACCCCGCCCAATGCCATGTAGCACTGCAAAATCGTATATCTGTCCCAACGGCATCCATACTCGTGCAAAAACTCCTCGCATTCGCCCAGGTTGAAGGGACGCAAGTAGATTTGGGCCGTGATTCGGTTATGAAGTCCACCCTGATTCTTCACCAACTTGTTGACCATCCATGAGGTTGCCGAGCCACAAGCGATAAACAGGATGTCACTGCGTTGAGCCGCCCATGCGTTCCAGAAATACTCCAAAGCATCCACAAAACTGCTGCGCGGCGTGTCAATCCAGGGCATCTCGTCAAAGAAAATCACTTTGCGCTCCTTAGCAGGTTTCATCTTTATGAGTGCCTTTAACTCCTCAAAGGCTTGTTCCCAACTGTTTAGAGTAGGCGCATAGGGCGACCCGCTAAACTCCTGAAGCTGGCGGGCAAAGCGTTGCAACTGCACTTGCGGCGGCTGCTTTCTCGCTCCCACATAAGTGAAAGTGAACTCATCTTGAAACACTTGATTGACAAGAAAAGTCTTACCGATGCGGCGACGGCCGTAAACGACTACAAACTCCGAACGTTTGGATTTATACAGACGTCTCAACTCTTCTACTTCTCGATTGCGGGCTATCAGTTTCATAATCATCATATTTTGGCGGCAAATTTATATAAAAAATCGAGTTGTGGCAAGTTTTAAGTCAACAAAAGTGTCCATAACTCGAAAAAAAGTTGAGTTGTGGACAGTTTTATTCAGATTAAAGTGTCCACAAATCGAAAAAAAATCGAGTTGTGGACACTTTTGATGGTTGAGGTACGAACTTTTCTAGGACATCCGCAAGTCGCGCACCATGGAACAATACGAGACCGCTGCAGCAGAGGCCATCGCCGACCTGTCGGGCGACGCACTACGCTATAATGCCCAAATCAAGAGGCCGGCACAGATAATGACACCGGTGACGAGCAAATCGATGAGGCAGTAGCCCATGATATCCTTCGCGTCAAGGCGAGCTATGGCTAAAGCCGGGAGAGCCCAGAATGGTTGTATGAGATTGGTCCATGCGTCACCCCATGCAATCGCCATACCTGTCAAGCCGGGGTCCACACCGAGGTTGGCACCCGCGGTGAACATAATCGGTGCCTGCACAGCCCAATGACCGCCGCCACTGGGCACAAACATATTGAGCACTGCGGCACACAGGAAGGTGAGCAACGGATAGGTGACGGGATTGCTGATGCGGATGCACGCTTCGGCCATGACGCCTCCCAGGCTGATGCCGCTGACGCCGATACCCGTAATGATGCCCATGATGCCGGCATAGAAGGGGAACTGCAATATGATGCCTGCAGCACCGGTAGTCGCTTTTCCGAAGGCACGCACGTAGTTGACTGGTGTGGAATGCAGCAGGAGACCCAGCGCGAGGAATATCATGATTACCCCGCCAAGGTCTAAACCGGCACCACGCACGGCGAGATGAATCACGAGATAGGCCACAAGCATCAGTGCCACGAGCCACGAGAGCAGCTTGCTTTGCTCTAGCCGCTGTGCCGGCGTCTTGTCCGAGGAGGCAACGTCGGTGGTGATAATCTTATCATCGTCCTTCAGGACTGCGGGGTCGATGGTGAGGATGCCTTGCTTGGGGTGCATCAAGGTGTTAGCAACGGTGATGCCGATGATGACGAACAGCACTGTCACCAGATTGTGCCAGTCAAAGATGGTCTGCATCAATGGCACAGGGTCGGTCAACGCGCCATTGGTGGCCATGGCGAGTGAGTCGCCGGGAGTGGCCATTGTGAGGGGGATGGAGCCGGAAATGCCGGCATGCCACACCACAAAGCCACTGTAAGCCGATGCGATAAGAAGCCTATAATCGACATCGGAACGCTGACGAGCTATTGCCTTAGCGAACACGACACCCACGATAAGGCCGAAGCCCCAGTTGAGGCAGCAGGATATTGCCGACACCACTGTCACCAGGGCTATTGCAGCGGGGGCACTCTGGGGCAAGCGGGCCAATGAAGCGATGGCTCGTTTGACAACCGGTGCTGCAGCCAGGGTCGAGCCGCATACGAGAACCAGAGCCATCTGCATGGCAAACGCCAACAGATTCCAGACGCCGCCACCCCAATGCTCAACCACCTCGATGGGGGTCTGGTGACACAATGGCATCGCCACCAATGCTGCCACAAAGGTGAGCAATATGGCAAATATAAACGGTTCCGGCAACCAACGCTGCACTAATCGCACACAGAATTGAATCATTTTAGACCATTTGTGTCCACTAAAAATCATAGAAGCTCTTTGATATTATTGAATTAAACTTTTTCTGGTTTTTTGAATCAAGCCACCCTTACGGGTTGACGCGGCAAAAGTAACACTTATTTCCCAAATCCTATCCAGTTCAACAGTGGTTTTCCCTAAAAAAGGATGTCATTTAGTAATTGGGACCATCATTCTACTTTTCCCTCAAACCCATATCAGCCCGACAATGTTGGTACGAATTCCTCAGAAAATCGGTAAATATCAAGCGGAAAAGAAAAGTATTATATTACCTTTGCGGCTGCAATTTAATAAGAACTACCAACAAACAAATATTAATTGTATGAAAATCAAATGTTTACTGGCTGCTCTGGCCATCAGTGCAGTTTTGAGTGTTCCCGTTCAGGCCCAGGACGAAGTGGAGACCCGTCATGAGATTGCCATTACCTATGGTGGCGTCCCCAACTCCGTGTGGATTGATGCCTTCACAGATATTGTTGCTGCCATGTTTGGTGAGACCCATAAGAACCAACACTACATTGGCCCCATCGGTCTCGAGTATTTTTATCACACCAGCCCGTTGATTGGCGTGGGTGCCGTGGGTGTTTTCGCTACCAATAACCAGGACGCTTTCTACAAAGAGACAAAGACGTCGTACTTGACCAAGTCCTACGCCACCATCATGCCAGCGATAAAGTTCAACTGGTTGCGCAAGCACAATTGGGGCATGTACACCAAGTTGGCCATCGGTGGCACATACGCCTTCATGACCGATGAAGACTGTGACAACGGCCTGAAAACCCATATCAACGACTTCCTGTTCAACTTCCAGGCATCGCTACTGGGTGTTGAGGCCGGCAATGACCACGTTCGCGGCTTTGTGGAACTGGGCGTTGGTGAGCAGGGTATCGCCTTGGCTGGCTTGCGCTACAAGTTCTGATTAACTACCTATTTCATGATAAAAAGCGGCCTGGACACAGTCTCGGGCCGCTTTTCTTTGTGGGACTCACAGATTTTCCCTAATTTTGCACCATTATCATAACCCATAATCCATTCATCATGATGAAACTGAATCTGATTACATTCGCATCGTCGCTGGCTACCAGGGAGTCGATTTTCACCGACCATCACGAGTTGCTCGACGCCATCGGCGAGAAATATGAGGTACAATACATTTTCCCCGAGGAACTGGACCAGCCCTTGCCCGAGGCCGCTACGATGGTGCTTGTGGGCAGCGGCGGTGTGGAAGAGATGGTCAAGGCGAACATTGACCGCCTGCCCCACTACGTCGTGCTCATCGCCGACGGCTTGAAGAATTCGCTTGCCGCCTCGCTCGAAATCCTGTCGTGGATGCGGCAGAACGGTCGCCACGGCCGCGTGCTGCACGGTCCCGTCAGTTTCATCATGCAGGGCATCGACGACTATGCTGTCGCCCATGACGCTATCCACCGCCTGCACGGCAAGCGCGTGGGCGTTATCGGCAAGCCTTCGGGATGGCTTATCGCCAGCAACGTGGACTATGCCGCCATGCGTGAGCGCTGGGGCGTGGAGATGGTGGATGTGCCCCTCGACGAGGTGGTCAAGGGCTATGAGGCCGTGCCCGACGACGAGGTGCAGGACATCACCGACGAGTTCATCGACAAGGCCGTCGGGGTCAAGGAGCCGTCGCGCGACGAGGTGGTCAAGGCGATGCGCCTCTACCGCTCGGTCAAGGGCATCGTGGAGCGTTACCGCCTGGATGCCTTCACGCTGAACTGCTTTGACCTGATTCCGACAACGCACACCACGGGCTGCGTGGCGCTGGCACTGCTCAACCAGGAAGGTATCCCCGCCGGCTGCGAGGGTGACGAGCAGACGCTGCTCACCATGCTGGCCGTACAGGCTGCCACGGGCGAGATGACGTTCATGGCCAACCCGTCCAAGATTCTGGACAACGCCGCCCACGAGATGGTATTTGCCCACTGCACCATCGCCCCCGCGATGACCGACCGCTACATCGTGCGCGACCACTACGAGTCGCTGAGCGGTGTCGCTGTCGAGGGCGTCTTTGAGCCGATGCACATGACCGTGGTCAAGTGCGGCGGGGCGGGCATGGAGCGCTTTTTCATCAGCAAGGCACGCCTGCTGGAATGCACCACCAACCCCAACATGTGCCGCACCCAGCTGCACCTGCGTCTCGACGAGCCGTTGGACTACTTCCTGGAACGCAGCATCGGCAACCACCACGTCATCGTCCGCGGTGACTATGTTGAAAGATTATCACTTGTGTTCCGTATGCTCGGAGCAAAAAAGTCCTCACGCTAAGACGCTAAGTCGCTAAGATAAAATAAGGCTACGCATTACATTGAACGGTCTATTGTTCTTATTATCATTAAAAACTTTGCGCCTTAGCGGCTTAGCGTGAGATTAAATGATAGGCGATACTATTATAGTATAGAAACAACATGCTGGTAAATCCCAAATACGAACACTTGAGGGGGTGGCTGGAGAAGTTGCCCGAGGAGTTTGAGCGGCTGGGCGAGGTCATCTATGACAAGCGCAACCAGCTGCGCGTCATCGAGGCCCCCGACGGCACCCTCGTCAATGCCAAACGCTACTGCAAGACCCATGCGGTGAACCGCGTAGTCTATTCGCTGGGCATCCGCAAGCCCAAGGGGTTGAGGGCCTTCCTCTACCCTGCCCGACTGCTCGAGCGCGGCATCGACACACCCGAGCCCATCGCCTACATCGAGCGGCGCCATTGCGGTCTGTTGGGACTGAGCTACTTCGTCAGTGTGCAGTCCCCGCTGGGGCACACCCTCTATGAGTTGAGCCATGCCGAGGAAGGCACCTATGAGGAGCTGGCCGAAGCCGTGGGACACTTCATCGCAATGATGCATGAGCGCGAAGTGCAGCACTTGGACCTGTCACCGGGCAACATCCTGTGGGACAAGGACGAACAGGGTTACCATTTCGCCGTGGTGGACATCAACCGGATGCGCTTCGGCAAGGTCAGCATGGAACAGGGATGCTCCACGCTGTGCCGCCTGTGGGGACCCAAGCGCCTGACCGAACTGGTCGCCCGCAGCTATGCCCGTGAGCGCGGCTTTGACGAGGAACAAGCCGTCACCCGCACCATGCAGGCCCGCACCGCCTACTGGACCCGCTACCTGCACCGCGGCCACACCATCGACTTCCCCCTCGAACTCTGACCTCAAAACAAAAAGGAAAACAATAAGTACAACAAACACTATGGCATCCGCATTCATTTTCAAACAACTTTCATAACGTTGAACAACTGGAACTTTTTTTGATTCCTGTTGTATATCATTTTTGTTGTTTAATTGCTTTGACGAATGAAATTGTATTCGTTGTATTTATTGTTTTCCTTTTATCTCTTAGTTACTTGTAGAGAACTAGGGCAGTGATAGGGGGAAGGGTGGCCTTGAGGACGCCCTTCTTGACCTGGAAGCGTTGATTGGTGACGGCGTCACGGTATTTGCCATTGGACAGGGTGACGGGGATTGCCACCTGGCTGGGCTGTTCGTCGAGGTTGATGACCACAGCGGCCTTGCTGCCGCGCTCGACGATAATCTGCTTGCCGTTGTCGCTGAACACGATATTCTCGGGCTGGTTGACCATGCGGTGGCGGAACTCGTTGACGGCACGCACCACGGGGTGCTTGAACTCGTCATTACCCACCTTGCCGATTTCGTTGTCGCCCCAGTAGTTCTCACGGGTGCTGCCGTGGGGGCGGGAGTAGAACAGCGGTGTGCCGTACTGACGTGCGGTCAGGAAGACCCAACCCAGGCGGATGAGCTCGTCGCTCATGCCTGCCGAAGCGTGGTCGTTGCAATAGGTGTCGTGCGACTCCACCCAGGTCACCAGGTGGGCAGGGTCCACCGAGTGGTGCCACGAGAGCAGGTTGTCGGCACGGGCGTCATGCTTGTTGAGCACGTTGCGCAGCACCCAGCCGTAATTGCTGGCGGTCAAGTCCATATACTCGGCATAGCCCTGCTCGGGGACGTTGCGGTCCTGCAGCACCTCGCCATAGATGAAGAGGTCCTCGCGGGGAACGGCGAGCCTGAGGCCCTTGACGGCCTTGCGGCCCATAGCCACGTCCCAGAAGTCGTTCTCGGGCGACTTGGGGTCACGCATCTCGCCGGGCAGGCCGATGTGCTTGGCGGTGTCATAGCGGAATCCACTGGCACCGCAGGCCAGCACGTCGTTGACAAACTGCATGTAGTAGTACTGGAAGTCGGGATTCTCGGTGTTCACATCGGGCAAGGTGCCCATCTCGCCGGTGGTGCACTGGTAGCGGTCGCTGTAGTCCTTGATGGGCCACAGGCCGTTGGCGTGGAACAGGTTCTCACGGCCATTCACGGCGCTGTCCAGGCGCGCATTGATCTGCGTGCGGTCGATGACCGTGTGGTTGGGCAGCACATCCACGATGACACGCAGCCCCAGGCGTTTGGCCTCGTCACACATCGCCTTGAACTCGTCACGCGTTCCCAGCTGGTAGTTGCCGATGGTCCAGTCCGTGGGCTGGTAGTGGTAGTACCACTTGCCGTGGCCAAAGAGCTGGCGTCCGCCGCCTTCGCCCACGACACACTCGTTGATGGGCGAGGTCTGCACGATGGTGTAGCCCGCAGCCTTGATTTCGGGCAGGTGCTGCTTGATGGTGTTGAACGACCACGACCAGGCGTGGAGGATAATCTCATCATTGCCTTGCCCAGCCTCGGCAGCCCATGCCGTGCCCGACATCAAACCCGTGAGGGCAATCATAGCGGTAAGAATCAACTTTTTCATATATACCAAATTTTGTGATTAAACTCAATACTAACTCAACCGCAAAGGTAGAAAAATAACTAAAACTTCACAATGCAAAAAGCAAAAAACGGCTGGTGCCGTGCATCAAACGGCTTTTAGCCGTGCATAACGGATAAAGATTAACGAAGGGTTGACGCACTGAAAAAAGAAATACAACTTCAACAATGAATAATATCTTGTTAGAGTTGTTTTTTGTTGTTCATGTTGTTTGATAAACCCATCGGCGGTTGTTTGATGAAAAATGTGGGCTGTTGTTTTGGGAAATGATTTGAAATACTTATATTTGCAGCCTGAAAGGAACATTCATTTTATAACCTGTAAGACATTAACACAAGACAATGAACGAAATTGAAAAACTGAAACCGACGTGCATCTGGCGCAACTTCTATGCGCTGACGCAAGTTCCCCGTCCCTCGGGACATGTTGAGAAAATCCAGCAATTCCTGCTCGACTTCGCCAAGAAGGTGGGCGTTGAGGCCTTCCAGGACCTCGCCGGCAACATCGTGATGCGTAAGCCTGCCACCCCCGGCATGGAGAACCGCAAGTGCATCACCATGCAGGCCCACATGGACATGGTGCCCCAAAAGACGCCCGAGTCGAAACACAACTTCGAGAAGGACCCCATCGAGCCCTATATCGACGGCGAGTGGATCAAGGCCCGCGGCACCACGCTGGGTGCTGACGACGGTCTGGGCGTGGCAGCCATCATGGCAGTCATGGAGGACAAGACCTTGAAGCATGGTCCCATCGAGGGCCTCATCACCAAGGATGAGGAGACGGGCATGTTTGGCGCCAACGACCTGCCTAAGGGTCAGATGAAGGGCGACATCCTGTTCAACCTCGACAGCGAGACGTGGGGCAAGTTCGTCATCGGTAGCGCCGGCGGCATCGACGTTACCTGCACGCGCAAATACAATGAGGTGAAGACCGCCAGCGGCGATACCGCAGTGCGCATCACCCTCAAGGGCCTGAAGGGCGGACACAGCGGCCTCGAGATCCATGAGGGCCGTGCCAACGCCAACAAGCTGATGGTGCGCCTTGTGCAACTGGCCATCGTGGACCACAAGGCCCGCCTGGTGAGCTGGCATGGCGGCAACATGCGCAACGCCATCCCGTTCAAGGCCGAGACCGTGCTCGTCGTTCCCGAGGATAACCTGAAGGGCCTGAAGAAGCTCGTCAAGACGATGAAGGCCCAGTTCGAGAGCGAGTTCAAGTTCATCGAGGACACCGTGGACCTGACACTCAAGGCCATCGACCGTCCCAAGATGAAGATGGCGCTCGACGACCAGACGACCATCCTGCGTGCCCTGTACGCCTGCCACGACGGCGTGGTACGCTTCATCCCCGCATATCCCAACGTGGTAGAGACCTCCAGCAACCTCGCCATCATCGACATCGAGGACGGCAAGGCTGCCGTACAGATTCTGGCCCGCTCGGCCCGTGAGGACATGAAGGACTACATCGTCAAGATGTTGAAGACCTGCTTCCACCTCGCCGACTTCAAGGTAGAGACCGGCGGCGACTACATCGGCTGGGATCCCAACCCCGACAGCGAGGCCCTGCACATGCTGCTCGACCTGTACAAGAAACTGTTCAAGGAGGAAGGCATCGTGCAAGTTGACCATGCCGGTCTGGAGTGCTCCATCATCCTGGGCAAATATCCGCACATGGACGTGGTAAGCTTCGGTCCCACGCTGCGTAGCCCGCACACCACCATCGAGCGCGCCTACATTCCCGCTGCCGAGCCGTTCTGGAAACTGCTCGTCAAGGCGCTCGAGGAGGCACCTGTAAAGAAATAAGGAGTAAGTTAAAAAGAGGATAAGATGTTTCATAAACGACCGCAGGACGCCGTGAGGCACCCTGCGGTTTTTTTGTCTATTAACGGCTTATTAAACGGCTGTCGCCGTGCATAATGGATAATGGATAAAGGTTAATGAGGGCTGACGCTTTTCATTATCCATTAAACATTATCCCCTCTTTACGGCTGAAAACCGTTTGTAACCCATACTCCACAAAACCACAAAATTCAACATTTTTGTAACTTATAGGTCATAAAACTGAAATTTTTCACCATTTTGCAACCTATACTCCACAAAAATCATTTATCTTTGCAAGCGTAAATCAAAAAGAGACTAGTCATGACTATCATTAATCGTCCAGATTACACCGATAAAGTACTGCGCCTATTTGGCAAAGGACTGATTATCGCCCTCACCGGCCAGCGAAGAGTGGGTAAGAGTTTCATTATGAAGCAGGTTATTCAACTCTTGTCACATGATGAACACAATAACATCATCTATGTGGACAAAGAGGATGAACGATTCAATGCTATCAGCACCCATACCGAGTTGACCCAGTATGTGGAGGCGCACTTGCTGAAAGATAAAAACAATTATCTGTTCATTGATGAAGTACAGAACATCAAGGAATTTGAACTCACCCTGAGAAGTCTGCACTCGCGAGAAGCCTGTGAAATCGTCATTACCGGAAGCAACGCCAAGATGCTCTCTAGCGAGTTGAGCACCTATCTTTCAGGACGTTGTATGGAATACTCTATTCAGAGTCTTGATTACACTGAATTCTTTGAATTCCACCAGTTGCCCGACAATGACCAATCCCTCATCAATTATCTCACCTATGGTGGCATGCCACAGCTATACCGTATCGGACTTCAAGAAAAAGACCTGGTTAACGACTACCTGCAGAATGTGTATAACACTATCATACTCAAGGACGTCGTTGAGCGCGAGGACATCCGCAATGTGCCCCTACTGAAGAATCTGGTGCGCTTTGTTAGCGACAATGTGGGCAAACCCATATCGGCGACAAGTATCGTCAACTACCTGAAAAGCCAGCATGTAGATTCGTCAGCCAAGGTCATTATCAACTACCTTGACTACTTGTGCAACGCCTTCATCATTCACCGTGTCAACCGCTATGATATACACGGCAAACGACTGTTTGAAGTGAATGACAAATATTACTTTGAGGATATCGGCATCCGCAACTCATTGGTACAAGGAGGCTTGGCGCAAAGCATGGAGAAAGTCATCGAGAACGCTGTTTACCTGCATCTAGTCAGGTTGGGCTACGATGTCACGGTCGGTTATCTACATAAAGCCGAGATTGACTTTGTGGCATCAAAGGCAGACCAGACCATCTATGTCCAGGCGACCTATCTGCTGTCCAACGAGGAAACAGTCGCCCGAGAGTTCGGCAACCTCACCCTCATTAAAGACAATTTCCCCAAGTTTGTCGTCTCGATGGATAGCCTGTATAGCGGAACTAATTACAACGGCATCCAGCACATGCACCTACGGAACTTTCTACGCTGGAAACCATAAAACACTTATATATAATCATTTACAGCCGAGGATGCAGACTGTTGCACTCGGCTGTAAGTGAATCGTTACTGAACAACTTTTACTCAGGGTCGGGGCGATACTCGAGGATGTCGCCAGGGGAGCAGTCCAGGGCGCGGCAGATGGCGTCGAGCGTTGAGAAGCGCACAGCCTTGGCCTTGCCGGTCTTCAGGATAGAGAGGTTGGCAATGGTGATGCCCACGCGCTCACTCAGCTCGTTGAGCGTCATCTTGCGACGGGCCATCATCACATCAAGATTCACGATAATCATGGCAAACAAGGGGTTAAATGGTTAACTTCTGTTCCTCGGCTGCATCGTATGCCAACTTGTAGAGAATGGCGACAAGTACTGCCACTATCGCATACACAAACGGTGTGTCGGTCAGGCACCAGTCATAGTGATCTATGTCGGAGCAGGCGAAAACCATATTATCACTGATGAACGAATGGATGGGCAGTACTATCGCCATAATCCACAACAGCACCACATTGGCATGGTTGAAAATCATTCCGCGCCTCAGGTACTTCAGGATGTTGAACACGAATGCCGCCAACAGTCCTGCCAACAAGAGAATCGTGATACGGTTGATGACAAAGACGGTCAACTTGCGACCAATGTGCGGAGAACCCCAGTTGATTATACCTTGACCATCGGTGAGGACGAAGTAAGTTTGAATGGCATAAAACACCACCCACACGGCCACGCAGATAAGTGCGATAACGCACACGATGCTTAATGATTTTCTAGATGTCTTTTTCATAATAAACAAATCTCTTGGTGAATAATTCTGCCGCAAAGATATATGTATTTATTGAATTACGATAAATTTATTATGTTATTTAAGAATTTTTAATCTTTTTACAAGAAATTTTCTTGGTTATTTGATGGAGGGAGTGGCCAGGGAAACGTGTTACCAGGGAATAGTGGGAAAGAAGTCAAGAAGGGATTGTTATCTAAAAAGAAAATGATTTAAAAACGGTGTTTTTCTTGGAGGAATTGTTTGAAATGATTAACTTTGTGCTTTGATTATTTAC
Organism: uncultured Bacteroidales bacterium; assembly: GCA_902782465.1. Classification (GTDB taxonomy): domain Bacteria; phylum Bacteroidota; class Bacteroidia; order Bacteroidales; family Muribaculaceae; genus Sodaliphilus. Next base: position 36,465 of record CACZNH010000005.1, read on the forward strand.
AAATTCAAGATTAAATAACTGCAGTACAATAACCAATTAATAATTAATGTTATGGGATTACTTGATGAACTTCAGAAAAAATTAGAAGAGGCCGCACGTCAGGCACAACAGCAAGCTGGCGGAGGCGGCTCGGTCGGTGGTGATGAAATTCCCAATCCATGGGACAATTCGCCGCAACAGCCGCAACAACAGCAGCAGCCCAACTTCCCGCCGGGTTACCAGCAGCCGCAACAGACGCAGCAGCCCAACCAGCAGCAGTATCAGCAGCAGTATCAGATGATTATGCAGCAGATGCAGCAACTGGTTCAGCAGGCCTACCAGTTGGGCTATCAGTACGGCGTTCAGGTTGCCCAGAGTGGCGGCTTCCGTGCCGGGCTGATGGACGAGGAGAAATAAGCCCTAGCAAGTTACGCATCACATCCGCACCACTGCCCTGCCCCATCACCGAGGCAGCGTGGTGGTGTGCTTTATTTGTCGCGGTAGTGGCCTTTGGCTGTGAAGACAAGAACCTTGATGATGTCGTCATAGATGTCGTAAATAAGACGGTCTTTCTTCGTGATGTGCCTTGAATAAGTCACGTCATTTCCATTTAATAACGGTTCAGGATGACCAGTCCCTTCACGTGGGTGAATGCGCATTTCTTCCAACATTTTGGCAATCCTTTTGAAAGCCGTAGGGTTAGATTTCTTATAATCTGCCAATTCCTTCCGAGCAACCTTAGAAAACTCAATACTATACATCAGAACATGCTTATAATGAGTTCAGAAAGTCCTTTAGTTCTTCGGCAGTGTTGACAGTGGTTGTCTCACCGGCACGGAATTCTTCACGGGCTTGTTCGATACGCTTGATTGTATCCTCGTCAAGCCTGTTTTCAACAGGCACACGGCTCAACATGAACAATTCCTTGCCACGACAGATCAGAATTGAAACGCCCTGGGCCGCCAAGTCAAGAAACCGCTTTTGATTCTGACGAAATTCAGTTGTTGTCAGTTCTATTGTTTCCATAATTCTGTACAATATTTGTAAATAATTCGTACAAAATTAGTACAATTCTCTGAATGTGCAAAATAATAGTCAAAAAAAAGGGGCAACGCTCTGAATGAACGTTGTCCCTTGTTGTTTGTTGTTGTGTTGTCTGTTTTGTCTGCAGAATTAACCGCACTGGAAGTACTCGTTTACGAGCTGTGAAGTGCGTTTGGGATCGTGCTCGATGTCGTGACGCAGGGTGCGGTCGTTGAACGAGCGCAGCTCGGCAATGATGCCGTCAATCATGTGGGCACTGAAGACGCCGTGTTCCTCAAAGGCGGCACGCAGCTTCTCCAGGCAGTCGGCGCTGGCGACGCAGCTGTCGGGCAGACAGTCAAGCTCATTGAGACGTGCAGCGTTGGCAGCGTCGTGGATGTTGACGTCAACGTAGGTCTTGGCAGCCAGTTCGAGGGCATTGTCCATCTCGAAGCCGTGGCGGCAGGCTACGCACAGTCCGGCGAGCAGCTGATAGATGTCGGCCGAGCCGTCCGGTGAGCGCATCTCGACGGTCTGCTTCTGTGTCGTGTCAAACTTACTGGCGGGCTCCAGCGGGTTGGCCGTGCGGCACATGTCGGCACCTGCGGTCCAGCCCAGCGGCACGCGCACCAGGACAGAGCGGTTGCGGTCGCCCCAGCACACGTTGGTGGGAGCCTCCTGATGGGGTACCAGGCGGAAGTATGACATCGGGTTCTTGTTGCCGAAGGCGGTGATGGCGGGAGCCAGCTCCATCATGCCGGCGATGGCCTTGCGTGCCTCGTCGCTGAGGCCGCCCTTCTCACGGTCAATCATCATGTTGCGGCCGTCCTTCATCAGGCGCATGTGGATGTGCAGACCCGAGCCAGCCTTGCCGGTGGTAATCTTCGGGGCGAAAGTCACATTCAGGTCCTCGCGGAAGGCCAGGTTGCGGATGACCCACTTGGCGACCATCAGCTGGTCGGCAGCATCGAGGACGGGCACGGGCAGGAACTCAATCTCGTTCTGCTCATAGACCACACCGTCCTGCTCAAAGTTACCCACCTCGCTGTGACCGTACTTGATCTGGCCACCAGCCTTAGCGATATAGTCCATGCAACGCTGGCGGAAGCCGTTGGTCTTGGCATAGGGCATCGACTCGTGGTAGCCGTGCTGGTCACGGGCAGGGTAGTAGGCCACCGAGGGACGGATGACGTAGTACTCCAGCTCGCCCATGGCCTCATATTCCATACCGGTCGTCTCGCGGAAGGCCTGGGCAGCCTTGCGCAGGGTCTGCTCGGGAGAGCTCTCCAGCGGGTTGCCGTCCTTGTCAAAGAAGGAGCACAGCAGGCACAGCGTGGGAATCTCGGCAAACGGGTCAAGGAAGGCGGTGCTGAACCTGGGCAGCACATACAGGTCACTCGAGCTGGCCTCGATGAAGCTGAACAGGCTGGAACCGTCAACGCGCTCACCGCACGACAGGATGGTGCGCAGGTAATCCTTGCTGCTGATGACAAAGTTCAGGGTTTTCAACTTGCCGTCTCCGCCGGGATACATGAAGTTGACCATGCGGATGTTGTTCTCCTCGATGAAACGAATGATGTCGGCCATCGTGAACTCGCGGGGCTCTTTCTGCAGGTAGGCCACTACCTGGTTGGCGTTCAACGCCAGAATTTCGTTTTCCACTTTATTAATGTAAGATTTTTGGCTCATGGCTAATAGCAAAAGGCTAATAGCTACATAGCAGGTTAATTAATGGTTGTTAGTTTTGCTGCAAAGGTAGTGCAAGCCGAGCACAATGGCAAGAAAAATGCAATTTTTATTGCATTGTCGAGGCGCAGCCTACCTTCAACGAAGTGCAAAGCACTGAGTTAAAGGTCATGCATTTTCTTTAATTCAAACAATTCTATTGCTTATTATGGCGAAAAAGTCTAACTTTGTGGCATTAATACATCTTAACCCAAAACATATTATGAGAAAGACGCTCTTCATACTCATCGCCTCACTGCTTGCCCTGACGTCGGCAGGACAGGAATTGCCACAATTTTCCAGCGCCAACTTTGACGGATGGACTTATAATAACCCAGGAATCACCCTCACCTCGGGCAACATCGCCAGTGGCAGGGTGGTGCTCTATGTCAACAGCAAGGGGAAGGCCCTCATGCTCACGTCGCCCGAATTCAACTGTCAGGGCATTGACAGCATCGCCGCCGACGTCCTGTGGTACACGGCGACGTTCAACAACAGTGGTTTTGACCTGTCGCGCGCATCCTTGACGATGGTGATTGACGATGACCTGGGGCAACCGTTGGATTCCGTCACCAGTGTGCCAACGGTTACAGGCAGTACCCGCACGTTGTCACTGCGTATGGCCGTACCTAGCGGGCTGACGGCATGCCGCCTGCGCTTTGTCTCATGGACAGGCGACGTCATCAGCAGCGGTGCCATCAAGCAGGCTGTTCTCACCGCCGTCTCAGCCTCCGAGCCACCCGTCGACGTGATGGTGGGTGACGTGGACAATGACGGCTATGTGAGCGTCGGTGACGTCACCACACTCGTCGACTACTTGCTGATGGGTATGCCCGACAGCGCCCGTCTGGAAGCCTGCGACATCGACCGCGACGGCCAAATCAGCATTACAGACATCACCGCGCTCATCGACATCATTATCGGTACTTAAACCCCACGCTAGTCTTAAACGGCAAGAAAGACAAATAGGACTAATATTTGAAATCAGGCGCGAGGCTTCCACTGGTCTCACGCCTGATTTCGAGATAATTATATTTCTTGTTGTAAAAACTACCTTGTCGTTTTATTCATCAACGGCTGTGACGCAGGCCGTAGAGCATCACCACGACGAAGCACACCGCAGGGACGATAAACGAGAGGTTCACAGCGGGCAACAGCGTCACGTGGCTGTCGATAATCATCGCCTGCAGGGCGGGCAGGAGGCTGCCGCCCAAGATGGCCATAATCAGTCCTGCCGACCCCAATTCGGCATCGTCCTGCACATTGCCCAGCGCGATTCCGTAAATGGTGGGGAACATCAGGCTCATGCACGCCGACACAGCCACCAGGCAGCACATTCCCGTGCGTCCGCCCACGAAGATGACGCCGCACAGCAGCAGCAAGGCCACCGCGGCAAACAGCGCCATCAGGCGACCGGGCTTGACGTACTTCATCAGCCAGATGTTGACAAAGCGCATGACGCAGAAGAGCACCATCGCCACGATGTTCCATCGCTGCGAGAGCACCTCGGCGGCCTGCTCACCCATCCCCTCGGCCATAAAGACGCGCGTGCCGTACTGGATGATGAAGGTCCAGCAGGTGATCTGCGCGCCCACATAGAAGAACTGCGCTACCACGCCACGACGGTAAGGCTTGTTGGCCCACAGGCGGCGAAAGGCGGGCAGCAGCGGCCCACGAACGGTGTGTGACGATGGCCTCAGGGCAGGGATGCGCACCAGCAACATCACCGCCAACAAGGCCAGGATGACAACGCCCAGCAGGGCATAGGGGCGGACAAGGACGGCCAGGTCGCTCTGCTTCAACGCCTCGAAGGCGGCATCGTCGAGCGTAGCCCGCTGTGCCGTGTCAAGGGGCGACAGGCGGGCCTGGATGAACTGCATCGCCACGAACATGCCCGCCAGCGAACCGATGGGGTTGAACGACTGCGCCAGGTTCAGGCGGCGCGTCGCCGTCTCACGGTCACCCATGAGCAGGATATACGGATTGGCCGTCGTCTCAAGGAACGACAGGCCGCAGGTGAGGATGAAATAGGCCAGCAGGAAGGGGGCAAAGCTGCCCATCGCCCGTGCGGGGATGAACAACAGCACACCCAGGGCATAGAGCGCCAGTCCCAGCACAATGCCGCTGCGGAACGAGTGGCGACGGATAAACAATGCGGCAGGCAGCGCCATGCAGAAGTAACCACCGTAGAAGGCCACCTGAACCAGCGTGCCGTCGGTCACGCTCATGCGGAAAATCTTGGAGAAGGCCTTGACCATCGGGTTGGTGATGTCGTTGGCAAAGCCCCACAGGGCAAAACAGCAGGTCACGACGATAAAGGGCAGCACATAGCTCACGCCCTCGCGCGTCACCAGCAGTCGAGATTTCTTCTCGGTATCGTTTGTCATCTCACTTCTCAATTATTTTTTTAGAGACTTTAAGGTCCTTAGGGTCTTTAAGGTCTTTAAGGTCACTACTACACTTCTAACTTAAAAATCCTCTCCATCAGTTGCCACTTGGCGGTGGAGGGGGCATTGGGGTCACAGCCTTGGAATTGGGCGACATAGGCCTCCCACTCGGCCTGCCGGGGCAGCGTGGCCAGGCGGGCATTGTCGGCTTCCCAGTCGAAGTCATCCACCGTGTCACAGATCATGAACAGTCGGTTGCCCAGGATGTAAATCTGCATGTCGAGGATACCCACACTGCGGATGCCCGCCTGTATCTCGGGCCACACATGGGCGTGGGCCTCAACGTATTTCTCAATCAGCTCGCGGTCATCCCGCAACTCAAGGGTTTGACAATAGCGTTTCATAGACGGATAAAACGGATTAAACGGAATAAACGGATGGATTATACTGGACTGCGGCGGATGGTGAGGGGGATGGCTCCGTCGGGGAAATGGGCGCGGCCTCGGCACACGAGGGCGAGGTAGCCACCGCCGCCTGCACCAGGCATCTTCCACGCCAGCACACCGTCCATGGCACTGTAGCGGTCGATGTAGTCCTGCACGCCCGGCTGAATCATCGCGGGGAACATCGCCACCTGAGCCTCAAAGGAGGCTTTATAGGCCGCAGCAAAGCCATCAAGGTCCTGACGCTGGATGGCATCCCAGCAGCGTTCGGCGGCAGCAGCGAGGGCACGCACCTTCTCGGGTGTGATATCCTTACCCTCGACCACGCTGCACCCCTGGCGACGAGGGAACATGGGAATCATGCACAGGTGATCCTCCAGCCACCCCAGCAGGGCAGGGTCGCAGGTATATTCGATTTTCTCGGGCCAATAGCTGCCATTATAATAATGACGCGCGAGACCAGGCACACAGATGCCGATAGCGTCCTGAGCTCCGCTGACGATGCCGTCGCTGCGCTCAGGGTCATTCTCAAGACAGAAGATGAGCCGCGCCAGCATCTCGGGGTCCATGTCGGGCAGGCGATAGGGCCACACGCGCTTGATGGTGTTGCGCGTGCTTGTCGAGAGGCCGCAACGTTCACGCACCTCAAATGTCGGCTCCAGCGAGATGGTCAACGCCCAGCCGGGAGCATGGCAGGAGACGTAGGGCTGGTCAATCCAGGTGCCCGCAAGGTCGAGGCGGGTGGGCAACTGGCAGGTCAGCTGCTTGAGGTCGGAGCTGGAGCGAGCATCAAGGCCCTCGGCAGGCACGCGCTGCAGCACGATATACTCCATGCCGCGTTCACGGCACAGCAGGCGCTTCTCCTCGCGGTCGCCGTCCTCGTTCACCACCAGACAGTCTGGCTGGACGATGTCGAGCGTGGGCAGGAAGTCCAGCATGCCGTCCCCCTGGTTGATGTAAGCCTCCTTGACGTAGCGGATGGCCTGCACCATGAACAGGCGCTCACGCTCGCTATAGAGCGTCTTGTGCCCCTTGAGGCGCTCAATGGTCCTGTCGCTGCCGATGCCCACATACAGGTCGCCATACTGTGACGCCTGCCTGAAGAACTCCACATGCCCCGAGTGCAGCAGGTCATAGCACCCCGACACAAAAACTTTCTTGTTACTCACTGTCGTATCAATTATTCATTTCAACGACAAAGGTACAATTTCCCGCCCACAAGAGCATCATGAAGGGCGGAAAAATGCTTTCCGCCCCCAATTCAACTCTATTGTTTAACTAAATTATAACCTTCCTATTCCGGTACGCTCTGAAGGGTCTGGGCGATATCGACATCCGATACTTGATAGTTCATCAAGTCACCATTCAGGTATTGGTCATAGGCGCTCATGTCGATGAGGCCGTGCCCCGAGAGATTGAACAGAATCACCTTGGCTTCACCCGTCTGTTTGCACTTCTTAGCCTCACGGATGGCGGCAGCAATGGCATGGCCGGACTCTGGTGCCGGAATGATACCCTCGGTGCGGGCAAAGAGCATGCTGGCATCAAAGGACTCGAGCTGCGGGATATCCACACCGTGCATCAACCCGTCCTTCAGCAACTGGGAGATAATCATGCCCGCTCCGTGATAACGCAAGCCGCCGGCATGGATGTTGGCGGGCTTAAAACTGTGGCCCAGGGTGAACATCGGCAACAGGGGAGTGTAGCCTGCCTCATCACCGAAGTCATAACGGAATTCTCCGCGTGTGAGTTTCGGACAACTCTCGGGCTCGGCAGCAATGAACTCAGTATGCTTGCCGTCCTTCAGGTTGTGGCGCATAAAGGGGAACGCTATGCCACCAAAGTTTGACCCGCCACCAAAACAGGCAATCACCATGTCAGGATACTCTCCGGCCATCGCCATCTGCTTCTCGGCTTCAAGGCCGATAATGGTCTGATGCAGGCCCACATGGTTGAGTACCGAACCCAGGGTATATTTGCATCCCGGGGTCATCGTGGCCAACTCCACAGCCTCGGAGATGGCGGTTCCCAACGAACCCGGATGATGCGGGTCGCGCGTGATGATATCCTTGCCCGCACGGGTCGACATCGACGGCGACCCCGTCACGGCGGCACCGAATGTGCGCATGATTGAAGAGCGATAGGGTTTCTGCTGCATCGATATCTTCACCTGATAAACGGCTGCTTCCAGACCGAATACCGAGGCGGCATAGGCCAAAGCGGCGCCCCATTGACCCGCACCGGTCTCGGTGGTGACGTTGGTCGTACCTTCTTGCTTGGCATAATAGCACTGGGCCAATGCCGAGTTGATTTTGTGGGAACCCAGCGGATTCACCGACTCGTTTTTGAAATAAATGTGGGCTGGCGTCTGCAATGCCTCCTCCAGAGCATAGGCGCGCACCAGGGGCGTGCTCCGGTAGGCTTTATACTTGTCCATCACCTCGTCGGGGATGGGGATGAAATCATGTTCTGTGTCGAGTTCCTGAACACAGCACTCCCGTGGGAAAATGTGTGCTAAATCATCAACTCCCAGGGGCTGCCTGGTGGCAGGATGGATGGGAGGCATGGGTTTGGTAGGCATATCGGCCTGAATATTGTACCATGCTGTAGGCAACTCGTTCTCTTGAAGAATAAAGCGTTTCTGTTTCATTTTGGTTATGTATTAATATTAATAATGTTTAAAGGTCTGTCGCGAGTACGACAGACCTTTAATGTGATATTGCAATCTCTGTGATTCCAAATGGTCAAGCGCCTCACGACTTTTTAAATCTTGAGTTGCGCCACCACCAGAATTTGGAAACCATTGTCATAATTCCTCATATTTATTTTGTTGCGGCAAATATATAACCATTTTTGCATTGCCACCAAGAATCATCTCGAAAAAAGTCGCTCTCGACAGATAAAACTACAAGAAACAGTCATTATACCCCATCCAAGCATCGGCAGAAATGACAATTGAACAATGTATTTGCACAATTGATTTGGATTTATGCAAGGAAAAGTTTAATTTTGTGACCAATTAACATGGAAGAATACAATAACCAATAAATAACGATAATCATGTACACTCAAGAGAACGGATTTTACATTGCCCACGGGCCTAACGGACCCATCAGCATCCTGGGCAACATGGCCAACCGCCACGGCCTGATCGCCGGTGCCACAGGAACGGGTAAGACGGTGACACTGCAAGTGATTGCCGAGAGTTTCTGCAAGGCTGGCGTGCCCTGCTTCATGGCCGACATGAAGGGCGACCTGTCGGGCGTGAGCCAGCCCGGCAAGATGTCGGGCTTCATCGAGAAGAGGCTGCCCGAGTTCGGCATCGACCAGGAGAGCCTCACCTTTGAGGGCTGCCCCGTGAGATTCTATGACGTCTTTGGCGAGCAGGGCATCCCCATGCGTGCTACCATCGGCGAGATGGGACCTGACTTGATGGGCCGCATCCTGGGACTGAACGACACCCAGACGGGCGTGCTCAACATCCTGTACCGCATCCTCGACGAGAAGGGCGTGCTGCTCGACGATGTCAAGGACCTGCGCAGCGCCCTCGACTGGCTGTCCAAACACGCCAAAGAATACTCGACCCAATATGGCAACGTGGCTCCCGCCAGCATCGGTGCCATCCAGCGTGCCCTGTTGCACCTCGAGAATCAGGGTGCCGACAAGTTTTTCGGCATCCCGTCGTTCAACATCCAGGACCTGATGGAGACACGCGACGGCAAAGGCATCCTGAGCGTACTGGCTGCCGACAAGCTGATGCTGCAGCCCAAACTGTATTCCACCTTCCTGCTGTGGCTCATCAGCGAGCTGTACAGCACACTGCCCGAGGTGGGCGACCTGGAGAAGCCCAAGCTGGTCTTCTTCTTTGACGAGGCACACATGCTGTTCGAGGACACCAGCAAGGCGCTCACCGACAAGATTGAGCAGGTTATCCGACTCATCCGCAGCAAGGGCGTGGGCATCTTCTTTATCTCGCAACTGCCCACCGACATCCCCGACATCATCCTGGGCCAGCTGGGCAACCGCGTGCAGCACGCCCTGCGTGCCTACACGCCACGTGACCAGAAGGCCGTAAAGGTGGCTGCCGAGACCTTCCGCGCCAACCCCGCCTTCAAGACCGAGGAGGCCATCCTGGAACTGGAGACCGGCGAGGCCCTCGTCTCGTTCCTTGACGAGAAAGGTGCCCCCAGCGTCGTCGAGCGTGCCAAGGTACTTTTCCCGCTGAGCCAGATCGGCGCCATCACCGAGGGCCAGCGCCTCGACATCATGAACGCCAGCAAGGACATCAACGAGAAGTATAAGCAGGCCGGAGACAGGGAGAGCGTATTTGAGGTATTCGCCCGCGAGGCCGAAGTAGAGGCCAAGGCAGCCGAGGAAGCAGCCGCAGCCAAGGAGGCCGAAAAGGCTGAGAAATCCAAGAAAAAGGAGAAAACCGTCTGGGACAAGGTCAAGAAAGCCGTCATCACAGCAGTGACAGGTACGCTGGCTACCATCCTGGGCAAGACCGTTGCCGACGCCATCTCAGGCAAGAAGAGCAAGAACAACAGCGTCAAGGATGCCGCCGGACGAGCCGTCAAGAACGCCACCAGCGCCGCCGGACGCCAAATCCTGCGCGACATCCTCGGCAACGTGGCCAAATAACGGCGATATTCATTGCCCGACAACATAGCTGCCCCAGTCCTCTTTGCGAGGTTCTTGGGGCAGTTTTTTGCCGTTTTTCTTGCTTGTGCGACATTTTTATTGTATTTTTGCCGCAAAATCTGCGACGATATTGCCTAAATAACGCCGCAAAATGATAAAAGAGATGTATATTCACGAGAGAGAAAACTGGACGGACTTCCACTGGAATGACCAGGATGTTGCGCTGCTGCTTGATGAAGTGGCACGTGAGCAAGGCAAACTGTACGGGCGGCTGAGTGGACTCGGATTTGACAGTCAACTTCAGGCCTTTGCCGAGAATTTGACGCGCGACGTGGTATTCTCGTCCGAAATTGAGGGTATACGTCTCAATGCCGACGAAGTGCGTTCTTCCATCGCCCGCAGACTTGGCATCGAAAACGTGAAGCAGACCGCACCGTCACACTATATCGATGCGGTAGTCGCTGTGATGATTGACGCGATGGAGCACTATGACCAGCCGATGACCAAGGAGAAACTGTGCGCCTGGCAATCGGCATTCTTTCCCACTGGCTACAGTGAAGGCTCAAGAATCGAAGTGGGGCGTTACCGCACCAATGAGGAACATATCGTATCAGGCTACCTGGGCCGGGAGCGCATCCATTATATAGCCCCATCGCCTCAACGTGTCGAGGAGGAGATGTGTCATTTCATTGAGTGGTTTAATTCAGAGAAGCCCTTGTCCCCAATTCTGCGCTCTGCAATAGTGCACCTGTGGTTCGTATCGATACACCCGTTTGAGGATGGCAATGGCCGCCTAGCACGCATCTTGGGGGACATTTATCTGGCACGTGGCGACAAGAGCCGATTCCGTTTCTACAATATTTCATCCGAAATCAACCAAGATAAGAACCATTATTATGCTATACTGGAACGCACACAGCATGGCAATGGCGACATCACCGAATGGATGGTGTGGTATCTGGAGACGCTGCTGCGGGCAATCAAGGAAGCCAATGCGGTAGTGAGCACAGTGCTCAACAAGAGTTTCTTCTGGATGCATGCCGCAAGCATCCCCATGACTGAGCGCCAAAAACGCACACTTAATAAGTTCCTCGATGGATATGAAGCAAAGATAACATCACGGAACTGGGCGACACTGAACAAGTGTTCAAAGGACACCGCCATTCGAGACATACAAGACCTAGAGTTCAAAGGTGTGCTCCGCAAAGATGTCCCTGACGCCAAACGCCCAAGCTATTCCATCTGTTATGGAGCTGAGCCCTCTGACTTAACATCGTTGTTTTCCGATATCAGCATCGAAGAAGATAACCAGGAGTTTTATCTGAAAGCGACTTATCAAGGCAACCCAGTCAAAGAACGCATTCTGCGCCTTGATGCGGAGCAGTATCAGCGAAGCGAACTGCCGCTGAATCATCTGCTGGACAAATATCTCTCATATATCGTACAGCAATAGCCATCCTGATAGATGCAGGACGTCAATATGCATATTGGAGAACATCAACATGGGTGATTCCCTCAACCAATGAAACGGCCCGTTACATCATCGTAACAGGCCGTTTCATTTCACTCACAAGAGGCTTGCCGGTTGCCCTCGATAGCAATGGTTTGTCTTGGTTTATTCTAAAATGGTTTGTTTTATTATTAATGTGCGGCAAAAGTCGTTGTTCATACTTTAGGTGTGTTTGGCAACCGGCAATGCCTGCGAGTGAAATATCAACATTATTACATAAGTAATCAGGGTTAGTTAGGGTGGGTAGGGCCGAACTCCTCAAAGCGGCCGTCACTGTAGAAGACCAGCATCTTGACCACTCGACGGTCGCCCGCCGAGCCTCCGCGCTGTGAACCACGCACAGCGGTAGCGCTGCGCATAATGTTCTGAATGGTCTCGTTCATCGAGGTGGACGTGGCAACACGCTGCGGTTGCTTCACGGCACGCTGATAGCCCGCCGGCTCTTCCTCGTCGAACGAGATGGCACGCTGAACGGGGTCGTCAGCATGTGCGTCACGGTCGGGTGCAAAGGCACCTGCCGTTGCGGCATCGCTGCCGTGCATCAGCATCTCACCATCACCGAACAGGAGCCACATGACGTTCAGGCTGGGATAGGCACGATGGATTTTGCCGATGACCTCATCGCTGACTTTCTTGTTGCGACCATTCAGCAACTGCGAAAGTGTGGGACGGGGTATCTCACAGGTGTCGGCAAATTGGGAACTGGAAATTCCAGCTTGCTCCATAAACATTTTTAGTCGTGTCACTATATCCATTTAAGAACATTTTTTAGGGCTCGCTCAACACGGCGAGATTGTCATCTATACGGACTGAAAATTTTCTGAACACAAACTTTGGTTTTGAAAACCTCCAAAATCCGCCCCAAAATCAGAAAACCGCCTGTTTGCGTTTTTTAATTTTGGGATTGCAAATTTAAAACGTTTTTTTGAACCGACCAAATTTTCAAACGGAAATTTTTAAATTTGCAATTATATTTTCCAAAATTTGACAACTTTTACCTGATTTCAAAAGTAAATAAATTTATTTCAATTTACACTTTAATAATAGTATTATAAACTACTATTTATTAGTGTTTTAAATTTATAGTTTGTTGAAATATCAGAGCCAACATACAATATACATGATTATTTATAGCACAACTAGAGTTTTTTAGTGTATTTTGCTAGTTTTCAGTATATTGTAGTATAGTTTAAAGAATGTTAACGATAAAATTTTGTGATTTTGTAAACTTTACAGGCGTTAATTCGCGTTTTTTAAGCCCATGTTTCAAATGCAAACACCCATCCAGGGCCAAAAACTGGCTGTTTGCGTCCCCATCCGGCCATTTTTAAATGCAAATCGGGAGGGGTTCGCAAAGGTGAATTCACCGTTGGTAAAATACCATTTTTGATTTTCTGGATGCTCAACTCGATTTCCTTGCGATTCTCTCAACCCCACCCTATTCCCACACAAAATATGGAATTTTGAGCGATTCTAGTGATTTTAAGATTTGTCATTTTTAGACAATATCGCTTTATTGATAGTCCTTTTACGGGATTTCATACCAAAATTAGAGAATCGGTTTTTCAGGCCTAAAAACTCAAAAAAATGCTGATTTGCTCGATTTTCCCGATTTTTTGATATTTTGAGCTTAAAATGGCCCAAAATTGTACTTTTTGACCATTTTTTGATATTCACCTGATAATGAATTGAATGGCTTTTCTCGCCCACCCTACAGGTAATTATAGACTAAAATCACGCCAAAATGAGGGCTGGATTTTCACGGTTTTTGACCCGCTACGGGGCCGCCAATGGGTGTAGATGATGCTGAATTTTGGGTGCTGTGGGCGATTTTTCTGACCTAAAAACGGTGCAATTTCTCAAAAATGGGGCTTCCACTCCACCCTTTTTCTACCTTGACAAGCGATTCAGCAGCGACCATGTCGCAGCTCAGACAACCGCCACGGGAACAAAAAACGGGAAGTACGGACGAGATAAATTGAGGGAAATCCTGACAGAAAAATCATGAGAGAGCAGCCCCCTCGGGAACAAAAAAAAGGGATGCGGCATGACAAGTGAAAGGGACTTGTCATGGAAAAATCATAGAAAGAAATAAACTCAAATCGGGAATTGAATTCGGGAATTGAGTTAAAAAATGAATTCAGAAATTGAGTTCGAAATCGAGTTCGGGAATCTAACTCGAGAAGTTAGTTCGGAAACTGAGTTCAGGGATTGAGCTCGGGTGCGAGGTAACGGGCGGTGATGGATTGGGGGGATTGGGCTACCTGCTCGGGGGTGCCGCTGGCGACCAGTTGTCCTCCTCCTCGCCCACCCTCGGGACCCATGTCGATGATGTAGTCGGCACACTTGATGACGTCGAGATTGTGCTCGATGACGATGACGGTGTTGCCCTTATCGACGAGACGGTTGAGCACACCCAGCAGCACCTTGATGTCCTCGAAGTGGAGGCCCGTGGTGGGCTCGTCAAGAATATAGACGGTCCTGCCGGTGTCTTTCTTGGCGAGTTCGCATGCCAACTTCACACGCTGGCACTCACCACCCGACAGGGTGCTGGAAGGCTGGCCGAGCTTGATGTAACCCAAACCGACATCCTGGAGCACCTTGATTTTGCGCAAAATTGACGGCACAGCATCAAAGAATTCCACGGCCTGGTTGATGGTCATGTCGAGTACGTCGGCAATGGACTTGCCCTTGAACTTTACCTCGAGGGTCTCGCGGTTGTAGCGCTTGCCGCCACACTCGGGGCACGGCACGAGCACATCGGGCAGGAAATTCATCTCCACCGCCTTGTAGCCGTTGCCACCACAAGCCTCACACCTACCGCCGCTGGTGTTGAACGAGAAGCGGCCGGGCTTGTAGGCGCGTATTTTGGATTCGGGCAGATTGACGAAGAGGTTGCGGATATCGGTGAACACACCGGTATAGGTTGCCGCATTGGAACGCGGAGTGCGTCCCAGGGGAGCCTGATCGACGGTCACTACCTTGTCGACGTATTCCAAGCCGCTGACGCTGTCATAAGGCATCGGGGCGGTGTGGGAACGGTACAGGCGCTGGCTCAGGATGGGCTGCAGCGTGGCATTGACCAACGTGGACTTGCCGCTGCCGCTCACACCGGTGACACAGATGAACGTTCCCAGCGGGAAGGTGACATCCACGCCCTTGAGGTTGTTGCCTCGGCACCCTGCCAGCGACAGGTGCTTGCCGCTGCCCGCACGACGCTTCTTGGGGACCTCGATGGATCGCGTGCCGTTCAGGTAGTCGGCGGTGAGGGTGTGCTGCTGCAACAACTGCTGCGGAGTGCCGGCAAACACGATGTTGCCGCCCTTGCGTCCCGCCAGGGGGCCGATGTCGATGACATAGTCGGCCTGCAGCATCATCTCCTTGTCGTGCTCAACGACCAGGATGGTGTTGCCGTCGTCGCGCAGGGTCTTCAGCGAGTCGATGAGGCGCTGGTTGTCGCGCTGGTGCAGTCCGATGGACGGCTCGTCGAGGATGTAGAGCACGTTGACCAGGCGCGACCCGATCTGTGTCGCCAGCCTGATGCGCTGGCTCTCGCCACCCGACAGGGACGCCGAATTGCGATTGAGCGACATGTAGTCCAGCCCCACCTCGAGCAGGAAGGTCAGCCTTGAGCTGATTTCCTTGACGATTTCGCGGGCGATTTCCCACTGGACGGGCGTGACGTGATTGTGCAGGTCGTCAATCCAGTCGCGCAGTTCGCTGATGTCCATCGCCGCCAGCTCGGCAATGTTCTTGCCGTTGAGCCTGAAGTGGAGCGCCTCACGGTTCAGACGCGCACCGCCGCACTCGGGACACACGGCACGCGAGAAGAATTGCCCCGCCCACTTCTGGGCAGCGCTGGTGGCGGTCTCGTCCTGCTGCATCTCGATGTACTTGACCAGGCCGTCGAAGGCAAGAAAGTAGTTGCTTGTGGAGAGCGTTTCGGTGCGCAGGTTCAGGCGCTCGTTGGTGCCGTTGAGGATGTCGTTGAGGGCTTCCTCGGGCAGTTCGCACAACGGCGTGTCGAGTGTGCAGTCATATTTCTCACAAATGGCTGAAATCTGCCAGAAAATCTGCACATTCTTGTATTTGCCCAGCGGCAGGATGCCGCCGGCGCGGATGCTCAACGACATGTCGGGCATGATTTTGTCGCGATCGATGAGGTTGACATAGCCCAAACCCTTGCAGTGCGGACAGGCACCCAGCGGCGAGTTGAACGAGAAATTGTGGGGCGCCGGTTCCAGATAGGACAGTCCCGTGGCGGGGTCCATGAGCGAGCGGCTGTAGTAGCCCACCTCGTCGGTTTCAGCATCCAGCACCATCAGCTGGCCGTTGCCCTGCTTGAAAGCGAGTTCTGCCGTGTCGGCCAGGCGCTTGCTGTCCTTGTCGGCGACCTTGAGGCGGTCCACGACCAGTTCCACGCTGTGGTTGACATAGCGGTCCAGCTTCATGCCGAAGGTGATTTCCTTCAACACGCCGTCAACGCGCACGTTGATATAGCCCTTCTTGCGCAGGTTCTCGAACAGGTCCTTGTAATGGCCCTTGCGGTTCTTGACCAGCGGGGCCAGGATATAGATGCGATGTCCCTGATAACGTTCCAGAATCAGGCTGAGGATTTTCTCGCTGGTATATTTCACCATACGCTCGCCCGAGAGGTAAGAGTAGGCGTCGGCGGCACGGGCATAGAGCAGTCGCAGGTAGTCATAGACCTCGGTGGTCGTGCCCACGGTGCTGCGCGGGTTGCGGTTCACGGTCTTCTGCCCTATCGAGATGACGGGGCACAGGCCGGATATCTTGTCCACGTTGGGGCGCTCGAGCACTCCCATCATGTTGCGGGCATAGGACGAGAACGTCTCCAGGTAACGACGCTGCCCCTCGGCAAATACGGTGTCGAACGCCAGCGACGACTTGCCGCTGCCGCTCAGTCCCGTGATGACCGTGAGGCGGTCATGCGGAATCTCTGCGTCAATGTTGTTGAGGTTGTGGACTCTCGCCCCCAGCACCTCGACACACGGTATGTCCTGCCCGTTGAGTTTCATGCTATTTTCTATAATTCATGGGACAGCCACGCCAAGGCGAGGCCCTACAATCCAATTTTTCACTTAATCGATGACCCAGTCCTTATTGTAAACTGTGTAGGAACGCTTGCTGCGGTAAAGGTCGCTCTGCTTGGGGATGCGCACCTTATAGGTCTTGCCTGACGCGTTGGTCAGCTTGGTGGAGCGAATCCATGGGTTGGCCTCACGCAGCTGGGCATAAGTAATGCCCTTGCCCTTGGCCCAATCTATCCAGCTGGCGACTGAACCGGTGACATCGACAGTGGTGTAGTCCACCGGCTGATACAAGTTCTTGCGCGAGAAGCGGTAACCGTAGCGCTTGGGGTTCTCCATCAGCAGTTTATAGGCGATGATGCGGAACACGTAACGTGACGTTTCCTGCACCAGATACAGGTCGAAGGAACTGCTCACCTGCTGCTTGGACAGCTCATTGCTGATTTTCTGCATGCCGGCATTGTAGCTCGCGGCAACGGTGGGCCAGTGGCCGTATTTCTTGTAGGCCGATTTCAGGTACTTGCAAGCAGCAACGGTCGATTTCTCGGGGTCATAGCGCTCATCGACGTCATCGGTCACCTCCAGGCCGAAGTCACGGGCGGTGCCTGCCAACAGCTGCCACATTCCTGCAGCCTTGGCGCTGGAATAGGCGTTATAGTCCATCGAACTCTCGGTCACCGCCAGATAGAGGAAGTCCAGGGGCACACCCTGCTCCTTCAATATCTTGGAGAGGACGGGAAAATAGCGGTTGGCACGCTTGAAACACAGTTCGGTCGTGGTTTGGCCATAGATGACGCCCGTCAACTCACGGTCGAGGCGCTCGGCCATATCCAGACGGTCAAAGTTCACCGTTTCGTCGGCAAATACCACGCTCATCGGTATGTCGGGGCTTGCCGTTGTGCTGAACACCGGCGATGCCGTCGTCTTGCTGTATTCCCGCTTGAGCTGCCCCTGTGTGGTCGTCGATACCGCCATCAGCAGCACAGCCATCAATAGTATTCTCTTCTTCATTTTCACTAATCCCTAATCAGTACTCACTAATCAACAAATTGCGGCTTTTGCCGCAATCTGTTTTAATACTCGCCACCGCCTGTTCCACCTTCGGTGCCGCCGCCTGCAGCGCCCGCGCCCTTGGTGTAGCGCAGGATGGTGATGTCACCGCGTTTCTTGTATTTCACGCCGTCGCTGCCGGTTGCCGTCACCACATAGTAATAAACGCCGGTGTCAACGAGTTTGCCATGATAGGTGCCATCCCAGCCGCTGCCCGGGTCGGTGAACTCGCACACCAGGTTACCCCATCGGTTGAAAATCCAGCAGTGGAACTCGACGAGCGACTTGTAGGAAACCTTCCAAATGTCGTTGACGCCCTCGGTACAGCCCGGGGAGAACACATTGGGGCACACCAGTTCGCTCTCGCTCACCGTGACCTGATAGGTCTCGCCGTAGCTCTCGCACGTGCCAGCAGCATTGGCTACCATATAGCGCACATAGTAGGTACCGGCATCATTGAAGGTGTAGTCCAGCTCGTCCTGGTTGAACTGCAGGATGACCTCCTCCATCTCGGGGTCGGTGGCAATTTCCCACACACGATACACGACCGCATCGGTGGGATAACCCGTGAACACGATGTGAACCGGTGCCGAACCACCCAATCCGTTGTCCAGGCCTTTCTCGTTGTTGTTGCCACGGTCCTCTTGAACGGCAGTGGTGCCGCAGCCCACGGCTTGGGTCTCGTAGTAACGCGACTCGACAACCTCTTCAAGCCCCCATTCCTTGAGGAAACGGTCTCCCGAGAGGCGGAACACAGTGTTACACAAGGGCTGGTCAACTTGGATACCGTCATCCAGGCTCTCGAATTTCTCAATCACGGTATTATCCTGCCAGTGCGTACTGTCATCCCACTCCAGAGTGCTGTAAGACAGCTCCAGCTCACGGTCCAGTACCATTGGACGGCCATTGATGGTAGTATAGGGTATCTCGTGAGCAATGCCATCCACCTTGAGCGTCAAGAGGCTACAGGGGTTTTCGCTCTCACAAAACATATCGTTCAACGAGGCGAAATAGTCGGCATAGTTAACCACCCAGCAATAGAAGCGGTCGGTGCCCACCTCGATAATGTAGCCGGTGTTGGGCCTCACCTGTGGCAACGTCGTCGAATAGCCGTCCCAAGTGACGCCGTTCATTTCCTCGGCATATCCGCCGCCACGCGAGTCATAACTGTACCATATCGCCCGCTCGCCCAGCTGAGAAGCGTAGTTCATACCCACGCCTTGGGTGTCATAGACGACATATATCTTGTTCAAGCCGGTGCTAATATCAGGTGTCACCTCAATGACAGGGTACTGCCCCACCCCGGTAAACGTCACCTGGCCGCTCGCCGACAACAAAGCCAGCGCGGCCGCCATGAGCATGATGATTCTCTTATTCATAGTGCGCACAGTTGTTTAGTATCTAGTCCCTAGTTTTTAGTCCCAAGTTTCTAGTCACTATTATATTTATATAATATATAACGTGAACCCGCCCCGCTTATTGCCCCGACCTGGGAAAACAAGCCAGCACGACAGCCCCACTAGCATCAATCAAACCAGGGTGCGCACCGACGTGGGCACGCACCCTGGAATAATGACATACTTAATACCTTAGATGGCAACTATATTCTTGAAATGCTTCCAGGTCGGTGCATTGCGATACTTTTCAATGGATGAGCTCGGCACTTTCAGGGTAGCTTTATAGTATACGTCGGATTCAAATTTTTCTTCTTGTTTAAATCGGAGATCCCTATACCATGTAGGAGGTTTCTCACTCTTGCATATCACAGTTTTAATCTTGGGGCATTCATCAAAAGTCTGTTCAGCTATTGTTTTAATGGTGCCTCGTGCGTCCCCTGGCAGTCAGCGGTTAGAGGTCAACTTCAGGCGCGGGGACAGGGTTTGCCACACAATGGAGTGCGGCAACGCGCCTCTTTCGGTTTATGATATGCAGTTATTCTCAATTCTTGTAAACCGATGGCGAAGGCAGGCGGCGCCTTGGGCGCTGTGTCATAATTGCTACATGGTAATATAACCGTGCTTTCGCACGGGAAAGCTTGTGCAAACTGAAGGCAAACGAGTTTACTCGATTTGCTGAAAATTTTATAATTAATTTGCTTAATTTCCCGCCCGCAGGGCGGTTATAATCCTTGCAATTGAATTATGACACGGCCGCGCTCGGCTTGCACTTCTTTGCCTAATGGCGAAGGTAGGCAGCGCCTTGGGATAAAAAAAGAATGATTTCTTTTTTTCTCCGCTCGGCTTGCACTACCTTTGCAGTGGATTTCACATATATAATATAGATAAAGATGGAACAGAACGAGATGATGAACGGCATGCCGCGGCGCGAGCGTGCGGTGATGTACAAGCGTGAATATAACTGCTGCCAGGCTGTGCTGATGGCCTTTGCTCCCGAGCTGGGTATGCCCGAGGAAAAACTGCTGGCGATGGGTGCCTGTTTCGGCAGCGGAATGGGTTGCATGGAGGAGACCTGCGGCGCCCTGTGCGGTGCGCAAATAGCGCAGGGTTTGTTAAAATATGACAACCGACGCATGAACCCTCAGGCCAGCCAACTGAGGGCGGAATTTGAGATGCGCTGCGGTGCCACGCGCTGCAAGGACCTGAAGGGCGTGGGCAGCGACCGCGGCGTGCTGTGCTCGTGCGAGGACTGCGTGCGCCATGCTACCGAGGCGTTGGAACTGTTGGCTTTTAACAGTTAGTTGCCAGATGCCGCAGTGCATTTGTCGCAAAAAAACAAACCAAAAAAAACTATATTAAAACATAGTGGTAAATTGTCAGGAATTGAGTAATTTTGCAGTCCAATTAACGCGAGATATTTAAAAGATTTTCATAACTAACACTCTAACATATAGATAACAATCATGGGATGGTTTTCATTCACTCAAGAAATCGCTGTCGATTTAGGAACAGCCAACACCATTATCATCCATAACGACCGCATCGTCATCGACGAGCCGTCGGTAGTCGCCCTTGACTCCAAGACCAACAAGCCCATCGCCGTGGGTGAGCGCGCCCGCGAGATGCACGGCAAGGTGCACGAGGGCATCCGCACCGTTCGCCCCCTGAGCGACGGTGTGATTGCCGACTTCAACGCCGCCGAGCACATGATTCGCGGCATGATCAAGAAAGTGAGCGCCAAGAACCACTGGTTCTCGCCCTCGCTGCGCATGGTCGTATGCGTTCCCTCGGGTTCTACCGAGGTCGAGATTCGCGCCGTCCGTGACTCGGCAGAACACGCCGGTGGCCGCGATGTTTACATGATTTACGAGCCCATGGCTGCTGCCCTGGGCATCGGTCTGGACGTGCTTGCCCCCGAGGGCAACATGATTGTCGATATCGGTGGCGGTACGACCGAGATTGCCGTGATTTCGCTGGGCGGTATCGTGAGCAACAAGAGCATCCGCACCGCTGGTGACGACCTGACCGAGGACATCCAGGAGCACATGCGCCGCGCCCACAACGTGCGCGTGGGTGAGCGCACCGCCGAGGCCATCAAGATTAACGTCGGCTCGGCACTGACCGACCTGGGCGCTGAGGCCCCCGAGGACTTCATCATCCATGGCCCCAACCAGGTGAACTCACTGCCCCTCGAGGTGCCCGTGACCTATCAGGAGGTGTGCCACTGCATCGAGAAGTCCATCTCCAAGATTGAGGCTGCCGTGCTGAGCGCACTGGAGCAGACGCCCCCCGAGCTGTATCAGGACATCGTTCACAACGGTATCTTCCTGACAGGTGGCGGCGCGTTGCTGCGTGGTCTTGACAAGCGCTTGACCGACAAGATCGGTATCGAGTTCCATGTTGCCGAGGATCCCT
This sequence comes from uncultured Bacteroidales bacterium, assembly GCA_902782465.1. GTDB lineage: Bacteria > Bacteroidota > Bacteroidia > Bacteroidales > Muribaculaceae > Sodaliphilus. The sequence goes on from CACZNH010000005.1 coordinate 58,086, forward strand.
TGCACGCTGTTGCCAAGGGTACCGGCATCGCACTGAAGAACATCAAGCACTTCAAGTTCCTCATGCGTTGATTTGAGTTGTAAGTTTTAAGTTGTAAGTTTTAAGTACAAATACTATCGCCCGAAAGCCATTAGGCTGTAGTATTATTACTAAAAACTTAAAACTATAAACTTAAAACTAAAAAGCGATGAATAATCTGCTCAACTTTTTCATCAAACACTGTGCGTGGTTCATTTTCGCTATCTATGTGATTTTGAGCCTCGTGCTGTTGTTTAAGGATAACCCTTACCAGCAGAGCGTCTATCTGACGTCGGCCAACCAGGTGAGCGCCGCCGTCTATAAGGCGTTCAACGGCGTGACGTCCTATTTCCACCTGCGCGGCATCAACGAGAGCCTGCAGGAACGCAACGCCAGGCTGGAGATGGAACTGATTGAGCTGCGCAACCAGATGGCCGATTTGGAACTGCTGTCGCCCGACTCGCTGCGCCACAATGTCAAGGGACAATATACCTTTGTCATGGCACAGGTCATCAGCAACAGCATCGCCCAGCCCAACAACTACATCACCATCAACCGCGGTTACCTGGACGGCGTGAGCCCCGAGATGGGCGTCATCGACCAGAACGGCGTGGTGGGCATTGTCAACGTGGCCGGACCCCATGCTGCCCGCGTCATCTCGCTGCTGAACCCGCACATCCGCCTGTCGTGCAAACTGCAGGGCAGCGGATTCTATGGCAGTCTGGTGTGGGACGGCAAGGACCCGCGCTATGCTGTGCTTGAGGAACTGCCGCGCCACGTCGAGTTCCACAAGGGGGACACCGTTGTCACCAGCGGCTACTCGGCAGTGTTCCCGCCGGGCCTCATCGTGGGCACCATCGTGGGTAAGCAGACAGGCAAGAACGCCAGCTTTGAATCACTGCGCGTGAAGCTGACGACCAACTTCAGCCAGCTGAGCAGCGTGCGCGTCATCACCAACGGCATGAAGAAGGAGCTTGACGCCCTGCTCAGGGCCGAGCAAGGCATCGACACCGCCGCCAACGTGCAGACACGTCCCGAAATCAAGCCCGAAATCGTGGACGTCATCCCCACCGACAAAACCGACAAGGACAAGGACAAAGGCAAGGAATCAGGCAACGACAAGCCCGTCCAGACTATCCAGCCTGCCCAGCCCGTCCAACCCGTTGAGCCCGTAGAACCCACTAACGAACCGCAGCCATGACCAAGACCGTTATACAATTCATCGTGCTGTTTGTCGCACTGATTCTGCTGCAGCTGGTTTGCAACAAGATTGTGCTGTGGGGCATCGCCATGCCGGTGGTGTTCATCTACCTGATATTGCGGTTGCCCGTCAACCTGCATGACGGTTGGGTGCTGACCATCGCCTTTTTCACGGGCCTGTTGCTAGACATCTTCAACAACACGCCTGGTATGAACGCCCTGGCCTGCACCATCCTGGCCGCAGTGAGGCGTCCCGTGTTCAACCTGTTCGTGTCGCGAGAGAACGACATGAACATCCCCATCCCGTCGGTGGACTCGATGGGCGTGGGCGACTACTTCAAGTATATGGCGACACTGGTGACCCTGTATTGTGTCCTCATCTTCCTGATTCAGGCATTCTCGCTGCACAACATCGGGCTGACGCTTGCCCGCATCGCCGCCAGCAGCGCGCTCTCGATTATCATCATCTTTGGGTTAGACAGTTTAGTGAGCACGCGCCGTGAGAAAAGACTATAACCTGGAGAAGCGCAAACTGGTCATCGGCGGGTTCATTGTTGCCATCGTCATCATCTACATCATCCGCCTGGTGCAGCTGCAGGTGCTGGACAGCACCTACAAGGCGCATGCCGACAACAACGCCTTCATGGAGAAGGCCATCTACCCGTCGCGCGGCCTCATCTATGACCGCAACGACTCGCTGGTGGTCTATAACGCCCCCGAGTATGACCTGGTGATGATTCCCAAGGACGTGACGCCGTTTGACACCATCGACTTCTGCAACACGCTGCAAATCAGCCTTGAGGAGTTTGACCACCGCTGGAACGAGATGAAGAAGAGCCGCAGCTATTCGGCCTTCACCCAGCAGGTGTTCATGAACCACCTAACGCCCGAAGATTACGGCCGCCTGCAGGAGAAACTGTACCGTTTCCCGGGCTTCTACATCGTGCAGCGCATCCTGCGCCAGTACAACTATCCCGTTGCCGCCAACATCCTGGGCGACATCCGCGAAGTCAATGCCCGCGACATCGAGAACGACAACTACTATCGTCCCGGAGACTACACCGGCGACCTGGGCATCGAGAAGAGTTACGAGACCTGGCTGCGCGGCATCAAGGGCAAGGAAATCCTCATCCGCGACGCCACGGGAAAAATCAAGGGCCATTATAACGAAGGTGCCGATGACGTCGCTCCCGTTGCAGGCAGCAACCTGAAGCTGAGCATCGACATCGGGCTGCAGGAATACGGCGAACTGCTGATGCAGGGCAAGGTGGGCGCCATCGTATGCATCGAGCCCAAGACGGGCGAAATCCTGGCGCTGGTGTCCAGTCCCAGCTATGACCCTGCACTGCTCATCGGCAAGGAGCGCGGCAAGAACTACCGCGACCTGGTCAACAACCGCCTCAAGCCGCTGTATGACCGCTCAATTATGGCCGCTTATCCTCCCGGCTCAACCTTCAAGCCCACACAGGGCCTGATTTTCCTGGACGAGGGCATCATCACCACAAGCACCCTGTTCCCCTGCCACCGTGGATACGTGAACGCAGGCCTCAGGGTGGGTTGTCACGGCCACCCCGCCCCCATTGCGCTCAAGCCCGCCTTGCAGACGTCGTGCAACGCCTACTTCTGCTGGGGCTTCAAGTACATGATGGACAAGCGCAGCAAGTACGGCTCAACAGGCAAGGCCTTTGAGGTATGGAAAAACCACATGGTGTCGATGGGCTACGGCTACAAGCTGGGCATCGACATGCCTGGAGAGAGCCGCGGCTTTATCCCCAACACTGCTTTCTATGACAAAATTTACGGCGAGGGCCGCTGGGTGGGACAGACCATCATCAGCGACGCCATCGGCCAGGGCGAAATCCTTGCCACGCCACTGCAAATCGCCAACCTGAGCGCCACCATCGCCAACCGCGGCTACTACATCACGCCCCACGTGGTGAAACACATCCAGGGCGTCGGCGTACTCAAGAAGAACCTCGAGCGGCACGACACCGACATCGACAAGGCCTACTACGAAGACATCGTCACGGGTATGCGCATGGCCGTGCTGGGCGGTACCTGCACGCGTGCCAACATTCCCGGGCTCGACGTGTGCGGCAAGACGGGCACCGCCCAGAACCCGCACGGCCGCGACCACTCGGTGTTCATGGGCTTCGCCCCGATGAACGACCCGAAAATCGCCGTTTGCGTGTATGTCGAGAATGCAGGCTTCGGTGCCGCCTTCGGTGTGCCCATCGGCGCATTGATGATTCAGCGTTACCTGCGCGGCAACTCCTCCTATCTGCAGGCCCAAGGGCGCGCGATGGCCAGCCGCCACACCATCACCTATCCTAAGGCGAAGAAAACCACTCCCTCCGGCAAAAATGCCGCCGACAATAAGACCCAATCCTCAAAACCGGCAAGCAATAGCGATGGAAACAAGGAATGACAATGAAAATACCAACCTGTTGAGGTCGGTGGACTGGTTCACCATCGTGCTGTACCTCATCATGGTCGTTGCCGGCGCGGTTAGTATCTATGCCGCCACCTACGACTACGACAAGGCCAGCATGTTTGACCTGAGCGAGTTCTCGGGCAAGCAGTTCCTGTGGGCCGGCCTGTCGTTCCTCATCGGTTTCTCGCTGCTGCTCATCGACCGTCGCATCTATGAGGCCTATGCCTATCCGCTATACGGGTTCATGATATTGCTGCTGATAGTGACCATCTTTGTCGCGCCCGACATCAAGGGCTCACGCTCATGGCTGGTCTTTGGCCCCGTGAGCCTGCAGCCTGCCGAGTTTGCCAAGACGGCGACCGCGCTGGCGCTCGCAAAACTGTTCAGCACCTACGGGTTCCAGCTCAACGGGTGGCGCAACTATGCCATCGCCATCGGTATCATCATGCTGCCCATCCTGTGCATCATCCTGGAGCGAGAGACGGGCTCGGCACTGGTTTACACGGCGCTCATCTTTGTTCTCTACCGCGAGGGCATGTCGGGGTTCGTGCTGTTTGCCGCCCTGATGGCTGTGGTCTATTTTGTCGTCGTGCTCAAGTTTGCCGCCATCACGTTCATGGGCATCCCGTTGGGCATGGTCATCGCCTTCATCATGGTGATGACGCTCATCGTGGGTATGCTGCTGGTGTATTGCCGCTCATGGATTCTTGGACGCAACGTGCTGCTGGGCTACCTGGCCACTGGAGCGCTGGCGGGCGGTCTGGCTCTGGCGGGTGTCCATGTCAACGGTTATGCCTTCTTCCTGCCCGTCATCGTGCTGTCGCTGCTCTATCTGTTGTGGGGCATGCTGCATGATGACCTGAAGAAAGTACTCATCACGGTATGCTTTGCCGCAGCATCGGTGATGTTCATGTTCACGGTGAATGTCGCCTTCAACAAGGTGCTCGAGCCGCATCAGCAAAAGCGTATCATGGTCACATTGGGTATCGCCGACGACCCGCGCGGAGCAGGCTACAACGTCAACCAGAGCAAAATCGCCATCGGCAGCGGCGGCATCACCGGCAAGGGGTTCCTGCAGGGCACGCAGACCAAGCTGAAATACGTGCCCGAGCAGCACACCGACTTCATCTACTGCACCATCGGTGAGGAGCAGGGCTTCATCGGCAGCGTGGCAGTATTGTTACTGTTCCTGGCGCTCATCCTACGCATTATCACCCTTGCCGAGCGCAACCACTCGACCTTTGCGAGGGTCTATGCCTACTGCGTCGCGTCCTACCTCATCTTCCACCTAGCCATCAACATCGGCATGGTCATCGGGCTATGCCCTGTCATCGGCATTCCCCTACCCTTCTTCAGCTACGGCGGCTCGTCGCTGTGGGGCTTCACCTTCCTGCTGTTCATCCTGCTGCGCATCGACGCCGACCGCGGCACCTACGGCACCTGGTAATCTCTGAATCAGTTTTCACTATGAGTGTCTCTGCTTTGCTATCTTTTTAGCCAGAGGGCAAAGAATCGGTCGTAGACCTGATAGGCACCTTGGGAATCAAGAATCAGTTCCTTTTCTACCAATGCTTTAGCAGCCGATTTAACGGTGCTTGTCGCACCTAAATGGTGTTTATGGATAAAGGCTTGGCCCATAATCTCTTGAACGGTCCCTTCAATAGCGATGGCTTTAAGCAATTTAGCTTGGGCAGGAGTAATCAGGCGAAGGAACGTCTGGAACGTAGCCTCATTCTCATCTACAATCTCACTCAACACATTGTCGACAAGTGATGTTGTTATGGATGACACATTGGACTCATACAGGCGATTTAACAAGACTTGCACATACCATGTATGGCCTGCAAGCTTATCATAGAGATAATCAAATGTGTCGGCATCCATCTTTTGATGATGGGTCTTTAATTTAGATATGGCAAACTGACCGTATGACGACTTTGGTATCTCGGCAAGATGCATCATCTGTGTACTCTGGTAAAATGGACGGTTAGCCGATGCAAACATACTCTCCAACACATGGCGTTGACTGCCCGAGAAAACAAAATTGACTGACGAGAGCCGTTGAATGTGAGAGCGCAACAGTGCCTCTACATTCTTTTCCTGATAATTGGCTATCGTCTGGAACTCATCAAATACCACAACACACTTTTTTCCTGATTGCTCTATATAGGAGAATACCTCTACTAAAGAATGCTCTGCCAATTCCGGCTTTACATCTACCGAGAGGGTGGGCACTCCTGTCAGGGAGTCGAAACTCAGCAATGGCCGCAATGACTTAAAAAACGTCGATAGTTGCTTAACAATTTTGTCCTCAGTGGTGTCAAGTGTACCAATCACAGCCTTGGCAAGTTCTTCAACCAAAGACTTCAAGCTATCGGTCTTGTACAGATCCACATAGAAACATCTCTCCTCGCCCTGCTGTTCCATCAGGTGGAATGCGTGCCAGATAAGTCCTGTCTTGCCCATGCGACGCGGGCTTATCAGCGTCAAGTTTCTGCCATTACGCAAGGCAGAAATCAGTTTCTGCGTCTCTTGCTCCCTGTCACAGAAATAATCAGGCGAGACATATCCCGTTAGCAGGAAAGGATTCTGTGGAATTGTTTTTTTTGTCATCGTTTCATCACTTTAAGATTCATTGCGAAAAGTTCGTTGCGAACTTTTCGTTGCGAACTTTTCGCAATGCAAAAGTATATCATTTCTTCATACCGACAAAGAAAAAACAGAAAAAAGTTATTTTTTGGGAAAGCAAAGCCGCCTGGCCTGGAGGGGCTTGGCGGCTTGTGGTGGTTGGGGATGACCTGATGGTTAGTAGGTCATGCGGGGGTCGAGTTCCTTGGCCTGGTCAATCATCTTCTGGATTTCGACCTCGGCGGGAACGCGGCCGCAGAGGTGTTTCTCCTCGTTGACCTCGGCAACCTTAGCAGCGAGGTTGGCAGCCACACGGTGGCGCAGTTCCTTGACGGTGTCCACGCCGGCAGCCTCGAGCAGTTCGGCGAACTGCGGGCCGATGCCGTTGATGCGGAACAGGTCGGCATGGTTGGTCCACTTGAGAATCAGTTTCTCACTGATGCCGGTCTTCTCGGCCAAAGCCTTGCGGCCGGCGGGAGCGGCGCAGCGATCGAGGAGGTCCTCAACAGTGTTGATGCCCTCGGCAATGAGTTTGGGAGCATACACTTCACCAATACCCTCAATGTCAATAATCTTGTAGTTCATAATGATAACACTTTAATATAATAATGAATAATGCGATTTCACACTAATAAGATTTCACGCCATAAAATTATAAATTTCCCGTAACACCAACAAATAATTCACGTTTTTTTACTTTTATCATAATTCCAGACAAATGTTTAGCATTGCAAATATCGCCCAAAAAAACAAAAACACAAAAAATAGCGAAGAAAAACCAAAAACAAACGACTTGACTTCATTTCCACATCAAAGCATCAGAATAAACCATGAGTCTGACTCTTACCTATGCTTTATGACAAAAATCCATATAGTTGCCTATATTTTGTGACAAAAATTATAGAATTTTGCCTATGTTTTAGGAAAATTTATTATCTTTGCAGCTGAATTTTAATGGTTTAGCATCATGATACGGCGAGAACTCTTAAACAGACTGCGCCAATGGCGCAATAGTGAACGACACAAACCACTGATTCTGAGGGGGGCAAGACAAGTGGGCAAGACAACTCTGGCTAATGAGTTTGGCAAAGAATTTGACACCTATCTCCATCTGAATCTTGAGCGTGAAGAAGACGCCGCCATCTTTGAGCGCAGTGATAATGTCAATGTCATCGTGCAATATATCGCTTTGCGTGATGGTAAAACGATTGATTCCCTCGACAATACTCTATTATTCATCGATGAGATTCAAAATAGCCCTAAAGCCGTTGCTTTATTGAGGTACTTCTATGAAGACTTGCCGCAATTACATGTGATTGCTGCAGGGTCGCTGCTGCAATCGCTTATCAAGAGCCATGTATCGTTTCCTGTAGGCCGTATCGAATACCTTTCCTTACGACCCTGCTCATTCTTTGAATTCCTCGCGGCAATGGACCGTCAGCCTCTCGTCCAACACATCCGTAACCACGATGTGAATCCACTGTTACACGACCAGTTGATGAGACTGTTTAATACCTATACACTTGTGGGGGGCATGCCTGAAGTTGTTATGGAGTATAGCCGTCACAAGGATGTCACACGCTTATCACCCATATATGACACATTGCTGCAGAGCTACAATGAGGATGTGGAAAAATATGCTAAGAATCACACCCAAACTCAAGTTATTCGTCACATTCTTAACACAGGATGGACAATGGGCGGCGAAGCCATCAAGTTTAACAACTTTGGCGGCAGCAACTATGGCAGTCGAGAGGTGCATGAGGCTTTTGAAGTGATGCAGCGAGCCTTCCTGCTCAATCTTGCATATCCAGTGACATCGGTGAATGCGCCAGCCCTACCCTCACTGCGCCGTTCACCAAAGCTGTTATGGGTGGACACGGGTATCATGAATTTTGCCGCCAATCTGCAATTGGAGTATTTAACCAACCATGAACTGCTGGACGTGTGGCGTGGACGAGCTGCAGAGCATATCGTAGCGCAAGAACTGACGGTTTTGTTTGACAAGCATTATCAGCACAACTTAAACTACTGGGTGCGTGACCAAAAAGGCTCCACTGCCGAAGTCGATTTCATTTGGCAACAAGGCACCAGAATTATACCCATCGAAGTAAAATCAGGCACCAATGCGCACCTGCGATCACTGCAATCATTCATGCGAACACCCGGCGCCGGGAAACTTGCCATCAGGATTTGGAGCGGTGAACTGAGCGAAGACATTCTTACAACCGATACAGGACACCAATTCAAACTCATCAATGTTCCTTTCTACTATTTGGGAGTCCTTGATGATTTCCTGCCTTGAATCGGCATGATAACATTTGGCGGTTCTTTGTGCCATTTTTGACACGAAAGAACCGCCAACATAAATCTAAATCTCAGTATTTACTCCTCGGCTTTCTTGTCGCAGTTGCAGTCGATGATCTTCCAGATGAGGGCTGCCAGTGCACCACCTACAAAGGGACCGACGATGAATACCCACAGCTGGTTCAGAGCGTCACCACCCTGGAACAGAGCCGGACCGATGGAACGGGCGGGGTTAACCGAAGTTCCGGTGAAGTGGATACCCACCAGGTGGATGAGAATCAGAGACAGACCGATGGCCAGACCGGCAAAGTTGTTGGTAGCGCCGTTAGTCTTGGCAGTGGCACCGAGTACTACCAGTACAAAGAGCATGGTCAGCACAATCTCGACAATCAGACCGTTAGTCACACCGAAGGCGCAAGCGTTGGCACCGGTACTGGTGGTGATGATGGCGTCGGGGGTTGCCGTACCCACGATACCTGCCAGCACTGCAGCAGCGAGGATGGCACCGATAACCTGGAACACGATGTACATACCGCAGTCCTTGGCGCTCATGCGGCCAGACAGGAAGCAACCCAGTGAGATGGCGGGATTGATGTGGCATCCGCTGATGCCGCCGATGGTATAGGCCATTGCCACTACAGCAAGACCGAATGCCATTGCCGTACCCACAATCGAAGCGGTGTCACTGCCGCAACCCAGTGCGACAGCTGCTCCACAACCCAGGAACGTCAGCACAAACGTGCCTACTAATTCAGCTAAATACTTCTTCATAGTTTCAATACTTTAAATATTTGGTTAAACAAGTTGATTTCTTGGTCAATACGTGCAATCATTATTTTGAGGATGGCAAACTTAGCATTTTTTAAAGAAAAACACAAGAAATTTTGAAAAAATCTTCTTAAATTTGCAAATTAATTTCGCATTAAAACCCTTCAAGAGGATAATTATAGCAAACTATGAATATCTCGATAGTAGGAACAGGATATGTGGGTCTGCTGAGCGGAACATGCTTTGCCGACCTGGGCGTCAACGTGACCTGTGTGGACCGTGACAGCCAAAAGATTAACCGCCTCGTGTATGGCGCCATCCCCATCTATGAACCCGGGCTGGACAACATGATTAACCGCAATGTCACCGACAAGCGGCTCACCTTCTCGAGCGATTACAAGCAGGGATTCATCGACCAGGACTTCGTCTTCTGCGCCATCGACACCACCCCCAGCGAGGACGGCTCGACCGACCTGACACCGATTCTGGAAATCGCCAAGGACTTCGGGCAGAACATCACCCGCTACTGTGTGTTTGTCGTCAAGTCCACCGTGCCCGTTGGCACCACCCAGCACGTGATGAAAATCATCAGCGAGACGCTGGAAGCCAGGAATGCCAACATCAAGTTTGACGTGGCCTGCAACCCCGACTTCCTGACCGAGGGCAACGGCATCAAGGACTTCATGAAGCCCGACCGCATCGTCATCGGCACCGAGACCACCACCGCCCGCCAGGCGATGGAGCGCCTGTACCGCACCATCCTGATGCACAACAACCGCACGGTCATCTATACCGACACCCGCACTGCCGAGATGATTAAATATGCCGCGACCTCGATGCTCGCCACCCGCGTGAGCTTCATGAACGAGATTGCCAACCTGTGCGAGATAGTAGGCGCCGACATTAACGTGGTACGTCACGGCGTGGGTTCCGACAGCCGCATCGGCCCCAAGTACATCTTCCCGGGCTGCGGCTATGGCGGCACGCTGTTCCCCCAGGACATCAACGACCTGATAAAAATCGGCAGCGAGCACAATCATGAAATGGAAATCCTCAAGGCGGTGGAGAATGTCAACAACCGCCAGAAGCGCATCCTGTTCAAGAAGCTCAACAACCACTTCAAGGGAGACCTTGAGGGCAAGACCGTTGCCCTGTGGGGCCTGAGTTTCAAACCCGAGACCGACGACATGAGCGCCGCCCCCGCCATCGACACCATCAACCTGCTCATGGAGGCTGGATGCAATGTGCGCGTCTATGACCCCGTGGCCATGAACGCTACCAAGCGCCGCTGGAGCAACGTCTATTGCGGTCTGGACATGTATGATGCCGTCAAGGGCGCCGATGCCGTGCTGCTGCTCACCGAGTGGCGCCAGTTCCGCATCCCCGCCTGGCAAGCTGTCAAGAGCCTGATGCGCACGCCGGTGGTCATCGACGGCCGCAACGTGTATGACGGCGACGAGCTGCAGGACATGGGCTTCGACTACTACTGCATCGGACGGTAGTTATTCTCAAGATTAGTGATTAGAGATTAGTGATTAGAGAACAAGGATACACATTTAATAGATAATAGATAAAATGAAACGTTTTCTCGTCTATACATTGGCCCTGATGCCGCTCATGCTGTTGGCACAGGTCAGAATCGGTATTGTCAACTCACAACAGCTTTTTGACCTCATGCCCGAAAAAGCGGCGGCCGAGGCCCAACTCAAGGCACTCAGCGACAGGTATCATGCTGAGCACAACCTGCTGCAAGACGAATTTGACAAGAAATATGCCGACTACCAGACAATTGCTGCCGACCCCAACACGCCAGAGACCATCAAGGAGCGTCGCGTACAGGAGTTGCAGGAGGGCGACAAGAAACTGCGCGAGTTTGAACGCATGGTTGCCGATGACCTGGCAGCACGCCGTGAGGCCCTTACCCGCCCCATCGCCGACAAGGTCCAGGCCGCCATCCGCGCTGCCGGCCAGCAGGGCGCCTTTGACCTGGTACTCGACACCGCTGTCACCCCTGTTGCCTATACAGGTCCCGCCACAGTGGACCTGATGCCCGTGGTCAAAGCCCTGTTAGGACTTTAATCCAACACCTAGGGCTCACTCACAGCAATTATTAAGCTTGGCGTTAAACTTTCAGCGACAGCGTCGGTCTTACGGAAAGCGTTTTACAAAAAATAATTATGAGACTATGAAGAAGTATTTATTTTTAATGGTCGCATTGCTGACCATGAGTTTCAGTGCCAAGGCCGACCATGACCAGGTGATTACCTTTGACCAGTTGCCCGAGGCAGCACAGACATTGCTCAAGCAGTACTTTGCCGGCAAGGTGCCCCTGGTTGTCACCATGGACTGGGATGACTTTAACATCGTCTACGAGAGCGGTGAGAAAGTCGAGTTTGACAAGCAAGGCAACTGGAAGGAATTTCAATGCATGGCATCCGGTGTGCCTTCAGAACTGATTCCCGAGCAAATCAAGAATCACATCAAGGCCACCTTCCCGGGCACTACCATCCTGAAACTTGACCGCAACCGCCGAGGCTATGAGGTGAAGCTCAGCAATGGACTGGAGGTTGAATATAACCGAGATTTCCAGGTCATCGACATCGATGACTGATTTTCATCAAACACCAACTCAGGAGGCCTGCGATAGTGACCTCCTCTTGTTTTAAATTAAAATATGATTATGAAATATCTCAAGTTCGCAACATTAGCTTTGTTTATCGGTGCCTTGGCATCGTGCAACAATGGTGGAGACACCGCTCAAACTCAAAACACAATGCCCGTCGCACAGCAGCAGGTAGCACAGCCTGCCGCACCAGATAGCACAATGGCCCAACAAGCCGCCACCCCGGCAGCTGCTCAGGCACAAGCCCAGACATCGGCCCTGCCGCAAAACATCGCCGACTTCCTGCAGAAACAATTCCCCGGAGCCACAGTGGCATACGTTGAGACAGATGCCGAGCATGGTGGCGTGGAATATGATGTGACGCTCAACGATGGCACCGAGGTCGACTTTGACCGCGCCAATCAGTGGGAACAGGTCGACTGCAAGGTCAAAGCAGTTCCTGCAGCCCTCGTGCCCGCCGCCATCGCAAGCTATGTCAAGTCCAACAACCAAGGCCTGCCCATCACCAAAATAAGCCGCAAGCCCTATGGCTACGAGATTGAACTCAACAACGGCCTGGAGTTGAGATTTGACGCCAACGGCCACTTCGCCGGCATCGACGATTGAGCAAATCATGGAATAAACTCCCGCTGTGGTAAACAAAAAAGACCTGCATCGCAATGATGCAGGTCTTTTTGTGGGTGGATAATGGGGCTCGAACCCACGACCTTCGGAACCACAATCCGACGCTCTAACCAGCTGAGCTACATCCACCATGTAACGCGTTTTCTTTCAAACGCGGGTGCAAAGATAATGCCAATTTTAGAACTGTGCAAGTCTAAATCCAAAAAAACTTTGATTTTTTTGTCGGCTGCCGTCTATCCGGTCACGCCAGGAGGGTGTCACGCTCCCACGATGACAGCGGGAGCGATGCGTTCGCTGCCCTTGACAAACTCGCCCATCGAGAAGACGCCGCGCAAGTTGATGTCATTGTCCAGCAGCAAGATATCGGCATCCTTACCACGCTGCAACGACCCCTTGCGGTCATAGATGCCCATGATTCTCGCAGGCGTCTCGCTCGCCATGCGCACGGTGTCCTGCAGCGGCACGTCCACCACGCGCACCATGGTCTTGATGAGGCGGTCCATGGTGGCGATGCTGCCTGCCAAGGCACTGCGGTCCGACAGTTTGCACACCCCGTCCTCGATGATAACGCGCGGGTCGAATGCGTGCTCGCTGTCGCTATCGGTCACGGCGAGGGCATCAGTACACAGGGCGGTGCGCTCCACACCCTTGATGTGATAGACCAGGTTGAGCAGTGTCGAGGGCACGTGGATGCCGTCGGCAATCACCTCAACCTTCATGTCCTGGAGCAGATAGACGCTCTCGACAGTGCCGGCGTGCTTGAACTCGCGCACGTTGTGGAAACCAGGCATACCGTTATAGAAATGGGTGGCGAGGGTATAGCCTGCGTCCCAGGCGCTCTTGACGTGCTGGTACTCGGCAGCCGTGTGCCCGATGGCGGCGACAATGCCCTTGCTGGTGATGTACTGGCCCATTTCGATGGAACCGGGCAACTCGGGAGCGCAGTCCCAACGGCGCAGACAGTCAAAGTCCTCGACAATGTGGCGGTACTCGTTGGGGTCGGGAATGCGGATGACCTCGGGCATCTGGGCACCGGCCTTGCTCGGGTTGAAGTAGGGTCCCTCCATGTGCATGCCCATAATGGTCGAGCCCTGCTCGCGCATCAGTTCGTCACACGTCTGGCAAGCCTGCTCCATCATGTCGAGCGGCGATGATGACAGGGTGGCAAAGATGGCGGTCGTGCCGTGGCGCAGATGGGTCTTGGCCACAGTCTCAAAGGCTTCGCGCGTGCATTCCTGGAAGTCGCAGCCGCCACCGCCATGGCAATGCAGGTCGATGCCGCCCGGCACGACGTGCATGGAGTGTGCGTCTATCGCCTGATCCATGCCATCCAGCCGACGGCTGCTCTTGCTCACCTCCTTGATGCGGCTGTCCTCGATAATGACCGAGCCGTCGTTAATCCATCCCTCGGGAGTGAGCACATGACCATTATATATCTGAGTCAACATTCCCTGTCTCGTTATCCTGTTTTTACCTTGCAAATATAGACATATTTTTATTAGGTAGAGCGGGTAGTTACATTTTTTTTGATTTCTTGACAAGAATTTTGAAATATTACACACATTCGGGTCCAGAAACGGTTTGTTTTTGTCTTGATTTTTGTGGTGTTTGTCAACATGATTAGCCGTTTGGTCACAAAGTGCCGTTATCACATTTTTTTAATTGGATTATTTTGTTTTACTTTGCCGATGCTATCAAAACGCAATTAGCACGAGTAATGACACATTATTATTATTTTTCAAAAACACCACATTGAAGATGAAAAAGATTGTATTGGTATTGGTCGTTGCCCTGATGGGCACGATGGCGATGAACGCCCAGCCGCCCCGCGGCAACGGTTATGTACAGGACCGCGTTGAACAGCTGACCAAGGAACTGGGACTTGACGAAGACCAGAAAGCCCAGGTTGCCGAGATTCTCAAGGACGGAATGTCACACAAGTGGGGCAAGAGGCCGGAGATGAAGAAAGGCGAAAAGCCCGACAAGGCTAATGCCGACAAGGCCGACCGCACTGACAAGGCCGACAAGGCCGACAAGATGTCCCGCCGCGACCGCATCATGGAGGAGCACGCTGCCGTTGATGCCAAGATTGTCAAGGTGCTGACCCCGGAGCAGCGCCAAAAGTATGAGCAGTTCAGGCTCGATGAGCAGAAACGCGAGGGTGACAAGGGCCGCCACCACGGAAAGCGTCCCCACGGAGACCGCCCCAAGATGGCTCCCAAGGATGGCGACAACTGCAAGGCCGGCAAGGGCGAAGGCTGCTGCAACAAGCCCCAAGGCCAGGAGCAACCCAATGCTGAGAACGGGAAAGAAATTGAGTGAGAAATGACTTAATCGTGTGTGTGTTTTGAAAGAGGCGGGCATTTCCTGGTTTGAAGGACGTGTCCGCCGCCTTTTTTGTCAAATAAGCAGTCATGCTTTGGCCAGTGTTTATTCTACTCAAAAGGGTAGCCAAAAAGATTAGAAGATGTTAAAATCGTGTCATTTTTAATTAAAAAAGCCCATTGCCACGTAAAAAAACGGCTTAAAATGGAAAAAAAACGCTATCTTTGCATTTAAATTAAGAGTAATATCGACATGGACGTAAAGAAAGTCTTATTCATATCGCAGGAGATTGCACCCTATGTGCCCGAGCGTCGCCTGTCCACCGTGGGACGTCTGCTTCCGCAAGGCATCAAGGAACAAGGCATCGAGGAACGCACTTTTATGCCCAAGTATGGCATGATAGCCGAGCGCAGCAACCAGCTTCACGAGATGATTCGTTTATCGGGTATGAACGTGATTATCGATGACACCGACCATCCCCTCATCATCAAGGTAGCCACCCTGCAACAAGCCCATTTCCAGGTGTACTTCATCTATAACGAGGACTACTTCGCCAGCAACCGCATCGACGAGCTGGAGATGAACTGCACCCCCGAGGACAATGACGAGCGCAGCATGTTCTTTGTGCGTGCGGTGATTGAGTCCATCCGCAAGATGCGTTGGGTGCCTGACATCATCCAGTGCACGGGTTGGATTTCGGCATTGGCGCCAGTGTATATCCGCACGCTGTACGGTGACGACCCATCCTTCCGCGAGGCCAAGATTGTGACTGCCCTGTTCAACGACCAGCTGCCCGGCCCGCTTGATGCCCGGCTGGGCGAGAAAATGCACATGGACGGCATTCCCAAGAACGCCCTCAAGCCCATCACTGGCAAGGAGCTGGACTATGACGCCTTGATGGCCTACTCTCTGAAGTATACCGACGCCGTCATTGCCTGTGAGCCCGACATCAGCGCCGGTGTACTCGAAGCCGCCTCGTCCCTGCCCTGCCTGCAGCTCACGGGTGACGACACGACGTCGGTCAAGGGTTTCTACGATTCGCTGTTTGAATGACGCTCCACCGTTGTTCTGACACCAGCCTTTCATGACTTCTTAATTCAATTTGCATTATCATTTCAGGTAATTACAGGAATAATATGAGACATTCTTTCTGTATGCTGCTGGCGACTGCCGTGTTGCTCATCATGGGCTCATGCACCGATGAGAACATCGGCGTTTCCATCACCGACAGTGTGTCGTCGGTTATCGAGGACTCATCGTTTGTCATCACCGGTCACTCCGTGCGCAACCCCCGTGTGCGCATGAGCACGACCTCCAAGATGCTGGGCCGCATCAGCTCCGATGGTTATGGCCGCCTCACTGCCGAAGCCATCACCATGTGGATGCCCGCCATAAACATCGACACCGCCGGCGTCAAGTCCGAGTGGATTGACTCATGCCGCCTGAAGCTGCGCGTGCCCGTCAGTGACGGTTTCACGGGCGACTCGCTGGCCCCCATGCGCCTCTCGGTCTATCGCTTGAACAAGGCGCTGCCCAGCCCCATCTACAGCGACTTTGACCCAACGGGCTACTATGACCCCAACGCCCTGCTGACCACCGAGTCCTACTCGCCCCTGTCGGGCTGGCTGGAGGTTTCAACCTCCTACCTGACCGGTACGGCCCAATACGATACCGTGCGCGTGATTTCGGTTCCCATGCCCGTAGAAATCGGCCGCGAGCTGTTCAACATCTATCGCGAACATCCCGAGCGCTTTGAGTCGCCCAATGCATTTGCCGACATATTCCCCGGCATCTATATCACCAACAGCTACGGCAGCGGCCACGTGGTGAACATCAAGGGCACCGAGTTGGACGTCTATTACCGCAAGCATGTGCAACTGAGCGATACCACCGACACGATTTATCCCGCCCAGGCCCAGTCCTATCTGGCGTCCACGCCCGAGGTCGTGTCCGACAACATCATCCGCTACGACGTTGATGACGCCCTCACCGAGCTGGCTGACAATGGCGCAGCGCTGATCGTTGCTCCTGCCGGATATGAGGTGCAGCTCCACTTCCCCATCCAGGACATCATCGACAAGTTCAAGGCCAACGTGGGCACCAACCAGGCCATCATCAACACCCTGTCGCTGGAGTTGCCCGTGACCATCCCTCCCACCCAGTACGACATCCAGCCGCCCACCTACCTGCTCATGGTCAAGACCAGCAAGAAGGACCAGTTCATCAACGGCGACAGCCTGACGAACAACAAGGACTCTTTCTATGCCCTGTATGACGCGTCAACCAAGAGTTATACCTTTGGTGGCTTGCGCAATTACGTGCGTGACATCATACAGAACCATGGCGGCATTGCCACCGAGGAGGACATGGAATTTACCATCACGCCTGTTGACGTGACCACCTACACCTATCCCGCATCCTACTCCTACTATTACACCACAACGTCCAGCTCGATAGTCACCAAGATTTCGCCCATGGTGTCTCGACCAGCCGTGGCGTGCCTGCAGTTGGACAAGGCGAAATTCAAAATCACCTACAGCAAGCAAATCGTGGACTAAACATTTTTCCCGCGTCAAATCTTGTGGGATTGGAAAAATAGTGCTACCTTTGCACCCGCATTGCAAATCATCGCAGTGCATCAAGCCGCAATAGCTCAGTCGGTAGAGCATTTCATTCGTAACGAAAAGGTCGCGGGTTCGAGTCCCGCTCGCGGCTCCTCTCCAACGAGGGCAGAGAAACAATCCACGTTTCCCTGCCCTCTATTTTTTCACCTCACGCCATGTCGCCGGGGATGGCGGTGTTAAAGGCCTCGGGGTTGCGATGAGCACTGATGAAGTCTTCCAGCCTGCCCTTGAGTACCAAGGTCTGCGCGAGATGCCGTTTCTTGTTGTAGAACGAGTGTACCTCAATGTAGCCCATGCAGGCCATGACCACTGTCGTGGGCAACTCGCAGCAGCACAGGCTCAGCAGTTGGACATCGGTAGGATTCAACGACGGATGGTTCTCGATGGCCTGGCTGACGATACCGCCATGTGTGAGGTCGGCATAGGTCTTGATGCCCTGCCAGAGCGATTCGGCTAGGCAGAGCGGTTGTTCCAATGGAAGGACAGGTGTGGTTGAGAACAAATTGCATTCACTTTTTGTATAGTTTTAAGGAAAAAAGTTGTCATTATTAATTTTTTGGTTTAATTTTGCGCCTGTTTTAAATCTAGTATCGCCGCCGCAGTGCGGGGATACTGTTTTTATCACTGAAAAGAAATCGAATATCTAATAATATTATTAACGCAACTCTACAATTACACTTTTATGAAGAAATTTTTGCTTTTAGCCTTGACGCTGCTTGCAGCGGTACAGATTTCGGCAGCTCCCGTTGATATGGTATCTGCCCAAAAGACGGCACAGCTCTTTGTGCAGCAACGCAGTTACAACGGACAACTGCGCGCTCCCCTGTCGGGAAAACTCACACTGGCCCACACCGAGCTGAACAGCCAGAAGCTGGACCGTGCGGTATTCTACGTCTTCAATACCCCCAACGGATACGTTATCGTGTCGGGTGACGACCGCGCCGAACCTATCCTGGGTTATGGCGACATGCCGCTGGACATGAACAACATCCCCTGCAACATGCGTGCATGGCTGGGCACCTACAAGGTACAGATTGAGTACCTGCAGGACCATGAGGGCATGGTGGTCGAGGCTCCGTCGCTGAACGCCCCCTCGCTGCAGATTGCCAACGTTCCTCCCCTGCTGACCGCCCTCTGGGACCAGGAGGCTCCCTACTGGAACCAGTGCAAAATCAACAACATCCAGTGCCTGACAGGCTGTCCCGCCACGTCGGCAGCGATGGTGTTCTATTACTGGAAATATCCCGACTTTGAAACTCCCGAGGTTCCTTCCTACCGTTTCAATATGTCGAATGGCTGGAGTTCAAACTATGTGACCGTGCCTGCCCTGCCTCCTGTTACCTTTGATTGGGACAACATGAGGGACACCTACACCAGCGGCAGTTACACGACCGTCGAGGGCAATGCCGTTGCCACGCTGATGCGCTATATAGGCCAGGCCGAGCACATGGAATATGGCTCGGACGGCAGTGGTGTGGATGCCGACAGTGTACAGCTGATTGTCGATGCGTTCAAGCTCTTCGGCTATGACGAGGAGACCGTGCGCATGGTGAAGAAGACCAGCTCATACAACGGCGGCACAACCCTGTACACCGACGCTGAGTGGGCAGCCATTATCCAGGAGGAGCTGAGCGAGGAGCGCCCCATCGTGTTCTGCGCCATCAGCGGCGGCTGGTTTGGCGGTGGTCACGCCTTCAACGTTGACGGCTATGACGCCTCGGCCAACAAGTACCACATCAACTTCGGCTGGAGCGGTTCCTACAACAACTACTATGCCCTCAACGCCTTTAACGGCGGTGGCAGCGTGTTCAACCAGTACCAGCAGATGGTAATCGGTATCCAGCCGCCCACCAAGACCCCGCGCCTGAAACTGAACACCACGACCTTGAACATGGAGTGCTTCAAGGGCCAGTCGGTATCCAGCACCTTCGTACTCAGGGGTATGAACCTGGAGGCTGATGCAACGCTGACGCTCGATGACCCCAATGGCGTGTTCACCCTCGACGAGAACACCCTGCCCATGGATGGTGCCAAGGATGGCAAGACCTTCACGGTAACCTACACGCCGCTTGCTCCCACTACCTACAGCGCCACCATCACCTGCAGCACTCCCGGCGCCGATGACGTGATGATTACTGTCACGGGTAACTCGCCTTATGAGCTCTATCGTCCCGAGCTGCTGCCCGCTGATGAGGCAGGTGTTACTGCTACCTCGTTCCGCGCCGACTGGACCGACAACACTCCCACCGAGAATATAGTCAGCTACTCGCTGGAGGTGAAGCCTAAGGGTGACATCACGCTGCTCGGCGAGGCCGACTTCAGCGAAGTGCCCCAGGAAAGCACCAACCATGCCTCGGATGCCGCCAACTATCTGCCCGATGACTGGACCTTTACTGGCAACTTCTTCTACCTTGACGGCGGTTTCATTTCGGCAGGACGCAACTGTATCATCACTGCCAACTGCAACACGTCGGGCTTTGACAAGGTGAGCGTCATCATCAAGGCCAAGAACTATCCCAAGGGCACCAACACCACGCTGGACATCTACACGTCGGAACAGAGCCGTACGCTGATTCTTGCAGCCGACGTGAAGACCTATCTGGTTGTCCTCGACGCTGGTGAAGACGGAAAGGTAAACTTCAAATGCGGCTATTATCCCGAGATTCAGTCCATCAAGATTTATGGTGGCCTCATCGAGGATGCTGAGCCCTATGCACTGCGTGCTCCGAAGCTGACCGAAGATGACGGCACCATCCTGATTGAGGGTATTTCGCCTGAGTTGACTTCCTTCAACGTGAGCGGTCTCAATCCCGGCATCACCTACTACTACCACCTGAAGGCCTACTACGTAAACGGCACCGAGAGCGCTTGGAGCCGCTATCGTGAGGTAACGCTGCTTGAGCAGACCGATATCATGGGTGATGTGGATGGCGATGGCCTGGTAGGTATCGCCGACGTTGCCGCCCTGATTGACTATCTGGAGAGCGAGGGCACCTTAGAAATCAACCTGCAGGCTGCCGATTTCGACCAGAGTGGTGAAATCAATATCGGTGATATCAGCGCCTTGATTGACTACCTGCTGAGCATCGAATAGTAAGATGAACGTTATCGGGGACACAGTCCCCCTGGCATAAGACAAGGCATCGGACTCCCGTGTGAGAATCCGATGCCTTGCTTTTTTTATGATATGCCGATCTGATTACATGCCGCAGGCTCTCATCAGAATCATAATGAACATGACGATGAGCAGCCAGGTGAAACAGCCCATGCGACGAGGTTGAGGCCTGCCCTGCCCCATCGTTTGCCGCGGTGCGTAGTCGTAGAGTCCCCTGTGGGGAATCAGAATCTGGCGGGGGCCGCCGTTGTTGTACGGCCCGATGACACCGGCTGCCTCAAGCTGGCGAATGAGCTCAGCCGCACGCTCATCGCTGATGCCGAAACGGTCACGCAGCATCATCGGCGTGATGGCGCTGCACGTCATCAGGAACTTCACCGCCTCGTTGTAGAGCGGGTCGCCGTCGGGGATGGGCGGCGGCAGCACGGTAGCGTCCTCGACGGGTGTAACGGCATCAGGGACAGGAGGCGGTGCAGCGGGGGCGTCAAAGCTGGTGCCGCAGTTGGGGCAGAAGTGGGTGCCGCTGTTCGCCTCGTGGCCGCACACGGGACAGTTGATGGTGCGGGACGGCTCGACGGTGGTGTCCAGCTTCAGGTCCTCGCTGGGGATATAGGCATAGTCCCCGATAATCTGAAGCTGACACAGGCACTGCGGGCAGACGACCTTATACTCGCTGTTGATGAGCACCTCGGTACTCAGTTCCATCGTCTTGCCGCATTTGGGACAGGTATATTTCATAATCGTCAGTCGGTTTTATATTCCTTTGCAAAGGTAGTGAATCCTGCGCATTCCATCAAGTCCCTGCAAGAATCGTGCCGCAGGCATAATTACACCCATTAGACGCAGGGTGAGCAGAAAAGGGTTCGTTTTCAGCAAAATATTTACGATATTTTTTTAATTATTTGCATTTTTTGATTTTAGTTACTACTTTTGCCACGTAACCGCATGAAGATAACAGATAATAACCAAAATCGATAGAATTATGTTATATATAAACCTTTAAACTACATGTTATGAGTAAAAAATTATTGACATTGATGGTTGGGCTTGCCATCTCCCTGACGGGAAGTGTATGGGCCCAAGACATCGAAGAACAAGATCAAGAGGTGACCTACAACCAATATGGTGTAAAGGTTGACCGTGAGGCGCTCCATGCCGAGCAGCGCAACAACATCCTGGTGCTCGAATCCAAGAGCAAGAAGTACAAACTGTGGTTTGATAACCGCGTGCAAGTGGATGGTGCCATGTTCTTTGGCAAAAACCATTCTGACTACAATCCCATCGGCAACGGCGCTTCCATCAGGCGCGCCCGTTTTGCCATCAAGGCCCAAGTGACCCCCGACTGGTATGGTGAGATTGACATGGACATGGCCGACGGCCAGTTCGAGCTCAAGGACGCTATCATCGAGTATGATGGTCTGGAGCATTTCGCTTTCAAGGCCGGTAACTTCAAGGAGGACTTCTCGATGGAGCAGACGACGACTTCACGTTATCTGACCTTCATGGAGCGCCCGATGGTGTGCAAGGCGCTGGTGCCCTCACGCCACATCGGTCTGCAGGGCGAATACCTGCTTGACCACTTCCGCGCATCGCTGGGTGTTTTCTTCCAGACGATTGCCGGCACCGAGGAGTTAACCAACGTCCAGGACAACAACAAGGACTTCGGTCGCAACCAGGGTTACTCGTTCACGGGTAAGTTGGGTTATATGCCCTACAGCAAGGACCGTCATCACGGCCTGTACCTGGGTGGTAAGGGTTCTTACCGCACGCCCAAGACCGACGTTGCCACCAACGAGTACGGCGGTCTGCGTCTGAGCACCCGCAACGCCACGAGCATCAACCGCAAGAAATACCTTGATACCGATGTGATTCCTGATGTTGACCACGAGTGGCTCTATGGTCTGGAGGGTGCTGCCTACTACGGCCCCGCACGCATCCAGAGCGAGTGGATTCGCGACCATGTGAAGGCTGCTAAGGACAGTTACAACTTCGGTGGCTGGTATGTGCATGCTTCCTGCCTGTTGCTTGGTGGCCAGCAGCGCTTCAACGTTGCCGAGGGCGAGTTTACCCAACCGTCCACCGGCCGCAAGTGGGGTGACATCGAGTTGGCCCTGCGCTACGACTATCTGAACCTGAACGATGCCGACATCTACGGTGGTTCGGGCGAGAATTTCACCGCCGGTCTGAACTTCTATTTGGGTAACTCTGTCAAGATTGTTCTCAATTACCAATACAGCAACAATGACCGCTATGCCAACGGCAAGGGCAAGCTCTTCATCGGCCATGATGCCACCGGAGCTCCCACAACCGACTATACCAAGGCCGTTGAAGCCAAGGGCAAGGGCGGCGTCAGCTACCACATGCTTGGTCTGCGTTTTGAGATTGACTTCTAATCGACAACCACTTTAAAGAAATTACGACAATGAAAAAGATACAATTAGCACTCATGCTCCTGGCCACAATGCTGCTGGCCACATCATGTGTAAAGGATAATGTGTATGAGGGACCGTCAAAGATTGAGTCCGTCACGATGACGCCCGAGGCTCCCACCTCGTTCGATGACGTTGTGGTTACTGTAGCCGTTTCGGGCCTGCAAGGTGTGAAAAGTGCAACGCTGAATTATAACGCCGCCGGCCAAAAAGCCAGCGTGCCCATGAACGGCACCGGCAACATCTGGACGGCTACGATTCCCGCCCAGCCCGACGGCACCAAGGTGACCTATACCGTTACTATTGTCAACGATGCCGATTACACCAGCGTTTCGCCCGAGAAGGAATATACCGTTGGCGACAAGCCCTCGGACTTCACCAAACTGGTGCTGAATGAGCTCTATGGTGCTGCCGACAACGATGCCGAGAAATTCATCGAGCTGTACAACAACGGCGACGACCCCATCAAGCTGAAAGACGTTGTCATCAAGAAGGACGAGGGCGTTGCATGGACTGGACTGGCCGGTGAGGTCATCATGGGTCACAGCTTCTTCACCATCGTGGGCGCCAAGGGTACCACCGAGCGTGGCATCAGCAGCGGTTTCTCGAGCAAGAAGAGCGTGCTCATCGAGCTCTATGACCCCAACAACAACCTCATTGACAAGTTCCAGCGCGGCGAGAAGGAAGACGCCTGGGGCAACCAGTCGCTGGCCAAGGTGAGCGGTTCGTGGAGCCGTTGCCCCAACGGCACGGGTAAGTTCATGATTACCGACGTGACCTCGCTGGGCGAGAAGAATCCCGACACCGGTACCGAGGATCCTACCGTAGTACAATAAGGCTTTAGGCTTTAGGTGTTAGGCTTTAGGTGTTAGGCATTAGCGGGCATCCGCATCCCTAAAACCTAATGCCTGATGCCTAACACCTAAAGCCTGACATCAAGAATTGTTTAACTTAAAAATAATACTGTTTAAAATGGCAAAAGAAGAATTAAAGATTGGTGAAATCTCGAAACCCCGTTTTGAGTTCCGCAGCTTCGGCCGCTGCTTCTGCGAACCGGCCAAGCGCATGGCACGCCTCAGTGTTCCCGTGCCCGAGAAGGTGTGGGAGCGCCACAGCACCGAGACCTATATCGTGAGCCGCACCAACGATGTGAACAACACCAAAATCCGCAACGGCAAGATGGACATCAAGACCTATGTGCAAACCGTTGACGGCCTGGAGCAGTGGAATCCCCTGATGAAGGGTGAATTCCCCATCGCCGCCCAGGTGCTGCGCGACGAGGTCTTCCCCGCCTTCAAGGTGGACGGCATGCCCGAGCTCACCAAGGACACCTATACCCTCGAGGAATTCCTGGGCATGATTGACGCCCATCCCGACCTGCAGGCCGTCAGCGTGGAGAAAATCCGCTATGGCTACATGGTCAACGACACCATCTGCGAGACGGGTGACGTATATATCAACGGCGCCCTGGTCAAGACCATCAACTCAGAGTCGACTGAGGTCGAGGACATCAAGAAGACGCTCGCCGACCTGGGTCTCGAGGGCGTTGAGAACATCAACTACCTGCAGGCCATCAAGCGTGTCATCGGCATGATTAACAAACCCTTAGCAAACTAAACTGTCATGGCAAAAGAAATCGAAAGAAAGTTTTTGGTCAAGGGTGATTTCAAGAGCGAGGCCTTCAAGGCCACACGCATCATCCAGGGTTACCTGAGCTCGGTGCCCGAGCGCACCGTGCGCGTCCGTGTCAAGGGCGACAAGGGGTTCATCACCATCAAGGGCATCGGCAATGCCAGCGGTGCCAGCCGCTATGAGTGGGAGAAGGAAATCCCCGTCGAAGAAGTCAAGGAACTGCTGCTCATCTGCGAGCCCGGCGTGATTGACAAGACCCGTTATCTGGTTAAGGCCGGTGAATACACCTTCGAGGTCGACGAGTTCTACGGCGACAACGAGGGGCTCATCGTTGCCGAGGTGGAGCTGCCCGACGAGAATGCGGCCTTTGAGCGTCCCGCCTGGCTGGGCGAGGAGGTCACCGGCGACAGCCGCTACTACAACTCCATGCTCATGAAGAATCCCTTCAAGACCTGGAAATAACCGTTAACCTCTAGTTTTCAGTCTTCAGTTGAATGCGGATGCCGCTGACAACTGAAGACTGACAACTGACAACTGAAAACTGACAACTGAAATGGCTGAGGAGCAAATCGACCAGCAGCAGGCCTTTGACCCGCTGGACATGAACAACTACCGGATTGAGAAACTGCCCAAGATGCAGAAGTCCGGCTTCGAGAGAATCTTGCAGCGCATCGGTGCGCCGCTGGCTATCCTGGCCTTTGTCCTGATTTATTGGGTGGCGGACATCCCGTTCATCAACCGCATTGACACCAACCAGGAGACCACGACGCTCACCGAGTCGGCCATGAAGCGCTATGACCAGATAGCTGAGACGCAACTCAAGGAATTGAAGACCCCTGACGGTGAGCAGGTCAAAGCCGATGAGCTCACCGGGCAGCAACAGACTCAAATCACTGATGCCGCCCACAACCGCTTCATCCGCATCAACTATGCGATGCTGGCCATCTTTGTCGCAGCGATTATCCTGTGGATCAGCGAGGCGATTCCCAACTACCTCACGTCGCTGCTTGTCATCCTGTCGATTGTGCTCACGGGAGTCACCACCGATAAGACCGCCTATGCCCAGCTGGGACATCCGGTGATGTGGCTCAACATCCTGTCGTTCATCCTGGCCAGTATGCTGGTTAAAACGCAGGTGGCCAAGCGGTTTGCCCTCTGGTTTGTACTCCGCTTCGGCAAGAACGCCAGCGGCATCATGATCAGCTTTATCGTCATCAACCTGGTGCTCTCGGCATTCATCTCGGCCACGACGGCCAAGGCGGCCATCCTGCTGCCCATCTTCATGGTCATCGCAGCCATCTATGGCGCCACGGGCGGCAAGAACCGCAACAACTTCGGCCGCAACCTGATTTTGCAGAACCTGTTTCAAATCAACCTTGGCGCCAACTCGTTCCTGACCGGTTCGGGTGCCACGCTGCTGGCAGGCTCCATCATCGCCGGGGCCATGGGATGGGGCGCGTTCAGTTATCAGGATTGGTTCAAGGTAGCCTTCCCGATGAACGTGCTGCTGATTTTCATCGCCTGGTTTGTGGGTTCCAGGATTTACTTCCCTCTCAAGCCCGAGGAGCGCGTGCCACAGATTGCGGGCGGCATGGACCGCCTGCGTGACGAGCTCAAGAAACTGGGCAAAATGCGGACCGATGAATACAAGGCCATCGCTATCTTCCTGGTTGTGCTCCTGCTGTGGGCCACCGACAAGCAGCATGGCATCAACCAGACGGCGGTGGCGTTCATGGGTGCTGTGGTGGCACTGTTGCCGGGTATCGGCATCGTCAAGTGGAACGATGTGGACATCCCCTGGCACCTGCTGCTGTTCTCGGCGGGCGCCTATACGCTGGGGGCGGGCCTTGACGCCACGGGCTTGTCGGGCACGATGGTCGAGGCGTTGTTTGCCGGCCTGGGCATCACGCAATCCACCCCGTTCTGGACCATTTACCTCATCCTGACAGCGGGCATCCTGCTGTTCTCGCTCGTCTTCGAGTCCAAGACGATGTTGACGCTCATCTTCATCCCCATCGCCATCGGCGTGGCGCAAAAGAACGGCTACCCCATCATGAGCCTGGCCTTCCCCGTGGCGCTGCTGGTGGGCCACGTCTATGTGCTACCCTTCAACAGCAAGCCCGCGGCGCTGCTCTACACCACCAACCAGTACAGCTGGAGCGACACGTTCAAGTTCGGCATCACCATGATGTTCATCAGTTGGCTGATGATCATTGTGTGGGGAGAGACCGTGCTGCGGTGGTATGGATACACCAGCGGCGTGTTCTTCTAGGCACTGCGGCAGGTTACCGTCAAGACAAAAGGCAGCCCTGAGGGAATCCCTCAGGGCTGTCGTTATTTCCATTTCCTCTCTCGCGGGGACATCAGTACTCGTCAGGGTCAAAGAAGAAGTCATCGTCGTTGGTCGGATAGTCGGGCCAGATGTCCTCGATGGACTCATAGGTATCGCCCTCGTCTTCAATCTCCTGCAGGTTCTCGATGACCTCGAGAGGTGCGCCACTGCGCACGGCATAGTCGATGAGCTCGGCCTTGGTAGCGGGCCAAGGAGCATCCTCGAGTTTTGTTGCCAGTTCAAGTGTCCAATACATAGTCTTGTTGTGCTAGTTTTTCTTTTATGAAATTATCCTGTTTTTTAAAATTGCGCAAAAGTAATATAATTTTTCAGATACTGTTAAAATTTTGGGGACTTTTTTTGAGTCGTTAGACGTTAGGTAGCATTCGCTAACTCCTAACTCCTAACGGCCGCGCCTTGGCGCGGCCCTACGCTTCCTTGTCCCAATAGATTTCCTCGACCTGATTGGTGATGTTGTTGTAGCGGGCGAAGACAAAGAAGAAGTCACTCAGCCTGTTCAGGTACTCCAGCACCAGCGGCTCGACAGGGGCGGTGCGGCTGAGCGTGACCACGCGGCGCTCGGCACGGCGGGTGACGGTGCGGCAGCGGTCGGCCTGTGCCGACAGGCGCGTGCCTCCGGGGAGGATGAAGCCGCGCATGGGCGGCAGGTCCTCGCTCATCGCGTCCATCATGTGCTCGAGGGCGGCGACATCGTCCTGCGTCAAGCCATACAGGGTGGCGTCGCGCGCATCGTTGGCCAGGTAGGCCCCGATGTTGAATAGCTTGTTCTGCGCCTTGCGCAGCAGGGCGATAATGTCCTGGTCATCAAGTTTGGTGCTGTGCAACAGCACGCCGATGTTGGAATTCAGCTCATCGACGGTGCCATAGGCCTCGACCCTGACATCGTCCTTGCTCACGCGGTTGCCGCTTACCAGCGACGTGGTACCGGCATCACCGGTACGGGTATAAACTTTTCCGTTCATTGTTATTCAGTTTTCAGTTTTCAGTTTTCAGTCTTCAGTTTTCATTCTTCAGTTGTCAGTTTTCAGTTTTCAGTTGTCAGTTGTCAGTTGAGTACGGAGGCCGCTGACAACTGACAACTGGATTGGCTGATGCATCAAAAACCGTGCCAGCCCTTGGTCAGAACTTGAAGAGGTCGCAGAAAATGATGGCCACCGCCCATTCATAGGGACGGACATCACAGTAGCCGAGCGTCTTTGAGTTCTGCTTCATGTCAATGCGTCCTCCGGCGTGTACCTCGGCGACGGTGGCGTTGGAGCCGGGAACCGAGATGGAGCCGCCGCTGGTCACCGTGCACACCTTGTTGCCACGGACATAAATGTCACCGCTGTTGATGCGCCCGATGGTGCTGCCCGAGCCGTCCTTGATGTCCCCGCTGCCCTTGGGGAGCTGGCCAATCTTCTTGTGTGAACTGTTATAGACCACACCGTCGGCGTCCACAAAGCCGCGGCTGCCGTTCTTCTCGATGGTCCATTCCTTGACCTTCTGGGACTTGCTATTGCTGCTGCTAGCCTTCTTGCCGCTGGCCGCAGTGGTGCTTGACGGATTAGCCTTGGCTCTTGCCTCTGCCTCCTGGGCAGCCTTCAGGCGGGCTTCCTCGGCTTGTTTACGCTCCTGCTCGATGCGCAGTTTTTCCTGTTTAATCTTTGCCCTGGCATTAGCGATGCCCTGCTTGTCAAACAGGATGCCGAAGTAGATATAGGCTACCACCTGCTTGTCAATGCCTGGAGCCTTGCCGAAGGTCACACCCTCGAGCGTCACGTTGCCTGCATCGTCGATGTGGCCGATGGCCTCGCCGTCCATCATCACGTCGCCATTAGCCGCCAGGGTGAGGTAAGAGACCGTGGCGTGGCAGTTGACCACGCCGCCGTCATGCAACTCGCCGACCTTGGTGCCGTCGTCAAACATGATGTCGCCGTTTTTCTCGATGGTGTAGATGACGTTCTTGCCGCTGCGCTTGCCCTCCTTGTGCAGGTCGTCGAAGACGATTTTGCGGCCGTTGCTGCGGTAAAAACCCCTGTGGGCATCATTATAGTAGAAATCCACGTCGCCGTTGGCCTTCTTGATTTCCTCATCAACTTTTTCCTTGGCTTCCTTACCCTTGTTGACAACTTCCTTGCCCTTGTTGACGGCATTTTTGCCCTTATTGATAAGACCGCCCAACTGTGCCTGTGCCGGCAGGCAACATAACAATGCGGCTATCAGCATGATAAATCCTGTCTTTTTCATATCATTATAATTTAGTGGGTTAAGTATACTGTTACTGTGGCGAAGATACAAAAAATGAATGGATTCACCGCATTTTTCATAAAAAAGTGATTTCATCCATTAAAAAAACGCCATTTCCCACCCGAGGCAGCAAACGGCCGTTTATAACAATAGGGCCGCAGCGAGCGCAATCAGGGCAATGGCGGTGATGCCCATGACCAGTGTCATCAGCGTCATCGTGCGGTAACCATCGCGGGGCTTGATGCCACCGAAACCTGTCACTACCCAGAAGTAGCTGTCGTTGGCATGCGACACGGTCATCGCACCGGCACCGATGGCCATCACCACAAGCGCCGCTGCCAGGGGACTGGTGAAACCCAGGGCGTTCATCATCGACCCCGAGTCGCTGAACATGCCCATCATGCTCGCAGTGGTGGTGATGGCCACAGTCGAGGAACCCTGGGCCGACTTCAGGATGGCAGCGATGAGGAAGGGGAACACGACGCCCAGCACCTTGAGCGAGTCGCCCCAGTCCTTGATGACATCGACAAATCCGCTCGCCACGACCACAGCACCCAGCACACCACCAGCAGCGGTGATAAAGATGATGGGACCTGCTGTCTTGAGCGACACCTGGGTGATGTCGTTGAAGCTACCCAGCATTCGACCGTGCATCAGCATCGGCAGGCAAGACAACATAGCAATCATCATGGCAATAACGGGTTTGCCCAGGAAGGTGAGCACTGTAGTAACGCCTTCGGGCAACGTCACCAGCGACGCCACACTGCCCAGTGCCATCAGCACGATGGGCAACACGATGGGCAGGAAGGCCAACGTGGCGCTGCAACGGCAGGTTTGGCTATCGTCACCCTGTTGTACTTCGGTCGATTCGGCTGGCTCGACGCGCTTGCCGACATAACCCGCAAAGAAGTAGGCGGGAATCAGTGACAAGAGCGAAATCACAACGCCCAAGCCGATGACGAGCAACAGATTGTTTTCCAGCCCCACCATGCCAGCTGCCGCTACGGGGCCTGGCGTGGGTGGGATGAATACATGCGAGGCAAACAGGCCTGCCGCGAGGGCCAGCATCAACGGCACGGGCGAGATGCCCGAGCGTCGCGCCAACGACTTGCCGATGGGACTCACGAGCACAAATCCGCTGTCGCAAAACACCGGTATCGACACAATCCACCCGATGAGCATCATCGCCAAGCGAGGAGACCGCTTACCCACCACGCGCTCGACAGCACGCGCCATCGCCACAGCGCCACCGGTATGTTCCAGCACGCTGCCAATCAACGTGCCAAAGATAATGACCAGGGCAATGCCGCTGAACACACTCCCGAAACCCTTGCCGATGACATCAGGAATGTCCTTGAAGGGAACACCCAGCAACGCCGCCAGCAACAATGCCGTGCCCAACATTGCCAAGAACGGGTGAACCTTAAACCGCGCGATAGCGACGACCATCAAGATGATTGCCGCCGTAAATATCAGTAATGTTCCCATCGTTGTCATTATAAATTGTAAGTTTTATGTTTTAAGTTTTATGTTTTAAGTTTTATGTTTTAAGTACGATTACCAATGCATGCCTCCTAACTGATAATTGTAGCAGATAGCGTATTGAGCAAGGCGACGGGTGTGGTGGCGACGAGGGTGCGGGTAAGGTCCTTGCCGCGGGCAAATGGGGTGCGGGTAAGGTCGGCGAGTTGTCGGATGGTGGCATCAAACATGCCGTCCAAATCGGCTACAATGATGGGGCGGTTGTCGTCATCGCCGATGCACATCACGCACAGGGTGGAAATCCACTCGTCAAGGGTGCCGACGCCACCTGGCAGGACGACAAAGACGTCGCCCATCTCAATCATGCGCTGCTTGCGGTCGGCAAGGTCACGGGTGGTGACCACCTCGTCACACAAGGGATCGAGACGATACCGAAACATCTCGGGGATAATGCCCGTGCAACGTCCACCCGCCTTATGGACAGCTGTGGCGGTCGCGTGCATTAGGCCGGCATTCACCCCGCCATAGACGAGCGTGTGGCCGTTCTCTCCTATCCATTGGCCCAATGTGGCTGCCAACTGCTGATATTTCTCCTCCAGCCCGTCCTGAGCACTGCAATAAACGACGATGTTCATATTTTAGAGTTTTTAGTTTTAAGTTTTTAGTTTTAAGTACGATTACTATCGCCTAACGCCTAACGCCTAATGCCTAATGCCTAACACCTAACACCTAACGCCTAACGCCTACCACCTATAAGCTAATGCCTTCGATGATGTGCTTGACTTGCTTGAAGAGGTAGTCGCGGGTGGTGCCGTCCTCGTGGCGCAGAGTGAGGGTGCCGTCGGGGGCGATGCCTGCCACAATCGCCATAAATCGATTGCCCTCTGCGTCCTCAAAGGGGTAGATCATGCCGTCGTTGCGATACAAGGCAGCCATATAGCGCTGATGCAGGTCACGACGGGCATTCTCACCGTCAAGCGAAGCCACCAGTTCCTCAATGCGGAAGCAAACCTTGCGTAAGATGGCTTCCAGGTCATGTTCATGGCCCGTGATATTGATGAGCGACACAGGATTGGGCGCATCGCTGAGAAACCGTTGCTGGTTGACGTTGATGCCGATGCCCACAATGCAGTGGGCAATATCACTGCCATCCAGAGAATTTTCCAGCAGCATTCCGCACACTTTCTTGTCCCGCCAATAGACATCGTTGGGCCACTTGACGGAAAAGCCATTTCCAGCCTCAGCCGACAAAACCTCGACAACCGCTAGGGCTGCCGCCTCGCTCAGGTAGAACTGGTCACGTGCTTTGACAGGCGGACGCTTGAGCAGATGAGAGAACGTCAGGTTTTTGCCTTCCTCACTCTCCCATGAGTTACCTTTTTGGCCTCGGCCTGCCGTTTGGCAAGGGGTATAAATCACCGTACCGCCTGGCAGCGTTGCTGCCAAGCGGGACAGGTAAGTGTTGGTGCTTGCCGTCTGGCTGACCTTCAAGTAATGCGGCATGGTCAGGCGGTGGGGATGGTCATCTTGAGTGTCCGGCTGTTGTCATCGTTTACCGTGATATCCACACGCACGGTATCGTCGGGCAGCAGGCCGTCGATGCGCTCGGGCCACTCGATAAAGCACAGAGCTCCGCTGTCAAAGTAGTCCTCGGCGCCCAGGTCAACTGCCTCTTCCTCCTTCTCCAGGCGGTAGCAGTCGAAGTGGTAAATCAGTTCGGCTGTCGCGTCGCTGCGATACTCGTTGATGATGGCAAACGAGGGCGAATTGGTGACATCGCTTTCCACGCCCAGCTGCTTGCACAACGCGTTGATAAATGTGGTCTTGCCTGCGCCCATCTCGCCATAGAAAGCATAGACGGTCAAGTCGCCCATTTCGGTCATAAACTTGTAGGCAGCCTCTTCAAGGGCCTCCAGATTAGGAATCGGTATCTCGATTGTTTTCATATTCTAGTTGTAAGTTTTAAGCAAGATTACTCACTCCACTCTACTCTCTCCACTCTCCACGCTACTCCACTTCAAGTTTCGGGCTACGAAACTTGAATTACTTGGGTGAGAGGGTCACGATGGGCACGAGCATCTCTTCCATCGAGATGCCGCCATGCTGGAACGTGTCGTTATAATAGGAAACGTAGTAGTTGTAGTTGTTGGGATAGGCAAAGAAGTCCCTGTTCATCGCGAAGATGTATGTGCTCGAGATGTTGGGGGCAGGCAGACCCACTCGCTTGGGTTGCTTGATTTCATACACCTGCTTGCCGTTGTAGGTCAGGCTCTTGCCCACCTTGTAGCGCAGGTTGGTGTTGATGTTCTTGTCACCGATGACATTGATGGGGCGGTCCACCTTGATGGTACCATGGTCGGTGGTGAGCACCACCTTGTAGCCGTTATCGGCCATCAGCTTGAAGATATCCAGCACATTGGAGTTCTTGAACCAGGATACGGTCACCGAGCGATAAGCCTCGTCGCTGTTGGCGAGCTCACGAATCATCTTGGACTCGGTGCGGGCATGCGACAGCATATCCACAAAGTTGAACACCAGCACGTTAAGCTCATAGTTCTTGAACATGCCGAAGTTCTGCATCAACTTCTCGCCTGCTGCGCTGTCATTCATCTTGCAGTAGGAGAAATGCACCTTGCGGCGGTAACGGTCGAGCAATGTCTGGATAAGCGGTGCCTCGTTCAGGTTCTTGCCCTCTTCACTCTCCTCATCGACCCACAAATCGGGGAACATCTTCTCGATATCCACCGGCATCAGTCCCGAGAAGATGGCGTTGCGGGCATACTGCGTGGCAGTGGGCAAAATGGTGGTATAGAGTTCCTCGCTCTCGACATTGTAGTAATCGGCAAGCAGGGGGCTCACGATTCTCCACTGGTCAAGCCTGAAGTTGTCGATGACAACGAAGCACACCTTCTCACCCTTGTCAAGCAATGGCAACACCTTGGTCTTGAACAACTCGTTGCTGCGCAAGGGGTGCTCGGGCTGTGTCATCCAGTTCTCGTAGTTGCGCTTGACAAATTTGGCAAAAGCGTTATTGGCATCCACCTTCTGCATCCTGAGCATTTCGTCCATGTTGGTATCGGTGCTCGACAAGGTGAGTTCCCAGCGCACAAGCGTGGAGTACAGCTCATACCAGTCTTCGATGGTCTGAGCCGAGTTAATCATCTGCCCGATGCGCATGAATTCCTGCTGGTAGTCACCCGTCACTTTCTCGGCAATAAGGGCATCGCTGTGCAGGTTCTTCTTGATGGAAGACAAAATCTGCATCGGGTTGACAGGCTTGATGAGGTAGTCGGCAATCTCGCCGCCAATGGCCTGGTTCATGATGTTTTCCTCCTCGCTCTTGGTAATCATGATGACGGGAACGTTGGGTTGCATGATTTTGATGCGCTGCAGGGCTTCAAGTCCGCTGATACCCGGCATGTTCTCGTCCAGGATGATGAGGTTGAAAATCTCGTTGCTCAGCATGTCGATAGCGTCGCGGCCGTTGGTGACGGTTTCCACCTCGTATCCCTTGTTCTCGAGAAACAGGATGTGGGGCTTCAACAGGTCGATTTCGTCATCGGCCCAGAGAATTCTTTCTTTGCTCATGTGTTTGGTTTTATGTTTTTGTTAGTTGTTCTTCTTTTGGGGCCTTACAGACCTGCCCTGAGGCCTGTCCTGAGCGGGCTGGCTGGGCTGGCTTGCCTGACCGGAGGCATTGGTGTCCCCAGCAGGACTGGCGTTGGAGTCGCTGGAGGGATTTGCAGGACTGGTTTGACCAGAGTCATTAGACGGGTCGGTAGGGTTGGAATTATCCTGATTCTTGCCCTTATCGTTGGCCTTTCCCTTGTCCTTGTTCTTATCTTTGGCCTTATTCTGCTGGCGCTCGGCCTGACGCTCCTTGCGTTCCTGGTCGCGCTCCTTTTGGCGCTGCTTGCGCTCCTGGTCGCGGGCCTTGGCATCCTCCTTGCGCTGCTTAGCCTTCTCCTTGCGTTCGCGCTCGCGTTCTTTAGCCTTTTCTTTGCGTTCTTTTTCACGCTCCTTGGCCTGCTGCTTGCGCTCTTTGATTTTGTCCTTGCGGGCCTGTTCCTTAGCCTTCTTGGCATCCTTCTTGGCCTGCTCAGCAGCCTTGTAGGCAGCCTTAGCCGAATCTTCACGCCACTTGTAATGGAAGTCACGCTCTTTCTCTTTCTCCTTCTCGGCCTGCTCGATGGAGTCTTGCTCGGCAATCTCGGCTATGCGGTCGAGTTTGCGCTGGTACTTCTGCTCCTTCTTGATGCTGTCCTCAATCTGCTTCTGGCGCTTGGCCTCGGCCTTCTCTCGTTCCTTTGCTTCACGTTCGAGCTGCTTGAGGTGCTCTTCCTCGGCACGCTCCTGGGCCTTGCGTTCCTTGTCGCTCAAGGTTGTAGTCTGAGAGCCGGAAACGGTGGGCTTATTGCGGTAATCACTCGCCTTGATTTGCTTGCGTTCAGCCTCTTGACGGGCTTTTTCCTCTGCCTCTTGACGAGCCTTCTCCTCGGCTTCGAGGCGGGCCTTCTCGGCGGCTTCTGCCTCCAGACGAGCCTTCTCCTCAGCCTCTTCAAGTGCCTTGGCCTCGGCATCACGTTTGGCAATTTCGGCAGCTTCACGCTCCATCTGCTCGGCCTCCAGGCGTTCCTTCTCCCTCAATACGGCAGCTTCACGCTCGGCCTCGGCTTGAGCCTTGGCCTGTGCCTCGTCAAGTTCTTTCTTCTCCAGGTCACTGTGTTCCTTGTCGTTCTTCTCCTCCAGATAGTTGAAGTAGTCCTCAAAGGTGCGGCCCTCGTTCAACAGCAGGTTGAAGTTGTCCACGCTGATGATGACATAGTGAACCTGCCGCGGGATATTGATGGTATTATCCTGCTCAAACAGGGTGCGGTAGTGTGTGGCTTCCTTGAAGTTGTCCATACCCTTTACTACCATCAGTCCCAGTTCACCGAAGTTCATCTGCTCAATATCATAGTCCTTGACCTTGAAGGCGTTGAAGTTGTGGCGTGCCACCTCATAGAGGAGCATGTTGCCGTTCACGCTGTCCATCGGATAGAGCAGGATGAATACCTGAGGCTTGTCATTATCCTCGGCAAATGGCGTGAACGTCTTCTCCAATGCCTGCGGTGTGGTATCGTTGCTCAAGCGTGTGGTCCATAGCATGCCACGCAAGTTGCTGCCGCCACCCTCGAGACGTCGTCCCTGGTTGAGCTGCTTGACTATCTCGGAGGCCGTAGGAGTAATGTCGGTCTGCGGATAACGCTGCAACATGTCCTTGAGAGTCTCTTTGAACTTCTCGTGGTCCTTCTCGGTGAGATAGCTCAAGGCGTCAATGAACATGAACTTGGGCATAATCTTGGACAGCGGATACTTGCGCATCATCTCGGCATAGGCATTATGCACTGCCCCATGGTTGTTGGCGAGATAGTTGGCATATGCCGCCTCATACATGTTCTCCTGGTCACGGTTCATGTTCTTGAGGTTCTCCAGATAGTTGGGGTCCTGCATTGCCATGCCGTACTTGGATTCAGGGAAGTTGATGAGGATGCTGTCCCGATAGGGGTCCGCATCACGCTCCTGCCCGTTGCGCATGAACATCATATACATATTATAGAACACGTCCAGGCGGTAGGTGTTGTCGGGGTATTTCTCCAGCAGCTCGTTGAACTCATAGGCGGCTGCATCATAGTCCTCCATCTTGTCCTTGAGGATGGTACCCATGTTGTACAAGCCTTCCTGGATGATTTCGTGGGCTGCCTGGATGTCCTCCTCGGTCTTGGGAATCTGCTTGAAATAGTATTCCTCGCAGTGGGGGTCATCGGCACGTTTGAGCGCTTCAAGGTCCACCTTAATGGTGTCACCGGTAATGACATCCACCATAACGCTGTCCTGCAATGCCGCCATGAGGCTGTCGGCCTCCTCATCGTTGAACGAGAAGGTGGTCTTATTGCGGCGGCGCCAGTTGTCTTCCAGTTTGCGGCTGCCCCACAGTTTCTGGAACTGGGTCTTTCCGGCATTTTTGGTGGCGGTGTTATAGAAGTACCACGAGTTGTCGGTATTCATGACATAGGTCGATGGCGCGTTGGCCTTGTCCTGGATGGCACTACCCTTGGCGTTTTGCTGCTCCAGATATTCCTCACGTGCGGCGGCCTCGGCCTCCTCTTTCTCTTTCTTCTTGAGTTCTTCGATAATCTTGGTGATGACTTCCCTTTGCTCTTCGGGGGTCATCGCTGCCAACTTGAGCAGCGAGTCCTGCAGGGTGACGTTCTGGGAATAAACGGCAAGTTCGTCAAGCACATCGCTGCGCTTCTTGAGCATCTTATAGTTGGGATAGTCCTCGTTGACCAGGGGAATCGCCTCGGCATAGCAGGGCTGCGCGTCATCATACTGGCGTCGGTCGAAATAGATACCGCCCAGCGTCAACTGGGAAATGGCCTTGTCCACACCGTTGCGGGTACTCTTCTCGGCGGCGAGCTTGTAGTTCTCGATGGCATTTGTCGTGTCACCGTGAGAGAGGTACAGGTTGCCGATGGCATAGTAAACCTGGTCCAGATAGTCCTTGTTGCGGTCATAGCGCGTCATGCGCTTCAGAGCCTTCACCTCGCTGGCGATGTTGGCTCCCTCATACACCGCACTCTGCTTGATGCGCGCGTTGAATTTGGTGCGGTAGGTCGAGCCGCTGCTGCTGCCCGCCTGTTTGTAGGCGAGGTAAGCTTTGTGTTTGTCGCCAATCTGCTCATAGAGTTGCCCCAGGATGAAGCTCATGCGCACCTTCTCATTGCCCTTAAAACCCTTGATGGCCTGTTCAAGGTATGGGATGGCGGCCTCGGCCTCGTGTGACTTGATGTAATAGTCGGCAAAGGCGGCGTTAGCGAGGCCGCGCACTTTTTTATTAGTAATCTCGTCCAGGTGGACGCGTGAGAGCACGTTGTCGGCCTCGGTGGTCCACCCCATTGCACAGTAGCACAAGGCCTCACGCACCTGGGATTCCTGCACCAGGTCCTTCTTCCATGTGAAGTGTCGGGCGATGTAGCGGAAGGTAGCTGCGGCATCCAGGAAGTCGCCCTTCATATACTGCGATTTGGCCAGCAGATACCATGCATTGTGCAGATAGGGGTTGTACTCGTCACGGTCGAGCCATTCCTGGTATTTGGCATCGCGGCCCTTACCGCTCTTGCGCTTGGGTTTCTTCTTGATGGAGTGTAGCGTGATAGCCTTCTCCATTTTCTCGATGGTGCGCTCAAAGCTGCCCGAGGGCTGTGGTGCCTTGGGGTTGGCGCGGGCTTCGGCAGGATGCATGTAGAGCTGTTGCGAATAGTCATCCTCGTAGCCGTCCATCATGGCCTTGAGTTGCTCATCATAGTTGGCCTTGCCGTGGAAATAGACATTGTACTTGGTTGTGAAGGACTGCCAGAAACGCGAGCCAGCGGTGTTGGTCTTGTTGCTGCAAGCAGCAAACATAACCAGCATCGCTATCATCATTAACGGTATGAATCGTCGTGTCCTGTTCAAATCCGTCGGTTTAGTGCAATAGTATCTATATAAACGCAGTGTGCAGCATTTTATTGCCCAATGGCATCCCGATGTTCGGCGGCAAGCTGCAAAAATTCCTGTCGGATAGCGGCTGGCATCACCAGTCCGCGGTGCTGGATACTCTGTCCCCACCCCAACAGGTCAGCGGGTTGCAGGGTGTAGAGCACATCACGCCACTGCTCCTGTTCCTCGTCGCTGTAGCCGTCTGCACCACGTCCGGCAAAGGCGTCCAGCTCCTCATCATCATAATAGGTTATTTCGCTGCGGCAGGCACCTTCGAGAATCTGTTCGCTGGGGCAAATCGTCCGCAGGCCGCAGCTCTCGTCAACACAGCCTTGAGCGGGTGGATCATCAGGGGCATCCTGTTTGGTATCATCCACCGTTTCCTCTCCTTTGTGCTGATAAAACAGGCGGTCGATGAGCCATACAATGGCCCCACCCACCACCAGTATCGTCAACAGTAAAATCGCCGGTTTCATATGATCAGTTATTTGCCTGTATTGTTTCTTGTCTCTTAAACGAGGGTTCCTTCGTCGGCAAAGGTCAGCAGAGGGGTGTCACCACTGGAGTTGCCATAGGCGACGAGGCGGTAAGTCGAGCGTTCAGGCTCGGCCTGCAGCAGGCGGTTGACTTTTTCCTCGCCGTTGCAGTTACGGGTCTTGAAACGGCCTGTCAGCCTGCCGTCGGCATCCACCTCAATCTCGGTAGCCAGCACGGCGTGTGCACCCTGCTGCAAACACCATGGTTCTACCCACTCGCGGATGCTCGCCGAGACGACATAGACCGTGTCACCGCTAGCCAGATGCTCTTGCAGGCGTTTGATGACAAGCTCGTTGCGCATACCCTCAATTCCGCTCGAGTAGGCCTGTCCAAGGGTCTGGAAACGCTTGTATTCCCATCCCTTGAAAAAGTGGGCGAAAACCTGCTCCTTGGCTTTGTCACCAGGATACAGCCGCAGTTTCATCAGCACCAGCAGGGGGCTGTAGAGCAGAAAACCCGCAAGAAAGCGCGGCGTGCCTGCAGCATACCTGATGAAGTCGGGAAACGAATCCCTGGTGGTCAGCGTCCCGTCGAAGTCAAACGCAGCAATGGTCTTTTTCATTTTCTTGAATCCCGTTGGTACAAAGATACATTGAATAGTTGGTGGCACGGCGATTTGCCGATTGTTTAACACCATTTCACACAATGCAGAGGGTTATCATCATTTAAAATGACACGTCGTTTTCAGGCTTCAAAGATACAATTATTTTTGCATCCATAGAAAACTGAGCAAGGAAATGGCGCGCAGAGACCTATCAACATAGGGAAATTTAAGTCAATTTACTATACTTTTTATTCGTTATATGTCATTGGAACGCTAGATTTATTGTATATTTGAAACATGCAATCAAGCAAATATTCAATCTCTTAATTTATTAACTTTTAAATCCCAACAAAATGAGTTGGCTCGACTCCAACTTTGCTGACCGTCAAGCCATCAGTGCCTCGCCTGCAACGCTCGACATCTCGTCGTTGCCCGCTGGCCTGCACTGGTTCACGATGCGCGTCAAGGACGACCTGGGCCAGTGGAGTCCTGCTATGACCCAGGCATTCATTATTCCTCATGAGATAGACAACAGCATCGGCACTCAGATTCAACGCGTTGAGGTGTGGTTCGACAACAACTATACCGAGCGCATCGCCATCGGCGCCTCGCCTGCTACGCTAGACATCTCGTCACTGCCGGCCGGCCTGCACTCCTTGACCATCCGTGCCCAGGATGAATTGGGCAGGTGGAGCCCGCAGAAGACGAAGTTTTTCATCATTCCCCACAATGTTGTGGAGGAAGACGTGGAACTCGTGCATTACTGCTACTGGTTTGACGACGATACTGAGCACCTGGTGGTCGGCACGCTTCCCGTGAGCGGCAAGACCGAGGCAGGCGTGATAGAGGTTGACAAGGCTAACGTGCCTAGCGGCCAGCACACCATCTACTGGATGATTGGCGACAGCAAGGGCGCGTGGGCCGGCTATAACGGTGAAATCAACTCGATGGCGTTCTATAACCCGCGTGGCGACGCCGACATGAACGGAAGTGTTGGCATCAGCGATGTGGCAATGCTCATCGACTACCTCCTCTATGGCCCCCCTACGGGTGTGGCTATGGACATGGACGCTGCCGACTGTGACTTCTCGGGTAGCATCGGCATCAGCGACGTGGCGATGCTCATCGACTACCTCCTCTTAGGTTATTGGGTGAATAACCCACCGCAATAACAAAGGCTAGAGGCGCTACCTCTTGAAACCCGCTGGAAGGCGGGTTTTTTATTAGCCATGCCGAGGCATGGCCGAGAGACTACGTTTTTATATAAATAATGTTAAATAATGTGAAAGAATCTTTTGTTTTATACCCATTATCACATTGAATATTGCGTGTATGCGAGAAAAAGAGTACTTTTGCGCCAGCATTCGTGAGAGGGGGCATCCGGGCTTCCTCGTTTTTATTATAATTTGAGATAATGATTGACAAGACCGCACTGGAACAAGTAATCAACGAGGCGCTCGAGGGCACCAAGATGTACCTGGTCACCATCAAGGTGAGCAAGGACAACGTGATTGACGTCGCTCTGGACAGCGACGAGGACATTACCATCGATGACTGTGTGGCAGTCAATGATGCCGTGCTTGCCGCCTTTGACCGCGATGTGGAGGACTATGAGTTGACCGTGGGTTCCTACGGCATCACCTCTCCCCTGCTGCTCCCACGCCAGTACCAGAAGAACGTGGGCTATGAGGTCGAGGTCCTGACCGCCGACGGCCGCAAACTCAAGGGTATCCTGGCGGCAGCCGATGACGAAGGTTTCACCCTCACGATGACCGTGAAGCGCAAGCTCGAGGGCAAGAAGCGCCCCGAACTGGTCGAGGAGCAGGAGCGATTCAACTACAGTGACATTAGACAAACAAAAAATATCATCAAAATTTAGTTCTCAGTCGTCAGTTCTCAGTTGTCAGCGGCATCCGCTTTCATCTGAAAACTGAAAACTGAAAACTGAAAACTGAAAACGAAGATTTATGGCTAAAAGAGAAGAAGCGGTGAACATGACCGCACAGTTTGCCGAGTTCAAGGAACTCAAGGACATCGACAAGACCACGCTCATCAGCGTGCTCGAGGAGTCGTTCCGCAGCGTGTTGTCCAAGATGTTCGGCAACGACGACAACTTTGACGTGATTGTCAACCCTGACAAGGGAGACTGTGAGATTTACCAGAACCTGGAAGTCGTCGAGGACGGCGAGGTGGAAAATCCCAACAAGCAGATTTCCCTGAGTGACGCACAGGCCGATGACGACCCCGACTGTGAGGTAGGCGAGGAACACACCCGCAAGATTGACTTCACCAAGTTTGGCCGTCGCGCCATCCTCAACCTGCGCCAAACCTTAGCCAGCAAGATACTTGACCTCCAGAAGGATGCCATCTACAACAAGTTCAAGGCCCTTGAAGGACAGCTTGTCGCCGGTGAGGTCTATCAGGTGTGGAAACGTGAGGTGCTCCTGCTTGATGATGACAAGAACGAGCTGCTCCTGCCCAAGGAGGAACAGATTCCCACCGACATCTACCGCAAGGGCGATGTCGTGCGTGCCGTCATCGAGAAGGTGGACAACACCAACAACAATCCCAAGATTATCGTGTCACGCACGAGCCAGAACTTCCTGCGCCGCCTGTTCGAGCAGGAAGTGCCCGAGATTCACGACGGACTCATCGTCATCCGCGCCGTTGCCCGCATCCCCGGTGAGCGTGCCAAGATTGCCGTCGAGAGTTATGATGACCGCATTGACCCCGTTGGTGCCTGTGTCGGTGTCAAGGGTGCCCGCATCCACGGCATCGTACGCGAGCTGCGCAACGAGAACATCGACGTCATCAACTTCACCAACAATCCCCAGCTGCTCATCCAGCGTGCCCTCAGCCCCGCCAAAATCTCGTCCATCCGCTTGGATGAGGCGAACAAGCACGCCGAGGTATTCCTGCGTCCCGAGGAGGTATCGCTCGCCATCGGTAAGGGCGGCTTGAACATCAAGTTGGCCAGCATCCTGACAGGATTCAGCATCGACGTTTACCGCGATGTCGAGACCGAGGGAGAAGAGGACATCTACCTCGACGAGTTCAAGGACGAGGTAGACGAGTGGGTAATCGAGGCACTCAAGAATGTGGGCCTTGCCACCGCCAAGTCGGTATTGCGCACCCCGCGTGAGGACATCATCGACCGTGCTGACCTCGAAGAGGACACCGTGGACAATCTGCTCGCTGTACTCCGCGCCGAGTTTGAGGACTAAACCTCACCCAACCAGATTCATCAGTTTTCATTAACTACACTATAATTAGATAATATATATCAGCCGAAAGCATATTGCCGAAGCCAACCGATAAAAGACAATATATGCCGATAAAGATCAGTAAAGTCATCAAAGATTTGAACGTGGGTAGGCAGACCATCGAAGAGTTCCTCCACAAGAAAGGCATCGAAATCGACGCCAGCATCAACGCGCGCATCCAGGACGATGTCTATGAAATGCTCGTGAAGGAATTCAAGCCCGATATGGACCTCAAGAGCAAATCGGAAAAAATGGCCTCCGAGCGACAGAAAGAGAAAGCTAAGCACAGCGCAACCAAGGAAACACAGGAAATCAAGACCGTGATTCCGGGGCAGAAGCCCAAAGTCGTCGGAAAAATCGAGTTGGATGCCAAGGGGAATCCCAAGACGGCAGCCAAGGCCGAACCCGAAGCGCCCAAACAGGACCAGAAGAAAGCTAAGCCTGCTCCTGTCGAGACACCTGCCCCCAAGGCAGATGCAGCACCTGTTGTCGAGCCCGAGCCCGTAAAGGAACCCGAGCCCAAACAGGAAGAGCCTGCACCCGTTCAGGAAACGCCCGTTCAGATCGAACAGCCCGAAGCACCCTCGACGCCGCAGCCCGAGCCTGCCGCCATCGAGGAGGTCGAGACGCACCCCGACGAGCCCGACGTCTTCAAGCCCGTATC
Organism: uncultured Bacteroidales bacterium; assembly: GCA_902782465.1. GTDB lineage: Bacteria > Bacteroidota > Bacteroidia > Bacteroidales > Muribaculaceae > Sodaliphilus. The sequence continues at coordinate 101,406 of CACZNH010000005.1, forward strand.
GGAGACCGTGAGCGGACCACAGCTCAAGGTCGTTGGTAAAATCGAGCTGAGCTCGCTCAACCAGCAGACCAGGCCCCGCAAGAAGACCAAGGAGGAGCGCCGCAACGAGCGCATCGCCAAGGCTGAAGGCACCAAGCGCAAACGCAAACGCATCGGCAAGGAGAAGGTTGATATCGAGCAGGCCGGCAACCAGCCCGCCGCACAGCCGCAGGGCAAGTCACGCAGTGGTGCCAAGGATGACCAGGGCAGCAAGCGCGGCAAGGACAAGAAGGGCAACCGCAGGCCCTTGCGTCCCGAGGTGAGCGAGGAGGACGTTCAGCGCCAGATGAAGGAGACGCTGGCACGCCTCACCGCCAAGAACACCAAGAAGGCCGCCGCAACGCGCCGTCGCGAGAAACGCGAGGAGATGCGCGAAGAGATGCGTGAGGAAGCCGCACTGGCAGCAGCCCAGAGCAAAATCCTGAAGCTCACCGAGTTCGTTACCGCCAATGACTTGGCCAGCATGATGAATGTGCCCATCAACAAGGTCATCGCCACCTGTATGAACCTGGGCGTCATGGTGAGCATCAACCAGCGACTCGATGCCGAGACCATCAACATTGTGGCCGATGAGTTCGGCTTCAAGACCGAATACACGAGTGCCGAGGTGGCCGAGGCCATCAGCGAGGAAGAGGACCGTCCCGAAGACCTCGTGCAGCGTCCGCCCGTGGTGACCGTCATGGGTCACGTTGACCACGGTAAGACCTCGTTGCTCGACTACATCCGCAACTCTAACGTGATTGCCGGTGAGGCCGGTGGTATCACGCAGCACATCGGTGCCTATAACGTGAAGCTGCCCAACGGCCGCCGCATCACCTTCCTGGATACCCCTGGTCACGAGGCCTTCACCGCTATGCGTGCCCGTGGTGCCAAGGTGACCGACATCGTTATCGTGATTGTCGCTGCCGATGACAACGTGATGCCGCAGACCGTCGAGGCGTTGAACCACGCGTCGGCAGCAGGCGTGCCCATCATCTTTGCCATCAACAAGATTGATAAGCCCAGCGCCAACCCCGAGAAGATCAAGGAAGAGCTGGCCAATATGAACTACCTCGTCGAGGATTGGGGTGGCAAGTACCAGAGCCAGGATATTTCGGCCAAGAAGGGTATCGGCGTCAGCGAACTGATGGAGAAGGTGCTGCTCGAGGCCGACATGCTCGACCTCAAGGCCAACCCCAACCGCAAGGCGACGGGTTCCATCATCGAGTCGTCGCTGGACAAGGGCCGCGGCTATATCGCCACCGTGCTCATCGACAACGGTACGCTCCACGTGGGCGACATCGTGCTGGCAGGTACCCACTTCGGTAAGGTAAAGGCCATGTTCAACGAGCGTAACCAGCGCATCACCGAGAGCGGTCCCTCGACCCCGGCTCTGATTCTGGGTCTGAATGGCGCTCCCACCGCCGGTGACAAGTTCAATGTCATGGACACCGACCAGGAGGCCCGCCAGATTGCCAACAAGCGCGAGCAGCTGCAGCGCGAGCAGAGCCGCCGCACCCAGCACCGTGTCAGCCTCGAGGATATCGGCCGCCGCCGTGCACTGGGTGAGTTCCATGAGCTCAACTGTATCGTCAAGGGTGACGTGGATGGCTCCATCGAGGCCCTTAGCGACTCGCTCATCAAGCTCTCCACCCCCGAGGTGCAGGTCAACGTCATCCACAAGGCCGTGGGTGCCATCACCGAGAGCGACGTTACCCTGGCAGCTGCCAGCGACGCCTACATCATCGGCTTCCAGGTGCGCCCGTCGGCTTCGGCCAAACGTGCCGCCGAGCAGGAAGGCGTGGACATCCGTCTGTACTCCATCATCTATGACGCCATCGAGGAGGTCAAGAGCGCTATGGAGGGTATGCTCCAGCCCGACATCAAGGAAGAGGTTACCGGCAGCGCCGAGGTGCGTCAGGTTTACCACATCAGCAAGGTCGGCACCATCGCCGGCGCCATGGTGGTCGAGGGCAAAATCAAGCGCGGCAGCAAGGTGCGCGTGATTCGCGACGGTATCGTTATCCACACCGGCGAACTCGCATCGCTCAAGCGCTTCAAGGACGATGCCAAGGAGGTTACCAGCGGCTTTGACTGCGGTTTGAGCCTCAAGTCCTACAACGACCTGCAGGAGATGGACATCATCGAGGCCTTTGAGGAAATCGAGGTCCACAAGACCCTGTAATTAGGCTTTAGGCTTTATGCCTTAGGCTTTAGGTGTTTGACTCATGAACTATTACCTGAATATAGGTAGCAACATAGGCAACCGGCGCGATAACCTCTATCGCGCCGTTGTTGCATTAGCGGCTGGCACGGGCGGCTGTGCCGTCTCGAGCATCGTCGAGAGCGAGCCGTGGGGATTTGAGAGCGAGAACCGCTTTATGAACTTGGGCGTCAGCCTGGTCAGCGACATCGACCCTCACGAGATGCTCGACCGCATCCACGACATCGAGCGCCGCCTGGGCAGCGCCTCGCACCGCGACGAGCAGGGCGGTTACATCGACCGCCTGGTGGATATCGACATCGTCGCCATCGACGACCTCGTCATCGACACCCCCACCCTGCAGGTTCCCCACCCTCACCTGCCCGACCGCGACTTCTTCCTCCTCCCCATGACGCAACTCGCCCCCGACTGGCGCCACCCCATCACCCACCTCACCCCCGCCCAAATGCTCGAAAACCTCTGACTTTATTTCAAATGATTGGTGTCCGGTAAAATAGTAGAGTAATTACAAATGGGCTTAGCTAGGTACATCAGGCCGACGGCCTAATGAGGGTGTTGCAAAACAATCGCCTAAAACTCTTATCGTGCTGACGCACGAAAAATCACAACAAATCATATATAAATCACAACAAATAAATAATTGACTTTGTGGTGATTTGTTATCGATTTGTTTGGATTTTTGCCCGCTTGCGGACATCCATGTGTCAGAGCCATTAATTAGCGCCATAGCATGAGTTTTGACCCTACGCTCTCATCAAGCAAAAAAGGCTGTCACTTAACTCCTGTCGACCTTTTTCAGCGCAGATGACAACTTATTTAGTAACGATGTAAACTAACCTGTCTAATACTGTTAACCTTGTTTAGGAAATGTTTTTTAATGCGAATTTCACGAATTTATTAATTGGATTCGTGTCATTTGCCTCATTCGTGTAATTCGCATTAGCCCCGCAGGGCCCCTAAAGCCTAAAACCTAAAACCTAAAGCCTAATTCGCATTAGCCCCGCAGGGTTCAGGGCCAAATAGCTATATCATTGCCTTTTTTCTTCAATTTAACATTTTTTAACGGGGGGGGTAGTTGTTTCGGCCCTAATGATATAATTTTGTGCTTTGATGGGTGTTTTTATGCACTATTGACTTTTCTATTAACATTATAAACCACTTAAAAACAGTTTTTTTATGAAGAAATTCTTACTCAGTTTAACCCTTATGGTAGCTTCACTGGCTGCATGGGCTGAGGCGGGTTTCTACGTGATGGACAATCAAGGTGTTTGTGTCGAGTACGTGTTCTTGGATCAACCGTCCTGGACATTTGAGGGCAACAACCTTGTGATCACCACCGTAGAAAGTTCCGTCGAATATCCCATGGACGATGTGGCTCAAATCGTCTTTGACGATATCGTTCACACAGGACTCAATGAGGTCAAAGTTGACGAGATGATCCGTTTCGTTAACGGTGGCGTTGAATTGGCAGGCTTCGCTGCCAACACGGTGGTCACCGTCTATAACCTGCAAGGCCAGCAAGTGGCGACCTACCGCACTGGCAAAGCCGGTTCACTCAGCCTCAGCCTTGACGGCCTGGATCAGGGCATTTACATTATCAAAGCAAACAAATCAACCATTAAAATCAAGAAATGACAATGAAGAAGATTATATGCATGTTGGCTATGGCATTGCTCGCCATCGGAGCAGCCCAAGCCCAAGAACAAGTGAGAAAAATGGTCGTTCGCCAGAATGATGGTCAAGAAATGCGATTCAAAACGGAAAATGTTGAGGAAGTAACCTTCGAGGAGGTTGCTATTCCCACTACTGTCGAGGAGGCCGAAGCCACGCTGGTTGGCTATTGGAAATGCAATAATCCATTTTTATCCTTTGTCCTCGGCGAGAATATCAATTATGTTGAAAGCACCGCCTTCTTGATTGTTACTGAGGATCTTGAGATATTGTTGGGATATAAAGCAGTTGATTATTTGCCCAATGAGTATGCTGGAAAAATTTTGGTTTTTGAATCCTTTGGCAACGAAATAATTGTTAATAGTGACGATCCGACAATGGGTGATTTTTTTAGATATGATTATGATACGGAAGGGACGGCGCTATCTTTTATGAACTTGGATCAAAACAGTTTTGATGCTCATTTTGAGAGTTATGTTGAAGATGGGCCTACTTCTATACAGGATGGGACCTTCTATCGTGTTGAACCGTTTGAGTACATTATCGATGAATGATGGTCTAATGAAAAATAGTTTCTTAAAGTGACCTTAATGTATACAAGAGCGCTGCCCTTCCTCTGAGGGTTGCGCTCTGCGTTGGTGCGGTTTCAATCGGCATTCAGTTACTTCCCGCAGGTGAAATAACTCACTTCGCTAACGCTCAGCGAGTTATTTCACCTACGATTACTCAGATGGCCGCCCTTTGGGCGTCTCTATAGGCCCATTCAAACTTGTATTTTGGTGCGGTTGCCCTGTAAAAGTGCTGTATTGGTTGGCATTTACAATGATTTATCGTATCTTTGCCTGACTGCTAACGGCATCATCAATGGCACAGAAAATATCATTCAGGTTTTATAATGACCAAGAAGTTAGAGCCTCTTGGAACAGTGACGAGAATACGTGGTATTTCTCCATAGTGGATATTGTGGCTGCTATTACCGGCAGCCCGCGTCCACGCGTTTACTGGGGAACCTTAAAAAGTCGATTAAAAGCAAAAGGAAGTGAGTTGTATTCAAATTGTGTACAACTGAAAATGCCTTCAAGAGACGGCAAGAAGTATAACACCGACTGCATTGCTGCTGAACATATTAAAGCCCTTGTGCGCACTATTCCAAGCAAAAATGCTGACCATTTCCTTGACTGGTTCACCTACAGTGATAATTCCATTGATGGTCAAAGCAGGAAAAAAGCTTATGCCTTGTGGGAGAGCGGTCTGATGGACAGTATTGAGGTGGGCACCACGAGGGGATTGCAGCAAATCCATGCCTACCTGTTCGGTGGACTGTATGACTTTGCAGGACAGATACGCACTGTGACAATTTCTAAAGGCGATTTCACCTTTTGTCGCGCACAATTTCTGCCCCAAGCCCTCAAGGACATCGACCGTATGGCCGACGATACCTTTGATGAGATTGTTGCCAAATATGTCGAAATGAACGTGGCCCATCCGTTTATGGAGGGCAATGGACGCAGCACACGCTTGTGGCTCGACTTGTTGATGAAGCACAGGATAGGGCTGTGTGTTGACTGGAGCCGCATTGCCAAGCGTGACTACCTCAATGCCATGATACTCAGTGCCACAGATTCAGCTCCACTCCATGCTTTGCTGAAAGGAGCCCTCACCGACAAAATCAATGACCGCGAGCTATTCTTGAAAGGCATCGATTACTCATACTACTACGAGCAAGAAGATTACTTGCCGTAGTTGTTGGCTTTGCGGTAGTGGTTGGGGGAGAGGCCCAGGTGCTTGCGAACGTATTTGCCGAAGAAGGAGAGGTTGTCGAAACCCATCTCGGTGGCAATTTCCTTGATGCTCATGTCGCTGTAGAGCAGCAGTTGCTTGATGCGGCTCACGACGGCGGTGGCGATGAGGTCGCTGGCAGTCTGTTCGCTGTGCTTGCGGCACACGCTGGTGAGGTATTTGGGTGAGACACACAGTTCGTCGGCGTATGACTTGACGCTGCGATTGACGCTGGTGTTGTCGGCCAGCAGGAGAATGAAGCGCCTGTAGATGCGGTCACCCTGGCGCAGCATGTCGTCATTATTCTGGTCGAGGTGCTTGTTGATGTTGGACAGCAGGTCGTAGGCAAAGCAGCGGATGATGTCGCGCATCGTCTGGCTGCCGAAGTTCATCTCGGGGTGGTCCATCTTGAACACCAACAGGTCGTAATACTTGACCAGCAAGTCTATTTCGTCCTGTCCCATCTCTATAACAGGGTTGGCGAGGAGATGCATCACCGACTGCATCAGGCTCTTATTGATGAACGTGAAGCCCATATCGGCACTCATGATGCAGATGCGGCAACGGAAGTCATCGCTATGCTCCACATTAGTGATGATGGCCTTACGGTCAACAACGAGCGAGCTGTTCTTGTTCACAGTGTGTACTGTACCGTTGAGATTCAGCGTCAATGTGCCGTCAATCACCAGCACATAGACAATGAAATTCACCTGGAACTTCTTCAACAACCCTGGAATGGACGTGATGTTGTCGGCAAAGAACACTTCTCCGTCGCTATACTTCAGGTTATGGTACATCAGTGGCACGTCACTGAGGTCAATCTGTGCAATCCTGTTTTGACTCATTGTTTTCAGTTTTCAGTTTTCAGTTTTCAGTTTTCAGCGGCATCCGCTTACTGACGGCCACGCCAAGGCGAGGCCCTACAACTGAAAACTGAATCTATTATGGCTGCGAAGATACCGCTATTTTTGTACAAATGCAAGAAGAATCTACTAAACAGCAAAAAAAGACCGATGCAGCATTTACTGCATCGGCCCTTGCTTGAGTCGGGGTGAGAAGACTCGAACTTCCGGCCTCCACGTCCCGAACGTGGCGCGCTAACCAACTGTGCTACACCCCGAAGCTCATTTGAGCGGTGCAAAGATACTGCTATTTTTCATTATAACGAGCATTTCAACGAAAAATATTTCTCCACATTGAAACAGAACCACCGATTTGGGGCTTTATCGGGGCCGCCAAACCGGTGGTTAATGTAATGGTTTTCAGCGTCGCACCTAGCAGTTATGCGATGCCCCTGCCGTGGCAGTTCTTGTATTTCTTGCCGCTGCCGCACGGGCACGGGTCGTTGCGTCCAATCTTGGGACCCTCGTTGCGGATGGGGCCTGTGGGACCCTGCGGACGGGGACCGACGGGTGCCGCATTGGGACGGCTGGGGTCAGGCTCACCGCCGCGGCCCTCGCTGTAACGTGGACGGCGCTGCTGCGGCTCGTTGTCGGATACGTTCTGTTGGGGCGGTGCCTCGGGAATCTGGCCACGCATGAGGATGGCGATGGACTTGCCGTTCATCACTGCCACCATCTGCTTGAAGATGTTGAAGGCCTCGGTCTTGTAGATAACCAGCGGGTCTTTCTGCTCGTAGCTGGCGTTCTGCACGCTCTGGCGCAACTGGTCCATCTCACGCAGGTGCTCTTTCCAGTTCTCGTCGATGGTGAGCAGCATGACTGCCTTCTGCCATGACTTGGTGAGCGACTTGCAATGGGTGTCGGCAGCTTCCTTGATATCGATGACGATACCGAAGGTGCGCTTGCCGTCGGTGATGGGCACGCGGATGAGACCCTGGGTCTCGATACCGTTGGCCTGCTGCTCGGCAACAATCTGTTGGATGATGGGGTCAGCGACCTCACTCAGGCGTTCCATCTTGCGGTTGAAGGCCTTGAGCACGGCATCGTACAGGATTTCCTGCTTCTTGCCGTCGTCCATGCGGCGATAATCCTCTTCCTCGAAGGGGGTCTCGATGGCGTAGGTCTTCAGGACGTTCATCTTGAAGTCCTCGTAGTCGTCGGGACCGTACTTCTCGACCATATCCTCGACGCTGTCGTAGAGGGTGTTGATGATATCCAGACCGATGCGCTCACCGATGAGGGCGTGGTGGCGGCGGGTGTAAATCACCTTGCGCTGCGCGTTCATCACGTCGTCATACTCGAGCAGGTGCTTACGGATACCGAAGTTGTTCTCCTCGACGCGCTTCTGGGCGTTCTCGATGCTCTTGGTCACCATGTTGCTCTCGATGGCCTCGCCGTCCTTGAGTCCCAGGCGGTCGAGCGTCTTGACAACGCTCTCGCTGGCGAACAGACGCATCAGCTTATCCTCGAACGACACGAAGAATACCGAAGAACCCGGGTCACCTTGACGACCGGCACGGCCTCGCAGCTGGCGGTCCACACGACGTGACTCGTGGCGCTCGGTACCGATGATGGCAAGACCGCCTGCCTCCTTAACGGCGGGCGTAAGCTTGATATCGGTACCACGACCTGCCATGTTGGTGGCGATGGTCACAACACCCTTGCCGTCGATGGACTGACCTGCCTGGGCGACGATGTCGGCCTCCTTCTGGTGCAGCTTGGCGTTGAGGACGTTGTGCGGGATATGGCGCATGCTGAGCATACGGCTCAACCTCTCACTGATTTCCACACTGGTGGTACCCACCAGGGTGGGACGTCCCGAGTTGCGCATCGCCTCAATCTCGGCAATCACAGCATTGTATTTCTCCTTCTCGGTCTTGTACACACGGTCAGCCATATCCTTGCGGATAACGGGTCTGTTGGTGGGGATGGTCACGACATCCAGTTTGTAGATGTCCCAGAACTCACCAGCCTCGGTCTCGGCGGTACCGGTCATACCAGCCAGCTTGTGGTACATGCGGAAGTAGTTCTGCAGCGTGATGGTGGCGAACGTCTGGGTAGCGGCCTCGACGTTCACACCCTCCTTGGCCTCGATGGCCTGGTGCAGACCGTCACTGTAGCGACGGCCTTCCATCACACGACCCGTCTGCTCATCGACAATCTTCACCTTGCCCTCAGCATCGACGATGTACTCGTCGTCGCGGTTGAACAGGGTGTAAGCCTTGAGCAACTGGGTCACGGTGTGTACACGCTCGGCCTTCACCGAGTAGTTGGCGAGCAGTTCGTCCTTCTTGTTGGTCTTATCCTCGTCGCTGAGGGGCTCATTGGTCACTGCCGACAGCTGGGCGGCAATGTCGGGAAGGATGAAGAACTCGGGGTCGTCGGTGCCCTTGGTGAGCACGTCGATACCCTTATCGGTCATCTCCACCGAGTTGTTCTTCTCGTCGATGATGAAGAACAGGGGGTCGGTCACCGTGGGCATCTCGCGGTTGTTGTCCTGCATGTAGAAGGCCTCGGTCTTGAGCATGGCGTTCTTGACGCCCTCCTCGCTCAGGTACTTGATGAGGGGCTTGTACTTGGGCAGACCCTTGAAGGCGCGATAGAGTCGCAGGGTACCTTCCTTGACGGTGGCGGGGTCGTCGCTGGCCATCATCTTCTTGGCATCGGCGAGCAAGCCGGTCACCAACTGTCGCTGTGCGTTATAAACGCGCTCCACATTGGGCTTGTAATCATTGAACATCTGGTCCTCACCCTTGGGCACGGGACCAGAGATGATCAACGGGGTACGGGCATCATCAATGAGCACACTGTCGACCTCATCGACGATGGCGAAGTTGTGGGGGCGCTGTACCATATCCTCGGGACGCATCGCCATGTTGTCGCGCAGGTAGTCGAAACCGAACTCACTGTTGGTACCGAATGTGATGTCGCAGTTGTAGGCATCACGACGCTGGGTCGAGTTGGGCTCGGTCTTGTCGATACACGACACGGTCATGCCGTGGAACATGTACAACGGACCCATCCACTCGCTATCGCGCTTGGCCAGGTAGTCGTTGACGGTAACGACGTGGACGCCGTTGCCGGTCAAGCCGTTGAGGAACACAGGCAGGGTAGCCACCAGGGTTTTACCTTCACCGGTCGCCATCTCGGCAATCTTACCCTGATGCAGGACGATACCACCGATGAGCTGTACGTCATAGTGTACCATGTCCCACTTCATGTCGTTGCCGCCGGCAAGCCAGTGGTTGGTGTAAATGGCCTTGTCGCCGTCGATGGTGACGAAGTCCTTGCCCTGTGCTGCCAGGTCACGGTCGAGCTGGGTAGCAGTTACGGTGATGGTCTCGTTCTCGGCAAAGCGGCGTGCCGTGGATTTCACGATGGCAAACACGGTGGGAAGCACCTCGTTGAGCTTGTCCTCGAGGATGTCAAGGATTTCCTTCTGGATATCATCGACTTTCTTCCACAGCGGTTCACGCTCCTCATAGTCGAGGGTTTCGATTTCGGCCTTGATACGGTCGATTTCGTCGCGTTTATCCTTTACCGACTCGTTCAGGTATGCACGGATGTCGGCAGTGCGCTGGCGCAGGCTGTCGATGTCCAGGGCGTCAATCTCAGGATAAATCGCTTTGATTTGGTTAACAATGGGCGTGATCTTCTTGAGGTCGCGCGTTGACTTGTTACCAAACATTGATTTCAATAAGTCACTAAGTGCCATTTCTTGATTTTGTTGTATGTATTTTTTGTTTTTTATTTTCCAAACGGCAAAGATACACTTTTTTAGCCGATTAGCAGCTAAAAAGTGGCGATAAAAAGCCAAGTGTGCTGAAAAAGAGGGGTTTCAGGAGGATTTCAGGCGGTGGGGCCGCGCGTAGTCTGGCCAAGGAGCCACACGTTGGTGAGCGAACGCGTCACCAGTGCCGTCATCAGCGGAAAGAAAGCGAAATTGCCGACCTGCGGTTGCCAGGGCCATGCCAGCATCAGCAACGCCACAATCAGGGCGTTAAAGGCATGCAGCCAGCGCGCCGCAGGACGTGTTTTCCTGAACCAGGGCAGCACGGCAAGCAACAGCAACAGCGGGTGCAGCCACACGATGTTGATGTTGGGCGACGTTGCCTCGTGGGTCGAGAAGAAAATGAGGAAAAACAGGATGCAGCCGGCCAGTCCGGCAATGGTGAACAGAATGGTGTCGAACCACCGCGACACGTCGCGGCGGCGCCAGTCACGGCACGACACAAGCAAGGTCACCGCCAGTACGAGCAGGGCCATGGCCATTGGAGAAAAATACCAGGGCGTCGGGGGACGGACGTTGCCCTCGGTGCTCTTGTCGATGGGCACGGTCGTCGCTTTGACCAGAGGAACATTCACGCTGTCGGTGGTGACGGTGGCTCCCGCCACGGCATCCATGAGCAGCATGGGAATGAACATCGTGGCACGCTGGTCCAGGACAGTATCCACGTCCCAGCCCAGCACCAGGTCGATGCCGAAGCGTTCCCAGGCGTAATTGCGGCAGTAGTGTGCCAAAATGTCACGATAGGTGACAGTCGTGTCGCCCATCGCGGGATATTGCAGTCCCTCGCCCGCCGCCATCTCGATGATGTCACGGGGGCGGGTCGAGCAGTTGTCGCTCAAGAATTTATAGCGATATGTTCTGTTCTCGGGCAGGGCATTGTTCCACAGGAAATCCCTGACGGCTATCGCCCTGTCCTGCGGCAGGTTCAGTTCCTGCTCCACCATGCGGCGCTGCTCCATGCCCATGGTGGCATAGACCCGAGGAACAGGTTGGCAAATATAGTCTGTCTTGCCCAGCATGAACCGCCACATGAATGCAGGAGCCTGGAAATCAAACACTCCGTAATTGAAATACAGGTCGATGGGGCCTTGCTGGATGCGTATCTCGCTGTGTCCCCAGATGTTGTGCGGCTCGCTGCCGGGATAAAAGGTGACAAGGCTCACATGCACCGAATCATCCTCTTGCATGACTGCCGGACCAGCAGGGCGTTGCGTCATGGGCAGGGCGTCAAGCGTCCCTGTTGCACACAGGGCGCACAACACCGTGGTCAGACAATATTTGCGTAGCAGAGGCTGCATATGAAGTCCTTAGTTTTTAGTCCTCAGTCTTTGGTTTCAAGCAAGAATAATGCCAAATTCTTGACACAGGCTAGTCCAGCAACTGGGCGATGGTGTCCTGGACGCGAAGCGCTGTGGTATAGTCGAGGGCAGCCTCGTTGGCGCCCGGACGGCCCATGTACAGGTTGGGGTTGACATATTGCATGGCACTGCGGAACGACTCACGCGCCGAGAAATGGAACTCGTGCAGACCCGTCAGCTGATACAACTCACGGATGTTTTGCTCGGTCACGCCGCTGCCCGCCATCAGAATGATGCGCCCTGCCGCCTGCCGGTTCAGGCGAGCCAGCAGATTGGCACCCTGTATGGCCTTGGGCTGCTGGCCCGAAGTGAGGATGCGGTCAAAGCCCAACTCAATGATGGTTTCCAAGGCCTGCTCGGGGTCGGCAGCACGGTCAAAGGCACGGTGGCACGTCACGCTCATGCCAGCGGCACATTCCATCAGATAGCGGTTTTTCTCCACATCGACGGTGCCGTCGGCATTCAGGCAGCCAAATACCACGCCGTCAACGCCCAACTCGCGGCACGCAGCGATGTCTGCCGCCATGCGCTCCACTTCCAGGTCGGTGTACAGGAAGTCGCCGCCACGCGGACGGATAATGACATGGAGGCGCGTCGTCGTCAACACACGTCGCGCCACCTTGATTTCACCATAGCTGGGGGTCGTGCCGCCCTCGGGAATGCCGGCACATAGTTCCACGCGGTCTGCCCCACCCTGCTGTGCTGCCAAACAGGATTCTACCCCGTTGGCACACACCTCAACCATGAAATCTTCACGTTTCATGTTCAAGAGTTTCTAGTAGTCGGCAAATGCCAACTATTATTATCTATACTTTAAAAGCCGTAGAGCGAGCCGACGGTGCCTTCCTGAATCTGCTGCCACAGGCTGGGGTCATTCATGATGCGGAAACCCTGGATGAGAGACCAAACCACGCAGACAGCTGCAGTAATCAGCACCCACGTCTTGGCTGTCGAGGAATCCTTGGCAGCTCCAGTGGCATCACCCTTCATGAACTTGGTCTTCACGCCCATGGCCTTGAAGATGGCATAGGCACCGGTCGCAATGCCCACATAGTTGAAGCAGCACAACAGACAAGCCACGGTGGCGATAATCGCCTCGGTGAGCCAGGTCTTGGGCATCACGCCATTAGTCTGCTGGTTGCTGGGGCCGTATTGGGGCGGTGCATAGGGCTGGTTGGGCTGGTTGTAGGGCGTGCCGGTCGTCGTGGGCTGCGTCTGGTTGCCGAAGGGCGGCACCTGGGGCAGTGGTGATGTCTGGCCACCCACGGGAGGCATCTGCGGCATGGTCACGTCGATGCCACCAGTGTTTACCGGAGGTGTAGGCGTGTAAGGCGTGCCTGACAGCAGGGCCATCAGTTCGGGGACCTGGCTTGCCGAGGTCCAACTGGGCATGCCCTCGCCCCACACGAGCGAGTTGACGGTCAAGCCGTGCATCAACAGTTCATTGGCTTCAAAGGGGCCTGCCGGCTGCCCGTTTTCTGCAATATAGTATCTCATAATTTTTAGTTTTAAGTTGTGAGTTTTAAGTTTTCGCCTAATCTGTGGCTATTTGCCCAGGTTGTCAATCTGCTGCTTGGCCCATTCCTTGGCCATGCGGATAGCCTCTTGAGCCATCTGGTTGACCATGCTGTCCATGCCCTCGGGAATCTCGATGCCCATGACACTGTCGGGCAGCACGCGGGGGTCAGGAACCATCTCCTCGTCCTGCTGCTCATCACCCTCCTCGTCTTGGGGAGCAGGTGCGGGCGGCGGGGTGATTCTATGGTTGGCCTCGTAGTCGTCCATGGCCTTGCTCCATGCCTTCTCGATATCTTCCTTGCCGAAGGTGAACACGTGGCCGAACGCGCCCAGGGAAACCATCTTCTCCTCGCCCTCGCCGATGCTCATGCGGCCCACCGAGCAAACGAGATAGTTCTTCACATCCAGATAGTTGGAAATCACCTTGTCGGTACCAAAGCCCGTGAGTTGCTTCAACGCCTTGTTAATCAGGTCACCAAACACACCGCCAACGCCGGTGATGCTGCCCAGATTCTCGTCAACCTTGTCATCCACCCAGGCCTTGGTCACCTCCTGGATGGCGGCCTCGTGGTCGGCACGGTTGGGACAGGTGAACACCATCGTGGCAAAGAGGATGGCCAGTATCAATGCGGCAATCAGCCATGGCGTACAACCACGCTTCTTGGGCTCGGCATCTACTGGGTAACGGGGCGGCACTTGGGGAGAATTGTAGCTCGGAGGGGTAGCGGGCTCATAGGGCTGCCCCATCGTCGGCTGATTCTCGGCAGCGCGGGCGGTCTGCTGCGATGCCTCAAACTCTGCCCGCTGCAACACTGCGGTCAACTCGGGGATGTCGCCAGCCTGCTGCCAGTCGGCCATACCCGGAGCCCACACTTCACTTTCAGGGGTCAGTCCCTGCTGGGCCAACTCCTCGACGGTAAACGGACCTTCCTGTTTTCCGTTTCTAATCAGATGAAATTCCATAATTCTATTCAGTTTTCAATTTATATTGAGGCTTTAGGTTTTAGGCTTTAGGTGGCATCCGCTAACGCCTAACGCCTAATGCCTAACGCCTAATGCTTAATGCCTAACGCCTACTTCAGTCCTGTGCAAAAAACGTGCCCAAATGCGCCGAGCGACACATTTTGCTCCTTGCCCTGCAGGGTGACGGTACCCACGTTGCACAGCCAGAAGTATTTAAGCTTCAGCGTCTTGGCCACTTCCTCCATCGCAGTCTTACGGGCCTCCTCAGGATTCTGTTTGGCTTGGTTCACAAACTCGGCATTCTTGCCCTCAAAGTCCCAGCACACGATGGCGGTGCTGTCCAATCCGCCTGCCACAGCGGCCTTGACAATCTCGTCGGCGATGGCTGCTTTGTGCTTCTCGGCCGTCGGCTTTGTGAAGTACATAATCAACGCCAGAATAACTAATATGGCAAGTAATTTCCTCATATCTCCATACAGATTTATGCCCCAACCGGGGACGGTTTGTAATTCTATGGTCACAAATATACATTATTTATTATAAATCCACCCCTTCAACTTCCAATTTTATATTTTTTAACAAATTCTCTCTACCCTGCATTCTTTATTTTCGTCCACAGATTACACAGATTAAACAGATTGACATCCGTATCCAAAATCTTCAACTACAGATTAATCTGATAAATCTGATTGGCTGCCGCGCTCGTTCTTCTTGTCACCGAATTAGTCGAATTCATCGAATTCCACTCGTCCCTATTCGCTACTCAGACTGCAGGGGCTACTCACGTCAAAAAGCAACGAGGCTGTTCTCCCTCCATATTTCACAGCCAATTGATTCTCAACGGCATTTCCTCTCCCCGCAAAACCAAAAAAAATCGGGGGGGCTGTTAACGAAGTGTTAAAAGCACATCTCGGCGCCTCCGCTGCAAAGATAAAACAGCACCTTCTTCCCCCACCATGTCAAAAAGCATTTTTCAGTTGAAAACAAAAAAGAACGAGACGTTGTCCCGCTCTTGATGTTTTCACAACGGAATAATCCTTATTGTGAATTGCTTCAAATTTGTCCTGCAAAGATACAAATTTGAAAGTTCTCCACACATAACTTTTCAAAACAACTGAAAAGTCTGATATTTCTGAAAGGCATCCGCGTTTGATCATTTAAACGACAAGAAAGACAATAAATACAACTATAACAACTTGAACAATAATCAATTAAATTGTTTATAGTTGTTTGAGTTGTATTTATCTTATTGGAGGCGGATGACTATCTGAATTATCAGAATAATCTTTTGTTTGAATCAGGTGGACTGGTTGAGGCGGGTGAGGGTGGCGAAGTAGATCATGTCGATTTCTTCGTAGGAGAAGTCGGCGCTGAAGAATTTGCCGGTCTTGAGTTTCAGGCAGTCGGAGAGACGTTGCAGGGCCTGTTCGAACATCTGCTGGTGGTCGAAGGCCAACGGCGGCAGCTGGTCGATGCTGAACCAGCGTGCCACACGGGCATCGTCGCCGCCCTGTACGTCCTGGACGCGCGTGAGGGTGAAATAGGCAATGGTGATAACGCGTTCACGCGGGTCACGGTCGGGCTTGGCAAAGGCGCCCAGCTGCTCGATGTTGGTCACCTGGAGTCCTGTCTCTTCACTCAGTTCGCGCTGTGCACCGTCGGGGGCATCCTCGTCGATTTTAAGGAACCCGCCGGGAAATGCCCAGCAGCCCTTGTAGGGTTCGACGCCGCGTTCAATAAGCAGCACGTTGAGGTGCAGGCCGTCATAGCCGAAGACGACACAGTCGGTGGTCACGGCGGGATGGGGATAGCGATAGCAAAAGTTACCTTCCATAGGACATCATCATTATTTCTCGAGGTAGAAAATCTGCATTTCCCGGGTGCTGGCAGGCTTGTCGATGGCCACTGCGGTAAAGGGCACCATCGAGTGGGACATCTTGTCGCCCTTCTTGACATGGTAGCTGAACACCATGCAGTCGTTGTCCGTCACCTTGACGTTGACGGGCTTGACGGATGTCGCGCGCTTGGTCTCGGGCAGGATGATGGCCACGACATACTGCTTTTTCCAGTTGATTTCGGTGGGCAGGCCGCCCATCGTGGCTGCCATGCCGAAGAAGGCCTCAAAGTCGCGCTTGTTGTCGATGATGAGGCGCTGCTGCTTGGAGCAGTCCACATCGTTGCGCACAAAGTAATTCTCCAACGTGGTATAATGGATGGGAGTGGCAACGTCGTCGATTTTCTGTGCCGCATACATTTTGTCCATGAAGGAGCAGCTGCTGCACAACACGAGCAACAGGGTGCCCAGGGCGAGAGTGATGGTCAGATGTTTCATTGCTTGAATTTTTCGTTAGTGATTTTGTCGTAAAAGAAGTTGAGGACGTCGCTGGCGGCGACAAACGAGGTCTGCTTGCCCGCAAGCACGGTGTCCTCCTTGATGTTGAGCAGTCGCTCGATTTCAGGGTCGAAGTAGAAACGCGCCAGCAGCTGCTCGTTGATGGTCTCGCGCATCCAGTAGCGCTCCTGCTCGTGGCGCTTCTCGTCGAAGTAGCCGCTGGCCTTGACGTGGGCAAAGTAGCGGTCGATCATGTCCCATACCTTGTCGATGTCCAGGTCGTAGTAGCCCGAGTAGGTAATTACCTCGGGCAGGAAGCCGCTGGGAGGCAGCGGATAGAGGTGTAGGGCGTTGCGGAACTGGGCCGCGGCGAGTTTGGCGCGCTCGATGTTGTCGCCGTCACACTTGTTGATGACGATGCCGTCGGCCATCTCCATGATGCCGCGCTTGATGCCCTGCAGCTCGTCGCCCGTGCCGGCCAGCTGGATGAGCAGGAAGTAGTCCACCATCGAGTGGACGGCAATCTCGCTCTGTCCCACGCCGACGGTCTCGACAAAGATGGTGTCATAGCCCGCAGCCTCGCACAGCACGATGGTCTCGCGCGTCTTGCGTGCCACGCCGCCCAGTGATCCGGCCGAGGGGGAAGGGCGGATGAACACGTCGGGCTCGACGGCGAGGCGTTCCATGCGCGTCTTGTCGCCCAGGATGGAGCCTTTGGAGCGCTCGCTGCTGGGGTCGATGGCCAGGACCGCCAGTTTGTGGCCCTGCTTGATGACGTGCATACCGAAAGCGTCAATCGAGGTGCTCTTGCCCGCGCCGGGAACTCCCGTGATGCCGATGCGGCGCGAGTTGCCCGTGTAGGGCAGGCACTTCTCGATGACCTCTTGGGCGATGATTTGGTGCTCGGCGTTGCGGCTCTCGACGAGCGTCACCGCCTGCCCCAGCACGGCACGGTCACCCTTCAGGATGCCCTCGACAAACTCGGCAGGCGTGAGTTGTGGTTTGCGCTTGCGTTTCAGGTAAGGGTTGACGGTGGGCATCTGCTCCACGCCGCTGTTCACCTGCAGCCCTGCGTACTGGTCATCGTTTTCGGGATGCTGCATCGAGGGGCATTCCTCGGTATTGTGTTGTACTATCTTTGTTTTAGCCATATTTCAGTTGTCAGTTTTCAGTTGTCAGTTGTCGATGAGGCCGACCAGGCGGATGGTCTGGTTGGGGTTATCGGGATCGTTGCACATGAGCGTGAGCGGCACGTTGAGCAGGTTGTCCTGCACCAGCCCGGTGTTGACGGTCACGGTGACGGTTGCCGTCTTGCCGCGCTTGACCTGACCGCGGTTGCAGCTCACGGTAACACCCTCGTCGTCGGGCACCCACACGCGACGGATGGCGAGCGGCGAGCGGCCCTTGTTGGTCACGGTAAACGTGCGGGAAACGGTCTCGCCACGCTTCATGGCGCCGAAGTCGATGCGGTCGTCACAGTCCACGGCCACCATCGGCGCGTCGGCCCGCTCCTTGTCGGTGAGGCGGTCAAAGCCCTCGGTCACCTGCGCCAGCACCTCGATGCCGAGGTTGCTCGACAGGGCGGCATCGCCATGCAGGGGTCGGCACGACAGGGTAAGCGTGTCGGTATTGAGTCCCCACAGCGGTGCGTGGGCGGTGTAGTAATGCACCATGAGGGTCGCCAGCTGTGCCGGAGGCACGGTGTCGGGGATGACCGACGGGCGGATGTGAGGCTTGGCGCCTTCCACGGTAACAAGCAGCGTGTCGGTCGAGGCGTTGTAGGCGCTCAGGTACAGCATCTTGTGCGTTCCCTTCTCGATATCCCCAAACGGGACGAAACCCTGGCTAACACGCAACGCGCCTGCCCGCAAGGGATAGCGCTGGTCGAGGGTGGCATCGGTGGGAATCACGTCGCCCACAATTTCCAGGGTGGTGCGCCGCGGGATGGTGTTGGTGTGAATAATCACTTCCTTGCTGAACTCGCCAGGGCGTCCTGACGGGTTATAGCTGATGCCCACCAGGGCGGTGTCGCCCGGCTCGATGGGCGCCTCGGGGTAGTTGATGCCCGTGCAGCCGCAGCCAGCCTGCGCCTTGACGATGAGCAACGGCTCGTTGCCGGTGTTCACCACCCGCATGGTGCAAGTGACCTTGCCGTCCTTCTCCAGGATGACGCCAAAGTCGTGCTTCCGCTCCAGCCACGTCGCTTGAGGCTGGGCGGCAGCAAGCATCGCCGTCAGCAGCAGTATTATTATGGTCAGGGCACGTCTCACTTCTTGGGGATGACGGTGCCCTCGATACGCAACGTCACGGTGCGTTCCTTGCCGTTGGTCTTGACTTTGACGCTCTTCTTGAAGGCGCCGGGACGGCCGATGGGGCTGTAAGTCACCTTGATTTTGCCCTTCTTGCCCGGCTTGATGGGCTTGGAGGGATATTCAGGACGTGTGCAGCCGCACGAGGCCACCGCGTCGATAATCAACAGCGGCTTGTCGCCCGTGTTGGTGAACTCAAAGGTGCAGCTCACGGGGCCTTTCGCCTCCTGGATGGTGCCGAAGTCATGGCTCAAGGTCGCAAACGTCGCCTCGGCCTGCTTGTCGTCGGCCACGGCACTCAACGTCACCAGACAGATGGCGAATATCGCCATAAAAAACCGTTTAGTCATTGTCATTGTTCAATTGGTGTTAAGTCTAACCTGCAAAGTTAGGAACATTTTTTGGTGACGCAAACTGAAAGGCGGGAAATTAATATTATTTATATCATGATGAGCAAAAAACAGCTCATTATTTGTATAATTCGGTAATCCTGTCTATCTTTGCAAGATACAATTGAAACTTAAAAATATCTAAATAACACAATCCATTATGAAAAAGACAAGATTAATTATTGCACTGCTGGTGATGCTGGTTGCCGCCAACGGCTATGCCCAGGACAGTTATCGCGAGGCCGTGAAGCAGTACCTGAATGTGGATGAGCAGTTCGAACAGAGCAAAGCCGCCATGGAGACTTTGAAGATGTTGTTCGTCAACGATGACAAGGTGGACCTTGACCAGTTGAACGAACGTTATCTCAAAGAGCAATTTGTGGATGATTACTCGGAACATCTGATACCCTTATTGCAGGCTAGAAACATAACGGAAGCCGACTTGCAGGAAGTTTACTCACTGCTTTCCACACCCCAGGGCAAGACTTATTCAGCCCATATGGTGGAATGGCAAAAAGAGGTACGTCGCGAGATGATGAAGCCCATGTTTGACATGTTTGAGGCAATCTATGACATGGAGCAGCCTGGAGAGGCACTCAACCTACAGCCAATTCAACCCAATGCCGACATCGATGCCGCCTTTGCCACAAAGATGAAGAAGATACTGGATGACTTATCTCTCGTTCAGACATTGATGGAGAAAATGGATGAGCTCTCTTCGGCTGATTCCCGGGATGAGACGAGCCAAAACATTAGAGACTGGTTAAAGGACAATGTGCCCGTCATTGCACTGAATGCGGCTTATGTCAAGTTAACTGACGAAGATCTGGATTACGTCCAAATGCTTCTCACCAAGGAGTCCTTTTGTAAATTCAAGGATTTCTCCAACATCAGTGCTGATGAATTAAATTCAACCGCCATGTTTACAAAGTATTTGGAGTGGATGAAGGCACAGGGCGCAACGGTTAACGAGGATCCCGCTGCTGCCATGGAATTTTTAAAGGCTTTGATGGGCGATGAAGGTATTGACTTTAATTTTGACAATAATGAGTATATCGATGATATCGACCTGGGCGACCGCAAGTCCAACTAGCAGGTGCATGATTAGCGATATTTCTTAAAAACTCATGTTTCGGCGTTGAAAATCCGAGATTTATCTCGCAGTTACCGAAACAGGTCCCACCAGCCGCTGTCCGAGTAATCGATGACAGCGGCTGATGTCACATATAGACAGATGGTTTTTTAGCCATTTTTTTGCAATAATTGGAGCGTGTAATGGCTTTTTTTGTAAATTTGCGGGATTAAACCCAAATAAAGTACAATGATGAAAAGAATCCTGTTTATCCTTGCCGCGGTGACGGCGATGACGGCAATGGCCGACACGCCGATGTGGATGCGTTTTGCCCGCATCTCTCCTGACGGCAACAAGATTGCGTTCTGCTACAAGGGTGACATCTATGTGGTGTCCTCGACCGGCGGACAGGCTGTGCAGCTCACCTCACAGTCGAGTTATGAATCCATGCCCGTGTGGTCGCCCGACGGCACGTTGCTGGCCTTTGCCAGCGACCGCAAGGGCAACAACGACATCTTTGTGATGCCCGCCACCGGCGGCCAGCCCAAGCAGCTCACGCGCAACAGCGCCGCCGAGACGCCGTGGACCTTCAGCCCCGACGGCAAGTACATCTACTACAGCGCCTCGATTCAGGACCCCGCCAGCAGCATGCTGTTCCCCAGCGGCCGCCTGACCGAGGTCTACAAGGTGCCCGTTGAGGGAGGCCGCGCCACACGCGAGCTGGGCACTCCCGCCGAGTACATCACGTGGGACAAAACAGGCGACTACTTCGTCTATCAGGACCGCAAGGGCGGCGAGGATGAGTACCGCAAGCACCACACCTCGTCCATCACGCGCGACATCTGGCGCTATGATGCCCGCACCGGTCATCACACCAACCTGACCGACATCGGCGGCGAGGACCGCAATCCCGTCCTCAGTCCCGACGGCAAGACCGTCTATTTCCTGAGCGAGCGCGATGGCGGCTCGATGAACGTGTATTCGTTCCCCATCGACCGTCACAGCCAGCTCACTGCAGTGACCCACTTCACCGTTAACCCCGTGCGCTTCCTGTCCATCGCCGACAACGGCATGCTGTGCTTCACCCAGGACGGTGAGCTCTACACCATGCGCCAGGGCAGTCAGCCCCGCAAGGTGGACATCAGCCTGTGGCACGACGATACTGACCAGATCCAGAACCTGTCGTTCACACGCGGCGCTACCGATGCCGCTGTGTCGCCCGACGGCAAGATGGTCGCCTTTGTCGTTCGCGGTGAGGTCTTTGTGACCTCGGTGGAATACAGCACCACCAAGCGCATCACCAACACCCCGCAGGCCGAGAACTGGGTATCGTGGGGCGCCGACAACCGCACGCTGGCCTATGCCACCGAGCGCAACGGCAACTGGGAACTCGTGCTGGCCACTATGGACCGCAAGGATGACCCAAACTTTGCCAACGCCACCATCATCAAGGAGGAAATCCTGCTGCCCTCGACCACCGTGGAGCGCACCCGTCCCTGCCTGTCGCCCGACGGCAAGAAGCTGGCCTTTATCGAGGACCGCTTCTCGCTCATGGTGTACGACCTCAAGACCAAGCAGGTAACCCAGGTGACCGACGGCTCGACCTGGTATGAGACCAACGGCGAATTCAACTACAGCTGGTCGCCCGACGGCAAGTGGTTTGCCCTCGAGTTCATCGGCAACCAGCGCGACCCCTATACCGACATCGGTATCGTGTCGGCCAACGGCGGCCCCATCACCAACATCACCGGCAGTGCCTACATCAGCGAGGATCCCCGCTGGGTGATGGAGGGCAACGCCATCATGTTCCACAGCAACCGTTACGGTATGCGCAGCCACGCCTCATGGGGCTCGCAGGACGACGTCTTCCTGGCCTTTGTCAACCAGGAGGCGCTGGACCGCTACAACCTCAACAAGGAGGACTATGAGCTGCTGACCGAGGCCGAGAAGGAGGCCAAGAAGGCCGACGAGAAGAAAGCTGAGGAAACCAAGAACAGCAAGAAGAAAGGCAAAGGCGCTGCCGCAGCGCCCAAGGCCGATGACAAATCCATCAAGGTCGAACTCGACGGCATCGAGGACCGCATCGTGCGCGTGACGCCCAACTCCAGCAGTATCTCGGGCTGCATGATTACCCCCGACGGCGAGTCGCTCTACTACCTGTCGGCCTTTGAGAAAGGTTATGACCTGTGGAAGATGGACCTGCGCAAGCACGAGACCAAGCTGCTCAACAAGCTGGGTGGCGGCGGTGCCGACATTCAGGCCAGCAAGGACGGCAAGACGCTGTTTGTGCTGGGCAGCAGCAAGATGCAGAAACTCACCGTGTCGAGTGACAAGCTCGCCAGCATCGACTACAAGGCCGACATGAAGATGGACCTGTTTGCCGAGCGCGAGTACATGCTCAACCATGTGGACAAGCAGATTGAGAAGCGTTTCTACAACCTCAACTACCACGGCTGCGACTGGAAGGCCAACGTGGAGACCTACCGCAAGTTCTTGCCCCACATCAACAACAACCAGGACTTTGCCGACCTGCTCAGTGAGCTGCTGGGCGAGCTCAACGCCTCGCACACCGGTGGCCGCTACTATCCCACCAGCGGTGAGGCCACGAGCGACCTGGGTCTCATCTACGACTGGAGCTACACCGGCAACGGACTCCTGGTGGACGAGGTCATCGAGGGCGGTCCCCTGGCCAAGGCCAAGAGCCAAATCAAGCCCGGCGTTGTCCTTGAGCAAATCAACGGCACCTACATCAACCTGGAGAACGACTACACCGAGCTGCTCAACGGCCAGGCCGGCAAGAAGGTTCTGCTCTCGCTGTTCAACCCCAACACCGGCAAGCGCTGGGAAGAGGTGGTGAAGCCCATCAGCAAGGGCGCCTTGAGCGAACTGATGTACAAGCGCTGGGTAAAACGCAACGCCCACATCGTGGACAGCCTGTCGGGCGGTCGCCTGGGCTATGTCCACCTGGAGTCGATGAACGACGCCAGCTACCGCGACATCTACAGTGACGTGCTGGGTAAGTACAACAAGCGCGACGGTATCGTCATCGACACCCGCTTCAACGGCGGTGGTCGCCTGCATGAGGACATCGAAATCCTGTTCAGCGGCAAGAAGTACTTCACCCAGGTGGTGCGCGGCCGTGAGGCGTGCGACATGCCCAGCCGCCGCTGGAACAAGCCCAGCATCATGCTGCAGTGCGAGGCCAACTACAGTAACGCCCACGGCACGCCCTGGGTTTACAGCCACGACGGATTGGGCAAGCTTGTGGGTATGCCCGTTCCCGGCACGATGACCAGCGTGTCGTGGGAGCGCCTGCAGGACTCGTCGCTCATCTTCGGCATCCCCATCATCGGCTACCTGCTGCCCGAGGGCAACTACCTCGAGAACACGCAGCTTGAACCGGACATCAAGGTTGCCAATAATCCCGAGACCGTGATCAACGGTGAAGACCTGCAGCTCAAGGCTGCCGTCGAGGAACTGATGCGTGAGTGCGGACTGAAATAACGTAAAAACCATGTGGGGCCCTTTTGGGTCCCACTTTTTAAATACCTATACTATTATGATGGACTTTATCACCAACAACCTGACCGACATCATTGGTTACACTGCGTCGATTTGCATGATTCTGGGTTACATGCCCCAGGCCATTTACACTATCCGCACCCATGATACCGATGGTATTGCCTTGCCTACCTTTCTGATGATGGGACTGGGTAGCACCTTTTTTGCCATCCAGGGCCTGATGCTCAAGAACTGGCCCCTGTTCATCACCAATGTCATTACGACGGTCTCGAGTGCTATTGTATTCGGCATCAAGATGTACAATGACTATTTCAAGAAAGACCGCGACAAGTGAGTGTCTCACCGAGGTCCCAAACCGATGGAGCCGGAGACATAAAATAATGCGTTTTTCTTTGGAAACTCGAAAAATAGGTGTAATTTTGAGCAAATTTCGTTGGTGCTCAAGTATTTGAGCTCGAAATTTCGTTAAATTAACCTAATTATTGAGATAATCAATAACTTAATATATGATGAATTTATGAGACTTAAACTATTTCTGTTATTAGCCCTCTTTGCCACCCTGCCCACGCTGGCTCAGCTCACGGGTGTGCAAGGTATGGTGATTGACGCAAAGAGCGGTCTGCCCGTAGCCGGTGCTACCGTTCTGCTCGACAATCAGGGCAATGCTGCCACGACAGGAGCCGACGGTGCATTCATCATCGACGACGCCTATCCTGGCACCGATCAGCTGCTCGTTCTGGCCTATGGCTACAAGGATTGGGAAAGCACGGTCGTTGTTGTCTCGGGTACAGTCGAGAACATGGGTACGATTCAAATCGAGCCAGTATCCTTTGAATCGGCCGAGGCTCTGGAGTATCGCAGCTCCGTTGCCGATTTGGCACTTACCGAGTCCCAACTCGAGGACGAGGAGGGTAACACCCAGGAGGTGGCACTGTTGAGCGGTGCTACCGACAATCCTTTCTATCAGGCTGCAAGTTACAACTTCAGCACAGCCCGTTTCCGCATCCGCGGTTATGAGAACCAGAAGACCGAGACCTACATCAACAGCATCCCGTTCAACGACGGTGTGCGTTTCTCGTTCAACTACTCGATGACCGGTGGTCTGAACCAGGCGTTCAAGAACAAGACCGTCGGCCTGGGTCTGGAGGAAAACAACTACGGTTTTGGCGGCATCGGTGGTGCCAACAACATCAAGACCTTTGCAGCCGACTATGCTCCCGGCACCCGCGTGAGCCTGGCCTACACCAACGGTAACTACCGCTGGCGCGGCATGGTCACCCACAGCACTGGTCTGAACAAGCACGGCTGGGCCTTGACCGTATCGGCCGTGGCACGTTATGCCGACGAGGGTGTCTATCCCGGTTCGTTCTACAACAGCGTGGGTTACTTCCTGGCCTTGCAGAAGGTCTTCAACCCGCAGCACTCACTGTCGCTGACCACCTTTGGCGCTCCCACCAAGCGTGCCGCCAACTCGGCGATATTTGAGGAGACCGGCCGTCTGATCAACAACATGTACAACCCCGATTGGGGCTGGCAGGATGGCAAGAAGCGCAATTCCAAGGTGGTTGAATCGTTTGACCCCACCGCCATCCTGAACTGGTTGTGGAAGCCCAACGACCACACGTCGCTGAACACCGGTTTTGCTTTCCACAAGTCGTTCTACAGCAAGGCCGCCCTGAACTGGAACAAGGCCGCCGACCCCAACCCCAGCTACTACCGCTACCTGCCGTCCTACTATACTGATCCTGAAATCAAGGATTTCTATACCAACCTGTGGACCAGTGAGAGCGAAATCACCCAAATCCGCTGGGATGACCTCTACCAGGTGAACTACCGCAACAACATGCAGGCCGACCAGACCGGCAAGGAGATGGGTTCGACCTACATCCTCGAGAACCGCCACAGCAACCAGACCAGCTTCACGCTGTCGTCGGTGCTGAACAAGCGACTCACCCATAGCCTGACGATGCAGACCGGCGCCAATGCCAACTACACCATCGCCTCCTACTACAAGACCATCAAGGACCTGCTGGGTGGACGCTACTGGCTGGATGTGGACAACTTCAGCGAGCGCGACTTCCCCGACAATCCTGAATTGGCACAGAACGACCTGGACAACCCCAACCGCAAGATTGCAAAGGGTGACCGCTTCGGTTACGACTACAACGTCCTGACCATGAAGGCCGAGTTGTGGAACCAGTGGGTACTCAACCTCGCCAAATGGGAGATGTTTGCCAGCGTCAAGGGCAACTACTTCCAGTTCCAGCGCGACGGTAAGATGCGCAACGGACGTGCTCCCGAGAACTCCTTTGGCAAGGGTAAGACCCACAGCTTCTTGACCTACGGTGCCAAGGGTGGTATCACCTACAAGCTCGACGGCCGCAACAGCTTCACGGGCCATGTATTCTATGGCACCGAGGCTCCTCGCCCCTATGATGCCTACATCTCATCGCGCACCAAGGATGACGTCATCGACCTGAAGGTGGAGAAAATCTTCTCGGCCGACCTGGGCTATGCGATGAACTTCCGCAGGTTCAAGAGCAATGTCACCGTCTTCTTCACCGACCAGCGCGACAACACCGAGCGCACGGCGTTCTATGACGACGTGCGCAGCACGTTCATGAACTATGCGCTCACCGGTGTCCACAAGCAGTACAAGGGCGTTGAGGTAGGCCTGAGCTACAAGCTGTCGTCCTCGCTCACCGTGAGCGGTGCCGCCAACATTGCCCGCTACCAGTACAAGAACAACCCCTTCGGTACCCGCAGCTATGAGAACGGTTCGGAGGCTGATGTGACCAAGCAGGTTTTCCTCAAGAACTACTACGTTGCCGGAACGCCTCAGGAGTGCTACTCGCTGGCATTCAACTGGGCAGGTCCCCACATGTGGTTCTTTGAGCTGAACGGCTCCTGGATGAACCGCTCCTACGTGAGCATGTCGCCCATCCGCCACGAGATGCAGGAAGAGTTCTTCTTCCTTGCCAATACCGAGGAGGAAATCATGTCGTTGATCAAGGACTTCAGCGCACAGGATAAACTCAACGAGGCACTGATTATCAATGCCAGCATCGGCCACGTGATTTACCTGAACCGCACCGCTTCGTTCAACATCAACCTGAACCTGAACAACATTCTTGACAACAGGAACATCCAGACGGGTGGTTATCAGCAGGGTCGTACCGACACCAACGATTACACCAACACGTCGACCAAGTTCCCCAATAAGTACTACTATGGCCAGGGCTTCAAGATTTTCCTGAACCTGGGCTTGCGTTTCTAAATGTGACAGGAAGAAGAGATATTAACCAAGAAAAAAATCGCACAAGAATGAAACGTTATAATATTTATCTGAGCCTGCTGCTCTTGTTGGTGTTCGCTTCGGCTTGTAACGACAAGTTTGACGATCCCGCAATTGCCAACCCTGTTGCCAAGCACAGTCCCAACATGACCATTGCCGACTTCAAGGCCAAATACTGGCAAGACGACGTCAACTACATCGACACTGTCAAGGAGGATATCGTCATCCACGGTTGGGTGACCAGCACCGATATCAGCGGCAATATCTACAAGAATCTGTACATCAGTGACGGCACCGCCGCCTTGTCCATTTCCATCAACCAGAACAACCTGTGCAACAAGTACCGCCTGGGCCAGGACATCGTGATTCCGCTCAAGGGCCGTTATGTGGGCAAGTATAATGGCCAGCAGCAGCTGGGTTATCCCGCATGGTACCAGAAGGGACTCACCTGGGAGGCTACCTTCCTGCCCCAATACCTGTGGGAGTCGATGGCTGAGCTCAATGGACAGCCCGACCTGAGCAGGGTGGTTCCCATGGAAGTGACCCTGGAAGATTTCTGCAACAAATTCGACAAAGCCACATTGTTGAAGTACCAGGCCCAACTGGTGCGCATCAATGGTGTCACCTTTGACGAAGCTGGTGAGGCACCTTACGCCGAGAAGGAATCGTCCACCAACCGCACCATCAGTGACGACCGAGGCAACACGTTGACCCTGCGCAACAGCAACTATGCTGACTTCCGTTCCCTCACTTTGCCCAAAGGCAAGGTGGACATTATCGGTATGCTCGGCTCCTATTCCAGCAATACCTGGCAGCTCTACCTGCGCACCATTGATGACGTAATACCCGCCGAGTAATTGGATATAATCAAGCTAAAAACAGAAAAAAAGATATGAAACGCTTTAATTATTATCTGGGACTGATGTTTGCGCTGGTACTCATGACAGGTTGCCATGACGAGTTTGACCAGCCGCCAGTTTACATCCCTGTTGCCGATGCCGTCCCCAATATGACCCTTGCTGAGTTTAAGGCTAAACACTGGCAGGAAAGCGCCAACTATGTGGACACCGTGACCGAGGATGAGGTGATTCACGGCTGGGTAACGGCTAACGACATCAGCAATAACATCTACAAGACGATTTACATTAGTGACGGCACCGCCAGCCTGTCCATCTCGGTTAACCAGAACGAGTTGTACAAGAAGTACCGCGTGGGACAGGAAATCGTCCTGCCCATGAAGGGACACTATGTGGGCAAGGCTACGGGCCAGATGTATGTGGCTGCACCCTACTATTATGTCAACAAGAATACTGGTGCCAGCACGCTCGAGTGCCTGAACATGTCGAGCGACGAGATGGAATCGCTCGTGCAGTTCAACAAACTGCCCGACGTGAGCAAGATTGACACCATCGACGTCAACATCAGCGACTTCCAGGACAAGTTTGACTCCGAGACCCTGCTCAAGTATCAGGGACTGCTCGTGCGCTTCAAGGATGTCGAGATTGTGGAGGCCGATGGCATTACCGCGTTTGTCAACGCTACCGAGAGCAGCACCAACCGCTACCTCATGGACAAAGACGGCAACAAGCTCATCCTGCGCAACAGCCGCAGTGCCGACTTCTCGACCGAGCTCCTGCCGTTAGGCCGCCATGACATCGTGGGTATCCTCGGTTTCTATCAGACCGGTTCAGCCATGTGGCAGTTCTATCTGCGCACCTTCGACGACATCATCGGTGAAGGCAAGAAGGGCACCAAGACCTACCCCTACTCGGTAGCCGATGCTATCGCTGCCCAGAATTCTGGTGAAAAGGGATGGATTGACGGATATATCGTTGGTGCCGTGGGTCCCGAGGTGACCACCGTGAGCAGCAATTCTGACATCGAGTGGAAGGCTCCCACCCATCTCGACAACACGATTGTTATCGCCGATGACCCGGACTGCAAGGACTACACCAAGTGCCTCATCGTGCCCCTGCCTCAGGGCTCACCGTTCCGCGAGGATGCCAACCTGAAGAACGCTGACAATTCCAATGTCTACAAGGCCCACCTCAAGGTGCTGGGTGTTCCCGCCACCTATATGGGTGCTGCTGGCGTCACGGGCAACACTGGCTCCAGCGAGGAGTATGAGATTGACGTGGCTATGCTCAAGTTGAACGAGCAGTTCAGCTCCAGCGCCATCCCGGGCCGCTGGACCAACATCGACCTGATTGGCAGCAAGCTGTGGTCAGTCTATGCTTACTCCAACGTATCCTGTGCTCAGATCAGGCCGTTGAGCAGCAACACTGGTGTTGACTCCTGGCTCATCACGCCGCGCCTTGACATCAAGAAGGCCAAGAGCAAAGTGTTCAACTTCACCTCCGAGGTCAACAATGTGGGCAACAACGTCATTGAGGTTTATCTGCTCAACACCAACGATCCCAGGACGGCAACCGTCAAGGTGAAACTGAATCCCATCCTGCCCTCCAAGCCGTCAGGCAAGACCTATAGCGACTGGACGCCATCGGGCGACATTGACCTGAGCGATTGGGCCGACGGTGAGTACTACATCGGCTTCAACTTCAGTGCACCTGCCGGCAGCAACTACACCACCTGGTGTATCGACGACGTGACCTTCGGTATGGGTGATCCCGCACCGGCCGACAACCGCGCCGACTTCGAGTCGATGGGACCCAAGCTGGGCGAGTGGGGCACCTATGTTTCCAAGAAGGGCTGGACTGCCACCAACTGCATGCTGCTCAAGGGTAGCGACGTTGATAACAACCCCGAGTTCAAGTTCATCGGCCTGGTTCCCGGTTCGACCAAGACTTATGCTGTTGCACCGACCATGAATGGTAACACCACCAGCGTGGGCAAGATTGTTTCGCCTGTTCTCAAGGGCGGCATGAAGGGCTTGAAGTTCAACTACGGCTATGCCTTCTCGGGCAAGGTCATCAGCTTCCGCGTCGATGTGAAGCAGAATGGCAATGTCATCAAGAGTTGGGAGGTTGGCCAGCAGGGCGTGACCAAGTACACCATCTTCAACTTTGAGGAGTACCTGAACGTCAGCGGCGACTTCACCATCGAGTTTACCAACCTGTGCCCGTCTAATGCGGCTTCCGAGAAGGACCGTCTGTCCATCTGGAATGTCGAGTGGGAACAGTAAGGCATCAGGTTACAGTTTCTAGGCGTCAGATGGCTGACGCCTAGAAACTAAACCTTAGAACTAAGGACTAAAAACTAAAAACCAAGCATATGACTAAGAAAGCATTATTCATGACCCTGGCGCTGGTAGCGTTGCTGCCGGCACTGGCCTGGGGCCAGGAGCAGCAAGACAGCATCCTGGACCAGCAGGAACGTCGTTACACGATGTATGGCGTGATGTTCTATAACCTGGAGAACCTGTTCGACACCATCAATACCCCGGGTGTCAACGACATCGAGTTCACGCCCCAGGGTGCACGCCAGTGGAACGGCACCAAGTATTGGCAGAAGCAGCACAACATGGCCTACGCCATCAGCCAGATGGAGGTCAAGGGTTCGCCTGCCGAAGGTCCCGTCATCATCGGTGTGAGCGAGCTTGAGAACATCACCGTCCTGCAGGACCTCGTGCGCCAGCCCGAGCTCAAGGACCGCCGCTACCAGATTGTACACCACGACAGTCCTGACCGCCGTGGTGTGGACGTGGCATTCCTGTACAATCCCCGTTTCTTCAAGGTGCTCAACGTCACCACCCAGCGTGTCAACAAGTACCTGCCTGACGACCCCGACTTCCTGACCCGCGACCAGCTAACCGTCACCGGCATGCTGGCTGGCGAGAAGGTGTCGCTCATCGTCAACCACTGGCCCTCACGTCTGGGCGGTGAGGAACGCTCGAGCTACCTGCGTGAGGCTTGTGGCCGCATGGCACGCGAGACCATGGACTCCCTGCTGCGCGATGACCCCAACCAGGGCATCATCTTCATGGGCGACTTGAACGATGACCCGCAGAATAAGAGCTGCAGCGAGGCTCTGGGCGCCAAGCGCGAGATTAAGGAATGCACCGAGCCCGGCTCGTGCTTCAACCCCTGGTGGAATATCCTGAACAAGGGTATCGGCACCCTGGGTTACAAGGGCAACTGGAACCTGTTTGACCAGATTATCTTTACCGACTACTTCCTGAAGAATTACGACAGCAAGGACAAGCCCACCCTGACCTTCTCACGCGCCGAGGTGCTCAACCGCAAGTTCCTGCGTGGCGATGAAGGCGACCGTCAAGGCTACCCCCTGCGCACCTACTCGGGAGGTATCTTTGTGAACGGCTACAGCGACCACTTCCCCACGATGATTTATCTGGTGAAGGAAATCAAGTGACCTTCTGAAAACCGACAACACAGCCTTTAGCACCGCTCCGTAACCCCAATAAACGGATTACGGAGCGTTTTTTTATTTTTTTGGCCTTATCCTGTAGCTTTTTGAGGCTCTGTTGCGTCTAATGGTCAAAACAAGAACCCAATCAATACACAACAATCATGATGATCAAATCATTAGGCCATATCATTCTGCTGGCAAGCTGCCTGATGACGGCAGCAAGTGCCAGTGCACAAGACAGCACCGCAGCCGTGGAGGAAACCCCATACGCCTGGACCCTGCAGGACTGCATCGGCTGGGCCCAGCAACACAGCATCACCGTGCAACGCAACAAGGTAGACGTGCGCTCGTCACAGGTCGCCTTGAAGGACGCCAAGGCCAACCGACTGCCGTCGGTAGACTTCAGCACGAGCCAGTATGTGAGCAACCGCCCGTTCCAGGAGACCCATAGCGGCGTCATCGGCAACGAGGTCGTCTCGTTCAGCAACAAGAACACCTACAGCGGCAACTACAGCCTGGGGGCATCCATGAACCTGTATGACGGCCGAAAGACCAAGAACAACATCCGGTTGGCGGAAATCAATTCGCAGATTGCCGAGCTCAGGGTGCAGGCGAGCGAACTGAACCTCGAGGAGCAGATTACGCAGCTGTATATCCAAATCCTGTACTCGCAGGATGCCGTCAAGCACGATGAGGAACTCATCGCACTGGCCGAGAAGCAGCTCGAACAGGCACGTGCCCGCAAGCAGGCGGGGCTGCTCAACAAGGCCGACGTGTCGCAGTTTGAGTCACAGCTGGCGCAGGACAAGTACCAGAAAGTTGCCGACGAGACCACCCTGGACGGCTACCGCCTGCAACTCAAACAGCTCATGGAACTTGACGGCGACGAGAATCTCGTTCTCGCCGACCCGCGACTCTCGGACAACGTGCTAGCCGAGCTACCTGACAAACACATTGTGTTCCAAAACGCCGTCGCCTCGCGACCCGAACTCAAGGTGCAACAGCTGGCAATGGACAGGACCTATATCGACGAGGAAATCGCCAAGGCTGGCAACAAGCCCATCATCAACGCCAATGCGGGCATCAGCACCACCAACTCGTCGGGCAACGGCAACATGTTCACCCAACTGAAGAACCAGTGGAGCAACGGCATCGGCGTGTCGATGACCCTACCCATCTGGAACGGCGGCAAGACTAAGAATGCTGTCGCCCGCGCCCGCCTGGAGCGCGAGAGCACCTACCTGGACATGGTCGAGACGCAGAAAGCCCTGTGGAAGACCATCGAGACCTACTGGCTCCAAGCCCGCAACAACCAGCAGCGCTATGTCGCCGCACAAGAGAATGTGGACTACTGCCGCGAGAGCTACAACCTGACCAGCGAGCAATTTCGCCTGGGCCTGAAGAACATCGTGGAACTCACCCAGGACAAGACCAACCTGAGCACCGCCATCCAGCGGATGCTGCAGGCAAAATATGAGGCACTGCTCAACATGGCACTGCTCAAGTACTACAACGGCGAGAGCATAGACTTTTAAAAGTGAGAAGTGGGCGGATGCCAACTAGAAACTAAGGACTAAGGACTAAAAACTAAAAAAAACAAACATATGAAAAAGGGTAAGAAAATCATCTTGGCGCTGGTTGGCCTGCTGTTGGTCGCCGGGATTATCGCCATTGTGAACAAGAAAGGTGGCAATGAGCAAATCAGTTTCCAGACCACCCAAATCGAATCTGGCGACATCGCCACCAACATCACAGCAACGGGCACTATCGAGCCGGTCAAGACCGTTGACGTGGGCACGCAGGTGTCGGGTATCGTCAAGCGGCTGTATGTGGACTATAACAGCGTGGTCAAGCGTGGACAGATCATCGCCGAACTGGACCGTACCAACCTATTGAGCGACTTGTCAACGGCCCAAGCCCGCCTGAGAGCAGAGCAGATTGAACTGGATTATCAAAAGAAGAACTACGCACGCTATGCCGAACTCAAGCAGAAGGACCTCGTGAGCCTGCAGGAATATGACGTTGCACTCGAGAGTTACCGCAAAGCGCAGGAAAGCGTCAGGATTGCCCAGCAGGATGTTGCCAGGGCCAAAACCAACCTGAGCTATGCCACGGTCTATTCACCCATTGACGGCGTGGTTATCGGCAAGTCGGTAGAAGAGGGTCAGACTGTGGCATCGGCCTTCAGCACCCCCTCCATCGTCAAGATTGCCAAGGACTTGACCGACATGCAGTGCATCGCCAAGGTGGATGAGGCCGACATCGGCGAGGTACGTGAGGGCCAGCGCGTGACGTTCACCGTCGATGCCTACCCCGACGACGTGTTCTCGGGTACTGTCAAGCAGGTGCGTCAGAATCCTGTCATCACCAACAATGTAGTCACCTATGAGGTGGTCGTCAGCGCCCCCAATGCCGACCTCAAACTCAAGCCAGGCCTCACGGCCAGCATCACCATCTACACGCTGGAACGCAGTGGCGTCAAGAGCGTACCATCGGCGACCTTGCGCTTCACGCCCGAGCCCAGCGTCTTCGGCAACAAGTATGTCATCAAGGACACCACCGCCGAGCACAAGCTGTGGACCCTCGAGGGCAACGTTCTCACTGCCCACAAGGTGGAAATCGGCGTGACCGACGGCATCCGCACCGAGATTATCAGCGGCCTGGACGAGGGCACGACGGTCATCCAATCATTTGAGATTGGGGCTGCCACCCAACCTGACAAAAAGGAGGCTGACAAGAAAGACAAAAAAGATAACAAGAAGTAACCATGGCACAGAAACCAGTCATAGAACTTGAGGGAATACGCCGCGACTTCGTCGTGGGCGAGGAGACGGTGCATGCCCTGCGAGGGGTCTCCTTCACCATCCACGAGGGTGAGTTCGTCACCATCATGGGCACCTCGGGCTCGGGAAAATCGACCCTGCTCAACATCCTGGGTTGCCTGGACACGCCCACTAGCGGCGAATACCGTCTGGACGGCATTCCGGTGCGCACCATGAGCAAGACGCAGCGGGCGGTGCTCAGGAACCGTAAAATCGGCTTCGTCTTCCAGAGTTACAACCTGCTGGCCAAGACCACGGCAGTCGAGAACGTGGAACTGCCGCTGATGTACAATAGCGAGGTAGGCTCCCGCGAGCGCCGCGAACGTGCCGTCACCGCCTTGCAGCGCGTGGGACTGGGCGACCGCCTGAACCACAAGAGCAACCAGATGTCCGGCGGACAGATGCAACGTGTGGCCATTGCCCGTGCCCTGGTCAACGACCCTGCGGTCATCCTCGCCGACGAGGCAACAGGTAACCTGGACACCCGCACCTCGTTTGAAATCCTGGTGCTGTTCCAGCAACTGCATGCCGAGGGGCGCACCATCATTTTTGTGACCCACAATCCCGAAATCGCTCAGTATTCCACGCGCACCATCACCTTGAGTGACGGCAAGCTGCGCGAGGACCGCATGAACGATACCATCCTGAATGCCGCCGACAAGCTGGCAACACTCCCTGTCGAGGAAGAATAATCACAAGTTAGAAGTGAGGAGTTGGCGGATGCCAACTAAGGACTAAGGACTAGAAACTAAGGACTAAAAACAATGAATATCACCAATCTGTTCAAGATAGCTTTGAAGGCCATCGGTGCCAACAAGATGCGCAGCTTCCTGACCATGCTGGGCATCATCATCGGCGTGTCGTCGGTCATCATCATGCTCGCCCTGGGAACCGGTTCCAAGGCGACCATCATGCAAGAAATCGAGGGCGTGGACCCAGGCGCATTGAATGTTATACCTGGACCGAGTTATGAGGACATCGACGGTAACTGGTTGCCTGAATATAGCCAAACCATCACCCAGGCCGACTATCAGAGTATTCTAGAAAAGAACAAGTATCTTAAAGCTATCTGTCCCATGGTTTACACTTCGGGACAATTCATCAACGGCAAGAACAACCATAGCGGCTCGGTACAAGGTGTAAACAATGAGTTCCTTGACATCAATGGACTCTCAATTTCTCAAGGAGATATGTTCACCGACCCTGAGGTCAAGGGTGCGTCCAAGGTCTGCATCCTTGGTAAGACTGTCGTTGACAAGCTTTTCCCCAATGAGGCCGACCCCATAGGAGCCGTCATCCGCATCAACAGTATCCCCGTGAGGGTTGTGGGTGTGCTCAAGAGCAAGGGCCGCACCGCCTTTGGTCAAGACCAGGACGACATCGTGCTCATGCCTTACACGACCGTGATGAAACGCATGATTTCACAGGACTATTTCGATATGATCTATGTCGCCGCCACTAGCAAGGAAATGGCCTCATTGGCCAAACAGGATTTGACAGAGATTCTGCGTGAAAATCACAAACTGCGAGAGGGCGACATCCAGGATTTCAGAGTCAATTCACTGGAAGAAGCCACATCGATGGTAGATTCGGTCATGAATGTCCTCACCCTGCTGCTCTCGTGCATCGCCGGCATCTCGCTGCTGGTGGGCGGCATCGGCATCATGAACATCATGTATGTGAGCGTTACCGAGCGCACACGTGAAATCGGCCTGCGCATGAGCGTGGGTGCCCGCACTGTCGATATCATGAGCCAGTTCCTCATCGAGGCCATCCTCATCAGTGTCACCGGTGGACTCATCGGCGTGCTCATCGGCAGTGGCATCTCTTATCTGGCCCGCTTCGTCCTGCTGAATTTCACCGAGTACCATATCCTTATCAGTGTGGAGCCGTGGACCGTGCTGCTCTCGTTTGCCATCTGCACCATCACGGGCATCTTCTTCGGCTGGTATCCCGCCAAGAAGGCCGCCAATCTCGACCCCATCGACGCCCTGCGCTACGAGTGATTTTGTCTATTGGATTTGCGTTTTTATCTATATTATTTGTAGTAGCGAGAATTGTTGATTATCTTTGCGATACCTAAAAATCGATTGCATAATGTCAACTGATCTCGAAAAATCCAAATCTAAGTACCGCTATCTCATTTTGCACCTGCTATGCTGGGCGGTGCTGATTGTTGTACCCTTGTTTTTCCACAGTTCCAATGACGACTGGCAGACAGTGTGGAACCGTTATGTGCGGTGGGTGGGTAACCCGCTGGCCTACATCCTGGTTTTCTATCTGAATTACCTGTGGGTGGTGCCCCGCTTCCTGCTGAAGAAGAACTGGAAAATGTTCATATTGATTAACGTGTTTGTCATCGTGGGTGGCATCTTTGTCATGGATTTGTGGCACTGGAGTGGCATGCAGCTCCTGCCCGAGATCCACAGTGACCAGCCCCGAAGGCCGTTCGTCAGGTTGCCCCGTTACTTCTGGGCAATCATGACGCTTTACCTGATTATCGCGCTTGCCGTGGCCGTGCGCATGGTGAAGCACTGGCACCACATCGAGGAGGTGCGTCAGGAGGCCGAGACGGCGCGTGCCGAGGCCGAGTTGAGCAACCTGCGCAACCAGATGAATCCCCACTTCCTGCTCAACACGCTGAACAACATCTATGCCCTGATCGCCTTTGACCAGGAAAAGGCCCAGACGGCAGTGGGCGAACTGAGCAAACTGCTGCGCCATGTGCTCTACGAGAACCAGCGGGACATGGTGCCGCTGTGCAAGGAGGCCGACTTCATGCGCAACTACATCGAACTGATGAAAATCCGCGTGACCGAGGGCGTGAAAATCGATGCCAACATCAACGTGCATCCCACCGACTCGACGCCCATCGCACCGCTACTGTTCATCTCACTCATCGAGAACGCCTTCAAGCACGGTATCTCGCCTCAGGGCACCGGCGAAATCAAGGTTGACATCCATCAAACGGATGGCGACGTCACCTGCGAGATATACAACACCTGCTATCCCAAGCGAGCCAACGACAAGAGCGGCTCGGGCATCGGACTGGAGCAAGTGTCACGCCGTCTGGAGCTCATGTACCCTAACCGCTACACCTGGGAAAAGGGCACGACGCCCGACGGCAAGCAGTATTATTCCAAAATCACCCTTAAGAAACAATAGTTTTCAGTTCTCAGTTGTCAGTTGTCAGCGGCATCCGCATTCAACTGAAGACTGAAAACTGAAGACTGAAAACTGAAAAACTAAAAAGATATGATTATCAAGTGTGCCATCGTTGACGACGAGCCGCTGGCAGTGGAACTGCTGGCGAGCTACGTGAGTAAAATACCGTTCCTGGAACTGTGCGGCAAATATACCAATGCCACCGATGCCCTGCATGGCATCGGCAAGCAACCGGTTGACCTGCTCTTCCTGGACATTCAGATGCCTGAGCTCAACGGACTTGAACTGAGCCGTATGGTGCCCGAGAACACGCGCATCGTGTTCACCACAGCATTCAACCAGTATGCGGTTGACGGTTTCCGCGCCAATGCACTCGACTACCTGCTGAAACCCATCAGCTATGCCGACTTCATGGAGGCCTGCAACAAGGCGCTGCAGTGGTTCCAACTCGTGCAGCAGAACGAGCAGCAGCCCGCCGCCAAAACCGATGAAGAGCCTACCAGCATCTTTGTCAAGAGTGAATACAAACTGCTGCAAATCAACCTTGACGAAATCCGCTACATCGAGGGACTGAAGGACTATGTGAAAATCTACACCGAACAGTCACCCCACCCCATCCTGTCGCTGATGAACATGAAAGCCATCGAGCAGATGCTGCCCACATCGCGTTTCATCAGGGTTCACCGCTCCTTTATCGTACAGAAGAGCAAAATCCGCGAGATTGAGCGCAACCGCATCGTCTTTGGCGACGTGTATATTCCCATCGGCGACAGTTACAAGCAGGCGTTCCTTGACTTCATCAACGCCCGCTAACCCACCTGACGACATCACCCGTTGTAAAATCAAAACAACTGTTAATATCAAGCATAAATCCGCCCATATTTGTGAATTATCGTTAATTTTTGGCGGATTTATGCCAAAAGATTATGTTATAAAACATATTTTGCACTAAATTTGCACTGGTTTTTCATGGTAATAGTTTTTAAGGTTAGGAAAAATCAGGTGTCGTGAGGCAGTTGCTTTTTCTTGTAAAAACAAAATGTTTTAAGGTTTATGTTAATGGTATTAGAAGGTTAATTAGTTAAGCAATCCCCGACGTGAGTCGAGGATTTTTTTTGACCTTTTCCCGATGGTTTCTCACCAATAATAAGTAATTTTGCCGACACAACACATCAACTGACAATGACTATGAGCAAGAATCTTATCATCACGTTTCAAGCCTTCATCGTCTTGACCGCGCTCAGCTCCTGCGGTATGGACAATAAGGGCAATATGGAGGGCGACAGCACCTTGTGCCAGTTCAACAACTTCAAGCAGGAAAAGATGTACCAGTATGCCGATGAGGAGGGCAAGACGTTCTTCATTGACAACAAGGTGACCGCCTTCTGGCCCGTGACCATCAACGGCAAGCCATGTCCCGAGCTCCAGAAAGCCTTGCTGCTCGCCATGACCGACAGTGCCGAGCTCAACACGCTGGACCTGGCCATGGATGCTATTCTCGCGCCCAACACCTACCTGGATATGGACTCGTCCACGCTCAAACAGGTTGATACCATTACCATCGAGAGCGACAACCTCTCGTCCTCGGAGTACAGAATTCGCCTCCAGGACATGGGCGACAGGCTGCTCACCTATCACATCCACTATTACGCCTTTATGGCTCGCGCCGCCCACGGCATCTACAATAACAGCTATGTCACCTATGACCTGAAAACAGAGAAAACTGTCGCCCTGGACGACATCATCGCCGACACGACCCTGCTGCGCGATGTAACGCTCAAGTCCATCAAGCAGACCTACGACTACGGCATCGACGACCTGTTCCTTCCCGACAACGGCCTGCTACCACGCCCCAGCGACTTCTACTTCGAGGATTCGGTGCTGCATCTGGTTTATCAAGTCTATGAGATTGCCAGCTATGCCCAGGGTATGATTGACGCGCCCATCTACCCCTACATGCTCAAGCCCGAGGAGATGAAACGCTTATATACCCCCTACGGCCTGGAACTCATTGACTACACCGAATAATCTCTAGAAATCGCTGAAGAAGTGAGGTCGAATCAGCAGACCGAAACGGATGCGCGAGTGGTACTGGTTGTAATCCAGCATGTGCTCGCCGTAGCCGTTGTAGTACTGCAGCATGATGAACTGGTTGGAATTGTGGTTGATGCGGTATCCTAACTGCACAATCGTGTTGAAATTCAGGTTCCAACCCGACCGCTTGACCAGTGTCATGTCAAGCACCCACTTGTCATCAAGGCTTTTGGCCTGGAATCCCGCCTGATACAATCCCATATACTTGAGAATGTCGCGGTTATACTTGCCGTCAACGATGGGAATCCAATATTTGGCGTGAGCCATCAGATAAGGTGAGATATAAGCCTCGCCAGCAATAGACACCTTATTCCAGCTGCGTGATGCCGTGCCATCACGTCCGTTGGATTCATGCTCAGCCATCAAGGTCACTTTTCCCAGCAGGCGGTTCTTCATGATGATGTATTTTGAAAGACCGATACCAGGATTGAAGTTGAGGTCATAGAACGGCAATGAGTTGCGGAACACGTGCCAAATCGCCTTTTGGCTATAGAACAGGTACAAATAGGTGTGAAACGGCAGCACACTCTTGGTGAGGCGCTGCTGGAAACTGATTTGGAACTTGACATCGCTGTTATAGCCGTCGGGCTTGCCGCCCAGCACCGTACCCCCTACAAAGTACGTGTCCTTATACAGGCTGAAGTATGGCCTGTCGTCAAGCTCTTCACGAATACTGTCAGCAATCTCTCCACCGGATTTTCCGGTTACGATTTGTGCCGAAACAGGAAAATTCACACCAAAACAAAGAGCTATACAGCTCATCAAGATATAATGCCAGCAATGATTCATAGTTTTACAGAATATTATCTAATCAATATGGTTTTATAGAGGGCAAAAGTACACATTTTCCGTCATTCCTGCAAGGATACATCGGGCCAGGCAACGCATCCTGTTCCACAAGAGACGGCTCGCTGGGCACAAGCCTTCAAGAAAAAATTAGCGCTGGTTGGAGCTTTTTTTGTAATTTTGCAGCCATGAAAACAGAAAACAAGGGCAACGTGTGTGTGTTTTGCGCTTCGAGCGCCAACATCGACGTGCGGTATCTTGATGCCGCGCGAGAGCTGGGCAGCCTGCTGGCACAAGGTGGATGGCGCTGTGTCAACGGCGGCGGGGCCGTGGGACTGATGGGAGCCTTGACCGATGGCGCCCTCGACGCCGGAGGCGATGTGACGGGTGTCATTCCCAAATTCATGGTGGACAACGGATGGTGCTATGACCGCCTG
The DNA here is from genome assembly GCA_902782465.1 of uncultured Bacteroidales bacterium. Lineage (GTDB taxonomy): Bacteria > Bacteroidota > Bacteroidia > Bacteroidales > Muribaculaceae > Sodaliphilus. Next base: position 142,178 of record CACZNH010000005.1, read on the forward strand.
GAGGATGTCATCGTCAGCGCCGACATGCACCAGCGCAAGCAGATGATGAGCGAGATGGCCGATGCCGTGATTGCCATGCCTGGAGGCGTGGGCACATTTGAGGAACTGCTCGAGACTCTCACCTGGCGGCAACTGGGTCTTGTCAAGGTACCCGTCATCATTCTCAATACCCTAGGCTACTATGATCCGTTGCTGGCGATGCTGCATCATGCCATCGACGAGGGTTTCATGAAGCCTTCACACGGCCAGCTGTGGGCCGTTGCCTCAACGCCCGTTGAAGCCATCGCCCTGCTTGAAGAGAGCGACACGAATACGTCGTTTGAATCCAAATACTAATCCCCGCTATGCCTGTCACTGCCAATCCTGCTCCTGCCACCCTGCAATCAGATACTGTGGACCAGCATTCACAGCCGCAGCCCCTCAAGGGGGTCACTGCCCAATCGGCAGCTGACACGTCATTGGCGCCCCGTGACACACTGGCTGTGATGGAGAAGCCCGCCCCTGGCGAGGCCAGACCATTCACTTCCTCGCCCATGCATGACACCCCGTCGATGGCACTGCTGCTGATGGGTCTGCTGGCCGTAGCACTAAGCTATCACACGGGCTACAAGTACATCGAGAACTTTTTCCACAATATGTTCTCCACACGCCGTCGCGAGAACCTGTTCGAAGACCACACCGTCAACGAGACGAGCATCCTGGTGGCACTTATTGCCAACACATGCATTGTCGAGGGGTTCATCATGTATTTCGCCGTCAGGCTGTTCAGGCCCGACCTGGCACAGGCGCTGCAATCCAACGTTTTCCTGCACATAGCCGCCTTCTGTGCCATCGCCATCGGGTTTTACGTCATCCAGTGGATGGTTTACAAGCTGTTGGGGTACACTTTCAGCGACAGCGTGGGTTCCAAACTTTGGCTCGACGGATTCAAGGCCTCCCAATCATTCCTTGGGCTGCTGTTGCTGTGTGTACTCGTTCCATTGATGCTATTTCCAGCACATAGCAAAATGCTATTGATTGTTGCAGCCTTGTTTTATCTCCTAGCCCGATTAATATTTATTTATAAGGGTTATCGAATTTTTTATGGCAAAGTGACATCACTATTTTATTTTTTGTTGTACCTTTGCGCCGTCGAAATCGCACCCTTAGCCCTTGTGGCGAGCGTAACGATTTGGGTATGTGATAATTTAAGTATATAAAAGAACCTGAATGAACATTAAAAAGATCCTGGTTTCCCAACCGAGACCAACTTCTGAAAAGTCTCCTTATTTTGAACTGGAGAAAAAATTTGGTGTTGAAATAGTATTCCGACCGTTCATTAAAGTCGAGGGGCTGTCTTCCAAGGAATTCAGACAGTCGAAGGTGAATGTACCCGATTATTCGGCCATCATCCTCACCGCGCGCACCGCTATCGACCACTTCTTCAGGCTCTGCAAGGAACTCCGCTATAATGTCCCCGACACTCTGAAGTATTTCTGTGTGAGCGAGACTATTGCCCACTATCTTCAGAAGTATGTCATCTACCGCAAACGCAAGATTTTCTATAGTGAGTCGGGTCTTATGGAGGATCTCATCCCCATCATCGCCAAGCACAACAAGGAAACTTACCTGATGCCCGTGAGCGATGTACACAACGACAAGGCCGTTGTCCTCGACAACAACAAGGTGAAATATGTCAAGGCCGTCATGTACCGCACGGTGAGCAATGACTTCAAGCCCGGTGAGAAACTGGACTATGACATGCTCGTGTTCTTCACCCCGGCGGGCATCAAGTCCTATACCACCAACTTCCCCGACTACAGGCAGCGCAACGTGGTAATCGCCGCTATGGGACAGACCACCCTCGAAGCTGCCGCCAAGGCAGGCATCAATGTGGATGTCACCATCACACCCGAGGCCCCCTCGATGGCAGGTGCCATTGAACTCTACCTCAAGAAAATGCGTGCCGAGGAGGAGAAAGAAGAACGCAAAGCTGCCCGTGAGGCCGCCAAGCTGGAAAAGGAACGCAAGGAGCAGTTCGCCAAGCGCTCGGCTGCTGCCAAGAAGGCTGCCGCCACCCGCAAGGCTAAGGAGGAAGAAGCCGCTAAGAAAGCTGCCGAAGCTGCCGCAAAGCGTTCGGCTGCCGCAAAGAAAGCTGCCGCCACCCGCAAGGCCAAGGCTGAAGCCGAGGCTAAGGCTGCCAAGAAAGCTGCTACGGCCAAGAAAGCCGCTCCCGCTAAGAAGAAATAATCAAGCTTTTTTCATGAGCTTAATATGGGGTGTGCTTAGCGTACCCCATTTTTTACTCAATTGATGGATTACACGCTGAGGAAAAACGAGAAACTGAGAAGCCGCACAGCAGTCAACCGGCTCTTTGACGAGGGAAAGTCGCTCATGGCCTTTCCCTTGCGCGCTGCCTACCGGTTGCGCGAGCCTGGCGAGAACAACGTGCAGTTTCTTGTCACCATTCCCAAGAAACGCATCCGCAGGGCCGTCAATCGTGTGACCCTGCGCCGCCGCGTGCGTGAATCCTACCGTCTTGCCCGTCGCCAGCTGCTCACCCCCGCGCTCGAGCAGTATGGTGCAGGCGTGGATATCGCCTTTGTCTATCTTGACAACACCCCCGCCCCTTTCAGTGTCATCCAGGAAAAGATGGAATCACTGCTCACCCGTATTGCCCAGGCTGTCGCTGAGCAGGAAGCCGCCAATAGCGAGTCGAATCACCAGCAATGAAAAAGATTCTCGATTTCATCAATAAGGCGGTTAAGGCGGTGCTGCGATTCATCGGCTGGCTGCTGATTTTGCCCATCCGTTTTTACCAGAAGTATATCTCGCCCCTCACGCCGGCGACATGCCGCTTTACGCCCACATGCAGCCACTATGCCATCGAGGCTATCCGCAAGCATGGGCCCTTCAAGGGACTGGCGCTGGCGGTGTGGCGCATCCTGCGCTGTAACCCGTGGGGCGGCAGCGGCTATGACCCAGTGCCATGAACCCCTATCCGTTTGACTTCCACACCCATTGCCTTAAGGCGACCGAGGCACTCATCTCGGTGAGTCCTCATCATTTCACGCCCGAACCAGGCAAATGGTACTCGGTGGGCATCCATCCGTGGTACACGACCGAGCGATTAGGCACTGCCGACTATGACCTGCTAGAGCAATGCGCCAGCCACCAGCAGGTGTTGGCCATCGGAGAGACGGGAATGGACAGGCGACAAGGTGCAGACCTGGATATTCAACGTCAGGTGTTTGCCCACCACTTGCAGCTGGCGGCAGCTCTGGGCAAGCCCGTGGTTGTGCATTCGGTGAAGACAAGCCAGGAGGTTCTTGCCGTGCGGCGCACCCTGGGACTCACTGACGTTATACTGGCCATTCATGGCATGAGGGCCAACGAACACGTCGCCCGGCAGTTGCTCGACGAGGGATGCTACCTGTCCTTTGGCGCACGTTTCAACCCTCGCGCCCTTCAAGAGACCCCGATTGAACGGTTACTCATCGAGAGCGACGAGAACCCCACCCCAATTGAGGAGGTTGCCGCAACAGTCGCAACGCATTTGGGCGTCAGCACAGAAGCAGTCATCAGCCAGACCAGCATCAATGCCCGGCGGCTGCTCCAGATACCCTGATTTTTACTTTTTGTTCACATTGTCCAAACAGGTGATTCAGCGGCAAAAATGAATCGTGTTGACCCTATTTCCGGTGGATTTTGGACCTAAAAAGCTGATTATCCCTTTAAAATATATAAGGTAGAAACAAAATCTTGCAAAAAATATGCCCCACTTTCAGAAAAAGCAGTATATTTGCAGGCTGAAAAAGTCAAATGAGGCGAAAATTAACAAAAATTAATTAAATAATTCACAATTCAAACAACAAATGCAAACTAAAGGTTTTATCAGAGTCCTTACTTGGTTGTTGATCTTGATTTGCCTGTTCTATCTGGGGTTCACGTTCGTGAGCAATCACTACCAGAACAAAGCAGAACAGAAGGCACTCGCTGTTGCCGGCATTAAGAGCCCGGACACCAGCAACGAGCAGTACAAGATTGCTTTGAATGAGTATTTGGATTCTATCGCTAACAAGAAGGTGTATCCTATCCTGATGTCCAAGTGGTTTGACAAGGGTTATACCTTCCAGGAAGTTCGTGAGAAAGAGTTGGGCCTCGGCCTTGACTTGAAGGGTGGTATGAACGTGACACTGCAAATCTCAGTGCCCGACATCCTGCGCGCTCTCGCGAACAACAATCCCGACAAGAAGTTTAACCAGGCTATCGACAACGTTGCCAACAACCAGACCGCACAGGATGACTTCGTTGGCTCCTTCTGCAAGGAGTACAAGAAGCTCGCTCCCGAGGGCAATCTGGCTCAGATTTTCCGCAACATTGAGCGTGTGAAGGAAAAACCCAATGCCACCGACGCTGAGGTACAGAGCATCCTCAACGAAGAGGTGAACAGCATGGTGGACAATTCCTACAAGGTGCTGCGCAACCGTATCGACCGCTTTGGCGTGGTTCAACCTAATATCCAGAAACTGGCGAGCACTGGACGCATCCTGCTCGAGCTCCCGGGTGTGAAGGAACCTGAGCGCGTCCGCAAACTGTTGCAGGGTGCCGCCAACCTCGAGTTCTACACGACCTATAAGTTGAGCGATGTCATTGGTGCATTGCGTCAGCTCAGTGATCAGGCTATTGCCGAGACCACGACCACGACCGCAACCGACACCACTGCCACCACCGACGCTGCTCCCAAGCCTGCTGCTGCTCCTGAGGCTGCTGCCGATAGCGCTGCTGCCAAGAAGGAAGCCCCCAAGGCTAAGAAGGAGACTGCCGAGACCCTCGCCCAGCTCACCAGCTTTGAGGCTCTGGCAGCTAACCAGGGTGGCTCGCCCGTTGTAGGTTATGTCCTCGCTAGCGACACCTCAAAGGTTAATGCCATCATCAACTCTAAGGTTGCCAAGACGATCCTGCCCTCAGACCTGAAGCTGGCTTGGACCGTTAAGCCCGAGAAGATGCAGGGTGGCCATGAGACCTTCCAGCTCGTAGCACTGCAGACCGTTAACGGCCAGCCCGTCCTGAACGGTGATGTCGTTACCCGTGCTACCAGCGAGTATGATAACCTGCAGGGTCAGGTCGTTTCGATGACCATGAACGATGAAGGCGCCCGCCAGTGGAGCCGCATCACCGGTCAGAACATCGGTAAGGCTATCGCCATCGTCCTTGACGACCAGGTTTACTCCTTCCCCAATGTGAACAGCCAGATTGACGGTGGTCGCTCACAGATTAGCGGTCGCTTCACCGTTGAGGAGGCTAGTGACCTTGCCAACGTGCTCGAGTCCGGTAAGATGGTGGCACGTGTCAATGTTGCCAGTGAGAGTGTGATTGGCCCGTCGCTGGGTAAGGAATCCATCCAGAAGGGTCTCCGTTCGTTCGGTATCGCCCTGGTACTGTTAATGATCTTCATGTGGTTGGCTTACGGCTGGCAGGCTGGTTCAATCGCCATCCTCGGTCTGATTCTCAACCTGTTCTTCACGATGGGTATTCTCGCCTCGTTCCAGAGCGTGCTCACCCTGCCTGGTATCGCCGGTATCGTGCTGACGCTGGGTATGGCGGTAGACGCCAACGTGCTTATCTTCGAACGTTGTAAGGAGGAGCTGCGTGCCGGCAAGGGTCTCAAGGCTGCTGTCAGCGATGGTTACAAGAACGCGTTCTCGGCCATCTTCGACTCCAACTTGACCACCATCATCACCGGTATCATCCTGATTCTGCTGGGTTCCGGTCCCATCCGCGGTTTTGCCGTTACCCTGGTAATCGGTATCTGCTGCTCGTTCTTCACTGCAGTGTTCGCAACCCGTCTGGTAATGGAGCACTTCGTGAACAAGGGCACCTTCGACAACATGACCTTCAACACCCGCTTCACCCGTCACCTGATGGAGAATGTAAGCTTCGACTTCATGGGCGCTGCCAAGAAGACCGCCTTCTTCGTTCTCGGTCTCATCGTGCTGATGGGCATCCTGTTCGCCGCCCGCGGCTTGAACCGTGGTATCGACTTCTCGGGTGGTCGCAACTTTGTCGTACAATTTGACCATCCCGTCAAGACCCAGGCGCTGGAAGACCAGCTGACCCCGTTGTTCGACGGCGCAAACACCTCGGTTATCACCATTGATAATGACACCAAGGTGCGCGTATCGACCAACTACAAGATTAAGGATACCAGCGAGGGTGTTGATGACGAGATTATGGACAAGCTGTACACCGGACTGAAGAGCGAACTTGGCAACATGACCAAGGATGACTTCAGCATGTCGAACGAGAGCGTCGGTGTTGTTTCGAGTGAGACCGTCGGTCCGAGCATCGCTAGCGATATGACCCGCCAGGCCATCTGGGCTGTGCTGTTCTCGCTGCTTGCCATGGCACTGTACATCCTGATCCGCTTCCGCAACATCGCCTTCTCGATTGGCGCTCTGGCTGCCGTAGCATTCACCGCATTCATCGTTATCGGCTTCTACAACCTGCACGGCCTGCTGCCCTTCTCCATGGAGATTGATCAGACCTTTATCGCCGCTATCCTGACCGTTATCGGTTACCAGGTGAACGATACCGTGGTTGTATTTGACCGTGTGCGTGAGTACCGCTCGCTGTATCCCAAGCAGGATCTGTACACCACCTTCAACAAGGCCTTGTGCAGCACTCTGTCGCGTACCATGATGACTTCTATCACGACGTTGCTCGTGCTGATCATCATGTTGATCTTCGGTGGTGAGTCCATCCGCAGCTTCATCTTCGCGATGATCCTCGGTGTCATCATCGGTACCTGCTCCTCACTGTTCATCGCTTCGCCCGTGGCTTACTGGATTGCCCGTCGCAGCGACAAGAAGGAGGCTAAGCTTGCTACCGCCAGGAAGTAATTCCTGACGAGTGAAATAATGAGTCGGCTGGCCGGGCGCCAAGCCTCGAGCCAGCCGATTTCCTGATGCTCCTGTAGTTCAATGGATAGAATGGAGGTTTCCTAAACCTTAGATTTGGGTTCGATTCCCAGCGGGAGTACAATTTTCGAATTAAAGCGCTGAAGCACAATGTGTTTCGGTGCTTTTTGTTTTATACATCCCGTTGAGGTTTTTTAGGCAGTTTTCACCTCCTTGGTAAAGACTATAAACCTGCCTTCCTAATACGTTTATTTTTCTCAATTATTTCGCCTTATACATAACAAAGTACACAAAAATTCACTATCTTTGTGCACATTAAGAATGTTCATTTTCCTCTAATTGGAGTTAAATCGCTGAATTAGAAACAATAACCATATAAACCAATCAATATGTATAAAATCGAAAATCATCCTATTCTTGACCTTCCAAAAGAAGAATATGTTGAATTCCAGTTTGAAGGGAGAACCGTTCGCGGTCAGAAAGGCAAAACCATTGCTGCCGCCCTTCATCAGGCAGGACTTATCGTGCACAGCCACAGCACCACGGGCCGCAACCGCAGTCTGGAGTGCGGCATCGGCAAGTGCGGTGCCTGCGAGATGCTCGTCGATGGCCAGGTGCGCCGCATCTGCATCACCAGCGTTGACGGCGTGAAAGAGGTGCGCGAGATTCCCAAGGACTATATGCCCGAGGGCAAGGCCCGTGCTGCCAGCGAGACCAAGATTTACAAGACCACGGTAGCCATCGTCGGTGGCGGCCCTGCCGGACTGGCATGCCGCGAGCAGCTCACCGCACTGGGCATCCCCAACATCGTAGTGGACAACAACGCTACTGAGGGCGGTCAGTTCAATATGCAGACCCACCAGTTCTTCTTCTTTGAGAAAGAGCAGAAGTTTGGTGGCATGCGCGGTTTTGACATCGCCAAGACCCTTGCCGGCGACAGCCACGACGGCATCCTGCTCAACAATACCGTGTGGGACCTGCTCGAAGGCCGCCGCATCGCCTTGAAGAACATCGTCACCCAGGAAGTGAGCTACATCGATGCCGACCATCTGGTGGTAGCCACCGGTGCCGTTCCCTTCATGCCCGTGTTTGAGAACGACGACGTGCCCGGTGTTTACACCGCAGCCGTCTTCCAGAAGATGATGAACCAGGAGCACACTCTGCTGGGCAAGCGCGTGCTCACCGTGGGTGCCGGCAACATCGGCTACCTGACCAGCTATCAGGCCATGCAGGCCGGTGCCACCATCAAGGCCATCATCGAGGGTATGGACCACGAGGGCGGTTTCCCCGTTCAGGCAAACCGTGTTCGCCGTCTGGGTATCCCCATCATGACCTCGCACGTGCTCATCCGCGCCATCCCCAATGAGGACTACACCGGCGTTACCGGTGCCGTGATTGCCGAGTGCAAGAATTTCCAGCCCATCCCCGGCACCGAGCGCGTGATTGACGACATCGACATCATCAACATCTGCACGGGTCTGATTCCCGACAACCAGCTGTTGGTGAAGGGCCGTTCGGTATTTGGCCGCAACGTCTATGGTGCCGGCGATGCCGTTCGCATCGGCGAGGGCACTAGTGCCGTGTTGCGCGGCCGTCAGGTGGCCTACGAGGTAGCTCAGGAACTGGGACTCCGCTATAACTATGAGGACTATCTGGAAGTTTCCCGCCAGTATATCGATTCGCAGCAGCGCCCCGTGCGCCTGCTCGACAAGCCCAACGCCCCCACCGAGGAGCGCATGGCTGCGAAGCCCTATGTGCAGATTAACTGCTTGTATGGTTTCGCCTGCAACCCCTGCACCTTTGCCTGCCCACAGGGTGCCATCACCAAGCCCACCACGTCGTCGGTTCCCGTTGTCGATTATGACAAGTGCATCGGCTGTATGCAGTGTGTGAACCACTGTCCCGGCTTGGCCATCTTCGGCTACGACAAGCGCAAGAACGTGGCGTTCCTGCCCGTAGAATATGACGTGGAAGAAGGCAAGGAAGTCTTCCTGGTTGATGACAACGGCGCCAAGGTTGGCGAGGGCGTCATCGAGAAGGTGCTCAAGAAGGACAACAAGACCCATGTGGCCCGCGTCCAGGTCACCAAGGCCGATGAACTGAATCAAATCAAGGGCTTCATCCTCAAGGAGCGCTATCCCGAGCCCCTGAACCTGCGTCCCCTCACCAATCCCGAGGAAGGCAAGTCCTTTGTCTGCCACTGCGAGGATGTGGACGTGAAGACCCTGCTCGCCCTGGTCGGCGACCGCAAGTATATCTCGGTGGATGAACTCAAGCACACCACCCGCATGGGTATGGGTCCCTGCCGCGGCAAGCGCTGTGTGTCGCGCGCCAAACAGATTCTGCGCGCCCACGGCATCGAGGTGACCGGCGACAGCACCCCGCGTGCACCGCTGGCCAACCAGGTCACCCTGGGCGACGTCTATAACGGCGAGGCCAAGGAGACCTTCGTCTTTGAGCATGGCTCAGTCATTGAGAAGGCCGAAACCGAAATCCTCGTTGCCGGTGGCGGTATGGCCGGTAGTGCGGCATTCCGCTACTTTGCCGAGGCCGGTAAGCGCACTGTCCTGGTCAACTATGACCGCGGTTCGACGTGGCGCTGCATCGGCGGCGGACGTCCTGCCTTCTCCAACCCCGACATCAGCGACATCGCCATGCACAACCTGGAAATCTTCCGCGACGACCAGGAGCATTGCAACATCGACCTGAAGATGACCCGCTATGTCAACCTCGTGCACGATGACGCCACCTACCGCTCTCTGGACGCCTCACGCGCCTGGAGCGAGGCCTATATGATTGACCGCAAGGACTTCACCAAGGAGATTTCGCCCTACTGGAATCCCAACGACAACATCTACAGCCACGCCCTGATTTCCATGAACTGCTGGCAGGCCACGCCGGGCCGCACCATCGAGTATGTGCGCAACGTGGGCAAGCAGCATGGCGGCGAGGTGCTCGAGGACTGCGAGGTGCTGCATGTGGAGCGTGCAGGCGACAAATACCGCGTGCTGGTGCGCCGCCACGACAAGCACTACGTGGAATACACCTGTGACCACTTTGTTAACGCCATGGGATGGGGCTCGGAGAAGTTTACCGACATGCTCGGCATCGACACCCAGCTCTTCCCCGTCAAGCACCAGGCATTCATCACCCGCCGTCTGCCCAACATGGGTATCAACGGCGACTCGCTCGACATGATTATCGACCGCCGTCACTACAAGGGCTTCAACGCCGTTTACGGCCAGCAGTTCCTGCACACAGGCCAAATCATCGGCTGCGCATCGCCAGACTGCGACCCCTATGAGGCACGCCAGAACCTGAAGTACAACAGCCAGGCCTTCCTCAAGATTGTGAGCGAGATGTTTGCCCAGTGGATTCCCAACCTGGCATCGGTCGGCTTCCATGCCGTTTGGGCAGGCTACTACATCGAGCCGCGCTACATCATCGACCCCGAGGTGGGTCTGCTCACGGGTCTGCGTGGCCACGGCTTCATGCTCGGCCAGTACCTTGCCAAGCTCTATGTGGACAAGTATCTGGGCAAGCCCGTTCCCGAATACATGAAGGACCTCGCCATCGGCGGCAAGGGCCTCAGCGAGAACGCCTTCCAGTAATCGGAAGCCTTCCCTTTGACAAACAAGTTCCCCCGAAAGCCAAACCATGTTTTCGGGGGAACATCATTTAAATTGGAGTGTAGTGAAGCTGTATCTATTATTGGCTACGATAATCAGCAATAATGGGTATTTTATAACGTTAATAATTGTGATAGTTAATGTATGGCAAAACATGAAGCAGTTGACATACATATTGGCGCTGATACTAGTGCTCGGGGCAGTGGTCCCGGGGTGCCATGAGGCGCCCCGCTACGACGGCCGTCTGGCGCAGGCCGACAGCCTGATGCTCGACAAACCCGACAGCGCCTTGGCGCTGCTGGAGGGGTTGGACGGTGCCACGCTTGCCACCAAAGGCGACAGTGCCTACCGCGACCTGCTGCTGACGCAGGCACGTTACCGTTGCTACATCACAGCCACCAGCGACAGCGCCATCAACCGCGCCCTGGCCTATTACCGCGCCCACCCTAGCGAACGCGAGAAACTTACCCGCGCCTACATTTACAAGGGTGCCGTCATGGAGGAACTCAACCACCCCGATAGCGCCATGCTCTACTACAAGCACGCCGAAGCTGTTGCTGACCCTAGTGACTACTTCAACTTGGGATACGTGAAAAATGCGCATGGGCACATTGTACCGAGACTATTATTCAATGGACGGATATGACATTCAAAAATATGAAGAAGCTCTGGAATGCTTTAATCACACCAATGAAAAGCATTACCAACTGGTATGCAAAATTTGTCTAGCATCATTATGCCGATTGAATAATGATCAGAAAGCTCAAGACCTGTTGACGGAGTCCATGACTCTGGCGATGCAACTGAAAGATACCATCAACTATGCAGTCTGTCTCAAGAGCCTAACTGGCCATGTTCTATATCATTGGCGAAATGATGGACGACCTGGAGTACTTTGCAGGCAGTTGCTTCATGTACAAGCATCGCGGCGACACCACCAAGTTGATATTCGGACCGGTATGGGACTTCGGAAACGCATTCCAGCGATGGGCCGCCTATGGTGACACTGAGTTCAACAAATTCATCTACCAGCAGCCCACACCGTTCAAGTCGCACTGGATTGAGGAAATCTACAAGTTCCCCCGCTTCAGGAAAACCGTGCGCCGACACTGGCGGAAATTCTATGGCTCGGGGTTCAATGGTTTGGATATCGACCGATACATCAACGACTTTGTCAACATGATCAAACCCGCATTTGACGCAGACGTGACTAGATGGCCCCAATATGACATCGAGTACCAGAAATACGACTTCTCATTGTTCCTCCACAGCAAAATAGACTGGCTGCAGTCGCAATGGGGTGATGAAACAATGGCGGGTGCTCCTGAATGAAACACCCGCCATTATTAGAATGTCTTGAAGTAAAGGTTTACTTCTTGAAGAAGCGGTTGTACAGGCCGGTGAAGCCTTGTCCGTGGCGGGCCTCGTCGCGGGCCATCTCGTGAACAGTGTCGTGGATGGCATCGAGGTTCTGAGCCTTGGCGAGCTTGGCGATGCGGAACTTGTCCTCACAGGCGCCTGCCTCGGCGGCCATGCGTTTCTCAAGGTTGGTCTTGGTGTCCCAAACGACCTCGCCCAGCAGCTCGGCAAACCTGGCGGCATGCTCGGCCTCCTCAAAGGCGTAGCGCTTGAAGGCCTCGGCCACCTCGGGATAGCCCTCGCGGTCGGCCTGGCGCGACATGGCCAGATACATACCCACCTCGGAGCATTCGCCCTCGAAGTGAGCCTTCAGTCCGGCAAGGATTTCGGGGTCAACGCCCTTGGCAACGCCCAGCACGTGCTCGGCGGCATAGGTTACTTCCTCGTCCTCCTTGAGTTCCTTGAACTTCTCGGCGGGTTGTTTACACTGCGGACATTTCTCGGGAGGCGTGTCGCCCTCGTGTACATAACCGCACACGGTGCAGATCCATTTCTTAGCCATAATAGTCAGTTAGTTGATGCTTGATTTAGATTAAGTTAAACAGATTATTGGTTGATGATTTACTCTTACTCGTAGGGGGAGGTGTCACTCGGTCACTTCCTCAAAGTCCTCGGGTCCAACGCCGCACAGCGGGCATTCTTCGGGAGGTGTGTCACCCTCATGGATGTAACCACACACATTGCATTTCCATTTCTTCATTGTCGTTGATGTCGTATTAAAGATTAATAATGATAGTTATCGCTCACAAAGTTAAAGCAAGAGTAAGCTACATTCCAAATTATTTTTCTTTTTTTTTGTAAAACAACCAAAACTATATACCAACAACCGAAAACACATCATATCCATCATCTAACAGCTATTTGCTAAAAGCTGATTGCTAAAATCTAAAGAAACACCACTTTGCCTCATGGCGAAGATAGGCGGCGCCTCGGATATATCCAAATAAATTTGGTATATCTCTCGGCTTGCACTACTTTGCCTCGCGGCGAAGATAGGCGGCGCCTCGGATATATCCAAATAAATTTGGTATATCTCTCGGCTTGCACTATCTTTGTCCCCCATGAAACAGATGGTTATCTTTGGAAACACTTATCAGGATGTCCCGTCTGCGCGGGTACTAGCGCTGCTGGACGCATTGCGCCAGCGTGGAGTGGGCATTGCCGTCGAGAAGGAGTACCTGCAGTACCTGTGCGGCGACAGTGGCCGTGAGCGGGGTTTGGAGGCCTTTGAGGCGAGCCAGGTCCCCGATGCCGACATGGCGTTGTCACTGGGCGGAGACGGCACGTTCCTGACAACCGCAATGTGGGTATCAAGGCAGGGAATGCCCATCCTGGGCATCAACCTGGGGCACCTGGGTTACCTGACGGCCGGATGCCTTGACGAGGGCATGGAAATCATCGACGAGGTGATGGCGGGAAAATACCGCATCGAGGAGCGCTCGATGCTGCAAGTCAGCTGCGATGCAGTGGAGATTCCCCACCCCTGGGCACTTAACGAAATCGCCATCCTGCGACACGATACGTCATCGATGCTGGACATGCTGACGAGCCTGTGCGGCAGCGAACTGACCACCTACCGCGGCGACGGCCTGATTGTGAGCACGCCGACGGGCAGCACGGCCTATAACATGAGTGTGGGCGGTCCCATCCTGGAGCCCACCACGGCCTGCCTGGTGCTATCGCCCATCTCGCCTCACTCGTTGACAATGCGCCCGCTTGTCGTGCGCGATGACAGCCAAATTGCTGTTCGCACCCACACGCGAGCGACGCACTACGAGGTGAGTATCGACGGTGAAGTCACCTTGTGCCCCACGGGCTCGGTGCTGACGATAGAACGTGCACCCTACTGCGCACGCGTCGTGCAGCTGCAGGGTAAGGACTTTGCCAATACGTTACGTCAAAAACTGCTCTGGGGTACCGACCGGCGATAATGGGTTTACATAAAAACAGGACGCTGTGTCATAATTGCTACATGGTAATATAACCGTGCTTTCGCACGGGAAAGCTTGTGCAAACTGAAGGCAAACGAGTTTACTCGATTTGCTGTAATTTGCTTAATTTCCCGCCTGCAGGGCGGATATAATCTTTGCAATTGAATTATGACACGCCCTCCTGTTTTTATACACGAATCTGTCTGATTACTTCTTAAACAGTCGGCGGTGCATCAAGATTGAGCGGTAGATGTGAACCATGTGGTCGGCCAGTACCTGACTGGTGAAGCGCTCGCTATTCTCGCGGGCAGCCTTCAGGATAGCCTGAATCTTGTTCTCGTCCTCCAAGACATCGCTCAACTTGTCGGCTCCATCCTCAAAGTCAGTATAATAGATGGCACCCTCGCCGCCAAACTCCCTGGCCTGAGGGGAATCCTTGCAGATGACAAGACCACCCGAGCGCTGGGCGTTAATCAACTTGTACAGGTCACGGATGCGCTCAGTATTGGGGATGATGACGGCCTCGGCCATCTTGCACACAGCGGTAAGGTCGGAATGATGCACCTTATCGACCTGCTTGAAACGGTGGAAGATGTGCAGGTTATGGGCCTGCTCCTTGATAACGTGGTCAAAATGGTTGGTGCGGTAACCGAGCATCACGATCGAAATCTTGCGGTTCCTGAGCTCGTGAAGCAGCTTCATGGCCTCCTCCAGGTTATCGTCTTTATCGAGACGTCCCTTGTACAGGATAAAACGCTCGGGCAGACGGTATTTCTTGGTCAGGATATCATACATGTTCTCGGGCACAGAGTCATCGCAGCCGTCAAAGAAGCAGGGGTGAACCACCTCGACGATATCAGGACTGACGTGATAGTGGTTGATGATGGTCTGACGGTCGGGCTCGTGCAGGGCGATGATGCGCTTGGCAATCTTGCACGCCTTGCGGGCACGACGCTGCATCTTCATGCGAATGAACCAGTTCTTGGCTGTCTTGTACAAGGGGTCGGTCATAGTGAAGACCGTGGGGAAACTGCCACCGGCAAATCCCGACGGGATGCCGTCGTCGATGCCGTGGAAGGTGTTCACACCATGGGCCTTGGCCGACTTGACAATGCCAGTGTGCGTGTACCAGCGATTGGTATCATGAATGTGGCTGCGCGGGAACTTCACGCGCACACCTTCCTCATTCAACAAGGCTGTAAGTCTCTTGTTCTGGTCATGGTCGGGGGAATAGAGAATATAATAATTATCCGGATAGTGCTTTGCCAGAGCTTTAATAAGGATGCGTCCGTAATAGGAAGTATCATTATTCTCCATGACAATCTTGCGGCCACCGTAACCTACTACCATAATCTATCGTTGTTTTGTTATTTTTTAATGAAAAACCTGTTTGATAGTTGTTAAAACGTGCAAAGTTACTACTTTTTTTTTGTACTACGGCTTTTCGCCCCGTTTTTTTGGGAAAAAGGGGGAAATCTTTTGCTACTTCCCTCGGCTTGCACTATCTTTGCCTTCAAAATTGTTGAGCTATGAACCGAATAATGATATTTTTTAGCATCGTCATAATGCTGACGTTGACGACCAGTTGCAAGTCGTCGCAGCAGGCTACCGGAAACCTTCATCCCGACCAGGTCTTCACCATGACCGAGGACGATATAGCCCGTGAGACCCTGCGAATCAATCAGATGCTGAGTGGTGAATGGAAGTATAACGGCCCCAGCGTGGGCGTGAGCGGGAAAAATGTACTGGCCGGCATTGCTAAGCCCATTGCAAAGGGCAAAATCAAGAAGAAACTCAAGAAGGCCTACAAGAGCATCGGCCTCGACAAGATGCGCCCCAACTTCGTCTTCAACGAGGACGGCACCTGCTCCATCTCGGTGATGGGAGCCAGTGTGAAAGGCAGCTACAACTACAATCCCAGCACCGAGAAGCTGGCCCTCAAGTGGCACGGTATCCCTCTGAGTGCCAACTTGAAGCGTGACGGCAAGAAACTGCACATAACCTTTGAGGCCGACAAGCTGATATCGTTAATCACACTGATGGGACGTTTCAGCGACAGCTCGACCATCAAAGCGCTCACGCAGCTGCTGGACAATTACGAGGACGTGATGGTGGGCTTTGAACTCAAGAAGTAGCCTGCCTTAAATTGGTTTAGTTTGTAATTATGCGGCTATGATGGATTTCACCCCTTTGTTCCGCAGCCATTTCCTGGACCGCCTGCAGGAACACACACGCTATATCGACCATGCCGACGCCGTTCAGCAGGGCGAATTGGTGCGCCTTATTGAGAAGGCGGCACTGACGCGCATCGGCCGCAAGTATGACTTTTCGTCCATCAGGACCTACAGGCAGTTCGCCTCTACCCTGCCGCTGTACAGCTACGAGAACCTGCAGCCGCAGATTATGCGCATGATCAACGGCGCCAAGGACGAGTTGTGGCCCGGACGTTGCATGCATTTTGCGCAATCGTCGGGCACTAGCGACGGCCGCAGCAAGTACATCCCCATCACGCCCGAGTCCCTCAAGTGGAACCACTACCAGGGCAGCAGCGACGTGGTGTCACACTACCTGAACCTGAATCCTGCCAGCCGCATCTTCTCGGGCAAGGCGTTTATCCTGGGCGGCAGCTTCTCTAACCGCCTGAAACTGCCCCGTGGCGTGAAGGTCGGTGACTTGAGTGCCAACCTCATCGAGAACATGAACCCACTGGCCAACCTGGTGCGCATTCCCAGCCGCCAGGTAGCGCTCATGGAGGACTGGAACGCCAAGCTGCCCCTGCTGGTGGACGCTGCCATCGGGCAGAACGTGACCAACCTGAGCGGCGTGCCGTCATGGTTCCTCACCGTGCTCCGCGAGGTGTTGAAAAAGACAGGCAAGTCCAGCATCCACGACGTATGGCCCAATCTGGAAGTGTTCTTCCACGGCGGCATCGCCTTTGAGCCCTACAGGGAACAGTACGAGGAAATCTGCGACATGGACAAGATGCATTTCCTGGACACCTACAATGCCAGCGAGGGTTTCTTTGCCGTGCAGAGCGACTGGTCCACCGAGGCGATGCTCCTGCTGCTCGACGCGGGCGTGTTCTACGAGTTCCTGCCCGTCGAAGAGAGCGGTAGCGAGACCCCCGAGGTCTATCCCATCTGGGAAATCGAGGCAGGGCGCACCTATGAACTCATCATCACTGCCGCCAACGGCCTGTGGCGTTATCGCCTGGGCGATACGGTGACCATCCAACAGCTCAATCCCGTCAAAATCACCATTGCGGGACGCACACACAGCTTCATCAACGCCTTTGGTGAGGAGCTGATGGTTCACAATGCCGACCACGCCATCACGCTGGCGGCTCAAGAGACGGGCGCCGAGATACTCAACTACACTGCCGCGCCGGTTTATTCCATCAGCGGACAACGCGGCCACCACCAGTGGCTCATCGAGTTTGCCCGCGAGCCCCAGGACACAAGCCGCTTCATGCAGCTGCTCGACCAGCACCTGCGCGAGGTGAACAGCGACTACGACGCCAAGCGCACGGGCGACATCTTCCTGGCCCCACCCACCCTTGTCATCGCTCCGCAGGGCCTGTTTGACCGCTGGCTCGCCTCCACGGGCAAGCTGGGCGGCCAGCGCAAGGTCCCCCGCCTGAACAACAACCGCAACATCATCGACCAGATGCTCCAGCTGATGAATCACTGAAAATCATGTGGAAGAAACTGATTCATAGTAATGTTGGGGCGGCGCTGCTGAATATGCTGGTGGCTTACCTGGTGTGGATGCTGTCAAGGGTGGCGTTCTTTGCCGAGAACTGGTCCACCTTTGCCCCCTATATGTCGTGGTCGCTGTTCAAGAGCATGCTGCACGGGGCGCTGGTGTTTGACACCTCGGCATTGCTCTACGTCAACAGCCTCTACCTGGTGCTCATGCTGCTGCCGTTGCATCTCAAGGAGCGCCCGGGCTTCCACAAAGGGCTGAAGTGGCTGTTTGTGGTCACCAATGCCATCGCCTTGGCGATGAACCTGATGGACGCGGTCTATTTCCAGTACACGGGCCGCCGCTCGACGGTGTCGGTGTTCACCGAGTTTGCCAACGAGGGCAACATCGCTTCCATCATCCTCACCGAATTTGCCCGCCACTGGTACCTGGTACTGGCGTTCATCGCGCTGGTGTTCATCCTGTGGCGCTGCTATACCAAGCCGCGTCTGGAGGTCTATCGCTTCGGGCACCACTATTACATCTCGCAACTCGTCGCCCTGCTGGTGATGATACCGCTCGCCATCGTGGGCATCCGTGGCAGCGTCACGGCAGGCACACGCCCCATCACCATCAGCAACGCCAACCAGTTTGTCAACCGTCCTGTCGAGTCGTCGGTGGTGCTGAACACGCCGTTCTCGATGATTCGCAGCATCGGCAAGAAAGCCTTTGTCACACCCGACTACATGACGCCCCAGGAGATGGAGGCCATCTACAGTCCCGTCCACGAGCATCCCGCGATGGATGGAGGCATCCCTGGCAAGAACGTGGTCATCCTCATCGTCGAGAGCATGGGCAAGGAATACATCGGCTCGTTCAACCGCGACCTGGACGGCGGCACCTATCAGGGCTATATGCCCTTTATCGACAGCCTCGTGAGCCAGTCGCTGACCTTCAAGTACAGCTATGCCAACGGACGCATCAGCATGGATGCCATGCCCTCCATCCTCTCGGGCCTGCCCATGATGGTCGAGCCGTTCTTCCTCACTCCCGCCTCGCTCAACGATGTCGAGGGGCTACCCATGATGCTGGGCCGTGAGGGCTACAGCAGCGCTTTCTTCCACGGGGCGCACAACATCTCGATGGGATTCAGCGCCTATGCCCACAGCATCGGTTACAAGCATTACTACGGCCTGGACGAGTATTGCCAGTCACCCAAGTATGGCGGCATGGACGATTTCGACGGCAAGTGGGCCATCTGGGACGAGCCGTTCCTGCAGTTCACGCTCGATGGCATCGGCGGCATGAAGCAGCCCTTCCTCGCCACGGTGTTCACCGCATCGTCGCATCACCCTTACAAGTTGCCCGAGCAGTACCGCGACTCCCTCAAGGACGAGGGCGGCCAGCCCATCCACAAGTGCGTGCGCTACACCGACCTGGCGCTGCGCCACTTCTTTGAGCGCGCCAGCCGAGAGCCCTGGTACCACAACACCATCTTTGTCCTCGTTGCCGACCACACCAACCAGACCAGCCACGACGTCTATAAGACCGACCTGGGGCTATACAGTATCCCCATCATCTTCTTTGCCCCCGACGGCAGCATCCAGCCCGCCGTGCGCGAGGACGTCATCGTCCAGCAGACCGACATCACCCCCACCCTGCTGCACCTGCTGGGCTACGGCAAGCCCTACGTGGCCTTCGGCGACGACCTGCTGTCGGTACCCCCCGACCAGTCGTGGGCATTCAGTTACAATGCCGGCATCTATCAATTGGTGCAGGGTGACCTGCTGCTGCAGTTCGACGGCAACAGGACCACCGCCGTCTATCGCTTCAAGGCCGACCCGCTGCTGCGCGAGAACCTCGTGGACCGCCTGCCCGAACAGCAGCCCCTGGAGCAACGCCTCAAGGCCATCATCCAGCAATACATGTCCCGCATGAACGAGAACCGCCTGATGCCGAAATAAGCGGCTTGCGCCGCTGTGTAGGGTGTATGGAATGCGCTAACCAATTAGTTTATCGTGAGTTTTAATGAAATGAAATTAACTGAAATCAGGAATATAGTGGAAATTTTAGTAATTTTGTAGTGTAAAAAAAACCAAAAATAACCGCAATATTTCCTGATAGCAAAACTACAGATAATGGAACTTAACAATGAAAACAATCCTGTTTTGAACCAGGAACCGACTCATGAGCCGATGAACGAGTATCAGTCCACAATGCCTCAGGCGCTCCCCATGATAGAGTTCTGGGAGGCCGTGGGCACCTGTTTCAGGAAGTTTATTGACTTTAAAGGCCGTGCCCGTCGCAGCGAGTTCTGGTGGTTTATGCTGTTTGTGTTATTGGTGGCTTTACTTTGCTCTTTTCTGGATGGTTTTCTGAGTGTTTTTCAAGGTGTTTTTCTGGGCCCTGTCGTTGGATTCTCATTTATCGGCTTAGTGGAGGCATTGGTGCTTTTCTTCCCCGCTATAGCGGTGACTTTCCGCCGTCTGCATGATACCGGCCGTAGCGGCTGGTGGATTGGCGGAGTGTTCATCCTGGTTGCTATCGGTTTGATTGGTATGTATTTTATTAAGACTTACAAGTTAGGTGAAACGGCTGCTTTTTCGATGTGGTTACCGATTATCCTAGCGATCTTTATCATCCATATCATTGTCCTCATATCATGCGTGTCAGACAGCCATCCTGGTGAGAACAAGTATGGTCCATCACCCAAGTACCAGCAATCAGTTAAAAGAACAAGTCCTCGACAATCGTGATGACTGTCAAGGACTCGTGGTGGTGCCCAGGGCGGGACTCGAACCCGCACACCTCGCGGCACACGCACCTGAAACGTGCGCGTCTACCAATTCCGCCACCTGGGCATGTTGGTTTGCGTTTAGCGGGTGCAAAGATACTACTTTTTTTTAATATGCAAGCCTTTTGGCAAAAAAAATGCCGAAAAATCTTTTTTTTGCGCTCTTCAGGGGTGTTTTTGGCTCATTTTTTAGACGAAAAACATTACCTTTGCTATCCTTAATAGCTCTTATCAGCTAAGGTAAGCTGCTAACTCAACGAGAATACATTAACAACCTTAATAAACAGTATTGATAGATTATGTTCAGTAAAGAAACTTACATCAGTCGCCGCAACGAGCTCAAGAAGCTCGTGGGCGATGGCGTGATTTTACTCTTCGGCAACAACGAGTCGCCGTGTAATTATCCCAACAACGCCTATTACCCCTTCCGCCAGGACTCGACGTTCCTGTACTACTTCGGCCAGCAGCGTGACGGCCTGGTGGGTGTCATCGACATCGACAACAATGTGGAGACACTCGTGGGCGATGATATCGACATCGAGGACATCGTGTGGTATGGCTCGGTCGACAGCGTGGCCGACATGGCTGCCCAGGTGGGCGTCGCCAACTCGGCACCCATGAAGCAGCTGCAGGCCATCTGTGACGAGGCTCGCGCCAAGGGTCGCCGCATCCACTTCCTGCCCCCCTACCGCCACGACACCAAGATTCAGATCATGGACCTGCTGGGCATCCATCCCGACAAGCAGGCCGAGGCCGTGTCCCACGACCTGCGCATGGCGGTCATCAACATGCGCTCGGTCAAGACGGCCGAGGAGATTGCCGAGCTGGAGCGTGCCGCCGAGGTGGGCTACCTGATGCACACCACCGCCATGCGCCTCATCAAGCCGGGCGTGACCGAGAAATACATCGGCGGGCAGATTGACGGCATCGCCGAGAGCTATGGTGCCAAGAACAGTTTCGCCACCATCTTCTCGCAGCACGGCGAGATCATGCATGGTGCACCGTCGATGAATCCCCTGGAGGCTGGACGTCTGGCCCTGTGTGACTGCGGTGCCGAGACGATGGAGTTCTACTGCAGCGACAACACGCGCACGATGCCCGTGAGCGGCAAGTATGACCAGCGCCAGCTGGACATCTACCGCATCGTCGAGGAGTGCCATGACCACGCCCTGGAAATCTCCAGGCCGGGCATGAAATATATGGACGTCCACTTCTCGGTATGCCGACTGATGACCCAGCGCCTCAAGGAACTGGGATTGATGAAGGGCGACGTGGACGAGGCCGTTGCCGCCGGTGCCCATGCCATGTTCCTGCCCCACGGACTGGGACACATGATGGGTATGGACGTGCACGACATGGAAGGTCTTGGACAGATTTACGTCGGCTTTGACGACGAGACGCGCCCCAACCTGGAACAGTTCGGCACCAACTGCCTGCGCATGGGTCGCCGCCTGCAGGAGGGCTTTGTCGTGACCGACGAGCCGGGCATCTACTTCATCCCCGCCCTCATCGACGACTGGCGTGCCAGCGGACACTGCGCCGAGTTCCTCAACTTCGACAAGCTGGAGACCTACAAGGACTTTGGTGGCATCCGCATCGAGGACGACATCCTCATCACTGCTGACGGCTGCCGCTTCCTGGGCGAGAAGCGCATCCCCTACCATCCCCAGGACGTAGAGGACTTCATGGCCGCCAACTGACGCTCATAAAAAACGTACCCTACACAAGACGCTGTGTCATAATTCCTCCATGGTAATATAAGAGGGTGTTGCAAAACTAATGCCTCAATATATAATCGCGCTACGCGCGAGAAATTAAGCAAAATTATAAATAAAATTATAATAAAAATTTATTTTGTTTAATTTATATACAAATTTTGTTTAATTTCTCGGCCGATAGGCCGATTAAAACTGCATCAAATGAAGTTTTGCAACAGCGTCTTATAATTCTTGCAAGAATTATGACACAGCGTCTTTTTTAATCCCTATAATTCTTTTCCTTTACCCTTCAATCATCATTTGGATTTGTTGTGTCAGGGCCTCGATGACGTGGGCGGTGTGAGCCTCGGGAATCTTCTGCGACTCACTGATGGCAGCACGTGTTTCCAACCATTTGTCAAGCAGTTGGAGCACATTCTCGCCACGTTTTTTCATATCGTCGAGCGTTTCCTGGTAGTGCGGGTCATCATTCATTTCGTCCCCATCCAGGCTGCTAGCATCAGCCATCTGGCGGGCCAATTCGGCGCGCGCCTCGCTGATTGGCATTTCACACTCGGCAAACTCGCCGCCTGAGTGGAATTGGCTATAGTCCTTGTTGCGCAGTTCTAACACGTCTGCCATGGTAGCACAGGCATTGAGGCGGGCAATCGACCCACCCCAGTTGGCCAGCATCGCCAGGTCGCCAAAGTATTTCACCAGCTCCTCCTCGAGCGTGAGCCAACTGCTCATCTCGTTCTGGTAGGACTCATCCTTACTGTTTTTCTTGCAATACTCCTTAGCAGTGAAATAGCGCGACACGGCAGCCCCTATCTCGGCACCACGCATCATGTCGGGCGTGACAGGGCTTGCCGAGAGTTTATCGGCCAGGGTCATCATGTCAAAGGCCACGTTGTTGGCCAATTGGTCCAGTTCCAGATTCTCGTCATTGTAGTTCAAAGCCCAATAGGACCGCATGGCCGACGTTTGGTCCTCGTACTGACTAACCACATCTTCCACCAAGTGGCTCTTGTACAGATCACCAATCATCAAATCGGCCAGCGAGTCAATCGACGCATAGCGTGGATTGAGAACAAACGCCTTGTCACCCTGGGCTGCCTTCTCGTCAGCAGTTTTGCCCAAGTTGCCGCACGAAGCGCAACACAAGGCCACACACAACACAATCCCGGCACACTGCAGGATGCTGAAAAACCTGTTTTTCATTTCTCTATTTTTTATGGTTATCACAGCCACAAAGGTAATCAGAATTCTCGGAAAGCCACGACCAAACCCAAAAGAAAACCCCACCATATCAGCGGCGTCAACCACAAAAATCGACGATTCTTGCTGGAGTCTGTTGAAAAACAAAAGTTTACAGTGGGAGTCGCGATAGACTACATTGTGGGCTCGAGGGAGTTGCCAGCGATGATGATGAAGACCAGGAGGGCGAGCAGCAGGGCAATGATGATATAGGCAATGACCTTGAAGGCCGTGCCCGGCATGGTGCCGTTCTGATGCAGGCGCGGATGTACGCTGGTATAGTGCCGCGAAACGGTGCGCAGTTTTTCCTCGACATGATTGGCGGCTTCACGAGGCCTCTCGGCAGCCTGCTGCTTTCTGGCGGCTGGCTGCGGTTTCTCTCTCACGGGTTGCGGTTTGGCCTCCTGGACAGGTTCCTGCACGGGTGCCTTGGGGGCTGGCGCCTCTTTTTTGTCAAAGGGGGCCGCCAGGTCAGCCCCGCAATAGGGGCAGAAGCTGATGCCTGCGGGCAAATGCTTGCCGCAGCTGTGACAATAATTGGAACTGTCGTGCTTAGTGGTGGAGTCCACAGTGGCGGTGTGGCGGTAAGGCGCATCAGAGTCGTCACGCGCCTCGAGCTTGCCGTTCTGATAGAGGCACACGGCAAGGCACTGGGGGCACACGACCTGACTGTCGTGCATCACCAGTTCCTCAAGGGATACTGCCATCCATTTACCGCATTGCGGACACTGTAGTTCCATAATTGACAAAAAATCTGGGCGCAAAGTTAATGCTTTGAGACCAAAAAACCAAAAAAAATTGCCCTGCAAGCCATTATAAATGTGTCAAAAACGCACTGAAAAGAAAAAATGTTCCCGTTTTCCTTTTTCATTTTAACTAATAATATTACTTTTGCAGCCGCTAAAGTGTCGAAAACATTAAAATTAACGCAATAGAAATGGCAAAAAGAAAAGACCAAGGTGCCCGCACAACCCTTGAAGAGGTGAATGAATCCCTCACCAGTGCGGCACAACGCATTGAGGACAACAAGAAGTACATCAACTGGGCTCTCATCGCTATCGCAGTGATTGCCGTGCTCGCTATGGGCTACATCTACGGCATCCGCAACCCGAACATGGAGAAGGCCAAGGACCAAATCGGCAAGGCTGACCTGGAGCTGATTCAGGGCCAGAATGATGAAGCATTGAAGGATTATGAGAAGGTAGCTGCCGAGTTCAGCAACAAGCCTGCCGAGCGTGCTCATCTGAACGCTGCCATCCTGCTGTACGAGAAAGGCGAATATGAGAAGGCTGTTAAGCACCTCGAGGACTATAGCCACGATGGTGACCTGGTAGGTCCCGCATCGCTCTCGCTGATGGGTGACTGCTATGTGAACCTGAAGAAGTATGACAAGGCTATGGCTGCCTACGACAAGGCTATCAGCATGACTACCGATAACGAAGCCTATGCTCCCGCTTTCATGATTAAGAAGGCTACCCTGCTGCATGAGCAGAAGAAGTATGCCGAGGAGGCCGAAATCTATGAGACCATCAAGTACAAGTACCCCATGTACATGCAGATGACCGGCTTCAACGCCGAGAAGTACCTGGAGCGTGCCAATGCCCTCGCAGGCAAGTGATTCTAGTGAGAAAAGGATAATGATTTTTCATAATGGAAGGCTGGACAAAACAATGGTTTTGAACCAGCCTTTTTCTTAGACAAATAATAAACCAATGACACCGATTTATCATCGCATATTGCTCAAGCTCAGCGGCGAGTCGCTGGCAGCCGAGCAGGGCAGCGGCATTGACGCACAGCGCGTGGCCGACTATGCCACCCAAATCAAGGAAATCGTGGATGCCGGCGTACAGGTGGCCATCGTCGTGGGCGGCGGCAACATCTTCCGTGGCTTGAAGGGCGCCGCACAAGGCTTTGACCGCGTCAAGGGCGACCAGATGGGTATGCTTGCCACGGTCATCAACGCACTGGCACTGTCGTCGGCCCTTGAGGCCATCGGCCAACCCGCACAGGTATTCACCGCCATCGGCATGTTCCCCATCGGTGAGCCTTACAGCAAGTGGCGCGCCATCGAGGCCATGCAGGCCGGCAAGGTAGCCATCTGCTCCTGCGGCACGGGCAGCCCCTTCTTCACCACCGACACGGGCAGCACCCTGCGCGCCATCGAAGTCGAGGCCGACGTCATGCTCAAGGGTACCCGCGTGGACGGCATCTACACCGCCGACCCCGAGAAGGACCCCACCAAGGTCATGGACATGACCGCCACCGTGATGGCCCGCGACAACAAGCTGCCCATCCATGTCTTCAACATGGACGTGTACGGCAATCTGCTCAAGGTGATGTCCGGTGAAGCCATCGGCACCGTCGTCACCCTCTGATTCCGCCATCAGACAACAGGGACAACCTGATTGACAACACTGACTACTCATTGAAATAACAAGCGCAGCCGATAATCAGGTTGCGCTTGTTTCCATTTTACTCTTATTATTCGTGGGAGTGAGTTGTTTGAGCTTTAATCTCGTGGTTTTGGGGATTATGGGTGATTTTCCTGCGATTTTAACAGTTTAGGATTGTTAAAAAGTGTAACAATGTGGCGATTTGGGGCAAAATGGCCATTTTTTGTGACTTTTTGCCCATTTATGTTGTGTGATAGCAGTAATTTTGCTGCCCTAAAGAAAAAAATCTCCACTTCAGGTTTGTTTTATATATAAATATGATAGCAATGAAAAGAATTACGACATTAGTGCTCTCTCTCGCAGCCGTTGGCCTGACCGCTTTTGCCGGTGGCCTGCTGCACAACACCAACCAGCATATCGCCTTCATGCGCATGATGGCTCGCGGTGCCAGCCACGAGATTGATGGCGTTTACACCAACCCTGCCGGCCTGGCATTCATGGACCACGAAGGCTGGACCCTGTCACTGAACATCCAGAGCGCTTCGCAGAGGCGCGACGTGCTCACCACGTTCGCCCTGTTCCCCGAGACTGACCACACCCGCCTGTACAAGGGCAAGGCCGAGGCTCCCGTCATCCCGTCGCTTTACGGTGCCTACAAGAAGGACCGCTGGACGTTCTCGGGCTTCTTTGGCTTCACCGGTGGAGGCGGCAAGTGCAACTTCGACAGTGGCCTGCCTGTGTTTGACGCAAGCATCATCGCTGGCATCTATGGCCAGACCGCAGCCTTGCGTCAGCAGCTGGCTTCCAACCCCGCGATTGCTCCCATCATGGCCGATCCCCGCTTTGCTGGTCTGCTGCCGCTGACGGCCGACAAGTATGACATCAACTCGGCAATGAAGGGCCGCCAGTACATCTACGGCCTGCAGCTGGGTGCCACCTACAAGATTCTCGACTGGCTGAGTGCCTATGCCGGTGGCCGCATGAACTACTTCAGCGGCAACTACCGCGGCTTTGTCAAGGTCATGCCCAAGCCCGAACTGGCTGCCACGGTACAGCAGGTTGCCCTCGCCGTTCCCGCTCTGGCTCCCGTGTTGGGACAGCTGATGAATGACAAGGGTGAAATGGCCAACATCGAGCTGGACTGCAACCAGACCGGTTGGGGCCTCACCCCCATCATCGGTGTGGACCTGGTGTGGAAAGGCTTCACGCTGGCTGCCAAGTATGAGTTCAAGACCAATCTCAACATCGAGAACGACACCAAGACCGCCACGGCCGAGCCCGCCGCCTTTGAGGCCGCGCTGAACGACTACAAGCATGGCGTGAACACCCCCAACGACCTGCCCGCAGTGCTCTATACCGCCCTGGGCTACGAAATCATCCCCGACAAGCTGCGTGCCACCGTCGAGTACCACTACTATGACGACAAGCATGCCGAGATGGCCAAGGACAAGCAGAAAGCCCTGCGTCACGGTACCCATGAGGTGCTGGCCGGCGTGGAGTGGGACATCAACAAGACCTTCACCGTGAGCGGCGGTTTCCAGAACACCGACTATGGCTTGAGCGACGCTTACCAGACCCACACCTCCTTCTCTTGCGACAGCTACAGCATCGGCTTTGGCGGTGCCGTCAACCTGAGCGAGAAGGTGAAACTGAACGTGGGTTACTTCTGGACCACCTACAAGGACTACAAGCGCAACGAGCCCGAGAACTACTTTGGCACCACGCTGCCCGGTAGTGACACTTACAGCCGCACCAACAAGGTATTTGGTGCCGGCATCGACTTCAAGTTCTAAAGGTAGAATATTTTCATCATACAGAATCTATTCCTATGGCACGCCGCCGCCCGAATGTAATTCTGGGCGGCGGCGTTGCTTATAGCATTAAACCTGCTCGAGATGAATATATCTTCTGTTTTCAACAAGTTACTTCCATACAACATGTAGAGACGCAAAATCTTGCGTCTCCCATTGTAAGAAGTCACCAGTTTGTCTCACTTGAGACGCAAAATCTTGCGTCTCTACAGGCCGCCCTCTTGTTCCCCAAAGCCTAATGCCTAGAGCCTAGAGCCTAGAGCCTATAACCTACCTCATCAGATTGCTCATCATCGTGTTCCAGTCCTGGGCGTCGGCGATGCTCCTGAGCATTCCGCCGTGAGGGGGGAAGGCCAGGCTGTCGTTGAGGGTGTAGGTCACTTGGGGCAGCTTCACGTACAGGCTGAGCGTGTTCAGCGTCTCACCCGTCTTGTACTGTTCGCCCAGCTGCTTGAAGTCATCAGCATTGATATAGTACAGGCGGTCACCCTTGTTACACAGGTAGATGCGACTGAAGTCACGTTCGCCCAGCTGCTGGGCGCACTGCAGCAGGCAGCGCGTCACGTCAAAGCGGTCAAAGCTGCGTTCATCGGGCTCGCCCACATTGAAGGACAGCTCCTTCATGGGATTATACCAGGGCTTCACTACCTCGATGTTGATGCCATTGTTGGCCGGGTCCAAGTTCTTGAGTTCAACGCGCGAAATGACAGTCCTACCCCCCTTCACAAAGTCCACCGACAGGAAGGCATGAACCGCCACCAGAGCCAGCACGGCTATTATAGCGAGCAACAAAAATTTGTCTTTCCTTGTCATCTATTCTCAAATTGCAAGGTCACACCATCAGGAGTAACATTCAGTGTCGCGGGACAACCCTCGATGAGGGGATAATTCCAATTCTCGTCGTGGCTGGCGGGGAAGTCGTAGCACACGGGGATATCGTACCCGTTCAACGTCTCGGCGAGCATCTCGTTCATGTCGGCGTAGCCGTCACGCGGCTCATACTCGGTGAAACGGCCCACGATGATGCCCTTGACGCGGTCAAGCACACCCTTAAGGCGCAACTGCTGCAACATGCTGTTGACACGCGGCATGCTCTCGCTCACGTCCTCAAAGAACAGGATGATGTCCTTGCCACGCACGTTGTCGCGGTCCAGGAAATCCCACTCACGGCTACCGCCGATGTTGGTAAATACCGCCATGTTGCCGCCGATGACCATGCCCTTAGCTGTACCCACCTTGTTCAACGGATGGGCGGGAACGCTGTAACGGGGCAGTTTGCCCATCAGCACGTCGCGCAGCATCAGGTTGATGCTGTCATTAGCGCCTCGCTCGCCCAGGGCTCCACCCATGTTGGCATGCAGGCTCATCACACCGCTGCACACCATCGCACTGTGCAGTGCAGTGATGTCGCTGTAGCCCACGATCCACTTGGGGTGGCGCCTGAAGTCCTCGCGTGTCATCGGGTCGAGCAACATCGCCGAGCCGTAGCCACCGCGGGTACATACAATCGCCTTGATGTCAGGGTCATTGAGCGCCCACAGCAGGTCGGAGCAGCGCTCACGAATGGTTCCGGCATACATGTGATGCTTGGTGAGCACATGCTGCCCCATGACAGGCTCAAAGCCCCAGGCGCGCAGTGTGGCAGCAGCCTTTTCGGGGTTCTGGTCACCGGGTGTGCTGGCGGGCGAAATGATAGCGATTTTGTCACCAGGCTTAAGCGCCTCGGGCATCCTGAGGGCTACAGGCTTGTGCGGACGGGGCGTCTTGGTGCGACGGGGCGCCCTGTCGCTTGCCATGACGGTTGCTGATGCGAGTAATGCGATTGTTGCAATAAGAATAATCCGTTTCATCATCGTTGTTTCTTGTTTCACTAAATTTTCCAGATGATCTGGAATATCTAGACTGTTTTTCTAATTCTTAATCTGTTACTAGTTGTACCGAGATTCCTAACATCCAGATTCTCTCATACGATTCTTGCAGGCGCTCCCAGGGGATGCGTCCCTCTTTCACCGAGTTGACAATCATGTCCACGAGTTTGAAGGGGCGGTCAGCCTCAAAGCCTGTGCTGATGTTGTTGCCCACGCAGATGAGGTCTGCCCCCGCGTTGATGGCGAGTTCCAGCGCCGTCGGGATGCTGTAGTTGTTGCGGATGGCCTGCATATACAGGTCATCGGTAACAATCACGCCGTCATAGCCCATCTCGACGCGCAGCAGGTCGGTGAGGGTCTTCTTGGACAGCGTGGCAGGATACTCGTCATCGATATTGCGATTGAACAAGTGGGCGGTCATGATGAGGTCGGCCTTGCCCTCGTCGATAAGCATTTTGAACGGCTCCAATTCCTTGGCGGTCCAGCCGTTGGTCACATCCACAAAGCCGTAGTGTGAGTCATCGATAGCGTTGCCGTGACCCGGAAAGTGCTTGAGGGTACACACTACGCTCTGGCCGTGGCACTCGTCAATGAACCAGCTGGCATGGCGGGCGATAACCTGCGGGTCGGTAGAGTAGCAGCGGTTATAGTGGCCCACGGCGGCGCAGTCATGGTTCAGCACATCGACCACGGGCGCCAGGTTGACGTTCACGCCACATTCACGCATCTCACGCGCCAGCCGTGCGGCATAGTAGCGCGTGGTGTCCTCGTTATCGACTGTTCCCAGGTATTCGGCAGTGACCGTGGGCAGGAAGCCGTATTGCGGCTTGAGGCGGGCCACCTTGCCGCCTTCCTGGTCGGTGGCGATGAGCAGGGGATAGTCGGCCCAGGCCTGCAGTTGTGACGTCATGCGCATGAGGCGCTCCTTGCTGGTGATATTGCGCGAGCCCAACGTGGCATCACCCGTCACGTCGATATCAAACAGCACGATGGCGCCCACATGCAGGTCACGCACATAACGTGCCGCGTCACAATCCTCGGTGACGCTGTCGCCCTTGAAGCCCACCATGAGCATGCCCGCGGCATAGCGTCGCAGCACCGAGTCAGGCGGCAGTTGCGCAAAAAGGCTATTGGCTGCCAGCAGCACAATAGCCAAGGTCAACAATATCCTCTTCATTTATCGTCACATCAATTAAAAAGAAGACAATAAATACAATAAAAACAATTTTGGACTGAAAAAGGGAATGAATTGTATTTATTGTACTTATTGTTTTCCTATTCTAGTCTTTACTTCTCGAAGAAGCGGAAGAAATAGTAGCAGGCAATCCAGTCGACCCTGACGCCACGGGCAAAGCCGATGGTCTTCTTCTCGGCGTCGGTAACCTTGCCGTCGCTGATGCTGATGTAGCCCAGCACGTTGCTCTCGCCGTCATGGACGGTGCCATCGGTGCTGATGTAACCGATGCGCTTGCCTTCCATATCAAAAATTTCGAGGTCCTTGATGACTCCCACAGCCGTTCCCTTGACGTTGAGCACTGTGCCGTCGGCGTCAAATGAGCCTGCCGAGCGGCCCGTGCCGTCACGCACGACGCCATTGCCGTTGATGCGACCGATGCTGTTGAAGTCGGCATCGCGCAGCACCTGTGCGCTAGCCTGTGTTCCCATGATGCCGGCCAGCGCCAGCACAAGAACTGTCATGTATAGTTTAATCCTTTTCATAGTCGTTTCCTCCTTCATCTGTTTTGAACAATGTATCCGTTAGACTGATAACAAGCCACAAAGTTAAAAAGTTTTTTGCAAAAAACAAAATTTCACTCCTCTCCTCCACTGTAATCAAGGAGGGTGGGCCGTTACTCCGGCTCACCCTCCCACATGATAGTTCTGTTAGACAACTAATTAATTATTCCACTCACCATTCAGGAGGTAGTCAATTAATACTGTGATGTCATTAATGTCAACAATGCCACTCTCGTCACAGTCTGCTGCATTCAGATTGACAACGGAAACATTGCCATTCAGGATGTAATCAATCAATGACGTGACATCAGAGATCGTCACATTGCCGTCTCTGTCCACATCACCACGCACGAAGGCAGGTACATCCTCGCCAGCCAGGGTCACGATAATCTCGGTGAAACGGACCTGCCTGTTGATTTTGAAGGCAACAAACTGGCTCATGCCTTCCCATACGCCGTCATTGCCACCGGTGGTCCAGGTGCCCTCGTTACCCTCAGCCAGCGACAGGTTGCTTGCGGTGTAGCCGCTCAAGCCCTTGAACTCAATCCTGATGATGGGCTGGCCAGTCGAGGTGAAGTTCAATGCGGTGCTGTCGCTGTTATACATGCGATAGTGGTCCTCGTAGACAGTACCGTCGCCAACATACATGGTCACGGGCTCCTTCACAATGGTGTAGGAGTGGCGGTTAACGTCACCATTACCCTTATCAACGGTAGCGTCAAAAGTCACGTCAACAGTAGTGTCAGGCAGCTTGGTATAGGTTGCAATGGCAGTCTCGCTCTCAACGTCACCCACAACGGCCTTGGCCCAGATGGTGATATCTTCGGTAACGGGGATGGCATCTACATACACGCTCCACAGCTCATTGTCAAGGCTGTAGTAAATCGTGGCGCCAGGGGTTGCGCAGGTCAGGGTCACATCGAGGCGGTCCCTGAAGTAGCACGATGCAGGGGTGAACTCGGGAGCATCGACGGTCAACTCTACCTTGGTAAAGGTCACGGTCACATAGTCACTTATCTCCTCGCCCTTAACCGAGTAGGCAGTCAGCGTGGTGGTCTCGGTGACGTAGATGGGGCCATTGTAGAAGTTGTGCATGCCCTGGTCTTCCTCGGTACCGTAGAACCAGAAAATCTGGGCGTTCTCGGTAGCACAGGTCAGCGTAACGGCCAGGCTGCCAGTGAATTCGCCACCATCGGGATGGAAGACGGGAGCTACCAGCTCCTCGACGGTCTCTTCGGCAATGGTGAAGACAATCTGGGTGCAACGCACCTGCGAGGCGGTATTCAGCTGGAAGGTAGCGGCATCGCCCTGCCACTTGCCCACCTTGCTGCCCGACTGGGTGGTGTAGCCTTCGCCGTAGAACTGGTTGGGGCCATAAGCGTCGTTATAGGTGCCGACGCAGGTAAATTCCACCTTCTTGATGTTACCAACGGTAGAGGTGAACGTGGCAGTGCTACCGGCAGCAAAACGGTACTGTGCAGCATTGAAAGCTGCCGTCGTGCAGCTGACGGTAATGCCATCCTTCGTCATCTGGTCAGCCTTATTGGCACTGGAGTTCGAGCCAACGGTCTCACCAGGAATAAAGGTTACAGTGAAGTCTGCCCATGCCGACAAAGCCAGCATTGAGACAAAGAGGAGAGAAAACAATTTCTTCATAAAGCTGAATGAATTAAAGAGTTAAATATGTGAATAACAATACTTTCATCTTGGGCTAAACTTACAAGCTTGTATATCCAATCTTTTTCACCGCAAAATTACAAAAAATCCATAAATTTAACTACGAATCCCGCAAATTTATCGAAAATGTCGTCCGCCACCATGAACTGTCGGCGGATTATGGGTATTAGCACCTAAGCGAATCCCATTAATCCGTATAATCCGCCGACAGAAAAGAAACGAGGGCAGATGCCGACTAGAAACTGTTAATATTGGGGTGTTGTGGTTAAATTTGGTCAAATTCGGGGAAAACGGCACCTTATTTTAAAAGATTATGAGTAATTTTGCCGTTTAGTATTTAGAAAACTGGAAAAACAAGAAATACAAACATAATTATTTGACAAAAAACCGATGAAGAAGTACAAGCTCATCAACAACGTGCTGGGATGGCTTATCTTTGCAATAGCGGCAGTGACCTATCTGCTGACCATCGAGCCCACCGCCAGCTTCTGGGACTGCCCAGAATTTATCGCACAAGGTTTTAAGACTGAAATCGGCCACCCGCCCGGCAACCCCATCTTTATCCTGGCTGCCAACTTCGCCAGCAAGTTTGCCGGCGGTAACGTGATGGCTGTCGCCAAGTGCGTCAACGCCATGTCGGCCATCTTCAGTGCGCTGACGATATTACTGCTCTTCTGGTCCATCACCCATCTGGTGAAGAAACTCGTCGTCAAGGACGGCGAGGAGGACAAGATGAGCCTGGCACAATACCTCGTGGTCATGGGCAGCGGTATCTGCGGTGCCCTGGCCTACACGTGGAGTGACACCTTCTGGTACAGTGCTGTCGAGGCCGAGGTCTATGCCTTCTCCTCGTTCTGCACCGCACTGGTATTCTGGCTCATCCTCAAGTGGGAAAACCGTGCCGACGAGCCTGGCAGCGACCGCTGGATTGTGCTCATCGCCTACGTGCTGGGCGTGTCACTGGGTGTGCACCTGCTGAACCTGCTGTGCATCCCCGCCATCGCGCTGATATTCTACTACCGCCAGTGCCGTGCCAAGGGCAAGGAATCGACGGTTAAGGGCTCGCTGCTGACGCTGCTCGTGTCGTTCGTCATCGTGGGCCTGATTCTGTACGGACTGGAGCCCGGATTCGTGGAGTGGGGTCAAAAGTTTGACCTGTTCTTCGTCAACACCCTGGGCATGTCCTTCAACACGGGTGTGCTCTTCTATGCCATCCTGCTGATGGCCGTGCTGGCTTGGGCGTTGTGGGAGCTGTACACGGGCAAGAGCGACTTCCGCATCAAGTTGTCGTTTGCCATAGCTATCGTGCTGTCGGGCATGGTGCTCCTGGGTGACAACCCGTTTATTCCTATCGTGCTGATCATCGCATTGTGCGTCTATCTGTTCAAGTTCTGCAAGCACGTGCCTGTCAGGGTGTTTACCAACATCGTATCGTGCATCCTGGTCATTTTCATCGGCTTCAGCTGCTATGCTCTGATTCTTATCCGCAGCTCGCAGAACACGCCGCTGGACGAGAACTCGCCCAACAACACCTACGCCCTGGCCAAGTACCTGAGCCGTGAGCAGTACGGTGAGACACCGCTGCTCTATGGCCGCACGCTCTACAGCGACGTGATGTACGAGCCCAGCAGCACTGGTGCCATGCAGCCTGCAGTGAAAAACGGTCCCATGCAGTATGCCCCCGAGGTGAAGAACAGTCCCGATGAACCTGACCACTACAAGGAACTGGGTCCCAAGAAGATATTCCGCTACAGTCCCGAGCAGAACATGCTGTTCCCGCGCATCCACGACCCGAACCACACCAGCGAGTATATCGACTGGCTGGGCATGCAGGGCACCCAGGTGGAGGCCACGACGCAGCTCGATGCTGACGGCAATCCTGCCAACAAAGAGACCAAGATGAAGCCCACAATGATGGAGAACCTGCGTTTCTTTGTGGACTACCAGTTGAACTATATGTACTGGCGCTACTTCTTGTGGAACTTCGCCGGCCGCCAGAACGACATCCAGGGCATGGGTGAGATTACCCACGGTAACTGGATTTCGGGCTTCTCATTCATCGATAACCCGCGCCTGGGCGACCAGAGCCTGCTGCCCGATGACCTGGGCAAGGGCAACAAGGGCCACAACGTGTTCTACCTGCTGCCGTTGCTGATGGGTATCATCGGACTGTTGTGGCAGGCTTACCGTGGCCGCCGCGGCATCGAGCAGTTCTGGGTCATCTTCTTCCTGTTCTTCATGACGGGTATCGCCATCGTGCTTTACCTGAACCAGACGCCCAGCCAGCCCCGTGAGCGTGACTACGCCTACGCCGGCTCGTTCTATGCCTACAGCATCTGGATCGGCATGGGTGTTGCCGGACTGTGGAGCCTCGTGATGTGGTTCTTCAAGAAGAAAGGCAAGAAGGCCGCTAAGGAAGAGGAGAATGCCGCTCTG
The DNA here is from genome assembly GCA_902782465.1 of uncultured Bacteroidales bacterium. Lineage (GTDB taxonomy): Bacteria > Bacteroidota > Bacteroidia > Bacteroidales > Muribaculaceae > Sodaliphilus. The sequence goes on from CACZNH010000005.1 coordinate 177,410, forward strand.
GCAGACAACAGCAATCGTGGTGGCGTGGCTACCGCCGTAGCTGCCGTGGCTGCCATCATCGGCATCCTCGTGCCCCTGCAGATGGTGAGCCAGACGTGGGATGACCATGACCGCAGCGGACGCTATGCTGCGCGTGACTTCGGCCGCAACTACCTGTCGAGCGTTGCGCCCAACGGCATCATCTTCTGTAACGGTGACAACGACACCTTCCCATTGTGGTACCTGCAGGAGGTTGAAGGTTACCGCACCGACGTGCGCGCTGTCAACCTGAGCTACCTCTCGACTGACTGGTACATCAGCCAGATGCAGCGCGCCGCCTATGAGTCGGCTCCGCTGCCCATGTTGGCTGACAAGAACACCTTCGCCTACGACGACCGTCAGTTCTGCTACTTCGTGCAGCCCGAAGACACCCCCACCGAGGCGCTCAAGTCGCTGGCATGGATTTACGGTCCCGAGAGCAAGAACAACCTCTACGGAATCACCGAAATCCGTTATCCCAAGGTATATATCCCCATAGATGCTGAGCAGGCCGTCAAGGCAGGCGTTGTCAAGGCTGAGAATCGTGACAAGATTGAGCAGTCCATCAACCTCGACCTGCAGCGCATGGGCTCGGGCATGACCGCCAGCCAACTGATGTCGTTTGACATGATTGCCAGCAGCATCGCTCAGGGCTGGAACCGTCCCTGCTACTTCGCCATGACAGTTCCCAACAGCTACTACCTGGGTCTGGATCCCTACCTGCAACTGACCGGTCTTGCCTATCAGGTAACTCCTGTCGTGAGCGACTTAAACCGCGGCAGCATGGGTGTCTCGACCGACATCATGTATGACAACGTGGTGAACAAGTTCCGTTGGGGTGGTCTGGACACCGCTAAGCCCGGTTCCCTCTATCTTGACGAGACCATCAGCCGCATGGTAACCACGATGCGCAGTGCCCTGTTAGACCTTGCTACCAGCCTGATGAACGAGGGCATTATGGCCAAGAATGGCGACCAAGCCGTTCCCGCTGGCATGACCACCGAAGCCTATGTTGCCGACCGTTACAAGAAGGCTGGCCAAATCCTTGACCTCATGATGGAGAAGTTGCCCATTGCAACCTGTCCGTTCGCTGTCCAGATGGGTGAGCAGGTGGCTCGCACCTACTTCAAGCTGGGTGAGGTTAGCGACAACCAGGCCTACAAGGATAAGGGCAACAAGGTGCTGGAGGACGAAATCATGCGTTATGCAGGTTACCTGCGCTACTACCAGTCGTTGTCGGCATCGCAGTATGAGCGCCTGTCACGCATCGACAAAATCGTTGACCAGCAGCACATGCTTGACCTGCTTGGTGACTACGGCCAGCAGTGTGGAGACGAGCAATACCAGAAACTCGCTGCCAAGCTGTCGGCTGCAGGTTTGAACATGGACCGCCTGCAGAGCTACCAGCGTGCCTACGAGGAGTCGCTGATGCGTCAGTACAGGCAGCAACAGGAGGCAGCCCAACAAGCTGGACAAGAGGCTGCCGAATCAGAGGAGGAGTAAAAAGGCTTTAGGTATTTAGGTTTTAGGCATTAGCAGGCAACTGCCTCCAAATCCTAAAGCCTAAAAACCTATAACCTAAAAACCTACAGTTTAGAGATGCTGGTAGAACGCCCTCCGCTGATTTACCGAATGATATTTCCCGAGACCGTGTGGCGCATCCACAAGCGCGACCACACGGTCTATTTGACCTTTGACGACGGGCCGATTCCCGAAGTCACGCCATGGGTCCTCGACACGCTGGACCGTTACGGCATCAAGGCGACCTTCTTCATGGTGGGTGAAAACGTGGAGCGCCACCCTGAACTGCTCGAGGAAGTGCGGCGCCGCGGTCACTCGGTCGGCAACCACACCATGAGCCACCTGCAGGGCTCCCATGTGGGCACCAAGCACTACCTGCACAACGTGTTCCGTGCCAACGAGCTGATTGGCAGCACGCTGTTCCGTCCGCCCCACGGCCTGTTACGCTGGGGACAAAGCAAGGTGCTGCGTTCACGATTCGCCATCATCATGTATGACCTGGTGACGCGAGACTACAGCCGCAAACTCACTGGCGAGCAGGTGCTGGATAACGTCAAGCGCTATGCCCGCAACGGTTCGATAATCGTGTTCCATGATTCGCTCAAGGCCGAGAAAAACATGAAATATGCCCTGCCGCGTGCCATCGAATGGCTGCAGGAGCAGGGTTACAAGTTCGATGCCATCCCCGAGCATTGACATAGCACAACAAATCAAGTCCCAGGCCCGCAGCCTGGGATTTGACGCATGCGGCTTTGCCGAGGCAACACCCGTCGATGCCGAGGCTGTTGCCCGCTATGACCGATGGATAGAATTGGGGCACAACGGCTGTATGCAATGGGCCGCGAATCACCGCGACCTGCGCCGCGACCCGTCAAAACTGCTGGAAGGTGCCCAAACGGTCATTTCGCTCGCCCTGAATTACTACCCAGCCCGATTCCAGCCCCACGATGCGCTGCAAATCGCCTATTATGCCTACGGCCGGGATTACCACGAGGTTTTGCGGGAGAAATTGACAGAATTGGCCCATTTCATCGAACAAATCACCCATTGCACCACCCGCCCCTGCGTGGATTCGGCACCCATCCGTGAGCGCTATTGGGCGCAGCGTGCAGGCATCGGTTTCATTGGGCAAAATAACTGTTTAATCATTCCAGGCAAGGGGTCTTACTTCTTCCTGGGCGAAATCGTCACGACGGCCCAACTGCCGGCAGACGCACCCTGCGACATGACTTGCGGCAGCTGCGGCAAGTGCATCAAGGCATGCCCCACCGGTGCCCTGAACGGTAACGGTGCCGCCGACGCCTCGCGTTGTCTCTCGTGCCTGCTCATCGAGAATCATGACGAAGAACTTCCCGACTGGGTACCCGAAGTGGTGGGAGACCGCATCGTGGGGTGTGACGAGTGCCAGCGGTGCTGCCCCCACAATGCCCATGCCACGGCGACGGCTATCGAGGACTTCTCTCCCACCGAGACCGTGATGAACCTCACGCGCGACCGCATTCAGGGGATGACCGCTGGCGAGTTCAAACGCACCTTCGCCCACAGCGCCATCTCACGCCTGCGCTACAAGACGCTGCTGCGCAACGCCAACCTGCATGAAAAGTGCAAGTAATCGGGCAGTTATAGGGATTATTCCGCTTGATTGTTTTACTTTTGCAAAAAAGATTAAAGTTTAGCGATATGAAAAAAAGAAGATTTAGCACAACTGTTTTTATTGCGATGATGCTGTGTGTGGCCATGAGCTTCACAGCATGCGGCAACAAGGTGAATTCGTCAACTGCCGTTGAAGAGACTGAACCCGATTCCAGATTTGCTGACATTGATTCGTTGGCCGAGTTCATGACCCAGCAATTTACCGAGAATGCCACTCCCAGTAATCTCGAGTCCAACTATCAAGCCTGCTCTGACGCAATGATGTCCCATTGGGCATTAAGTCACAAGGGCGAAGATGAAAACGCGATGACAGATATTGTGTTCAATGAGTTAAAGGACGTGGCCGGAAAATTGGCCGAGGGAAGTACAGTTGACATGATGAGAAGCGGTGAAATCAACTGCGCCGTTGCACAATATCACACTGCCAAGGTCTATTGTGATGAGAATCGGGGGAATCCCCTCTATCAGGCCGAGATGAGTGACTGGCTACAGCTTGAAAATGAGCTGTCAAACTTCTATGGAGAACTGGCTACATTGGCCAACTGGGATGGTACCATCTCCAAAGTCATCGCAAGTGGTTCGCGTGTTTTTGTGGCCGAGAGCCGTGATGATGACTATAGCCAACTCAAGAAGGGCGGCAACTTTGCCGGCAGCGATGACATGACGATTGCCGAGGCCCGCGCTAACCTGATCCAGGAGTTGGAAGATGCCAAGAGCCTGGAGGACGACCTGGTGGATGACCCCAACTTTAAGAAAACCCTTCAGAGCATGCGCGAGCGTGCCGACCGCATCGTTCCCCTGCTTGACGAGTGGCTTGCTGCACGTGCCGAACTGGGCAATGCCGAAGCCATTCCCGAAGCCCATACTGCCCATTTCATCGAAAAAATGGGCCAACAAATCATGAAAATGATTGAATAAGGGTTTAGGCGTTAGGCGTTAGGCATTAGGTGGCATCCGCATCCCTAAAGCCTAAAACCTAAAACCTTAAACCTAAAGCCTAATAACGAGGTGCAAGTCATCGGCGTGAGTCTCGCCTTGAGTTCCCACGGCATTGCGGTCCTCGAGGATGCTGCGCACCACAGGTTCCAGCTTGGGATAGACATCATTGAGAAAAAATGCCCACAAGAGGTCGGCCTGTTCGGGTACGACCTCTTCTATCATGGCACGAATGCCCTGTTTGCCCTCATCGATGATATCATCGACATCCATTTCCTGCTCATTGCCCTCGACCACGGCCAGCATGGTGCGCGAGAGCACGCCGTTCAGATGGCGCAATACCAGTTGGGATGCCTGCTGGGAAGTTTCGGGCAGGCTGGTCTTGCTGCCATCGGCTTCGAGAAATTTCTTAATCTGGCCCATACGTGAAGCCACCTTGTTCCACACTTTGCCCGACAACATTGTCGCCATACCAGGCGTGGCGTTGAGAATGCGCTGGCGTCCCATCTCGCGCAGGTCGGGGCAAGCCGGGGCTTCATTGAGCCAACGTGTGTCGATGTCCAAGCTGCGTTTCTTGTCGGTGAGAGTTGCCACCCTCATCGCGAAGGGATAACAGATGGCAGAGCCCGTACCCACGTCAACAATGCTGTCAGAGTACTCGCCATTGTGATAAGTGGCGGCATCGGTCACATGCAGATGTCCCGTGAACACGACGTGCACACCCGCCTGTATCAGCTGCTGGGTGATATTGTCATAATCCTTGATAATGTAATTGCCAAGCAGCTTATCCTCCTGGTCGAAGTGCGGCACCAGGTGGTGATGCATCATGGCAATGATGCTTTTGCCTTTCTTGTGCGCCTTGCTGGCCACATCGATGACCCACTGCAACGTCTCGGGCTTGATGCGCCCGCCATTGTTATAGTTGTCGACGCTGTCGCCACAGCTGGTGAGCTTGTTCAGCTCGTCCATATTGCTGTCGATACCGATAACGACCACGCCCTTAACGGGTTCATAGCAATAGCTGAGCGATGATGGGTCACGCTGGAAACCCTCGCCGTAGCCGTAGTTGCTGTAAAGCTGCGCGAACTCCTCGCGCGTGACGGTGGTTGTGGGCAGAGTATTGTCCCCGTCATAACGCTTGGCATAGGGGTTGTTGCAGTCGTGGTTGCCGGGGATGACCAGCGGTTGGATGCCATGCTGGGCCATGCGGGCCAAATGCTGCACCATGCGCTCGTGGCTCATGCGCTCGCCATTATTGGTCAAGTCACCCGTAATGAGCACAAAAGCCGGTTGAATTGCTATTACACTGTCGGTGATAGCGCGCATGATATCATCGCTGTGCGCCATCATCTTGGTCTCGGCAGCATCGGCGGCATCAATTGCAGCACCAGGTACCACAAGTTCGGGACTCAGCAGGTGCGGGTCACTGATGATGACGAAACGGTCAGTCACTGTACGAGCAGTTGATGCTGATGCAAACAAAGAGGATATTACCATTAATGCAATAATAATCAATCTTGAATTCATAGTCATGCGGGTTATATGCATATATCGTGCCAAGTTAGTTTTTAGTTGTCAGTCCTTAGTCCTTAGTCCTTAGTTGGCATCCGCACTTCTAACTTCTAACTTCTAACTCCTAACTAATGTGAAATCCTGCCTGCTCCAGATGGTTCCAGAATGAGGGGTAGGATTTGGTAACCACTTCGGCGTTGTTGATGACCAGTCCGGGGAAACGCACCGCAGCGGGAGCAAAAGCCATCGCCATACGGTGGTCGTCGTGGGTGTCGATGACGGGAGCGGTTGTGACGGGCACTTTCTCGCCATACCACGAGATGGCATCGTCGCCCTCGATGGTCAGGACATAGCCCAAGCGTCGCAATCCTTCGGCAAGGGCCGCGATGCGGTCACTCTCCTTGAGGCGCAGCGTGCGTACGCCCGTCATGCGGAACGAGCGTTCCAGCAGACACAGCAGCACCGCCCACGACAGAACGAGGTCGGGCGTGGCGCTCATGTCGGCGAACGCCGAGCAGCAGCACCCGATGAAATGGCTCGTATCAAGCGTCGCTCCATGGCTGTCAAAACGCGTCTCGATGCCCAGTTGCCGCCCCAAATCCACCAGGCGGGCATCACCCTGGATGCTATGGGGAGCAAGCCCTAAAAGCGTGAGTTGGGACTGCGGGAGCAAGGCCGCCAGGGCATACCATGGCGCTGCGGCACTCCAGTCGGCCTCGACGAGGTAATTATCTGCAACATAACCGCCAGCGACGGTGATCAGGTCACCCGCGATGTCCACACTGGCGCCCATATCGTTCATCACGCTGGCAGTCATGTGGATATAGGGCCAGGAAACGATGTCGCCCGTGAGACGGATGCTGCCGCCACCCAGTTTGGGCAGAATCATCATCACTGCCGAGATGAATTGCGAACTCACGCCGCCCGGCATGGTGATGTCGCCGCCGTGCATCGCGGTACCAGATACCCTCAACGGGGGAAAACCCTCCTGCCCCATATATTTGATATTTGCTCCCAATTCACGCAGCGCATCCACCAGGGGACCGATAGGCCGCTGGCGCATGCGTTCATTTCCGTCAATGACGACGGTAACGCCCTCGCGTGTAGCAAAATAAGCCGTCAGGAACCGCATCGCAGTCCCCGCCGCCCCCACGTTGATGTTGCCACTGCCACGGGCCAGTGCATCAACCATAACGGCAGTGTCGTCACAACAGGCTGGCTGCAGCACTAGCGGGCCGCCATCGCACAACGCGGCAATGACAAGGGCACGGTTGCTGATGCTCTTGGACTTGGGTAGTACGATGGTGCCGTGAAGGCTGTCAGGAGCCGAAAGTCGTAGATTCATACTGCAAAGGTACTCATTTCAGAGAATTATTTATAATTTTGCACCCGATTTAGCAATGGAAATAGCTTAAAGAGTTAGAAGTTAGAAATTAGGAGTTAGAAGTTAGAAGTTAGAAGTGCGGATGCCAGCTAAGGACTAAAAACTAAGGACTAAAACTAAGGACTAAAAACTGAACATGACACTCATTGACGCCATACTGATACTGATAGTGCTCGGTGGCATCGTGCTGGGCTATCGCAAGGGCCTGGTGGGCCAGCTGTCGTCGCTCATCTCGTGGGCGGCAGCCATCCTGCTGTGCTACCATTGCAGCGACTTTGCCCATGACCTGTTTCTTGCGTTGGTTCCCAGCGCGGCGCAGTGGCCGCTGGCGAGCATCACTGTCAGGACGGTGTCGGCAGCGTTCATGTTCCTCATTGTGATGGTGGCAGTCCGATTGGTGCTGCGCGTTTTCAAGGGGACGCTGAAGGCAGCCAAACTGGGCTTTATCGACAAGTTGGGCGGCTCGCTGCTGTTCATGTTCAAGTATGCCTTTGTCGTGAGTGTCGCCCTCAATCTGCTGTATGCCATCAATCCCGACATGGAAACCTTCGGGACCATGCACATGATGAAGAATAAGCCCTATGAGCTCACACTTGATCTGATGCCGACCGTCCTAGGCAGCGACAAGATGCCCAGCGACTCGCTCAAGCTCTACCGTGACCTCATCGAGCCCATCCCCACTGAAACTCCCACCCTAAAGCCTAACACCTAAAGCCTAAAGCCTTAATAGATGCGCAAGCGAGACAACCATACGTTCCTGACCACCGCCCCCATCCGCCACGTCATTCCGGCGATGGCGGTGCCCACGGTCATCAGTATGCTTGTCACGAGCATCTACAACCTGGTGGATACCTATTTTGTGGGGCTCATCAACACGCAGGCAACGGCAGCCGTGGGCGTGGTATTCCCCATGATGGCGATTATCCAGTCCATCGGTTTCCTTTTCGGCCAGGGTTCAGGCACCTATATGTCACGACACCTGGGCGCCAAGCGCCTTGACGAGGCACGCCAGATGGCTGCCACCTCGTTTGTCGGCAGCATCATCTATGGCTTGCTCATCACTATTGTGGGCCTGATTTTCCTCAAGCCGCTGTCCATCGCACTGGGCTCCACCCCCACCATTCTGCCCTACACCATGCAGTTTATGGGTGTCATCCTGCTGGGCGCACCGCTGATGACCGCCTCGATGGTCATCAACAACCAGATGCGTTTCCAGGGCAACGCCACCCAAGCGATGTACGGTATGATTTCGGGTGCCGTGCTCAATGTGCTGCTTGTGCCGCTGTTCATGTTCACCTTCGGCCTGGGCATCCTGGGCACCGCCATCGGCACCGTGCTGAGCCAGCTGTTCGGCTTCATCGTCCTGTGGGTGATGTCGCGCCGTGGCGAGAACATTCCCATCGAACTCAAGCAGGCGTCCCGCAAGTGGCATTTCCAACAGGAAATCCTCAAGGGCGGTACACCGTCGCTCACGCGTCAGGCGCTGGCCAGCGTCGCCACGCTAATGCTCAATGTGGCAGCGGGCGTGTATGGCGACGCAGCGATTGCCGGCATGTCCATTGTCTCGAGAATCGCGTTCATCATCTTTGCCATCATCATCGGCATCGGACAAGGTTATCAGCCCTTCTGCGGCTTCAACTACGGCGCTGGCCTGTACAAACGCCTGCGCAGGGGCTTCTATTTCACCATCCTGCTCGATATGGCAGTGCTTGTGGTGATGTGCGGCCCCGCCTATGTGTTTGCCGAGCAGCTCGTCCATCTGTTGCGTGACGACCCCGCAGTCGTCGCCGTCGGTTCTGTGGCCTTGCGCTGGCAACTCATCACCCTGCCCATGGCCGCTGTCATCACTGTGTGCAACATGACCCTGCAGACCAGCGGCCAGAGCCTGAGCGCCAACATCCTTGCCGCCGCCCGCAACGGCATCTTCTTCATCCCTCTGATTCTCCTGCTGCCCCGCCTGCTGGGCCTCTTTGGCGTCGAAATCTGCCAGGCCGTCTGCGACGTCCTCTCCTTCCTCCTCGCCATCCCCCTCATCATCCACTTCTTCCGCACCACCCTCCACAAGCCAACAACTTTTCAAAACAACTGAAAAGTCTGATATTTCTGAAAAGCATCCGCGCTTAATTATTTAAACGACAAGAAAGACAAGAAAAACTAAGCTATCCACCCCACAACAAAAACTAATACTACTTTAACAACATAAACAATAGTCGGGGGTGGGTTCGTTCGATAAAACCGTTGTCTTGGGGTTAATATTTTGTTTACTTTGAAATTGATGTCTGTCGCATAAAATTTGCTGGCAGACAGGATATTAACGTTTTGGAGTGTTTACTATATTCTTCCATCGTTGTTTTTAGGACGAAATATTTTATATTTTTGTGACCACAACACCATTTTTATTCATCCTACTAATATCAATACATTATTATGAAACAAACAAAACACTTCCCATTCTTGTGGATGTTGCTGGCCTTGGTGCTGGCAGTGCCCGCTACGGTGTCGGCCCAGACCTTCTGGAACTTCAGCGACACCGACATGTTCCCTAACGACACGTTGTGGGAAACCACGACGATGTACGGACTGACTCTTGTCACCGACGGTTCGTCGATTGACCGTGTGCCCATTTTCCAGAGCTGCTCGGAGCGTTCGTGGACCTCGGCCGACGGCACTGAGATGCTGACCTTCACGCAGCGCCTGAAAATCAACGGCAAGTCGAGCAGTGCCTACCGTTGGGTGTACTTCACCGCCCAACCCGGTGACACCATCGAGGTGTGGGGCAATTCCACCTCATCGTCATCGGCCAGGACGCTTACTTTCAAGAGCGGCGGCTACAACGGCGTGTCGTGGGGCGACGTGGACCTGGCAACAGGCTCCAACCCCTCCTACGGCTACGTGGTGTATAGCGGCAGCGAGGAGACCATGATGGCCATGGTTTCCAGCGGCTCGTGGTACACCTACGCCATCCGCCTGAAACCCAATCCCGACTTTGACGGTGGCGACACCCCGCCGACACCCACCAAGCGGTGGTTCCTGAAGCACCCGTGGGCCGGCGGCTCATGGGAGTGGCGCGAAGTCTTTGCCAACGAGGATGCCAGTGCCTACTCGAGGATGGACATCTTTGGCGGCAGCGGCTGCAACTATGCCGACAACATCAATGGCAGCGGCTCGTCATGGGTGCCTCTGGAGAATATTGAGGTCATCGGCACCCCTGCCATCGGCGACTCGTGCGAATTCACCTTCTATCCCGCTACGGGCGCCATCACCATCCGCCTGACCAAGGAATACGAACCCGACCCCGTGCAGCACTGGTACTTCAAGCACGGCTGGGGCGACGGTCTGGATGCTTCGTGGGAGTGGCGAGAGCTCTATCCCAACGCTGACTCGACACTGTATATCCGTCAGGACATCTACGGCGGCACCGGCTGCAACTATGCCGATAACGCCACTGGCTTCAATTCGGTATGGGTACCGCTGGCCGACATCACGCTGATTGACAATCCCGTTGTGGGTGACTCGGCAGAATTCGTCTTTGACCCTGCCACCAAGGCCATCAGCATCCGCCTGACCAAGGCAGCACCGCAGGAAGAGGTCAACGTCGAGCCCGACCCCACCAAGCCCTTCTCGCTCGTGGGCGGACGCGTATACCTTGACAACAGTGTCGCCGGCTGGGACGATGAGAACTTCTATCTGGTAGTGGGTAACGACAGCGAGTCGCTGTGCGTACACTTCCTGCCCGACGAGCAAGGCCGTCTCACCTGCCCCGTTCCTTACGTCAAGGAAGACATCACCTATGCCGCCGTGGTGGGCAACAGCCACTTCACCAGCGGCGAATGGGGAACGTCGAACATCAGCAATGCCAACCACTACTCGGCCGTTTACACCGAGGGTTGGCAGTCGGGCGTTCATGACGGCTGGCAGATCACCCTGGGTGCCGCAGACAACGGCTGCCCGCTGACCCTTACCGCGCTGGAGGGCGACTACGGCGAACTGTTCACCACCACCGAGAAGAACAACTGCTATCGCCTGAATGACGACTTGCATCAGATTACCTTCATCTTCTCGACGGCACGCACGCGCTTCGTCATCTCGCCGCTGAACCTGAAGAAGCTCTACGTCTATGGCTCCATCTCCAACTGGTCGAAGACTGACCCCGACTACCAGATGACGGGCTTCAGCGCTGACGGCTGCTTCTTCCTCACCCTGCCCTACAGTGCCATCGAACGCACGGGCAATGGTGGCCAGCCCGAGTACCTGTTCAACGTCTATCACGTCAACGGCAATTCTTACGTTACCCAGTCATGGCCCACGCTGGCCGAGGGCTGCGAGGACTACATGACCTTCTGCTCCAACGGCTGGAAGCAGATTGTCGCCTTCAACGACGATGATGTTGAGGACCTGGCAGAGCGCAAGGCAACCGCCCTGTACATCCGTCCGCTCGACGACTTCGACCTGACCGACCGCATGGACCAGGAGCGCATCTCCAACTTCCGCCTTGTTCCCGGCACGGCTCACCTGTTCCGTTCCTACCATCCCTACCACTCGTCACGATCAGAGTATGATACCGAGCGTGCACGCCTCGAGTGGGTAGCCAACCTGGCTACCGAGGCCGGCATCAACTGCGACATCGCGCTGTCGGGCAATCTGGAGTCGGAGGACGGCAATGCAACCTACACCGTAGGTGGCACGACCTACACGACCCGCATCCCGGACTACTACCGCGAGATTATCGCCAACCAGCGTGTGCTCTACGTGGGCAGGCAGAACGGCCACACGCCGTCCTATGACCATGCGCTGTACTACACCGACCAGAGCCGCTTTGCCGAGTGGATTCAGGAGATTGTGCGCTTCATCAACGATGAGGACCATCCCGTACCCTTCCAGATCCACTGCCACCTGGGCGCCGACCGCACGGGTGTCTTCTCGGGAGTCCTTGCCGCGATGTGCGGTGCCGCATGGGATGATATTGCAGCCGACTACAACCGCACCAGCGACCTGCAGATTTCGGAGTACCGCCACTCCAACCAGCTGCGTCACGCCTTCTACCTGCTCACGGGCTTTGACCCGCTGATTCTGCCTTCGGGTCCCGATGCCGTGCCGTCGGTTTATACCGCTACCACGCTCGAGGAGGCCATCGCCAGCCACACCAGCTATAGCGGCGGTAAGGCCCTGTATGAGTATCCCGAGGTGGGCACACCGCTGCCCACGCTGCAGCAAGCCGTTGCTGCCCACTTTGTCGAGGGCGGTTACCTTGAGTTGGGCGAGATTGAGGCTTGTGCTGCCAAACTGCGTGGCGATGAGCAGAACCCCACGGGTGTCATCGACCTGCAAGCCGACGAGAATGCTCCCCGTGTCCGCAAAGTCATGAAGGACGGCCGCGTGCTGATTATCCGCGGTGATGTGACCTACGACGTTTGGGGCCGCATCCTCAACAAGTAACGACTGAACCTGGCTATTAAGCCTAAAAACAACAGGGCTTGCCAATGATATGGCAGGCCCTTTATTTTCTATTGCTGGGGGTTACAGGCTCTGGATGCGGGCAATGAACTGGTCCTTGGGAATGTCGGACCGGTTGCGCACCTTCATGCGGTAGTTGTATACCGTTTGCGGAGAATAGTGCAGGAAGCCGGCAATCTTGGTGCTGTCGTTGATGCCCAGGCGGATGAGGGCACAGATGCGCAGCTCGGGTGTTAGCAGGTGCTTCCCCTTGATTTCTATCTGCTCTTCGGGGCGTAACAGCGAATTGAAGCGCTCTATGAAATCAGGGAACAGCTGCAGGAAAATCGCGTCAAAACTGTCGAACAGTCGGCTCAGGTCCTGCGCCATCGTCGAAGTACTCAGTTGCTCCTGCAACTCCTTGACCTTGCCCATCTTGATGCGTCCCAGCATCTTGGTGCGGTTGTTCTCGGTGTCACTGATGTATTGGGAACACAGGTTGAACAGCTGGCCGATGTATTCTTCCTTGATGCGGTTGCTCTCGACAAGCGCACGGCCCTGCTGCCGCAGCTGCCCGTTGAGTCGCTGCAGGCTGTCGTTGCTCTCGCTCAATCGGGCCTGCATCGCCTTCATCCTCTTGTTGCTGCGGTAGATGACCGAAAGCAATGCGGCAAGGATGGCAAGGGCAAGGGTGCCGATGGCGATGAGGATGTTGCGGCGCGTGGCCACATTCTGCTGGTGGTGGGTGTAGGCGGCAGTGATGATGGGCAGGTACTCGCCCACCAGGGCGAGCCTGTTGCGGGCATTGCTGGACATGACATCGCCCAGCGAGCAGGTGATATAACGGTAGGCGCGTTCAGTGTCCCCTTCCTGATGGAGCAGCCACGCCAGCGACTGCAACGAGGTGTAGGTCTTGCTGCTGCCCTGCTTGTCGATGATGGCCGACATCGTGTAGCAGTACTTGGCGCTTTCCAGATCACCCAGGTGGCGGTAAGTGTCTGCCAATTCATACCAGTAAATCGCCGAGTTGCGCACCATGTCGGCATGGGTCTCCCCGAAGTGCAGCAGCCCTTGCAGCGCCTCCTTGAAGCGTCCGTGGCCCTTGTTGATGGCACAGGTATTGACACACACCGTCAACGTGTCGCGGCTGTTCACGAGATTGATGGTGTCGCGGTAGTGCATCAGCAGGGATTGATAGCGCGACACTTCCTGCTCGTCGGTGGTCATCTGCGAGAGCGACAACAGGATGCTGAGGTAGAGCGAATAGTATTGTGAGTTGTTGCTGATGTAGGCATTGTGGGGCATGGCATCGAGAACCGCCAGAGCGTCATTGAGCCTGCCCAGGCACTTCAGCGCATCGGCCTCGTCAAGGCGTGCCGCCAGCAACGAGTCGGGGATGTTGAGCCTTTGTGCAATCTGTACCCGCTGGCGGGCGTAATACAATGCCGAATCGAGTCGATATTTACGGTAAGTCTTGAATAGCGTGTGCGCCTGATGGAAACGCGTCTCATCATCCCCGGCGTTGTCATAGGCAACCCTGTAACCCACCAGGTCCTGATGCAGGCGGGCGTCATAGACGGCACTGCTGTCGATGACAGCATCCAGCACCCGCAGCAGGGAATCAACATGATATTGTTTGCCGGCCTGTGCCATTCCACAAGCCAGCACCATCATCAGCAACGTCGCCACAATCCGCAGGCGACAGCTGACGTGAGCATTAATACTGCTCGTTCTCGTTCGGGAAGTCACCACGCTTGACGTCGGTGATATAGTTGCCCACGCTGTCGATAATCTGCTCGCCCAGGTTGTTATAGACCCTCAGGAACTTGGGCTTGAACTCGCGGTTCAGCCCCAGCATGTCGTGCAGCACGAGCACCTGGCCGCTGCAGGCAGGGCCGCCGCCGATGCCGATGGTGGGCACATTGATGCTCTGGGTGACCTTGGCAGCCAGCGTAGCGGGAATCTTCTCCAGCACGATGCTGAAGCAACCGATTTCGGCCAGCACTTTGGCGTCGGCAAGCAGGCGCGTGGCCTCGGCCTCGTCCTCGGCACGGGTGGCATAGGTGCCGAACTTGTTGATTGACTGCGGCGTCAGTCCCAGGTGGCCCATCACGGGAATACCTGCCCTGAGAATCATCTCGATGGCGGAGCGCATCTCGCGGCCTCCCTCCAGCTTCACGCCGTCGGCGCCCGTCTCCTGCATGATGCGCACGGCATTGCGCTGCGCCTCGATGGGGTCGCCCTGATAGGTGCCGAAGGGCATGTCCACGATGACCATCGCACGCTTGACGGCACGTACCACCGTGCGGCCATAGACAATCATGTCGTCGATGGTGATGGGGATGGTGGTGGCATTGCCCTGCATGACGTTGCTGGCGCTGTCGCCCACCAGGATGATGTCGATGCCGGCCTGGTCCACGAGCGTGGCCATGGTGTAGTCATAGGCGGTAATCATCGCGATTTTCTCGCCTGCGTTGCGCATGTCGGCGATGCGCTTTGTAGTGACCTTGCGCGGGTCAGATACAGTATAGGTTGACATAACTGTTCTTTTCTTATCGGGTTAAAATCTAATAGTTAACGTGCAAAAGTACACGATTTATATGCAATAATCAAAATTTAAGACGATATTAAACTAAAAAAAACTAAAAACGTCTATTATATCGGTTTTTATAGCTACTTTTGCGCATCAAAATCAAGTTATCAACTTATAAAATCAAGAAGAAAAATGAAGAAATTCTTAATGACTCTTTTGGTAGCAGTTTTTGCCGTTGGCGCAATGTCTGCCCAGAACACTAAGAAAGCAACCCAGCAGGTTGTAATCGAGAAAAAACACGAGTGCAAGGATCACCAGGACGGTAAGCCCTGCACCAAGCCCGCCGACCAGCAGTGCGACGACTGCAAGGCCAAGGCCGCTGCAGCCCAGAAGCACGAGTGCAAAGAGGGAAAGAAGTGCGACAAGGCCGAGGGCATGAAGCATGAGTGCAAGGAAGGCATGAAGAAGTGTGACAAGGCCGAAGGCATGAAGCACGAGTGCAAAGAGGGCAAGAAGTGTGACAAGGCCGAGGGCATGAAGCATGAGTGCAAGGAAGGCAAGAAGTGCGACAAGGCCGAGGGCATGAAGCACGAGTGCAAGGAAGGCAAGCAGTGCGACAAGGCCGAGGGCATGAAGCATGAATGCAAGGAAGGCAAGAAGCAGTGCGACAAGGGTGCTATCAAGCAGATGCACCAGGACGGCAAGCCCTGCACCAAGCCCGCCGACCAGCAGTGTGATGACTGCAAAGCCGCTGCCAAGAAGAACTGATCATTCATCAGCGAATTGAATCCTCACCTCACGCCAAGCCACAGGTTAAGCCTGGCGTGAGGTTTTTTATTGAATAGCATATTTGCAACTTTTGAATCCAGGGTGAGAGTTACCGCTCTCATATTATTGTTTAGCCTCATGGCATGGTTTCCGCTGGCGGCACAATCCGGCGGAAGCGTTGCAGCGCAATGCCCCACAGTAAAAATCCAAGCCGAGCGGTTGGCCGACCTGAATAATCCCCGTACCGGACATGTGTTGATTAGCGTGAACGGCGAGCCGACGGTCATTGGCGGCCATACCAACAATTACGTGCCTACTGCCACCATTGAGTATTACAAGGACGGCAAGTGGCACATCGTGCCCTCGGCGTTTACCCATGACAACGGCTTTGCTGTGCAGCTCTCATCGGGCAAAGTGCTTATTGGCGGCGGCCATGAGCGCAACCTGGGCATCGGACAAAGCTTTGAGGTGGAACTTTATGACCCCCTGACACACACCTGCGAGGGCTTCTCCAGCCTTGACACCAAGCGGGCGCTGGCATCAGCCATGGCGCTGGACGACGGCGGTGCCCTCATTACTGGCAACTGGCACCACGATGATGCCATCGAGATGTATGACGGCAAGGGCGGCTTTCATCCCATGAAGGGTGTCAGTTGCGGTCGCGCTAACCCGTACATCCTGCGCACGGCAAAGGATGATGCCATCATTTTCTCCAGTCTGGACTCTACTGCGGCATTTACGCCCTACCCTGTCATCGACCGATTGCATGGCGAGTCTTACCGTGAGCCCCTGCTTGAAGAGTGGGGACTGCTCAACGAGTATGAACACATGCCATCAGCTGCCTTTATCGGCGATGAGGCAAAAGGCGACTACTCCTATCTGCTGATGGTCGAGAACGAGGCGGGACAGGCAGCGATTGCTCGAGTCACCAATGGCGAATTTTCTCTCCTGCCCACCGATGCGCCCATCCCGATGTCATACCGTTGGGGCGGGATTGCATACGGGGCTTTAATCTTTGCCAACAGGCAGCACCGACGGGCCTATCTGCTGGGAACAGATACGCTGCAATACCACAAGCCGCAAGACACAGGGCACATCTATATCGTAGCCATCGACTATGCCCAAGTTCCGGCACATTTGACGTTTGGCTATACCGACGTGCTCCAGGGGCTTGACATCCGCAAGGCCGTCATGACGCCTGACGGAGACCTGATGCTGGCAGGCGGAATACCGGCAGAGAACAACTTCAAGCCCACGGCCGCAACGTGGCTGCTGCACGTCAGCCCGCACGACCAAGCAGCAAGGACGGGTTTGCCCTGGTGGGCATGGACGCTCATCGGCCTTGTCCTCGCCGCCCTGGCAACATGGCTCATGCTGCTCGTTCGTCGCCGGAAAAAGCATCCGACACTTGAAACGCCTGCCGTGAAGCCCCTAGAGGAAAACCATGTGATAACAGACAACAGCGAAGGTGAGGAGGATGCCCAACTCATGCGCCGCATGTGCCAGCTGATGGAAGAGCAGCAACTCTACTTGAACCCCGACTTGAAGGTGACCGACGTCGCCGATGCCCTTGGCACGACACGCGTTGCCGTTTCCAACTGCATCAGGTCACAGCGCGGCTGCACCTTCCCGCAGCTGGTCAACACCTACCGCGTAGCACTGGCACAGCAGCTGCTCAACAGCCAGCCCGACATCAAGCTGACCGAAGTGTGGACTGCGGCGGGCTTCTCCAGCGAATCCTCATTCTACCGCATCTTCAAGGCCCTCACCGGTACCACCCCCACCGACTGGCGCAGCAACAACTAACCACACCCCGCCCCAGATTTTAATCGCACTCATAAAGAATTAATCCAACTATATTCATTGAATCTAAAATAGGTTTTGTTTGATTTCTTGCCTGCAGGGCGATAAAAAATTGGTGCGGTTGCGCTGCTGAAAAACCGGTTTTTCGTATAAATCCCATAAATCGACTCTCAAAAATATTTTTGGGAGTCGATTTTACTAAATTTAGAGTCCCCGAAAACATCGTGTTCGTAACTTTGCAAATGAATATTTGCCCCATCTTTGCATCTCTCCAAAATTACAATATATCATCCTAACATTTCTCCAAATTTACCCCTATAACTATTGACACCTCCATCCGCACAAAACAAGGATTCAACATATATTTTATTATTAACATTAAAAACCTAAAAGATTATGAAAAGATTCATTCTAGCAACTCTTTTGCTGCTGGCACTGCTGTTGCCAGCCAACGCTGATGACCATTACGACATCGAGAGTGGTCCTGTGGGTTACAACATCACGTCTTCAAACACTGTATCCCTCGCGGGCGTCATCGAGGATTATTGGAGAAACAGCGGATACAACGTTTATCTCCATATTCCCAGTTCAATCAGTGGTTACACCGTCACATCAGTTGGAAGAAATGCATTTCATTCCGATTTTATGACTTATGCCAATTGGTGGATGGATAAATTAGCAGGTATCGAACTTCCGGAAAGCATCACTAGTATCGAGTATGGTGGATTCTCTTGCAATTTTTCATTAGCCAGCATCAACATCCCGAGCAATTTGACGTACATTGGAGAACAAGCCTTCCATCATTGTTGGGTATTGGACAATATCGTTCTGCCTGAGGGACTTACCTATATAGGGCCTGGTGCGTTCTCGTTCTGCTATGAACTCTCCAGCATTAACATCCCGAGCACTGTGACCTATATCGGTGAGTCTGGATTCAGGGACTGTGCCATCAGCAATCACCTTGTAATTCCTGAGAGTGTTACCAGCATCGATTATGCTACATTTGCCAACAACATCGAGTTGCCCAGTGTTACCCTCCCCAGCACATTGACCTACCTGGGTGATTATGCGTTTTATAACTGTCCCAAATTAATGGATGTATATAGTTATATCACTGACCCCACAAGTTGGGAGGCATGGGATATATTTATGCTGGATGAAGGGGACTACTCGGGACGCACGCTGCATGTGCCTGCCGGCACACTGGCACTTTATCAAGAGTCTGAGATGTGGTATCCCTACTTTGAAAATATTGTGGAGATGGGCGATGGTCCCGTGCCGGGTATTCCCGGTGACGTGGACGGTGACGGCAAGGTGGGCATCAGCGACGTGGCCGACCTCATCGACTATCTGCTGGGCAATGCTGACAGCTCTTTCGTAGTAGATAACGCCGACGTGGACGGAGACGGCAACATAGGCATCGCCGACGTGGCTGACCTCATCGACCAACTGCTAAACAACTAACTGATACCCAGTCGTCACCAGCGATACATAAAAGTGCAAGTGAGGCAGCCCGTCCAGGCTGCCTCACTTTTGCACTAAAGTTCGTCTTCGACGCACTATTTTCGCGATTTCTTAGCGCTAAGTATTAGAAATGAGGTTAGATTTTTAGGGGAGTTAGTGCGATATATTACGCTGATTCTCTGATTTTTATCGTTTTAAAAAAGTTAGATTTTTCGATAGAGGTGTTTTAGGCGTGACGGCATTGTGGTAACTTTGCCTGACGGCGAAGATAGGTAGCGCTTCAGGATTGCCAGGAAAAATGGGATTTTTTCCTACTCCGTTTGGCTTGTGCTATCTTTGTGATTGGACAATAACACATTTATTTTTAAATAGTTACTCTTATGACGAAAATCTCAACTTTTCTATTCAGTTGTGCCGCGCTGTTGGCTTTAGCCATCGGTAGCGGCAACGCTTGGGCACAGAATGCGCTGCAACTCACGCCTGATGCGGTGCAGGTGACCCAGGATTTTGACAGCATGTGGGACAGCGAAGCCCAGGCGGCGACGCTGACCATGCCACAGGGATGGCGCGTCGAGCGCCAGATGTCTGCCCCGCGCACCGTGGGCAGTTTCGCCAGTGCTGCGACCCAGGTGATGTACACGGGCGGCACGAGCCTTGCCAGCAATGCCAAGAATGGTACCTGGAACTTCGCTTCGAGCTCGGTGCCCAGCGACTGCTCGGTGGGCGGCCTGTCGACTACCGTTGACGGCGGCACACGCTGCATCAACGTGATGACCTGCCTGCACAATGCCGGCGACGAGGCCATCACCAAACTGTCATTGGACTATGACATCGAGAAGTACCGCGACGGTGACAATCCTGCCGGCTTTGCCGTGCAGCTGTATGTCTCGACCGACGGTATCAGCTGGACCGGCGCGGGCGAGGACTTCTACAATTATTTTGCCCCCGATGCCGCCACTGCCGGTGCCGCAGTCGTGCCCATCAGCACCACCGCCATCACGGGCAAGCAGCTCAAGGTGGACGTGGCTGCAGGCAGTGACCTGTATTTGGCCTGGAACATCAGCGTTGCCAGCGGCACCAGCCCCAACAAGGCGATGGGCCTTGCCATCGACAATGTGGTCATCGACGCCACCTTTGCCTCTCAGGACCAGTCCTGCTACATCTACGTCGAGGACGTGACCAAGTGGGCAGCCCTGTATCTGGCAATGGACGGCTCCACGCCTGAATTGCCCGCCAGCAGCGCCGTGGTCAATGGCGTGACCTATAAGGTGTGGGCACTCGACATGGACGGCAACGGCCATGAGCTGACCTTTACCGACAACACCGGCAACAGCCTGATCACCAGCATTACTGCCGACCGTGACCATTACCTGTGCCTAACCAAGGAGGAGGTGACCGAAATCACCGACCCCGAGAGCTACACGGGCTATGTGGACCCGACACGCCCCCCGTTTGTCGCTTCGGGCATCTACCTGCGCGGCGAGGTGAACAGCTGGGGCGCAGTGAACGAATGGGAGTTCAGTGACGAGGGCAGCGGCACCTATGTGCTCTATGACAAGACGCTGAGCGGTGCCTTCAAGGTGGCCGACGCTAGCTGGAGCAGTGCCTGCAACTACGGCAGCAACGGCACCAGCGCCCAGATGGGAGAGCCTTACAGCCTTGTGCTGGGCACCAACGACAACATCTCGTGCGGCGGCAACACCTACGTGTGCAAGCGCATCGTCCTCACCATCGTTGATGGCCAGGCAACCCTGCTGCTCGAGAGCGACGATGACGACACGGGTCTGACCTCGGTATACGTCATCGGCGACAACAACGGCTGGAACTACATGGACAAGTCGGGCGAACTGACGCTGGACCACGACAAGGTATTCAAGGGACAGGTGACCATGCCCGCCGTGGGCGACGGCTATAGCCACTGGCGCATCTACCAGCGCCTGGGCATGGGCGGCGTGTGGGGTGCCGAAGAGGACCTCACGGGCAACAACACTGCCGGCACGCTCGTCAAGGGCGCCACGGGCAAGGTTTCGACCGCTCCGGGTACCTATGACGTGACCTTTGACCTCGCCACGGGCGAATACAGCCTTGTTCTGGCTGCCTCCACGCCCACCACGATGACGCTGCAGCCTGCCGACGTCGTGCTCGTGCCCGAACTGCCCGAGCAGGTAAAAGTGCTGTCACTGAACAACAGCCTCATCTATTACAATGACCAGGATGCCGTGTTCAACGGCATTGCCGAGGCGATGGGCAAGGATGCCAACTGGACCAAGCACACCCTGCTGGGCAAGTCGCTCAAGACCCATTGGGACGAGGGCGACGGTGTGGCCGAGGACGGTAACCCCGGTGCCAAGATGCTCGTGCGCAGCGAGGCCTGGAGCCACATCATCCTGCAGGAGCAGAGTTCGCTGCCCCGCACCGACATCGAGACCTTCCGTGCCAACGTGAAGCGCTGGGTGGACTACATCCGCGAATACTGCCCCAACCCCAATGCTATCATCATCGTGCCTATCAACTGGGCCTACAGCGGCGACTGGGAGAACTACACGGCCTTCAACGCTACCTTCGTGAAGAACTGTCAGGACGTTGCGCTCGACCTGGGCGTGACGCTGTGTCCCGTGGGCGTGGCCTATCAGGATGTGTTTGAACGCGAGGGCAGCGAGGGAACCCTGACGTGGTTCCTCGACGACCGCCACCCGACCCTCAAGGCTACCTATATGGCTGCTGCCATGGAATATGGCCTGATTTACGGCGTTGACCCGATGGACATCACCTGGGCACCCAACGGCATGAGCAGCGATGAGGCAGCCGCCATGCGCGGTTATGCCAGCCGTGCCCTGGGCGGTTTCACCAACTATGTGGACCACACCGCCGGCCAAGTGCACTATAAGGTAACCGTGCGCGACCAGTTCGGCATGGAAATCGAGGCTCCCGAACCCGTTGTGATGACCCTGAGCGACGGCGGCGAACTTGACGTCAACCAGGTATTCACCAGCAACGGCACCAATGGCGAGTTTACCGTGACCGCCACGACGGGCGACTTCACTCAAAGCGCCAACATCAAGGTAGCAAGCGCCCTGACCGAGGTGGTGACCTATCCCGCCATCGAACTGAACGAGACCACGTTGAGTGCCAGCGAGGCATTTGACGTGATGGGCGAAGACGCTGTTGCCACACTGCCCGAGGCATGGCGCATCGACCGCATCCTGACCGCCCCGCGCACCGTGGGACGCTATGACCAGGCCGATGACCAGACAATGTACAGCGGCGGCGTGAGCCTGCCCAGCAATGCCAAGAACGGCACATGGAATTTCGGCGACAACACCGGTGACGACCGCGCCCTGGGTGGCATCTCGACTGGCGTGGCTGGCGGTACCCGCTGCGTCAACGTCTATGCCCACCTGCTGAACACGGGCAAGAAGGACATTGAGAACGTCAACGTTTCCTATAACGTCGAGAAGTACCGCAAGGGCAACAACAGCGCAGGCTTTGCCGTGCAGCTCTACTACTCCATCGACGGCCGCAACTGGACCAGCGCGGGAAACGATTTCTACACCTACTTCGCCCCCGATGCCGAGACCATCGGCTATGAGACCGTTCCCGGTGAGACCGTTCCCGTCAATGCCGTACTCGGCACCAAGCTCTCGCGCGGCTGCGACCTGTATCTGGCATGGAACATCAGCGTTGCCAGCGGTGACGCCGCACAGGGTGCCATGGCACTGGCCATCGATGACTTCGCCATCAGCGGCGAGCTGCCCAAGATTCCCGCTTCCGAGCACTACATCTTCGTCAACGACCTGACGGGCTGGGATGCCCTGGGCCTGTATGCATGGGGTGACAGCGAACTCTTCGGCGCATGGCCTGGCGAGGCCAGTGTGGGCGACTCCATCGTCAATGGCGTCAACTACAAGGTCTTCCTGCTGGATACTAACAGTGGCAGCTACCACCTGATTTTCAACAACTGGAACAACGGCCTGCAGTTGCCCGACTATGACATCGTCGCCGACCGTGACTACTACTTCACCATCACCGCTGATGAGGTGACCGAAGTCAACACCAGCGTTATCGAGAAGGTGGTTGAAGACGCACCGATGATGCAGATTCGCGGAAAGGTGGCGCTCTATCCCGGCGCGATAACTGTCTATAATATCAATGGCCAGATGGTTGCCGTCGGCAAGGATGCCGTCAGTCTGCAACACCTGTCACGAGGCATCTACATCGTGCAGGGCCGCTGCGGCAGCCACGTCCAGACCATTAAAGTCGCCATCGGTTCATAACCCATATTAACCCCATTTCAAAATGGCCGTTCCTTACCCCAGGAGCGGCCATTTTTTAATTCTCAACAACATTAAGAGAGATGGATAAAACAAAGTTTTTCATCAGTAATTGGCCATAATTCAATGATTTGTTGTACCTTTGTGAGGATAAGTTGAATTGAAATACATTGATAAAACTATAATCTTATGAGGCATTATCTGAAGAATTTGGAAGACACTGTCCGCAATCATTGGACGCAAAACGCCCTGTGTGACTACAATGGCGACAGCTTTACCTATGCCAATCTGGCAACGAACATCGAGCAGATGCGCATCTTCTTTGATGCTACGGGAATCACCAAGGGCGACAAAATCGCCCTCTGCGCACGCAACTGCGCCCGATGGGCAATGACCTTCTGGGGCATCAATGTCAACGGCTGTGTGGCAGTCCCACTCCTGGCCGATTTCCACCCCGACACGGTATCGACCTTGACGAACCACTCCGACAGCGTGTTGCTGTTTGTGGATGACGACATCTGGGCAAAGCAGAAACCCGAAGATATGCCTAACCTCAAGGCCGCCATCAACGTCAAGGACGGTAGCCTGCTGTGGCATCAGGACAAGGCCGTGGCCGAAGCTTGGGAAAACCGAAAGAAGGCATTTGCCGAAAAATATCCCCACGGCATGTATCCCGAACAGGTGTCTTACCCTGGTGACAACGGGGAAGACCTGGCCATCATTAATTACACATCGGGCACCACGGGCAACCCCAAGGGCGTGATGCTCACCTACAATGCCATGTCCGATACCGACGATTTCGCCAACTCCCATTTCCCGAACAAGCCCGGCGAGACTGTCGTGTCGATGCTGCCTCTGGCGCACATGTACGGCCTGGCCATCGAGTTCATTCACCCCAACGTGGATGGCGTGACCGTGTATTTCCTGGGTAAGACCCCGTCACCCACGACGCTGCTCAAGGCCATGCGCGACATCAAGCCCTATATGGTGGTCACCGTGCCCCTGGTGATGGAGAAAATCTATGCCAACGCCATCAAGCCCGCCTTGGAGAAGGCCAAATTTGCGCTGACCATCCCTGGTGTGAACAAACTGGTCTATAAAACCGCCCGCAAGAAGCTGATTGAATCCTTCGGCGGCGGTGTGCGTTGCTTCATCATGGGCGGTGCCGCCCTGAATCCCGAGGCCGAGAGCTGCTTCAAGAAGATGCACCTGCCCTATACCGTCGGCTACGGCATGACCGAGGCCTGCCCGCTGCTGGGATATGAGTGGTGGACGAAGTTTGTGCCTGGTTCATGCGGTAAGCCCGTCCACGAGCTGCGCATCGACTCCGAAGACCCCAGGCACATCCCTGGCGAAATCCAGGCCAAGGGCAGCAACCTGACCATCGGCTACTACAAAAACCCCGAAGCCACCGAAGCCGCCTTTACCGAGGACGGATGGTTCCGTACCGGTGACCTGGGCGTGATTGACGAGAAGGGCAACATCTTTATCCGTGGCCGCATCAAGTCGATGATTCTGAATTCGTCAGGCCAGAACATCTACCCCGAAGAGGTCGAAGCGGTTGTGGCCAACTGCCAGTATGTCGAGGAATGCCTTGTCGTGGACCGCGACGGCAAAATCACCGCACTGGTATATTCCGAGCTGCCCGAGGACATGGACAAGGACACAAGGGCCTCAATCCCCAATCTCATCCGAAATGAGGCCAACAAGTCCCTCCCCAACTACAGCAAAATCGCAACCGTGGAAATGATGGCAGAGCCCTTCGAGAAAACCCCGAAACGCACCATCAAACGCTTCCTCTACAAATAAGAAAACCAACATTCCAATATACCAGCAGGGCTTGACTCATGGTCAAGCCCTGCTCTATTACTTAAAGACATCTCAACTTGTGGGCGGATGCCTATCAGAAAACTCAGACTAATCAGTTGTTTGTTTTGCTTTCGTAGGCGATGGCGTTTACTGGTGTTCCTTGAGGTATTCGACACAGGCTTCGAAGGTGTCGAAGGTCTGGTCTTCGGGGAGTACCTCGGGAATAATCTCCAGGCTATGCATGATATAGTTGGGTTGCGGCTGGATGATGGTCATCAGTACGCGTATACCCTTGGCCTGCAGGTCTTTGATGGCGGTTTCCATCGCATAGGCGCCAGACTGGTCCATGAAGCTCACGCGCTTCATACGGATAATGACGGTGTTGACGTCGTCGGGCACATCGTGCATCACGCGCTGGAAGCCCGTAATGCTACCGAAGAAGATGGGACCTTCGAGACGTTGCACATAGATGGACTGACGCATCTTTTCGGTGAGTCCCGACTCGTCTTCCCAGGGCTTATTCTTATCGAAGTCCTCCAAGCTCACGCCGCTGAATTGTTGCTCGGCGTGGTCGCCAGCACGCTTCATGAAGAGTACGCAGGCGATGACCATGCCGATGCCGACTGCGGTCAACAGGTCAACGAAGACGGTCATGAGGAATACCACAATCAGCACAAAGGCGTCGGCTCTGGGGATGTTTTTCAAGTCCTTGAATCCACGGAAATCGATGATGCCCCAGCCCACGGTGATGAGGATACCAGCCAATACCGACAGGGGCACATACTTGACAACGCTGCCCAAGCCGAGCAGGACGGCCAACAGCAGCAGCGAATGAATCATTCCGCTGAGCTGTGAGCGTCCACCAGCCTTCACATTCACAACGGTTCGCATGGTAGCACCTGCACCGCCGATGCCGCAGAAGAGGGCGGCGATGGCGTTACCAATGCCTTGACCTATCAGCTCCTGATTGCTATTGTGCTTGGTCTTGGTGATGTTGTCGGCCACAACCGAGGTGAGCAGCGTATCAATAGAGCCCAAACCGGCGAGCGTGAGACCCGGCAGCACGGCTTGCTTCAACGTCAGCATCCAGTCGATGCTGCTCAGGTCGATGCCCTCTTTGGCAAAGAAGGGCATGGGCAGTCCTGCAGGAATTTCCCCTATGGTCAGGGCCGCGTCGATGCTGGCAAAAAGCGACACGATGGTCATGACAATGAGTGCCACGAGCGTGGACGGAATCTTCTTTGTCAGTCGTGGGAACAGGACGATGACAGCAATCGTGCCCAAACCGAGCAGCAAGGCGGGAATATTCACACCATGAGCCAGATTTTCAGGCAGTTGGGCAAGCATATCGACCACCAGGACGGGCGATTTCAAGCCCATCAACGGATAGATTTGCTGCAGGATGATGATGACGCCGATGCCGCTCATGAAACCCGACAAGACGGGATATGGGATATACCTGACGTACTTGCCGATGCGGATGATGCCGAAGAGTATCTGGAACAAGCCGCAGAACAGTCCGGCCAACGCCATAGCGATAATCACAGCCGAGAAATTGCCCTGTGACGATGCCCAAGACGCGCTCACCAGCGAGGCGGTGATGACGGTCATCGGACCGGTAGGGCCACTAATCTGGGAATGCGTTCCGCCGAAGAGCGAGGCGAAAAAGCCCAACATCGTTGCACCAACAAGGCCGGCCAGCGCACCCATCGAAGCAGCGGCAGGATGGTCAATGCCGCCAAACGCCTGGATACCGAATGCCAAAGCCAATGGCAAGGCAACGATGCCTGCCGTGATACCTCCGAAGATGTCACCCTTCAAGTTGCTTGTATTAATGATGGTTTTCATAGTCACATAGTTATAGAATCGTTAATAGCTTCTGCTAACGAGGCTGCCCACCCCTTTTCACTTATCGCAGGCTCCTCATTTCCGATAGCAAATGCAAAGATACAAGGATTATTTCAAATGACCATTATCTAGGGGGACCATAATTAACTCCCACGGTTTACACATTTCACAAAAACCCCAAACAAGCCAACCCATTACAATAGTCAAATAAATTGGCTAAATTTGCATATTCAATAGGCTTATTAAGGAAAAAAGGGACGGTTCTTTATCAAGGTGTGAAAAACCTACAAGAGGCTGGTGCCCAGGTAGGTGGGGCGGTCGAGGTTGCGGTAGCCGATGGCTTCCATGATGTGGTGGTCGAGGACGTAGGCGGTGCCCTGTGCGCGGATGCCATCAGAAATATCAGACTGATCAGTTGTTTGAAATCCTTTCGAGGTAGGCGATGGTGCGGGGGATTTTGATGCAAATGTGGCATTTGTTTCAAGATTACCTCAGTTGGAGATATATCTACATCTATTTGCAGCTTTATCAAGATAAAACAACAATAGTCTATCACAATAAACCTTCTAAATAACTGATAATAACCATTTTGTCTTATTCATACAAGATAACTTAAAAACCCTACTGCTTATCCAAATTCATGGCATAGTACGTCCATTGGTAGGGCATCATCTTCCCAAGCTGAGGGCCGCGGGTTCGAGTTTAGATGGCAAAAGGAATCTAGATATTTATATTTACTAAAACAACTTTATCATAAAATTATTAATAAAATATTTTGATTTTTCAACTAATAAGTTTAATTTTGCGGCATTAAAATATTGTAATATAATGGTAACGAAAGACGAAGTCCAACAATTCTTGAATCAATTCAAGGAGAAAATAAAGGTCTTTGGAATCATATTCAGAGACGATAGAGGTAAAAATCTGCAAACATTGGCTGAATTAGAAATTACTCCAAAGTATCGTGAATCGGTCATTGTCAATCTTGAGGTCAAAGATTATTCAGAAGGGCTATTAATTGATACGCTTAACCAATGTGGGGAAATGTGGGTCTTCGGAAAAGATGTAAAAGGGCAAGAAGTCTATATTAAGATTACCCTAGGCAAAGGTTTAAGTGCCATATGCATCTCTTTTCACATTGCAGAACACCCAATGAATTATCCATTTAAATAAACAACGATATGCAAAGTCCATTTACTGGAGGTCACGCTACACTCCGCCAAGAATCAGCCGAACTGACTTTTCGCAAAGAAAAGTTCCAATATGTGCATCAATTCTATGAGTGTGATGAAACCAAAGAGCGTTTCACCACAACAGCATTGGACGAAGTAAATATCGGCCAAGTTTATAATCAATACCGCTCAAAGTATGGCATTCCATTTCCTGACGAGATCAAGCATGTTCGTCAACGTTATGGCCTATCCGCTACCAAGATGTCTCAGATTTTGGGATTTGGCGATAATCAATATAGGCTTTATGAGAATGGTGACATGCCGAGCGAAACAAACGGAAAGATATTAATGTCAATTCAGAATCCACTGATTTTTGAGAATTTTGTCATCAATGCGAAAAACCAGTTTGATGAACAAGATTATGCAAAGATTCTCGAAAAGGTTAGAGCGATTAAAGCAGACAAAAACGAACTATTGATCAAGAACTATATTTTCAATGGCATACGCAGGGATATCTTTAATGGATATGCTACGCAATCCATCAGTAAACTAAAGAACATCATTTTGTTCTTTATCGAAAAATTTGATGGTGCATTTTATACCATGATGAATAAACTATTGTTCTATACTGATTTTTATAGTTATAAAACCACGGGTAAGGGGTTGAGTGGTTTGTCCTATAAAGCCATTCAGCATGGGCCTGTACCAATGCGTTGGGATCGGATATATAGTTTCTATGACGAAATTCAGCCAGAGATTATCCATTTTGATTCTGGTGTTGAAGGTACGAAACTTACATCTACCCTTTCTCCCGACCTTGCTGAATTCACCGAAGACGAACTCAATATTTTGGAGACCATTTATCAGCGTTTTAAATCAGAAAACTCAACAAAAATTTCTGAGATTAGCCATAACGAAGAAGCTTGGCAAACGTATGTTGACAGTGGTCAAATGATCCGCTTTGATATGGCATTTTCACTGAAAGCCATTTTATAACTATATGAGAAATGACAAATATCAGGTTTAATAGCAATAACGATGTAATACGTTTCCTTGTTGAACACAATTTGGACCAACAGAAAGTGACAGCAGAAGCTTTTTTAGACGCAATTTCTAAATTCGGAGATGAGAATGCTAAAGACGTTGCTGAATTTGTAAAAGTCTCTAGCCAGTCTTCTGAAATACTCTCACTATTAGATTTCGCCCTTGCTTCTATCTGCCATAGGCCATTTCCGATAAGAGAAACCACATATGATTGTGGATTAGATGGTATTCGTGATATTAATCAACACTATATTGATAAAAAGGTGAAGACACAAGTGGAGAAAAATGGTGCTGAAGTCTGTAACTGGTTACATTGGTTTTGGCTTCGGTTCCCGACCAAACAAGAACTCATTAAGATGAATCTGCTTTACTAAACAACCAATATGTATTTCAGTTGTCAAATAGTATTTGACAACTGAAAGCGTGTTAATTAATTGTCTCTCAATGCAAATATCGCATCTGCTCTTGCAGGTGGTAAAAAACTACAGGCTGTTGCCCTGGTAGGTGGGGCGGTCGAGGTTGCGGTAGGCAATGGCTTCCATGATGTGGTGGTCGAGGACGGCGGCGGTGCCTTCGAGGTCGGCGATGGTGCGTGCGACTTTGAGGATGCGGTCGTAGGCGCGGGCAGACATGTTCATGCGTTCCATGGCGTCGCGTAACTTTTCTAATCCGGCGGCGTTGGGTTCGGCGTATTTGTGGAGCAGGGATGGGGTCATCTGGGCGTTGCAGTGGATGCCGGGTTCGTCCTTGAAACGGCGCTCCTGGAGCATCCTGGCGGCAATGACGCGCTGGCGGATGGCGGCACTGGGTTCGCCTGGGGCCTTAGATGACATTTGCCTACGGCTTCTGTTGGCTACGCCTCGGCAATCCTCAAACGAGTTTGGTATTGCTCTCGGCTTGCACAACAGTTGGTCAAAATCGACGGGTTGGACCTCAATCTGCAGGTCGATGCGGTCGAGCAGCGGGCCCGAAATCTTGCTCATATTACGGTGGGCTCAATCAATTAAATGCAGGTGAGATCATTGCTTGGCTGATTTTGTTTTCTATCGGCATCTGTTGCGTTAAAGACTTGCAACATAGATATCTATGCTGCTTCATCCTTAACTTCACATCTGCTCGATATAAAGTCAAAATCAACTCAAGTTAATTGATAGAGCCCACCTTGGGTGCGCTGGTACTCGTTGCAGACGCATTTCTTCTTGGGATGCCCATAGTACCCGCATGGGCACGGATTCATGCTCGCCACGAGCATAAACGAGGCGGGATATTCGGTCGAATATTTCGCCCTCGAAATCGAAATAATCCTGTCCTCCAACGGCTGACGCATCACCTCTAAAACGGAGCGATTGAATTCAGGCAGTTCATCCAAGTGGAAGAAATGGTACCATTGCAACAGCCTCACAGTCAGCCATAAAACCCCAAAAACGACCAAAATATGTACCATAAAGCCATCCACAACCACAAAGATACTGACAACCCTTGCCAAATTCAAAATAAAAGACTATATTTGCCGTCGTTCTTTAGAGGAACTACGCTCCATTGATAGTGGTGGGATTTACAGCAAAAGAATAGTTCTTCTTTCCAATGTACAAAATAAAATTAGGAATCAATATGAATACGGAATTAAGACAAAAAATATTAGCTTTAATTGAAGACAAAAAGTCTGAAATTTTAGAGATTGACAATCAACAGCAAAGAACAGAATTTGTGATTCAAATTTTAGAAAAGAATTTTCAAGCAAAAAATCTATTAAGTGCGATTCGTGATGATAATATAACTTCAATGTTCGCTTTTCAAGATAGAATTACAATTACTCCCATTATTGAAGCATTGAAGACCTATAAAGAGACAGGTGTTAAGAACAGAATTGTTGGCAACTCTAATCTTGATCAGGTCTTGATGTTCATCTACGAAATCGTTGAAGATGGGAAAAAAGATTGATTATTGACAACCCCTATCGTTTAACTGATAAGACTATGACTTTTTTGAGTTTCAAAGAGGATTCAATTCTTAACAATGGGTTCGCGAGAGGAGTTAACCTTGTTGTGTGGGTGTTGATACTCATTGCCTGCTTAGCAGGAGAGAATGTGATTAAATTCCCCGCATGGAGATTTCTTGTCGTTGCTGTTCTTGCTGGCATAGCTACTGCAATATGTCTTGAGAAAGTAATGGAGAAAACCACTTTCTATGAGTGGGACTACACCGAACGCAAAAAGAAGTCGAGGTTTTCCTCATGCTATGTGATGATCTGTTCAACGCTATGGGTCTGCATCTGGGTAACTACATTTTTGATTTATGATGCGTTAGCCATTGGTAATCTGCATTGGGTAATTAGATTATTCCCTATTGCAGCAATCCTGTTCTTTGTTTTCAATGTTATGAATCTCATTAGCTTGTTTTATCCCGTCTTTGAGGATAATTTAAAAACTGCATACAAGATTCAGAAGAAGCCAGAAAATTGGATAGAAGACGGGTCGGAGATAAAAGATGATGACGAGATTAGAGACATTATGCGTAGAGACTTTGGGGTATAGTTATTTGCAATTTACAAGTTGTCATTGTCGAAGTCAAAGAAGAATAAAGATGGCTTGATGTAATTATCTGTGGCAGTTATTAAGCAATTCTTAACAACTGAATAATTAATTAAAACTCTTTATATTAATAGATTATACTCCTTTTTGTGGCATCTTCCGCCAAGATAGTAGAACTTACACGTTATTACCCATATAGCTTGGGCGGTCGAGGTTGCGGTAGGCGATGGCTTCCATGATGTGGTGGTCGAGGACGTCGGCGCAGGCCTCGAGGTCGGCGATGGTGCGGGCAACCTTGAGGATGCGGTCGTAGGCGCGGGCGGACATGTTCATGCGCTCCATGGCGTTACCATCTATTCATGTTCGTCATTTGATTGGTTGAGAAGGCGTTTTTCGATGTCTTCGAGGAGTTTTAGGTCGTCGGCGTCGGCTTGCTGGGCTTCGAGTTGCTTGCGTTTGGTGTTGAAATCGGCGTAGACTTCACGGACGTGATGCTCCATCTGGGCATTGGAGACGGAGCCTTTGTCTTGGAGAACGTCCATTCCCTGGAAGGCGAGAAGGTTGTCAACGTTGTCACGCCAGTAGTCAAGGGTGAGGTCTCGTCTATCTTGTACGCGCATTTCGGCTGATGTCAGGAAGATGTCAACGAGGCGGTTCAGCCTGTCGATTTCAGCATCTTGCAGATAGTTTTTTGCAATGGTGATATCGCCCTTGCGTACGATGGAACCTTTCCATGTGGTCAGACCCATATTGGGCTTCTCGGCATCAGCACGGGCGCAAATCAATTCGGCGGCGGTTTGATGAGTGACAGCATAGAGTAATTTGTTCTGCGTCTCGGCAAAGAACATCTGTGTTGCCTTGTCTGTTTTATCGTAATCGCTGCTTAGTTTGAACAGATCACGGATTTTTTGGTAGAAGCGTTTCTC